>NZ_JBEPEW010000076.1:0-39999 GCF_040300965.1 Streptomyces mesophilus | reverse complement strand
GCGGGGGGGGCGGGGGGGGGGGGGGGGGGGGGCGGCTGGGGGCGGGCCGGGGGGCCGGCCCGGGTCGGGGGGGGGCCGCCTGCCGTCCGGCAGGCGGCCCTCCCGCCTCAATCCGCCTGCGGCGGCGTGTACTTGTACCCGACGCGCCGCACCGTCTGGATCGCCTCGCGGTACTCGGCGCCCAGCTTGCGTCGAAGGCGGGCGACATGGACGTCGACCGTCCGCCCGTCGCCGACATGCCCGTACCCCCACACCGTCTGCACCAGGGAGTCCCGGGTGTGCACCCGCTGCGGGTGCGCGACGAGATGGGCGAGCAGCTCGAACTCCAGGTAGGTCAGGTCGAGCCGCCGCCCGTCGACCTCGGCGACGCGCTGCACCGGGTCGATCCGGATGACCTCCCGCTGCGGTGCCGTCGCTGCCGCCCCCTGCAACTCGGCAGGGACGAGCACGAGATACCCGACCATCGGCGGGCGGTCCGGCAGAGCGGGCAGCGTGTGCTGGGGCGCGGGCAGCCAGGTGGCGCCCGGCGGCAGATAGTCGGCCACGTCGATGCTCGGCACCAGCTGCGCCACCTCGTCCTGCTGGACGGCGCGCAATCGGTGGCGGGCGGGAGGGGCGGGGGTGTTTGTGGCGGCGGTCGGCAGGGGAGGCGCCGTAGCGGCGGAGAAGACACGGGTGTTCGCCATGAGAGGTCAGCTCTTTCGCGCGAAGTGGACGTGGCAGGACGTACGCACTCGCACAGGCCGAAGGCCGCACCGCCTCGACGAGGGGTGAACGGCTTTAGAGGGCCGGTGCGTTCCTCACGCGGCAACACACGCGGTCGAAGTCATCATGCTGACGGGAAGGCCAGAACGGCTCGAGGTCGAAGCGACCCTTCGCGGTGTCCTGGTAGTCGGCCATGCCCCCATTGAAGCAGACGGGTCACCTGTCGAGCAGTCCCCTCTCAGTCGGTGATACGGATCCGCCCGCTCAATCTCCCAGACGCTTGCGCCAGTCCAGGGGCGTCACATGGACGGCCCGGCTCGCCGAACCGTCCCAGTCGGCCCGCAGCCCTGCCTCCGCCAGCGCCGCCACCACCTCGCGGCCGACCTCGACGGTCGACTCCTCGCGCCCGTCGAACCCGCCGAACAGCAGCATCAGGCCGTGCCCGGCCGCGGCCGACTCGGTGCTCTGGGAGTGGAAGTAGACGAACCCCCGGGCACCCTCGGCGGCCTCCGCGCCGATCTCCGCATCGCCGCAGCTGCGGCAGCAGGTGAAGTTCTCCCGGGCCGTGATGCCCCGCCGCTCCAAGGCGGCGAAGGCGGCGCGGATCCGTTCGGGGTCGGTCGTTCCCCGCCAGTGCCGCTGCTCCTCGACGCGTTCCAGCCAGAGCCGGTCCACGAGGGCTCGCGCCTGCGCGGTGGACACCGGTCGCCTTTTCCCATCGACGAGACAGTCCTCCGCGGCCTCGGTCAGCCTGTCCCGTCCGTCGTATCCGCAGGCGATCAACTCCCGTACGCGGGACTCCAGTGCCGTCCGCACCGGCTCGGCGAGCTCAGGGGCCGGCTTGGGCGCGGGCCCGAGGTCCACCCGCTGCCACTCGAAGCCGGCGCCCCACTCCTGCTCGCCTCGGGCCCACCCCGTCAGCGCGGCCGCCACCAGCCGGACATCCGCGATCTGCGCCCCGAAGTGCCGATCGGCAGCGCCGTCCCGGTACTCCACCTGATAGTCCCCGCCCTGCTCGTGCCACACCTGGGCGAAGACATCGGGCAGCTCGGGTATCCGCTCCATGACGAGGAACCGGTCACCGTCGTCCCCGATGCGGTGCACCAACTCCTCGAGCCGGTCCGCCGCAACCCGCGCGAGCCGCTCCCCGCGTTCCGTCTGCACTGTGATCGCCAGCATGCCGTTACCTTGGCACACCGCACCGACAGCGGGACGTGCGAAGGGGCGCCCACCGCGAACGGTGGGCGCCCCTTGCGGAGTTCGACGGATCAGACCTGTCCGGCCTTCTCCAGACCGGTGCAGCACGTGTCCACGATCAGACGCGTGACCACGTACGGGTCGACGTTCGCGTTCGGACGGCGGTCCTCGATGTAGCCCTTGCCGTCCTGCTCGACCTGCCACGGGATACGGACCGAGGCGCCGCGGTTGGAGACGCCGTAGGAGTACTCGTTCCACGGGGCGGTCTCGTGCAGACCCGTCAGACGGTCGTCGATGCCGGCGCCGTAGTTCTTGACGTGGTCGAGCGGCTTGGAGCCCTCGCCCAGCGCCTCGCACGCGGTGATGATCGCGTCGTAACCCTCGCGCATCGCCTTCGTGGAGAAGTTGGTGTGCGCACCGGCGCCGTTCCAGTCGCCCTTGACCGGCTTCGGGTCGAGGGTGGCCGAGACGTTGAAGTCCTCGGCGGTGCGGTAGAGCAGCCAGCGGGCCACCCAGAGCTGGTCCGAGACCTCCAGCGGCGCGAGCGGGCCGACCTGGAACTCCCACTGGCCGGGCATGACCTCGGCGTTGATGCCGGAGATGCCGAGACCGGCCTTCAGGCAGTTCTCCAGGTGCGCCTCGACGACGTCACGGCCGAAGATCTCGTCCGCGCCGACACCGCAGTAGTAGCCGCCCTGAGCAGCCGGGAAGCCGTTCTCCGGGAAGCCGAGCGGGCGGCTGCCGTCGAAGAAGGTGTACTCCTGCTCGATGCCGAAGATCGGCTCCTGCGCGGCGAACTTCTCCGCGACCTCGGTCAGCTGCGCACGGGTGTTGGAGACGTGCGGCGTCATGTCCGTGTTCAGGACCTCGCACATCACCAGGATGTCGTCGCCGCCGCGGATCGGGTCCGGGCAGGAGAACACCGGCTTGAGCACACAGTCGGAGGCGTGGCCCTCGGCCTGGTTGGTGCTGGAACCGTCGAAGCCCCAGATCGGCAGCTCGGCGACACCGGAGACGGGAGCGGTCAGTATCTTCGTCTTCGAGCGCAGCTTCGCCGTCGGCATGGTGCCGTCGATCCAGATGTACTCAGCCTTGAACGTCACGGGCGCCATCCTTTACGGGCGTTGCATGCGGGTGGAGCGTGGGGGGCGTCGTCGAGCCCCGCGCTGTAGCCGCAGCCTGTCAATGCGCGATTTCCCGACCGTTGCCCGTCTGTGAACCCCGTGTTACGCGCGTTTCGCGCCGGTACACAGCCGCATCGTCAGCCTCCCGCCGTGCGGGCGGTCACCCGTCCCACCTGCCGCGCTGTGCCGCCTCCACCACATGCCGCTTCAGGAGCCCGTCGAACCCGGCGTTCCTGATCCGCCGCACCAGCTCGACCGGGGAGGTGCCGAGCGCCGCCGCCGTGTCCTCCAAGTTCCAGTCGTGCCGGGCCAGTTGGGACAGCAGATGGCCGCGCCGCACCTGGTTCTCGGAGAGCCGCATCGACTTCAGATACGCCACCCGGCCCTTCAGATCGGTGATCGTCTCCCCGATGTGCTGCTCGCGGTGGAGCGCGAAGGGCGGCAGGAAGCGGCTCAGGCGGTAGCGCCCCGCCGCCCCCATCCGCCGCAGCTGCGTGATCTCGTACGACTCGTCGAGCAGCCCGCCGGCCAGGTGCCGGTCATGTGCCTCGGCCCACGCATCGAGCTGCCCCAGGGCGGCCGACCGCAGCCCGGCCAGGTCGGACACGCGCGCGTCCTCGATCACCGCCGTGAACTCCCGTACCGGCGGCGAGTAGTACGCGTGCTGGTACACCAGCTCCCCGTACAGGTCCTGAAGCAGGGAGCTGTGCAGCGCCCGGTAGTCGTCCGGATGCGGCACGACGAACGCGGCGGCGAGCGCGTCGGCCGCGTACACCATGACCCCGCACTGCCCCGGATGGATCTCGAAGATCCGCAGCGCCTCGTCGAGCCCCTCCACCGACGCCCCCACGTACGCCATCTCGGCCCGCGGCGAGAGCCCGCGGCTCACCGCCCGCTTCGCCCACTCGTCCCACAGCACGGAAGGACCGCCGAAGTGCAGCGCGAGATAGCCCTCGAGCGCCAGGTGCAGGGGAAGGAAGCGCAGCCGCCGGCTGCCCGCGCGCTGCACGAGACGCCGCATCGGGATCGCGTGCACGGGGGTGTCCTCCGGCTGGTCGTACTCCTCGCAGAGCTGAGTGCCGTACGCCGCCTGCCACTTGCCGTCCCGCGCCCAGTCCGCCACGAAGCCGTGCGGGATGTACGAGGTGTAGAAGGTGCCGTCGCCGGCTTCCACCGCCGTCCACTCGTTCCGGAACAGATCGCGCCGCAGCCGCAGATCCGTGATCGGCGTCTCGCGCACCAGCGGTACGAGGCGGATACCGCCCCATACCTGGGCGGGCTTGGCGGTCAGACCGGTGAGGTCGAGCTGGGTCATGCCGTCGTCCCCTCGGTCGCGGCCTCGCTCACGGTTTCGGTCACGCCCCCGGTCACCGGGAAGAGCCGCACCCTGTCGTCGGCCGTCCCGGTAAAGGCCTTCACCCTCTCGTGCAGATACGCCCGCAGCTCCGCGAGCCCCGTCCGCCCCTCCGCGAACTGCGCCAGCTCCACGAGCGCCGGCAGATCCTCCGCGTCCCGCACCCCGGAGGTCGGCACGCTCGGGGCGAGGCGGCGCACGTCGTAACCGTCCGCGTCGTATACCGGGTTGAGGTGCACGACGCTCGTACGGCGCGACGGGTCGAGCCGCGTGCGCCACACCCTCAGGACCTCGCCCGCGAGCCCCGGCGGCGCGTTGTCCCAGCCGTCCGAGACGATCACCAGACGGGCGGGGGAGTGGTCGAGCGCGTCGAGGATCCGCAGGCCGAGCGGCGTCGGACCGTACGGATAGGTGAGCAGCGCGTCGCCGCGTCCCGAGGTCCACAGCGGGACATACGTGTCCGCCAGCTCGGCGAGCAGGAAGTGGCAGGCGAGCGCCACCGCCAGCGGGCGGCGCCGCTTCTGCGCCGACCCCGAGGCCGAGAAGCTGTCGTCGAGCACCGCCGCGACCCGCCCCCACGTCCCCGCGTACGGGCCGGCGACCCGGCGTGCGGCCGCCCGCAGCGCATCCGTGAGCTCGGCCCGCCGCTCGGATCGTACGGAGAGATCCAGGGACAGCACGTACGAGGCGAGCCGGGTCAGCGGCATCGCGGCCAGGTCGACCTCGATCTCCGCCTTGAGGGCGCGGGCGGACTCCTGGTTGCGCAGCCGCTCGTGCCGGGTCATCCGGGGCTCGATCCGGTCGAGGAACACGGCACGCGGGATGCCGTGCTGCGCGGCGAAGCCCTCGGCGACCGTGAACGGCAGCTCGTACAGGGCGCTGTGCGTGTAGCGGGCCCGCCGGTAGGTGTCGAGCAGCTCGTGCTCGTAGTGCCCCCGCTTGCGCGGCGCGAACAGGAAGTCGCCCAGCTCGTCCGTCACCGGCAGATGCCCGTGCCGCACGGCCGTCTTGAACCCGCTGCGGTACTTCACCGCGTCGAATCCGTGGTCACGGCGGCCCGCCAGCCAGTCCCGCATGATCGCCCGGGTCCGCCGGTTGTTGACCCGGGCCCGGCGCAGCTGCCCGAACAGCCGGTACACCCGCTGCGGGGGCAGTACGGCGAGACGCGCGGCGATCAGCCGGCCCTCGACCCACCGCTGCTTCTCGTCCGTCTCGCGCGCGCTGACGAGCAGCCGCCGGATGATCTCCACGGCGTTGTGGTGGTTGATGTCGAGGGCGAGCGCGGCGGCGTACAGCTCGCGGTAGTTGACGCGCACGTACTCGTGCAGGAAGTCCAGCGACATGCGCTGTTCGTCCGCCGTGGAGCGGAACTCGCGCTGCCCCGTCGAGGTGATCGCCGCGTTCACGAACAGCAGCACGTCCTCGGCCGCGACCAGGTCGGCGTACGTCTCGTATGTCTCGTACGTCTCCATCGGGCCCCCGTGAGTGATGAGCGCCGGCCGGGGAGTAGGGGGCACGAACAGCGAATACATTGTTTTCAGAGACAAGAGACGGAAGTCGCACCGAAGTCCCGCGGCCGGCAATCGAACGTAACATCGTCGGCCGTATGCCCCATCATGGTTTTCCATGACGTCCCACACAGCCGCCGCCCCCGTCCGCATCGGCCTGCTCGGCACCGGCCCCTGGGCCCAGCGGGTGCACGGCCCCGCACTCGCCGCGCACCCCGGCACCGAGTTGGTCGGCGTCTGGGGCCGCAGGCCCGAGGCGGCCGCGGAGCTCGCGAAGGAGCTCTCCACCCAGCCATACGACGACGTGGACGCCCTGATCGCCGACGTCGACGCCATCGCGGTCGCCCTGCCCCCGGACATCCAGGCCCCGCTCGCCGTGCGCGCCGCACGCGCCGGACGGCACCTGCTGCTCGACAAGCCCGTGGCGACCACGGTCGAGGGCGCCCAGGAGCTCGTCGAGGCCGCGCGCGATGTGGCGTCCGTGGTCTTCTTCACGCTGCGGTTCTCCGCCGCGGCCGCCCCGTGGATCGACGAGCAGACCGGCCGGGACGGCTGGTACACGGGCCGGGTCGACTGGATCGGCTCCATCTACGCACCCGACGCGCAGAGCCCGTACGCCGATTCGCCGTGGCGCCGCGAACGGGGCGCGCTGTGGGACGTCGGCCCGCACGCCCTGTCCGTACTGCTGCCGGTGTTCGGCGACGTGAGCGAAGTGACCGGTCTGCGCGGCCAGTTGGACACCGTGCACCTGGCCCTGCGCCACGCGTCCGGCGCCACGAGCACCACGACGCTCAGCCTGACCGCCCCCGAGAAGGCGAGCGGAGTCACCGCCGAGCTGCGCGGGGCGCACGGGATCACCGAGCTCCCCGAGGTGTGGGGCGACGGCCCGCTCGCCTCGTACGGGACCGCGATCGACGCGCTCCTGGAGTCCGTACGCACAGGAGAACCGCATCCGTGCGATGTGCGCTTCGGGGCGCGGGTGACGGAGATCCTGGCGCGGGCGGAGGCAGCGCTGCGTTAGACGCCGGGTGCGTCGGGCGCCGGTCGCCTCGGTTCGTGGACCAGGCACAGGTGGTGCCCTGCCGGGTCCGCGTAGATGCGCCAGGGGCGGTCGTCGGTGCCCTTGTCGAGGAGGGTGCCGCCCGCCTCGACAAGGGCGGCCTCGGCCGCGTCCAGGTCGGGGACGCCGATGTCCAGGTGCAGTTGCTGCGGCCGCTCCGGGTCGCCCCAGACGGGCGGCTGGTGGTCGGCGACGCGCTGGAAGCACAGGACCTGACCGCCCGCGCCGGGCAGATGCAGCGTGGCCCAGTCCTCGTTGGTGGCCCAGCGACGGTCGGGGCGGTTCACCGTGCCGCCGAGCAGGGTGGCGTAGAAGCGGGCGAGTGCCTGCGGCTCGCGACAGTCGAGGACTGTGCACTGCAGTGTTCCGAACACGGGGACCCTCCGAACTTGCCTGTACGAGCCGACGCGCCCGTACGACCCGACGTGCCTGTACGACCCGACGCGCCCGTACGACTCGCCTACTTGATCAGCGCGTTGGCCCCGGCTATCAGCAGCCCGATCGTCGCGTCCGCGCCTCCGATGGCGAGGGCGCTGCGGCGGCGGTAGCCCACGCGCACCGCCGCGAAGGTACCCCACGCGAAGAGCAGCCCCGCGTTGAGGGCAAGCCCGACGGCCGTGACGGTCGCTTCGGGCCGGCCCGTGGCACCGGCCGCGACGAGCAGCGCGACCGTCGGCAGACAGGCCACGACGACCGGCCACTCGTCGGCGAGCGTCCGCGCGAGCTGCCGCCAGCGATGGCTGCCCGAGCCCTCCGTATGCGTGGACATATGGTGCGCGTATCCGTGCGCGAGGGCGGCCGTGGTGGCGGTCACCATGACCCAGGCCGCGTCCGAGTACGGCGTGTACGGCGAGCCGCCGCTCTGCAGGGCGGCGAGCAGCGCGCTCGCCAGGACGGTGCCGTAGACGCCGCCGAACATCCAGCTCTTCATCTCGGCGCTCCCTCCGGTCCCGTCGCTGGTGGAGCGCTCAACGGTACGGAGCAGGAGGGGCCTTTCGGTTCCCACGGAGGGACCATTCGTCCTGGTCGGGGCCCTGGCCGAAAGGATGAGGAGCGGGTCTGCCGGACGGGGCGCGCGGGCCCTTCGGCGATCGGCCCGACCGCTCAGGACCGCCCGAGCGCCTCCCGTACCGCCTCCTCCGAGCGCGCCACCAAGGCACTCCCGTCGTCCGCCGTGATGATCGGCCGCTGGATCAGCTTCGGATGCTCGGCAAGTGCCTTGATCCACCGCGCCCGCCCGCTCGCGTCGCGCGGCCAGGCCTCACGGTCCTTCAGGTTCAGCTCCTTGGCGACGGGTTCCTGGGTGCGGGCGATGTCCCAGGGCTCCAGTCCCAGACGTTCGAGCACCTCCCCGATCTCGGCCTCGCTCGGCACGTCCTCGAGATAGCGGCGCACCGTGTAATCGGCGCCCTCCGCGTCGAGCACGGTGAGGGCGCTGCGGCACTTGGAACAGGCGGGATTGATCCAGATCTCCATGCCACGGAGCGTACTGCCGCTGCTACGGTGTCGCGGCTGACCAACCCGGGCCGCCTGGCGGCCCGTTCATCGGACGGGGGTCCCCATGAAGGTTCGTCATGTACGGGCGATAGCCGTGTTCGTGATCGTCTTCGTCGCGCTGACCGGCGCGCGTCGCGGCGGAGGCGGCTGCGACGACGACCACGACAGTTCGGGTTCGGGCTCGGGCCACGGTTCGTCCGGAGGCGTCGGTGGCGGCGACGGGGGCGGTTCGGCCTCGGCGGCACCCTCGCCCAGCAGCACCACCACATACGGCGAGCAGGACGTCACGATCGACGCCTGTGAGCTCACCCCGGAAGCCGACTACTTGGGCAAGGCGCGCCTCACGTACCGCGTCACCAACGGGAACACGGACCAGACGGCGAGCTACAAGATCACCTTCGCGGTCCTGCGGACGTCGGACAAGCAGGTGCTGACCATCCCGACGCTGTCCATCGACAGCCTGGCGCCCGGCAAGACCCAGGCCGGCACGATCACCGAAGCGGCCACCACCGCCGATGACGACATGCGCACCCTCGACGCGCACTGCATCGTCAGCCGCGTCGACAAGACCGGCTTCTGACCGCGCCCTTCGACGAGCGGCGGTGTTCGAATATGTGCCGCCTCACGCATCCCTTCCGGACCATGCGTGACGCGCCTTCAAACCCCTGATCCACCTGGTGATTTGGCGGCGATTCCGGACCCTGTGGATGTCAGTACCGGGGGCTAGAATTGAAGCAGTGTTCGAGTTCGGGTCGCAGGGTGCCCGCCGGCGCCCGACGACTCCCCGACCACCCCAGGAGGTTGCTTATGGTCCCTGTCGCTCTCAAGGCTCAGACGACACTGCCGATCGATGTTCCGTATGTGCCGTTCGCCAAAAAGGCGCTGCCCGCAGGCCGGCCGCGCGAGTGGTACATCGCGCACAACCGCCGGCTCAAGGCCATGCGCCTCGCGATAGCCCTGCTGGACGCGGGCGTCTGGCGCCCGGAGCAGGCGAACAACGGCCGTATCCGCTCGACCGCGGACCTCGTCGGCATCCACCCGCCGTCCGAGACCACCTGCCACATGGTGCGCGCCCTGATGCGCTACACCCGCTGAGCGTGCGCTGATCCTGTGCACCGACCGCCGGTCGGGCCGAACTCCTTCGGCCCTGCCGGCGGTTGTGCGTGCCCGCTCGCGCGGGGCCTCTTGGCGTCGGCCCTCTTGAAGTGAACCCGACACCTGTGTCACAACGTTGTCATCACGTTGTCCAGACCAATCGCTTCGACGGGCCTGCCCCCGAGCCCGCCTCAGGATCCGTACGTCAGACCGGAAGGGACCCCGTGCACCGCACCCCCACAGCTGTGCTCACGGCCGCCGCCCTGCTCCTCCTCGCCGGCTGCGGGGGAGAGGCCGAGGCGCGTGACGAACGTCCGCCGACCGCCCCGCGCGGCCTCACCGTCCATGCGGGCAGCGCCACTTCGGTCCACGTGATGTGGAACAAGTCGACCGACGACACCGCCGTCGCCCGCTACGAGGTCTTCCGCGGCGGCAAGCTGGTCAAGACGCTCCCGGCCGCCACGTACATGATCGACATCACCGGTCTGACCCCGAAGCGGACGTACACCTTCACGGTCCGGGCCCTGGACGCCGCCGGCAACCGCTCACCCCACAGCACCGAGGCCTCCGTCACCATGCGGGCCCCGGCCCCGCAGGACGCCGAGCCGCCCACCGCACCCGTCAAGCTCACGGCCCGGCCGTCGGGTGCGCGGGCGGCCACCCTCGCGTGGGGTGCGGCGAAGGACAACGAGGCGGTCACCTCGTACGACATCTATCAGCGAGGATCCCGGATCCACAGCGTGGACGGCCGCACGACCACCGCCCTGGTGACGGGGCTGCGGCCCGGCACGGAGTACACCTTCACCGTCAAGGCCCGCGACGCGGCCGACAACTCCTCGCCCGACAGCGGCTCCGTCCGCCTGACGACCGCGCCCGGCAGTGGCGGCTCGGAGAACACCGCGCCCGGCGGCTTCAAGGTCACCACGCGCGAGGAAGACGACGCGTACTACCTGGACCTGTCCTGGGACGCGCCGAAAACCGGCGGTGATGTCGCCGAGTACGAGATCCACCTCAACGGCCGCCAGGCGACCACCCTGCAGTGGGGTGCGGCGGCGCCGGCCGGCCGCGCGAAGCACAGCTTCTTCATCACGCGCGAGGAGGGGCAGACATATCGCGTGAAGCTCAGGGCGAAGCTGCCGGACGGCAATTGGGGAGCGTTCTCGGAGGAGCGGACCGTGACGACGGGGAGCTAGTCGGCGCTGCGTGGAGTCGGCTGCGGGGAGGCAGCTCGCGCTGCGGGGAGCCAGGCAGCCGGCTCGCGCTGCGGGGAGCTAGCCTGTGCCGTCATGAGCGATCTGCGGATGATGCATGACGTCCCGGTGATGGTGTGGCCCGCCGAGGGCACCCCGATCGCCGCCGAACAGGACGCCCTCGACGTGATCGGCAACGCCGGTTACCAGGGCGCCCGTTGGGTCGCGGTCCCCGCCGGCCGCTTCGCCCCCGAGTTCTTCGTCCTGCGGACGCGCCTTGCGGGCGCGGTCATCCAGAAGTTCGTCCAGTACGGGCTGGGGCTCGCCGTGGTCGGCGACATCTCGGCGCACGTCGCGTCCGGCACGGCGCTGCGCGATTTCGTACGGGAGTGCAACCGCGGAACGCAGACATGGTTCGTCACCGACCTCACCGAGCTCGAGGAGCGTCTGAAGTGACGGTCACGCTCTTCACCCTGGGCGGCACCATCGCGATGGCCGGCCGCCCGTCCGGCGGCGTGGTCCCGCGTCTGTCCGGCGCCGAACTGACCGCCGCGGTACCGGCTTTGGCGGAGTACGGCCTGGACGTCCGCGACGCCCATGCGGTCCCCAGCGCCAACCTCACCTTCGCCCAGCTGTACGAGGTGGTGGACGCGGCTTCGCGCGCGGTGAAGGCGGGCGCGACGGGCGTGGTCGTCACCCAGGGCACGGACACCCTGGAGGAGACCGCGTATCTCCTCGACCTGATCTGGCCGCATCCGCAGCCGCTCGTGCTGACCGGCGCGATGCGCAACCCGACCCTCGCGGGGGCGGACGGTCCCGCGAACCTCCTCGCGGCCGTACGGGTCGCGGCGGCGCCCGAGGCCAGGGACCTGGGCGCGCTGCTCGTCTTCAACGACGAGATCCACGCCGCCCGTCGGGTCCGCAAGACCCATGCCACGAGCACGGCGACCTTCGCGTCGCCGAACACCGGGCCGCTCGGCCACGTCATCGAGGGCCGCGTCCGCGTGCTGACCCGCCCGCCCCGCCTCCCGGCACTGACACCGGCCGCCGGCGGTCCCCGGGTGGCCCTGCACACGGTCACCCTGGACGACGACGGCGCCCTCCTGCCCGGCCTCGCGACCACGCACCAGGGCCTGGTCGTGGCGGCCTACGGAGTCGGTCACGTACCGGCCGGACTCGCCCCGGTACTCGGCGAGTTGGCGACCCGCATCCCGGTCGTCCTGACATCCCGTACGGGAGCGGGCTCGGTCCTCACGTCGACATACGGCGCTCCGGGCTCGGAGACGGACCTGTTGAGCCGCGGTCTGGTCAACGGCGGCCTGCTGGACCCGTACAAGGCACGCGTTCTGCTGCGCGTACTGCTGTCGGCGGGGGCGGCCCACGAGGACATCGCCCGGGAATTCACCCTCCGCGCCTGACGGTGGTCGGGGCTGGTCGCGGTTCGAAGTGACAGCCCCGACCGCCGTCGGACCGGTCCGCCTCGCTCAGTCCTCCGCTACGGGACCCAGCGCCTCGACCTCGCCCGCGAACGCCGGATGCCCCACCGCCTCACACGCGAGCCGCAGCTTCCGCCGGTGCGTGCCGTACCGCTGCGCGAACTGGATCCCGGGCTCCCCGTCGTTCTCCCAGGCCTGCACGATCACGGCGTCGGACCGCTCCTGATCGACGGTGAAGTACCCGTCGTGCACGAGCGCGTACCGCTGACAGTCCGCCCCGGCGGCACGCAACTGCTCCCGCGCGATCTCCGCCTCCCGCTCGAACGTATCCGCCCGGCACCGCTGCAGCTTCCGCCCGTCCGCGTACTCCATGAGCACAAAGGTCGTCAGCTCCTGCCCCTTGGTGGCCCGCAACGACTCGACGGCGTGACCGATGGCGGCGAAGGCGAGAGCGAGCAGTTCCTCGGAAGCGTCATCGAGTGGAGACGTAGACATGCGCCCAGGAAACCATGGGCACCCGCTGCCGGGCGGCAGCGGGTGCCCATGGTGAACAGCGCTTCACGCGGCCTTGGTCAGGGTGGACCGGTCCTGCCCGGACAGCGTGGCCCGGTCCGCGCCGGGGGCCTGCCGTACGGCAGTCGCGGGATCAGCCGCGGCTCCGCGTCCGTCGTGGCGCGGCCAGAGCAGCAGGGCGCCGACCGCGCCGGCCGCGGCGAGGGCCGCGAGCACGGACCAGGCGAGGGCGAAGCCGTACCGGGTGCCGAGCCCGCCCGCGATGGGGTAGGTGATCAGCCAGGCCAGGTGCGACAGCGAGAACTGGGCCGCGAACGCCTCGGGGATCGCGTTCCGCGCGACCGAGGCGCGCAGGACCTTGCCCGTCGGCGTGATGATCAGCGCCATGCCCATGCCGATCACGGTCCAGGTGACCGCCGTACCGGCCCAGGTGCCGACGCCTGCCGCGACGAGTGTGACCGCGCCGGCCGTGCCGCCGACGAGCACGGCGGCTCCGGCCAGCATGACGGTGCGGGCCGCGATCCGGTCGAGGACGCGGGGGAGTGCCAGGGCGGTCACGAGGGTCCCGGTGCCGGACGCGGCCAGCATCCAGGCCACGCCCGACTGCGAGCCGCCGAGTTCGTCGCGCACGTAGTTGACGGTGCTGACGACGACGATCGAACCGGCCGCCGCCACCACGAGGTTGAGCGCCATGACGCCGCGCAGCCGAGGCGTGGTGAGGAAGGTCCTGATCCCGGCCGCGGCCTTGTCCCATGCCTTGGTGTGGGCGCTGGGCCGGGCGTTCGGGACGCGCGCCGACAGGACGAGCAGGGCGGAGAGGAGGAACCCGGCGGAGGTGCCGAGGAACAGCCGGTCGAAGCTCATGAAGGCCAGGGCGACCGCCGCGAGTACGGGGCTGAGCAGGCTCTCCATCGTGGAGGCGACCTGAGACGCGGACAGCGCCCGGGTGTACGCGGACTCGTCGGTGACGATGTCCGGGATGACGGCCTGGAACGTCGGGGTGAACGCGGCGGACGCGGCCTGGAGCAGGCCGACAAGGACGTAGATGTGCCAGACCTCGCTCACGAGCGGCAGGGCCAGGACCACGAGGCCCCGGATCACGTCGAGCAGCACGAGGAAGGTTCTTCGGGGGAGCCGGTCGATGTACGCGGCGGTCAGCGGGGCGATGACCACGTACATGACCATCTTGATGGTGAGGGCCGTGCCGAGGACCATGCCGGCGCGCGGCCCTGCGAGGTCGTAGGCGAGCAGTCCGAGGGCGACGGTGGTCAGTCCGGTGCCGAACAGGGCGATGACCTGGGCGCCGAAGAGGAGACGGTAGTCGCGGAGGGCGAAGAGTCGCATGATGTTTCCTTCGGTGTTCATGCGGCGGGGCGCGGGTCCGGGGCGGAGGCCGCGCCCCGCGCGTACAGGCGGGGGTGTCTTCTTTACGCACCGAGGTGCTCCCTTGGCGGTCGGTCAGTGGTGGCTGTGGTGGGCCTGGTGGCTGTGCTGGACCTGGGGTCCGTGGTGGCCGTGATGTCCTGCGTGGCTTCCGTGCTCGGGCGCCTGGTGGCTGTCGTGCCCGGGGCCGGCGGCTTCGGCGGTCCGTACCGTGAACTCGGCCGTCCGTACGACGCCTTCGTGCTGGAAGTCCAGGAACAGGCGGTACGTGCCCGCCGTCGGCGCGACCGCCATGAAGGCGATGTGGGGCCCTGCGGCGGTGACCCTGTCACCGGGCTCGCCCTCCGGGTGCACGTGGAGATAGCCCAGGTCTCCCACACGCAGCGCCACCAGATGTCCGTACGCGGACAGATAGGGCTGAAGGTCGGTGACGGGACGGCCGTTCCGGCTCACGGTGAGCGTCAGCTCGCTCGCCTCGGCGGGCCGGAGCTCCCCGTCGAGCGCCACGGTGTACTCCCCGGTCCGCGCGCTTGTGACGGCCTCGGGCAGCGGCTGCGGCTCGTACGCTCCGGCGACCGCGGCGTCGATCCCCAGCGTCAGGGTTCCGTCGTGCCCGGCCGGGTGGACGTCGGCGAAGAACCGCCAGTCCCCGGGCGTCAGGTCCAGCTCGACGCTCCAGTCGCCCTCCGCGTCCCTCACCGGGTGCACGTGCTGGAACCCGGCGGTGTCGCGCCGCACGGCGATGAAGTGCAGCTCCTTGTCGTGCTCGGCCTCGAACCGGGTCACCGGTCGCGCGTCCGGGCCGGTCACACGGAAGCCGACCGTCTGGACCCCGGCGGCGAAGACCGTCGCAGCGAGCTCGAGCGTGTACCCGTCCCGCGACACCGAAAGCCCACCGGGCAGGGCGCCCCCGTGCGCGCCGTGACCTCCCTGAGCGCCGTGGTTGCTGTGGTCGTGACCGACGTGCGTGCTCATGACGTACTCCCACCTACAAGTCGTTTCCTGCCACCGCCCTGTCCGGGCGACGACCAGAACCATATACCCCTGGGGGGTATATGGCGACCCCTTCTGTCCCTCTGGGTAAGCCGTGGGTTCAGTGACCGGAGCGGGACAGCCGCCGAGTGAGGCCGGAGACAACGGTGGCGGCCGGCAGCCGGCCGGCCTGGAAATTGCGCGGTCATGGACCTCGCCGCCGGGCTACTGTGCCGCAATGCCGCTTCACCAGTTCGCCTACTTCGCGCTGGTCAGCGCACACACCACGGCGCAGGAGATGACCAAGTGGCTCGGCATCGAGCCCGACGAAATCGTGACGCGCGGGCTCCGCGATCCCTCGATTCCGCTCCCCGCCGTCCATCGGTGGAAGATCGTGTGCCGTCGGCCGGGCCTGCGGGTCGACGAACAGATCGCCCGAGTCGTGGACCGCCTCCGCCCGCATACCGACCGTATCGCCGAGCTGGTTGTCCGGCTCAACGCTGAAGAAGAGGAGGGGACTTCTGCGGTGCTGCAGGTTGTTCGCTACTTCACGGCTGAGGAGCCCCCCGACCCCGCATCGCATCAGCCCAACTTGTTCGGCTGGCACCTGGAACCTGAAGTGCTGGCCTTCCTTGCCGCTACCGGGGCCATGCTGGACGTCGACGAATACGACATGACCTCGAGTAGCTGATCGCCAACCACACAAACGACCGAGGGCCGTGTCCTCCCCCTCGACGAGGAAGGACACGGCCCACGGCCCATGCACGGCTCGGGTCAGCGGTTACCTGCTCTGACCTGAGGGTTTTCTAGATGTCGAAGTACAGCTCGAACTGAAACGGCCCCTCTGTGATCTGCGACAGAGGGGCCGTACTTCGTTGACCTGCGGTTTTATGCGTTGGTACGTGACGGGTGGTGCTAGTCGCTATTGATCGTCCTGCGGACTGTCTGCGGACTGGTCGCCGTCACTCTTCGGAGCGGGCGGGCGGGGGGGAAGCTCGTCAGTGTCGTGCGTGAGCCAACGCAGGAAGTCCCGGATGTACTGGCCGCGGTTCCGGCTGCCAATCATTTCGCCGGCCTTGTCCCACAGCTCCTTTTCGACCCTCACGGTCTGTCTCGGGGTCTTCTCCACGTTCGGCATGGCCTGAGCGTAGCCCCTTGCGGTGTCATGACACCAGGGTCTACGTTGGTGTCATGACACCGGGGGCTCCCCGGACGTCAGACGGCCCCGCCCGGTGCAGCAACACCGAAACGGGGCCTAGATCCGAACCCCTCTCAGACAGGGAGTCGAACCATGCCCACCACCGTATCTACCCCCGTCAACCTGCCGGCCGATGAGCCGGTCCCGTTCGCGGTGACCGAGGCTGCCGAGCAGCTGCTCACCGCCGAGCCCCGTACCTGGCTGCGCCGGATCTGGAAGGGCGGGCAGATCGTCGAGACGTGCCCGGCCTGGTGCACCGACACCCACTGGAACGACCAGAGCGGATACCTCGTCGACCTGTGCCACGGTGACGGCTTCCAGGGACCTGAGCTGTCGGTGTTCGACGCCGAGGACGGCATGGTGCAGGTGCCACTGTTCACCGGCCGGATCAACGTCGACCCGTACAGCAGCGAGCCCGCCCGTAACGTGCCGCACGTTCACCTGGAGCCGTACCCGGACCAGGTGATGGAGTGCCTCACCCCGGACGAGTTCGCCGCGGTCATCGCGCAGCTGCGGGCGCACTGCGACCGCCTCGACCAGGTCCACGCCAGGCTCGTTGAGGCCCGCGCCGAGTGGCAGGGCCAGGCGTGAGCGTCCCGCAGACCGTCACGGTCCACACTCGCGACCACGGGTCGGTCACGATCGCTGAGCCCGCATGGTGCCTCGGGGTGCACGTGGCCGGCGGGTTCCGTGCGGACATCGAGCACGCGGGCGAGGACGTCGAGCTGCTCGTCGACACCGCCCGCGGCCAGGCCCGTCTGCTGACGGCGTGCGTGTCCGAGCGGCCGTTCTCCCCGACTGACACGTCCGTGTTCGTGGCCGTCGAACTCGGCTGCGACTGGCATCCGTTCAGCTCGGAGACGCTGGCGGATCTCGTCGACCAGCTCGTCATCCACGCGTTGGGGACACTCCGTCCGCTGGTGCGCAAGTTGCGGGCGCTCGAGGGCGAGGCGCCGTGAACGTCTCCCGCCCGCGCCGGCCGACCGAGGATGCCGCTGTTGCGGCGGCGTCCCGGTCGCCCCGGCGGCTTCCCCCGGTTCAGAACATCCTCGCCGACCTGCTCAGCGCGAACCGCGCGGGCGATCGCCGAGGCGTCAACTTGTGCGCGCACCTTGCCGTGCGTGCCACCACCTTGGAGGTGGGCGAATGACTGTCAAGACCGTTCAGTGCCCGGCATGGTGCGTCATCGCGCACGAGGACGATTGGCCGCAGCCGGAAGACGTGTTTCACCGCAGCAACGATCTGATGCTGCAGCCGCCGAAGGGCTCGATGCCGGACCGGCAGACTCCTCTGCCGGCGCTGCGTGCGGAGTTGATTCTCCCGCAGGTCCCGGAGGACAACGATCCGGCGTGCATCCTCCTCGACCACCACGACGTGTACGGGCCGTATGCGCAGCTCGACGTCGAGCACGCGGACCAGATGATCCGGGATCTGAAGACATTCACGGCTCGGCTACAGGGGATGCGCAACCAGCTGGCCGCACTCAAGGAGGCGCTGCGATGAGCGCGCCCGTGGAAAGCCCGATGCACACGCAGCACCTTCTCGCCGACCCCTACGACAAGCCGCTGCTCACGGTGAAGTTCCGGGCGGTCGTGTCCCGCGACCAGCTGGCCGCCGCCGTCGACTTGGGCCTCAGCACGTACAACGGCGGCGACCGCCACCCGGACACGTGGACGGTCGCCGAGGTCCGGTATCACGCCGAGTCCCAGATCCTCGCCGGCAGCGGCCGGGAGCTGCAGGAGGGCGCCGAGGCGATGGCGGAGATGGCGCGCCCCGACTTCTACGACCCGTGGACCCGTGAGCGCGTCCAAGCGGTGTACCGGGCCGTGGATCGGGCGTTCCCGGGTGCCGGGGGTATCTCGTGAAGCGTGACGTCCTCGGGTGGCTGTCGCTCGCGGCCACGTTCGTTGTAACCGCGAGCGCGGAGTACCAGCTGGCCCGAGCCTGCGGGTTCGGCGTGTACGTGGCCGGCGCGGTGCCCGCCGCCCTCGACATCTACGCACTGCGGGCGCTGCGGGCCGGCCGGGACATGGCCGCGGTCGTCGTCGCCATGGCGACCGTCAACGCCCTGAGCCATCTGGTGTCAGCCGACATCATCCCGGTGTCGTGGCCGCTCGTCGTCGCCGTGTCATGCATCGCCCCGCTCGTCATGTGGCGGGTACACGCGCTGCGCGAAGAGTCGCCCGCCGCCCCCGTATCCGCCCCCGTATCCGTCGCTGCGGATACACCGGGATACGTACTCGAAAAGCTCCCTGAGCCCGGATACACCCCTCTACCCACCCCCTCTACCCGCTACGTCGGGCCGTTCGACAAGGCCCCCAAGTCGAGGCCCCTCTTTACCCCGGTAGCGCCCAGGGGTAGCGGGTCTGACCAGGCAGGTAAGGGGGGTAGTGGGGGTGGCGTACCCGGCGGGGATACGGGCGCAGGATACGTATCCGAGACCGAGGTACACCAGGACGCCGGCGTACCTGACGAGCCGCTCGACGAGCTGACCGAACTGGCCCGCAAGGAGTTCGAGGACGTCCTCGTCGAGGGGCGTACCCCGAGCATCCGGCAGCTGCGGGATACGTACTCCATCGGTCAGCCGCGCGCCCAGCTGATCCAGCGGCAACTCGCCCCCTCGTAGAGCTGATTGGTCCGTGCCCGCCTCTCACCGGGCACGGCCCAGCGACCTCACGCCCCGACCCGCGCCCGCACTCCACCGGGCACGGTTCGGGGCTTTCGGCGTGAGGTGCGGCCTTGGTGGTGATCACCGATCTTGGTGACTTAACACCAGAGGCTCACCCACCAGGGTCACCAGGGTTGGCCTGCGGGAACACCGTTTGGTGACCCTGGTGACCCGGATCTGAACTGGCCGCAGAACCCCCGGATTTCGCGTTTCCCAGCCCCTGGGGGTGCCTCACCCACCCAGTGACTCGGGCAGTGAGTCCGGTTGTGGATCAGTGAATATCAACTGGCCACTCACTGACCGACCCACTGGCCGTGACCTGCGAAAAGTGAATCAGTGAGTCAGTGAACGACTCGCGTCGAGGTCGTCAGAAGGGCCCGAAAGCAGTGCTCTGCGTGGATGGCGGCGATCCACTCACTGACGGTTTCAGGGTGAGTGGCTGCACCCCCTCTAGCCCCTCTAGGACGCTGGTCGGACCCCATGAACTACCCCTCTAGGCCGCTAGAGGGGCCCCTCTAGCGTGGACCGGGGAGGGAGGCAGCACTCTGCCGCTGAAACTGTCGTTTCGGGGGGTCTAGGCGGTCTCTCGAACCTGCCTCCCTGCCTCCCAAAAACAGGTGTTGCCGCAGTTCAGACCCTCAGGGAGGCAGTTGGGAGGCGGTTAGGGAGTTCTCCCTGCCTCCCCGCCGCCTCCCTGACTGCCTCCCTGGCCTGGGGAGGCTCGAAATAGTTGCGCGCAACCCGCCGACTACGCGCTGACCGAAGCAATCTGCCGCAACCCGACACCGCATCTGCGGGTCCCGCAGCATGCTGGACCTTCACCCAGCCCGAGGAGACGACATGACGCTCAGGTTCATCGGCACCACGTCCGAACACGGGAACTGTCCCACCCTGTACGAGGTCGTCGAGACCGGTGACATCGTGGTCCAGGGCGACAAGCTCACCGACCCTAAGCACCTCGACCAGCTCCGCGACGTCGCCGACCACGAGGGCTTCGTCGTCATCCCCCGCGAGCTGCTGACCCGCTTCGCACCCAAGGAGTGACCGTGCCCACCCTGATCCCCTTCACGGAGATCACCCACCTGTTCGCCGAGTTCGAGCGCACCGCGTTCCGGCTCGAGACCCGCCGCGGCTACGCCAGTGACCGCGCGGGCGCCCGCTTTCAGGCGTTCATGCGGGGCGTCGACCCGCAGCCGGAACCCGAGCATCCGTGGAACGTGAACGTGCGCGAGAAGGCCGAGCAGGGCGCCCGGTTCTCCCGGGTGCGGATCGTCGACGAGCCGCCCACCGACGGTCAGCGGTTCCTGATGGCCACGGCCGCCGGCGGCATTGCCGCGGGGGAAGACATCTGCGTCCTGCCTCGAGCAGAGGCGGAGGAACTCGGGTTGCCTGAGTGCGATTTCTGGTTGTTCGACTCGCGGATCCTGGTGCGGATGCACATCGACGAGAGCGATACGACGACCGGCGTCGAGCTGGTCGACGACCCTGCGGAAGTGCTGGCCGCATGCCGTGCCAGGGACGCCGCACTGGCCGCTGCACGGCCTTCTGCAGAGGTGTGGGCGCGGGTACGTTCCTCGGTGTGAGCACCGACTTTCAGCATGGGCGCGAGGCCCTCGGCGCGAGGCTGCGTGAGCTGCGCGTCGAGGCCGGCCTCGACGGTAAGACCCTTGCTGACCGTCTCGGCTGGCAGCGCTCGAAGGTCTCGCGCCTGCAGAACGGCCGGCAGACCGCGACCGCCGAGGACTTGGCGGCATGGGCCGCAGCAGTCGGCGCCCCGGCCCAGGCTTCCGAGCTGCAGGCGCGGTTGCGCGGCCTGGAGTCTCAGCAACGGCACTGGCGCAGGCAACTCGCCGCCGGGCACACCCCGGTGCAGGACCGGTATGTCGTCGAGTACCGGCGCACCGTCACCATGCGGGGCTACGAGGCCAGCGTCATCCCGGGCCTGTTCCAGACGCCCGCCTACGCCCGTCAGCTGCTCCTGCAGAACGCCGAGCTGATGCGCTCCCCAAGAGACACCGACGCGGCCGTGCAAGCCCGTATGCGGCGTCAGGAAGTGTTGTACGAGCCGGGCAAGCTGTTCCGCGTGTTGATCTGGGAGGCCGCCCTGCACGCCGCTGTCGGCGGCCGTGAGGTCATGGCCGGCCAGCTTGACCGGCTCGTTGGGCTGATTGGCATGTCGACGGTCGAGCTCGGCATCGTGCCGCTTGGCGCGCCCCTGTCGCTCACTCCGAAGCACGGGTTCTGGATCTTCGACGAGAAGCGGGTCATCGTCGAGACGATCAACACCGAGCTGCAGTACGACTCTTCCGACGACCTCGCCCTGTACGGCCGCGTCTGGGATCAGCTCGACGCTGGCGCCGCCTACGGACCGCAGGCACACCGGCTGATCGCCCGTGCTCGTGGGGCGATTGCAGGAACCTGAGCAACCGGCCCCAACCCCGGTCGCGGCTCGCGCAATCCGGCGCAACCGGCCCGACACCACAGAGCACTCGTTCCTACGGTGCTGGTCATGGCGACGATCCGGGAAAGGGCGGCCGTGCAGCTGCCTCGCATCAGCTCCCTGACGCAGGCACAGGTACGCGGTCGCGCATGCGTGTGGTGCGGAGTGATGCTCCTGACGGCCACCGCTGTCGACCTCGGCGCTCGCCGGTGCCAAGTCGGTGATCAGCGGCTGTCGTGGTTCCCACGTGCTTGCCGCTCGTGTGGGAAGGCGGGTCCTCGATGAAGCTCTGCGGCAAGTGCCACCAGGTGATTAAGGCAGGCGAGGCCTTCACCTCCCACGACATTCACAGCGCCTCTGGCGGCGGACAGACCATCTACCGGCACCGTGTGTGCCCGAAGCGGTCCTGAGCTCCCGCTCGGACGGTACGAGGCCCCGACCGGTCGCCGATCCGGTCGGGGCCTCGCGCATGCTCAGAACCTCCTCGCCCCGATGGCCTCGATCAACTGGCGGTCCCGCTCGCGCATCTCGCCGCGAACAACGCCGAGGAACTCGCCGCTGTCGAGGTAGAGGTCGCCCGTGAACTCGCCGCCCGCTGTGCTGCTGCTGGCTGCCGTGGCGAGGTTGTTGAACTGCCGTCCGGTAAGGACAGGCTCGGGTCGCCCGGTGCCGTTGTAGGCAAGGTTGAAGCCGGGCTGCAGCATGCCGCCGTTGTCGTACTTGCCGGGCTCGAACCCGTAGACCGAGCTGAACATCATCGAGTTGGAGCCGTGTGCCCGCTTGCCCACGACCACGCCGTCGCCGCCGCGCGACTCGACGTTCGTCTTGCCTAGCGTGCCCGCGGTGTGACCGACGCCGGCATGGGTGATGCCGACGGTGAAGGCGCTCTTCCCGTTCTTCTTCCAGCCGGGAGGGGCACCGCCCTTGAACGCGTGCGTGGACCACCTGCGGTGGGGCTTCTGCCCGCGGATCACCGACTCGATCGCGGACATGAAACCGGAGCAGTCCCACGACGGGTTGCCGTTGCCGCCCCACTGGTATTTCTTGCCCGCCTGGCTCTTCGCCCAGGTCAGAGCCTTCTGAATGCGCGGGCCTCCGACGCCACCCGCTCCCCTCTTATCGGCCTCCTTGGAGTAGCCGAACAGGGCATCGATCATGCGCGTCGGGATCCTGCGGAGCATCTTCCCGAAACCGGTGTCCATGCCCGGGAAGCGCTTAAGCAGCGGGTCGACGACGTTCTCGACGCCCGCCCTGGCGCTGGCTTCGAGGGTGTCCTTCAACCAGGCCGCCCCTTGCTTGATCTTGTTCCAGGCGGCTGAGCCCGCACCGGCAACGGCAGATCCGGCGGACTTGATCCAGCCGAAGATGCCGCCATCCGCAAACGACTGCGTAGGCAAGACCCCACCACGGGCGTAGGGCAGTGAACGGTCCACATTGGTGCGGGGGTTGCCACCGAGGACCGGAGCGAGCGCCTCACGGATCCGAGAGGAACCACCCGAGCGGGCGAGCTGGTTCATGCTGCCGACGAACCCGGAGCCCACGGCCCGGGTGAACTCGGGCCGCATGATCGCCTCGCCGCCGGACAACTCCAGCGCCCCGCCCGTCGGCGACACAAACTGGTGCACGTCCCGGCCCGGGGTGTATCCGGGCATGATGCCGCCGGATGCGAACGTGAACTTGTCCAGCTCCGGGGCGCCGAACGCGCCCGCCACCAGGTTCCAGACTCGCCTGATCCCGTTGTTGTAGACCGTGTCAACAATGAACTGGACTGGCGCCTTGGCAATGCCCTTGATCTTGTCCCAGGCATTTTTGATTCCGGCCCGGGCCGCGTCGAACGAGCCGACGATCTTGTCCTTGAGGGCCGATCCCCAACTGGGGATGGTCTTGGTGAAGAAGTCGCGGATCGGGTAGAGGATCCGGTCCTTGATCCCGCTCCATACGCCGGAAAGCCCGGACCGCAAACCGCCCCAGGCCTCGACGGCTCGGTCCCGCAGCACCCGGCACCAACCGGGGATGGTCTTCGTGAAGAAGTCCCGGATCGGGTACAGGACGTGGTCCCGGATCCAGTGCCATCCGGCGAGGAACACGGCCGGGAGCGTCTGCGTCCAGAAGCGGGCGAACGGGCCGGCGAACCAGTCCCGCACCGCGACCGCGGCGGCCTGGATGGCCTCCCATACGGCCTTCACCGCGTCGCGGAACCACTCGCACTTCGTCCACAGCAGCGTGATGATGCCAATCACGCCGAGTACCGCAAGGATGATCCAACCCCACGGCCCCGACATCGTCACCAGAGTGAAAGCGGCCTGGGCCGCCGCGGCGAGGAGCATGGCGCCACGCCAAGCCAGCATCATCAGCCGCCAGGCGCCCATCGCCAGGACAATCCCGTAGATGCCCTGCACCAGCCACGGTGCATTGTCGGCGAGCCACGCGACCCCATCCGCAATGGTGGTGACCGCCTGCAGCACGATCGAGCTGATCGGCGCCAGGGCCGACCCGATCGAGATGGCCGCGCCGACGATCGCCGCCAGGGCCTCGCCGATCCGAGGCGCCATCTCCGACGAGTACTGCAAGAACCGCTGAAACTCCGGGGAACCCTTCAGGCCCGCGGCCCAGTCCGCGAACCGGCCCGTCACATCCTGCATCCGCTGAGAGATCGAATCCATGTGGGGCAGGAACGCGCCGACGACGCCGGCCATCCCCTTGAAGACGTTCCCGAACGCCACACCCAAGCCGGTCACGGCAGGCTTCACGGACTTCTCGAGGTCGTCCCTGAAGCCTCGCCAGAACGGCGTCTTCAGCTCCGCCGATGCCCGGTCCATCAGGCCCCGGATCGCCTCGGACGCCTCCAGCACGAACGGCGTCAGCCCGGGAAGAGCCCGCGCCATCGCATTCAACGCCCGGGTAAAGATCGGCATCACCGCGGGCTGAAGCGACCTCGACCACTCGCCGAACACGTCCTTCAGACCGACGTAGGCGGCCATCGTGTCCCGGGCCGCCGGCGTCAACTTCGCCAGCTCCGCCCGGTACTTCGCCTGAGCAGCCGCCGCCTGGTCGACCGCGCCCGCCCCGGCCATCTGCGCCTGCTCCAACTGCCGCTGCGCTGCCGCTGCTTGCTCCGCCGCCTGCACCTGAGCATCGGCGACGCCCCGCTGCGCCTCCGCGATCCGCTGCTGCGCCTCGGCGATCCGCTGCGCATTCTCGACAGCCGTGCGCGCCTGCTCGTCCTGCGCGTCCCGCAAAGCCTGCGTGCGGTCGGTGACGTTCGCCTGCGCCTCCGCCAGACGCTCCTGCGCGCCACGCACCGTCTCCGAGCCCTCGACGCCGGCCTTGTTCGCGGCCTTCGTCTCGACCTCGAGGCGCTTCGTCTCCGTCGTCTGATCGGCAAGCTGCTGCTTGGCACGGTCGTAGTTGAGCTGCGCCCTCGCCAGCTCGCCGGCTCCCGCCTGCGCGCCCTTCTCCCGGACGGCACGCAACTCCCGCTCGGCGTCCTGCAGATCGAACACCGCTTGCCGCTGGTCCAGCTGCGCCCCGGCCAACCGACTGTTCAAGTCCTGCAGTTCGCGAGCGGCCGTGCGGCGTGCCGCCGTCAGATCCTCCTGAGCGCGCCTGGCTTCCCGCTGGGCATCCGCCAGTTCCTCCTCGGCGTCCCGAACCGCACGCGCCGCCTGTTGCGCCCGCTGAGCCGCCTGCGCGGCCACCTGGCCCGCATTACGGCGGGCATCCGTCACCGCCTTCTGCGCCTGCGCGATCTGCCGCGCCCCGTTCCGCTCAGCCGAGGCGACCGCGGCCTGAGCCGACGCAAGCTGATTCGCCCTCGACGCGGCCTGAGCCGCAGCCTGACCGCCCGAAGCCGTCGCGTTCGTAGCCGCCTCCTGCGCGGCCTTCTGCGCCTGCAGAACGGTGCCGATCTGCTTGAACGCCGGAACAGCCACCAGGGCGATACCGCCGATACCCACACCCGCCGCGACAGCCGCAGCAGCGATCGCACCCAAGCCGGCCGCGGCTACCGGGAGCACCGGCAGCAGCGCGGGCCCGAACGTCAGCGCAGCCGCGGTCAGCAGATTCATGTTGGCGGCGGCAGTTCGCGCGTCGACGTCGACCTTCACGGTCTGCCCGTCCAACCGGTTCACCTGCGCCTGAAGGGCAGCCAGCTCCCCGGCCGCCGCACCCGTATCGATACGGACATCAACATCCGCATCCGACGCGGCCAAGCGCGCGAGACGCGCCTGCAGCTGAGTGATGCGGGCCATCGCCTCGCCGGCGTCGATGTCGACACCGATCTCGACGTCCCGCAAGGTCGCCAGCTGGGCGCGAATCTGGTGAATCTCCCGCTCGACCTCGGTGGAGTCCGCGTTCAACTCCACGTCCGGCAGATCCCGCAGCGCGGCCTCGACGCGGGTCTTCATGCTGCGGGCGAAGGCACTGCCCGTCTGCTGTCCGCCCCGTACAGCGGCAGGGGTCGCGGTGCGGGCGCCGTTCGTGACGCCCCGCCTCACCGCCTGAGCGACCTGGGTGGAGATGTGCCGGCCGATGATCCGCGACATTTCCTCGCCGACCTGGTCGGCCGCAGGAATCAGGCTGGCTTGCAACTGGGCCCGGATTCCCCGGGTGTTGGGTACGACGTCGACTTCAACCGAGCCGACCGAGATTGCTGCCACGGTTGCCCCTCTCTGGCAGTCCGTGGCGCGGGCCTCAAGAGGTCAAAGGGGTGGGGAGGTTGCCCCCACCTGGCATGTCATCGGATCGGGCGGTATAGCAACTGACCCCCCGCCCGGGTTTCCAAGGGCGGGTCAAAACCTCCAGACCCGTACAGAGGGTCAGCTGCTATACCGCCCGATCCGGGAAGATCGCGGGGAGGGGGGTATGCCCCCAGGGTGCGGTCCGGTTCGGTGGGTGCCCCGACCAGGTGGGTTGCCCGGTCGGGGCGTTCGGCGCTGGTGCCCGCGGGGTAGCCGGCCGCACACCATGGGTCCCGCTCGCCATGCGCGTCGAGCAGGTGCCGTTGACGCCGAGATCATGGGTCACGCTGCCAGTGAGCGCTCTACGCGGTGCAGAGCCGACGTGATGCTGCCTCCGTGGAGCCTGGTCACCTCGGCGTCCCGCCACGACTGCACCGTCGCTGCGCGTTCCCTCACCTGTCCTGGTGTGGCGAGGCTGAGTGCCACGTCGGGCGAGCGGACGAGGTGCACCCACCGTGCGACGGGCTGACGCTTGAGGTCTCGCCACTGGTTGAGGGTGGGTGACAGCTCCTTCCACCGGCCGGCCATGACGGCTTCTGCGGTGGGCTCGGGCAGGTGGGCGATGGCGTAGAGGGCGTTGTCTGTGCCGCCGTCGTGGCCTCCTGCTCGTGCGATGTCGTTGCGGTCGCTGACGAGCTGGTCGAGCTGCACGGCTGCGCCTTCGGCCCGCTGGTAGGGGGCGCTGACGGCAGCGTCGTTCCAGTTCACCCGGTCTGCCCGGACCTCGGCGGGCAGCTGGGCCGCGGCCTCGGTAATGACGCCGACGAGGGTGGTGAACTCCTTTTGCAGGCCGGTGATCCAGTCGGGTACGGCGTTGGCGACGGCTGCCGCGTATCGCAGGTCGGCTTCGTCGCTGAACTGGGTGGCGGCCCGGTGTGTGAGGTCGTGCAGGTGCAGTGCCTGGGCGTGGTCGCGTATGACCTGCTCGACGTCGGCGGCCTTACCGGGGAGTCCGGGGCGTTCGGGGATCGGCTTGTAGATGGTGTGCCGGAGGGCTTCCCGGACGGCTGCCGCCTGGCGTACAGGGGCGGGGATGGACAGCTTTCGGCGGGCGACGGCCCGCATGGCGTTGTCGGGTGCGCTGGTGTTCATCAGGCCACCTCGATGTCGTCGTCGGCGGCGAGAGAGTTGATCTGCCAGTCCTGCATGCCGTTGAGGACGCCGGTGGCGGGCGGCAGCGAGTAGTGCGCGGCCTCGTGCAGGTTGAAGTTCTCGTTCTCGCGGGGCAGTTCGGCTTCGGCCTCGAGGGCGCGCTGCGCGGTGGGGTTGCTGGCCACGTAGTCGCTGACGATGTCGTGGGCCCACATGTCGCGGGCGCGGGCTGCGAGGGCCTGCGCCATGACGGTGTCGCCGTCGCGCTGTGCCTCGTTGAAGGCCTGGCGCAGTTCGCGGTGTTCGGTGAGGCGTCCGGCGCGTTCGCGGGCGTCTCGGCGCAGCATCAGGGCGTTGGGGTCGGTGCTTCCGGTGTTGCCGTACAGGGCGCGGTCGGCTTTGGCGCGGATGTCGGCGCGCTGCTGCTGGGCGGTTTCCTTGAGCTGCTGCAGTTTCTGGCCGGCGGCGGCGCGGTTGCGGGCGGCGGTTACGCGCTTGGCGTGGTCGGTGAGGTCTTTGCGGCCGGTGAGGGCCTGCTCGAACTCGACGACCTGGCGCTGAATGTCTTCGGGGGTCATGGTCAGTTCCCTTCGGTGGCTGTGGTCTGGGCGATGCGTTGGGCTTCGGTGACGCCTGCGCGGATGGCGTGCGGGGGGATGTGGTCGTGGAGGATTTCGGCGAGGGCGGTCACGGAAGCGATGGCGACCTCGGCGACCTGGTCGGGCGGCAGGGTGCGGAGGATGAGGCCGACGCTGGTGTCGTCGTCGCGGAGGGCGGCGGATACGACGAGTGCCGCGGACCGCGTGATCTGGCTGGTCATGCTGCCTCCTCGGGCGGGTCGTAGATCCAGGGGTGTACGTCGTACTTGGGGGACGGCTTGCGTCCGCGCTTTCCTGGGATTTCTGGGATCTGAATCAGCGAGATCCATCCGTAGTCCTCGAGCTCGTTGAGGGCATCGGTCATGTCGTCCATGTCGCTGGCCCAACGGCGCCCCTTGAGTGCCTGCCAGGCGTCACGAGCAGAGAACTCGTGCGAAGGCTTGGAACGGTTCCGGAGCCACGTCACGAGATCCCGCAGAGGTGTCAGCCGACCGTCGCTGTTGGCGCCCATCAGGTCGAACACGGCCTTCGCGTGAGCGATGAAGTACGGGGCCATGGCGAGGACGTCAGCCATCGTGTCGCGGCTGATTTGAGCCGCCTTCCGGTCCTCGTACACGGTGAGGATGGCTGCAAGGCGGATGAGCTGACCGCGGAACTTGCCTGCCCAGTCGGCGATGTCGTGGAGGTCACCCCCGGGCATTCGGCGGCGCGCGAAGTTGTCGTAGTAGGCGGCGAACAGCTCCAGCGCTCCGGGCGAGAGGGTCATGGTGCGGAAGTCCGTGGGTCCCCAGTAGTCGGCGACGAGGTATCGAATCCGCTGGTCGTAGTGCTCGTATACGTCCTGGGGGATACCTGGGGAGTCGAACGTGTCTGAGCCTGTCGGCGTGGGGCGGGAGTACAGGAAGCGGCCGAGTAGGCCGTTCTCCCGGAACTCCGGGTTCTTCTTCTCAATCCCGGCCAGGATGCCTGGCTGAACGATCAGACCGATTGCGAGGAACGTGCTGGCCATGCGGGCGGACGCGCGGCCGGTCCGGTCGATGCTGTACGGGCCTCCGCTGTATGCCTCGAGCAGCAGATCCGTGTTGGCCTGGCCGCCGCTGCCGTAGAGGCCGGCTGCCACCTTCAGCAAGCCCCCTTCGGAGGCGAGGATGCCGATACGGCCACCCTGCCCGTACATAACCTTGCCGATCGCTTCGAGCGTGGCGTCACGGATCAGAATCCGCGGCAGGTCGGGCGGGTCGCCGAGCTCCAGCAGCTTCTCGCGTGCTGCTTCGGCGTCGGCCAGGGCATCGTCAGGCTTGTCCCCGGTGGCCTTCTGCTCCGCCTTGGACATCCTGCCCTGCGTGATGCGGATCTCTTGAGCCTTGGCCTCGATGCCCGGTCGTGCAGCCTCGATCAGCTGTGCCTCGGCTTCGCGCAGCGGGTAGGCCGCGAGGTTCAGCGTCGGCGTCTTCTTCTCGGAGGAGTCGGCCAGGGCCGCCAGGTAGAGGGCAGTCGACTCCCGCCAGTCCGCTTTGACGTTCACCCGCAGGCGTCCGCCCGTGGCTGTGGACACGACCGCCAGGCAGGAGAACGCCATCAGGTCTTCCGGCACCTGCAGAGAGGCGGCGGCGGCCTGGACGAACTCGCCGAGCTTCCCAAGGTGCCCCGTCGGGAACGGCGGCAACGGACGGGCCTCGACGGGGATGGGCTCGTCCCAGTCCGTCTCCGGGATTCGCGTCCCAGAAATCCCAGAATGGCTATCGGGGTCCAGATCGTGGGCGCCATCCGCGTTTCTGGGATTTGTGGGATGCGTTTCCTGGGCTACGAGGTCATCGAAGTTGAGCCCCGCCGTGATGTGGTCCGTCATGTCCTTGCCGCGGGCAGGCTCCAGCACCCGCACTGGGATACCGGCGCGCTTCACGGAGTCGGCGACAGTCGCAGCGTGCTTGCGTCCGGGCTCGTCGCGGTCGGCGATGACGACCACTTCCTTGGCGCCGCGCAGGGCGGCCGTGTAGTCGTCGCTCCACTTGCCCGCGCCGCCCACATTGCATGTGGCGATGACGCCCTTGGCTGCGAGGGACTCAACGTCCTTCTCGCCCTCGACCACGACCACAATCTCGCCGGCCTGCGCCTGCCGGAGGACGTCGGGGAGTCGGTAGAGGACGCGTCGGATGCCCTTCACGCCTGGGGTGCCGTCTGGCCGGTACTGGCGGAACGTCTTGCGCTCCCCGTCGTAGCCGGGCTCCATCCGCTTTACGGTCATGAGCAGTTCGCCCTGCTCGTCGCAGTACGGGTACTCGGCGACAACTCGGGGCCGCTCCCGCTTCTCCTGTGCCTCGTCGAACAGGTCGGGCATGGACAGGCCGAGTGCGTCGACCACGTCCTCTGTGGCGCATCCGGCGTGGCAGTTGATGAGCACGCCCTTATTGCCGTTCGTGACGGACAGGGACGGTGCCCGGTCTTCGTGCGCAACGCACTGCCAGGCCGTTCCGCGGCCCTTGCTGCCGTGCTGCTGCAGTGCCTCGATGACGCGCCCGTATGCGCTCATGCGACCACCGCCGGCACGCGGAGGGCGACGACGTACACGAGGCCGCACGGGGCGGTCTTGAGGACGGAGCGCACGAGCGGGAGCGGTGCGCGGTGAAGGTGGGGGTGCCCGCAGCGCGGGCACTTGTCGACCTTCACCTGCCGGTGCCAACGCGAGGAGCGAGACCGGTATGTGTCGAGCCGACCCGCTACACGGGGCGGGTCTCCCTGCGCTACGGTGGCAGCGGACTTACCGCCCGCCGCGGAGTCTTCTGGAAACGCCCCGGTCAGCCCCCGGGGCGTTTCTGCGTTCATGGTCATGCCGCTCGCCGACCTCCGGCCTCCGACTGCTCCGCGTCCCACGCGTCGAGCACCGTGACGTCGTAGAGAACCTTCCGGCCCCGTTTGACACCGCCTGGGATGTAACCGATGTGCCGCCAGTACCGGACCGTGCTTGCGGCGGTCCTGTAGCGCTCGGCGACTTCGGCGGTGGTCAGGTACTGCCTGATCTGCTTCTGGAGCAGAGACTCAGACATGCGTGATCTCCTCCCGATAGTCGAACTATCGCGTGATGATGGCTCACGCTAGCAGCGTTGATCTCTGCTGTCGATATCGGTACTGTCGCGACATGACAGTTGAGGAGTTTGCGCAGGTCTTCGGCGGGACAGTCCGGAAGGCGCGAGAGAACCGGATGTGGACACAGGCTGAACTTGCGAAGCGGTTTGGCCAGGCACTTGGGAAGGACGTGTCTGCCCTGGCCGTGAGCCGGATTGAGGCTGCGCAGCGTCCCGTTCCCTTGGCCGAAGTGGCGGCGCTCGCCGAGGTGTTGAACCTGGAACTTGACCCTCTGTTGAACCCGGTCCCAGTCCGCATGTCGCCCTCGGAACTTGAGCGCAGGGCTGGGCAAGTGCGAGACGAGATCAACGAGTTGCATCAGCGAGAGGTCCAGCTCATGGCTGCCTTCGCCTCGACTCAGCAGGAACTCCCGCGAGTGCGGGACCGGAAGGACGCGCTCGAGCGGGAGCTTTTGGCACTTGAACGGGTGACCAGGAAGGGCGTCAATGGCGAGCAAGAACATAGCGAAGCGGCCGAACGGTAAGTGGCGGGCGCGGTACCGGGATCTGGCCGGTAAGGAGCACGCGAAGCACTTCGCGCGGAAGGTCGACGCTGAGCGTTGGCTCGACGAGGTGACGGCCGCGCTTGTCACTGGGAACTACGTGGATCCGAAGAGTCAGAAGATGACCATGGATCAGTGGTGTGACGCGTGGCTGGAGACCTACGCGCATCGGGAATCGACCGAGCGACAGGCTCGCGTACACATTGCCCGCATCCGCAAGGAGTTCGGGCCGCTTCCACTGGTCGCGGTCGATGAGCATGCGGTGAAACGCTGGACTGCGAAGCTCAAGCGAGAAGGGCTCAAACCCTCCTACTGCTTCGCGCTGCACAACCGGCTGTCACAGATCATGACCGACGCTGTTGGCGCCAGGAAGGTGCCCTCGAATCCGTGCGGCCGGCGCACGACGCCGGGGGCGGGCAAGCCTCGGCCCTACGTGGCCACCGAGGCTCAGCTCTGGGCCCTGTACGAGACGGCTGATGAGAAGTACCGGTTGCCGTTGCTCCTCGGCGCGTTCGCCGGCCTCCGCACGGCTGAGGTGTGCGGCCTGCGGGTGGTCGATGTCGACCTCGACGCCAGAGTCATCAACCCCGCCATGCAGTATCCGGCCGAGCCGTTGAAGACCGAGATGAGCATGACGGCTGTGCCGATCCCGGACGTGTTCGTGGGGGAGTTGAAGCGCCTTCTCGACGGACGGACGGACGGATGGGTGGCCGCGGACGATGGGGGCGCACAGTTGGGGCCGTGGAAGATCGAGCGGCACATGCGACGGATCCGCAAGAAAGTGGCGGGTCTGCCTGAGGCCTTTCGCTTTCATGACCTCAGGCACTTCTACGCGTCCATGCTGATCGCGAGCGGGGCAGACGTGAAGGTCGTGCAGCACCGGCTACGGCACTCCAGCGCAACGACCACCCTCAACACATACAGTCACCTCTGGCCGGACTCCGACGAGTCGACGAGGGCCGCAGTCGAGCGAACCATGGGTACCTTGATCAACAAAACTGCGGACCCTCTGCGGACTGGCAGAGGGTCCGCAGCGCGAACCTAGAGCTTAGAGCCCTGTTGATCTTTAGATGTCGAAGTACAGCTCGAACTCGTGCGGGTGCGGACGCAGCTGGATCGGGGCGATCTCGTTCGTGCGCTTGTAGTCGATCCACGTCTCGATCAGGTCCGGCGTGAAGACGCCGCCCGCAAGCAGGTACTCGTGGTCCGCCTCGAGCGCGTCGAGGACCGCCGGGAGCGAGGTCGGGACCTGCGGGACGCCCGCGTGCTCCTCGGGGGCCAGCTCGTAGAGGTCCTTGTCGATCGGCTCGGCCGGCTCGATCTTGTTCTTGACGCCGTCGAGGCCCGCGAGCAGCAGGGCCGAGAAGGCCAGGTACGGGTTCGAGGACGGGTCCGGCGCGCGGAACTCGACGCGCTTGGCCTTCGGGTTCGAGCCCGTGATCGGGATACGCATGGCCGCCGAGCGGTTGCGCTGCGAGTAGACCAGGTTGACCGGGGCCTCGAAGCCGGGGACCAGGCGGTGGTACGAGTTCACCGTCGGGTTCGTGAAGGCGAGCAGCGACGGGGCGTGCTTCAGGATGCCGCCGATGTAGTAGCGGGCGGTGTCCGACAGACCCGCGTAACCGGCCTCGTCGTAGAAGAGCGGCTGGCCGCCGGTCCACAGGGACTGGTGGACGTGCATCCCCGAACCGTTGTCACCGAAGATCGGCTTCGGCATGAAGGTCGCGGTCTTGTTGTTGCGCCACGCGACGTTCTTCACGATGTACTTGAAGAGCATCAGGTCGTCGGCCGCGGCGAGCAGCGTGTTGAACTTGTAGTTGATCTCGGCCTGGCCGGCGGTGCCCACCTCGTGGTGCTGACGCTCGACCTGCAGGCCGGACCGCTCCAGCTCCAGGGAGATCTCGGCGCGCAGGTCGGCGAAGTGGTCGACCGGCGGGGCCGGGAAGTAGCCGCCCTTGTAACGGACCTTGTAGCCGCGGTTGTTCTCGACCGCGCCGGTGTTCCAGGCGCCCGCCTCGGAGTCGATCTCGTAGACCGACTTGTTGGCGGAGGTCTCGAAGCGCACCGAGTCGAAGATGTAGAACTCGGCCTCGGGGCCGAAGTACGCGGTGTCGGCGATACCGGTGGAGGCGAGGTAGGCCTCGGCCTTCTTCGCCACGTTGCGCGGGTCACGGGAGTACTGCTCGCCCGTGATCGGGTCGTGGATGAAGAAGTTGACGTTCAGCGTCTTGTCGCGGCGGAAGGGGTCGACCCGGGCGGTCGACAGGTCCGCGCGCAGCGCCATGTCGGACTCGTGGATGGCCTGGAAGCCGCGGATCGACGAACCGTCGAAGGCCAGCTCCTCGTCCGGGTCGAACACCGACGCCGGCACCGTGAAGTGCTGCATCACACCCGGCAGGTCGCAGAAGCGGACGTCGACGAACTTCACGTCCTCGTCTGCGATGAACTTCTTGGCGTCGTCGGCGTTCTGGAACATCCAGCTCCTCCTACTCCCGGTCCGGGGTGGAGCCGGGGCTGTCTCGCTGTCGGTGCGGCCAGTGCGGTGGCACACGCTGGACCCGACCATAAGGACGGGGGATTTCTCAAGCATGACCCATTTGTTTCGCCCAAGTTAACCGGCCCGGAGGTGACGGCCGTCTCACCGGCCGCCGGCGCCACGGCAGAAGGCACCCGCCCGGTCCCGTACGAAACGGGGCGCAGTACCGTGGACCCGTGGACAACAGGCAAGCAATCGGATCGTGGCTGTCGGGACCGCGGCAGACCGCCGAGGACATGGGCGTCGAGTTCGGCTACCGCGGCGAGCAGTTGGGCCTGCCCGAGCACGGCCCCGGCTCGATCGCGCGCCCCGGCCGCAGGATCGCCGCGCTCCTCATCGACTGGGCCCTGTGCATGGTGATCGCATACGGCCTGCTCGCGCAGGGTGACACCCAGGCCGCCGGCAACTGGGCCGTGCTCGTCCTCCTGGTGATGAGCATCCTCACCGTCACAACCGTCGGTTCCACCCCGGGCAAGCGCATCCTCGGCCTCCGGGTGGTCGCCGAGGGCGGCCGGCGGCTCGGCATCGGCCGCGTGGTCGTCCGCAGCATCCTGCTCTGCCTCGCGATCCCGGCCCTCATCTGGGACCGTGACGGCCGCGGCCTGCACGACCGGCTGTCGCGCGCGGTCCAGGTCAGGATCTGAGCCGCCCGTCGGGGGTCAGGATCCGATCCCCACGTCGCTGGTCAAGGCCTGCTTCCACATCGCAGACGTAAGAACGGGGCGCCCGGAAAGTCCGGGCGCCCCGTTCACGTATACGAGGGAGAATCAGCGGCCGTTCTGGCCACCGCGCGGCATCCGCATGCCCTTCGGCATCGGACCCTTCGGGATCGGCATGTTCTTCATCAGGTCGCCCATCGCGCGCAGCCGGTCGTTGGTCGTGGTGACCTGCGGACCGGACAGGACGCGGGGGAGCTTGAGCATCGTGGTGCGCAGCTTCTTGAGCGGGACCTCGCCCTCGCCGTTGCCCACGATGAAGTCGTGCACGGGCACGTCCGACACGACGCGCGCCATCTTCTTCTTCTCGGCGGCGAGCAGGGACTTGACCCGGTTCGGGTTGCCCTCGGCGATCAGTACGATGCCGGCCTTGCCCACCGCCCGGTGGACCACGTCCTGACTGCGGTTCATCGCGACCGCGGGAGTCGTCGACCAGCCGCGGCCCACATTGTCCAGAACGGCGGCAGCCGCACCGGGCTGGCCCTCCATCTGTCCGAATGCGGCCCGCTCGGCCCGGCGCCCGAAGACGATCGCCATCGCAAGGAAGGCGAGCACGAAGCCCAGGATGCCGAGATAGATCGGGTGTCCGATCAAGAAGCCGATTCCGAGGAAGACACCGAAGGTGACGATTCCCACTGCGGCAATGATCAGACCGATCTTCGAATCGGCCCGTCGGGTCATTTTGTAAGTGAGAGCGATCTGCTTGAGTCGCCCCGGGTTCGCAGCGCTCGCTGCGTCGTCCTTCCTCGCCATGCTGGGAAGTTTACGTGTCCTTCGTTGGGACTACGACGTGCGGGCTGCGACAGCCGCTTCCAGGACCTGCTGAGCCTCCACGCGGTCCTTCGCGCGGCGCCGGTCCTCGAGCACGGACGTCCAGGCATTGCGGCGGGCGGTGCGCTGTCCGCTGCCGAGCAGCAGCGTCTCCATGACGCGCAGGGCGTCGGTCACGGACGGGATGGCGGTGGCGCGTACGGGCGCGGCCTGCATGTCGGTGGTCCCCCTCGGATCAGGTGCGGCAGTGGGCCTTCTACGCGGCGTAAGCCCAGGCTCACTGATTGGTGTTACCAGTGCGTGACCGGCCGGTCAAACACCAATGAAGCCTTGATGTGGCTGGTCAAAAACCTGACGCGGCCCGTACGCAGCCCCTGCCTGCGGGGATCGTACGGGCCGCGTCTTCACGCCATTACGCGCGAGTAGGGTCTTGTGCGCGAAATCACAAGCTCGCGGGGTGCGGCAAGGGACTCAGACGGCCTGCGACGCGATGAACGCGCCACGCTTCTCGATCGCCATCTGGTGCAGCCGGCCGGCGCGGTACGAGGAGCGGACCAGCGGTCCGGACATGACACCGGCGAAGCCGATCTCCTCGGCCTCCTCCTTGAGCTCCACGAACTCGTGCGGCTTCACCCAGCGCTCGACGGGGTGGTGGCGCACCGACGGGCGCAGGTACTGCGTGATCGTGATCAGGTCGCAACCCGCGTCGTGCAGCTGCTGCAGCGCCTCGCTGACCTCTTCACGGGTCTCGCCCATGCCGAGGATCAGGTTGGACTTGGTGACGAGGCCGAAGTCGCGGGCCGCGGTGATCACGCCGAGCGAGCGCTCGTAGCGGAAGCCGGGGCGGATGCGCTTGAAGATCCGCGGCACGGTCTCGACGTTGTGCGCGAAGACCTCGGGACGGGACTCGAAGACCTCCTTGAGGAGCTCCGGGACCGCGTTGAAGTCGGGGGCGAGCAGCTCGACCTTGGTACGGCCGTCGGCGCGCTCGGCGGTCTGCTGGTGGATCTGGCGGACCGTCTCGGCGTACAGCCAGGCGCCGCCGTCCTCCAGGTCGTCGCGGGCGACGCCGGTGATGGTGGCGTAGTTCAGGTCCATGGTGACCACGGACTCGCCGACGCGGCGGGGCTCGTCACGGTCGAGCGCCTCGGGCTTGCCGGTGTCGATCTGGCAGAAGTCGCAGCGCCGCGTGCACTGGTCGCCGCCGATGAGGAACGTGGCCTCGCGGTCCTCCCAGCACTCGTAGATGTTGGGACAGCCCGCCTCCTGGCACACGGTGTGCAGGCCCTCGCCCTTCACGAGGTTCTGCATCTTCGTGTACTCGGGGCCCATTTTCGCCCGGGTCTTGATCCACTCGGGCTTGCGCTCGATGGGGGTCTGGGAGTTCCGGACCTCCAGGCGCAGCATCTTGCGTCCGTCGGGTGCGACAGCGGACACGTCGGGCTCCCTACAGCTTCGATTCTTCGGCGTACACCAGGGTACGCCCGTTGTTTATGCGGCCTTGCGTCGAGGGCAACCTCAGGCTGCCCGCCCGCATTCCCCCGTACGGGGGCCAGGGTCGAGGAGCCTGTCTCCAGGCGGCCGACTCCACCTCGCTGGGCGGCCGACCTCGACCCCGTCAGGCGGCCGACTCCATCTCCATGGGCGGCCGACCTCGACCCCGCTAGGCGGCCGACTCGACCTCGCGCGGCTTCAGGTCCGCGTCCCCGAGGATCCGCTGCAGATGCTTCTCGGCGACCGGGAGCACCTCTTCGATGGTGACCTCGCGGCCGAGTTCGTACGAGAGGGAGGTGACGCCCGCGTCGCGGATGCCGCAGGGGATGATCTTGTCGAAGTTCGAGGTGTCCGGGTTCACGTTCAGGGCGAAGCCGTGCATGGTGACGCCCTTGGCGACGCGGATGCCCATGGCGCAGATCTTGCGGTCCTCCGCGCGCTGGCCCGCGTTGGACGGCGCGTACTCCGGGCCGTTGAGGCGCGGGTCGAACTCGGGGTCGGTGGAACGCGGGTCGAAGTCGAGTGTGAGGCCGCCGAACCTGGGGCGGTCCTCGACCGGGTCGCCGAGCACCCAGACACCGGCCCGGCCCTCGACGCGCGAGGTCGTGATGCCGAACTCGGCGCAGACCGCGATCATCGCGTCCTCGAGGCGCCGCAGATGCGCGATGACGTCGACCGGACGCGGCAGCTTCTGGATCGGGTAGCCGACGAGCTGGCCGGGTCCGTGCCAGGTGATCTTTCCGCCGCGGTCCACATCGATGACCGGGGTGCCATCGAGGGGGCGCTCTTCGGGAGCGGTCCGGCGGCCCGCCGTGTAGACGGGCGGGTGCTCGAGCAGCAGACAGGTGTCGGGGATCTCGTCCTCGAACCTGGCGGCGTGGACACGGCGCTGCTCGTCCCAGGCGACCTGGTAATCGACCATGTCGGCGCCGAATCCCATCCGGACGAACTGGAACTCGCTCACGTCGGTGCCTCCCTGTTTCTGCGGGCGGTTTTCGCGTCCGCGGTTTTACGTTCGCGTGGCCGGCGTCGACTTGCCTGCACGCTGCACGTGTCCACCCCGCCAGCAACCTTACGACTCCTGTGCGCGCGGGCGCCGGGGGCGGTCGTGTGGACGTCGCGGCTCAGGCCGCCGCGCCCACGGAAAGCGGTCCCTCACACGATCGGATGAATGGTTCGGGATCCCACCGACACCCCCCGCCACGCCCGCTACATTCGCGCCGTCCGGCGGCTGGACCCCAGCGCACACCGAGACCGCATACGGCATACAACCGCTCCGCGGACGAAGTTGAGCCCACACCGACACCCGAACCCGCCGCCAGGACCCGATCGGCAGGAGACCGCAGAGCTGATGACGGAACGACCTCCGCAGCGCACCCCCAACCGCCAGCTCGCCGCGCTCATCGCAGAGGCAGGGTTCTCCAACGCCGGTCTGGCCCGCAGGGTCGACCAGCTGGGCCTGGAGCACGGCCTCGATCTGCGCTACGACAAGACCTCAGTGACCCGCTGGCTGCGCGGACAGCAGCCTCGCGGGACCACGCCCGCGTTGATCGCCGAGGTGTTCACGCGCCGCCTCGGCCGCCGCCTCACCGCACAGGACCTGGGCCTCGACGCCTGTGCCCCCGTCTATGCCGGCCTGGAGTTCGCCGCGACGCCCGAGGAAGCCGTCGACATCGTCAGCGGTCTGTGGCGAAAGGACTCCGGCAGCCATACCGAGCTGCGGAAGATCGCGTTCACCCCGGCCGGGCTCGTGGTGCCCAGCCGTGACTGGCTGATCGGCCGGGCCGATGAGCGCGTGGGCAGGGGAGAGGCGCAGGCGCGGGTGCCCGCACAAGGCAGGGCCGGCGTCCCGCGGCAGCGGCAGCAGACCGAGCGCGGCCCCGGCCAGAAGGTCACCGGTGGCGATATCGCGGCCTTACGCTCCGTCGGCGAACTCTTCCGCGCCCTTGACCACGCCTACGGCGGCGGCCACGCCCGCCAGGCCCTGGTGCGATACCTGGAGCACGAGGCGGAACCCATGCTGCGCGGCACGTACAGCGAGGCCGCGGGCCGGCGCCTGTTCGCCGCGGCGGCCGATCTGACCCGGCTCGCCGGCTGGACCTCGTACGACATCGCGGCCCATGGCCTGGCGCAGCGCTACTTCGTGCAGGCGCTGCGGCTCTCGCAGGCGGCGGGCGACCGGGCGTACGGCTCGTACGTCCTGGTGACGATGAGCCGGCAGGCCGTCTATCTCGGGCACGGGCGCGAGGCGGTGCAGCTGGCGCGCGTCGCCCAGCAGGGCATCGGGTCGTCCGCGCCGCCCGTCGTGCAGGCGCTGCTGCACTCGGTCGAGGCGCGTGGGCACGGGGTGTTGGGGGATGTGCGGGCGTGCACGGCCTCGCTTGTGCGGGCGGAGAGGGCGCTCGACGGGGCGCGGCCGGGGGATGAAGTGCCTTACTGGGCGCGGTTCTTCGACGAGGCGCAGCTGGCGGACGAGTTCGGGCACTGTCACCGGGATCTGCAGCAGTTCCGTGCCTCGGCGCAGAATGCGGAGCGCTCGCTGCAGTTACGGGCCCCTGGGTTCGCGCGGTCGCGGCTGTTCTGCCGGGTGGTGCTCGCCACGGCGCGGCTGGGGCTCGGGGAGCTGGACCAGGCCTGTGCGTTGGGGGCGGAGGCGGCGCAGCAGGCCTCGGAGATGCGGTCGGCTCGGGCGGTCGAGTATGTGCGGGACTTCGAGCGTCGCCTGGAGCCGTACCGCGACGCGACTCCGGTGCGGGGGTATCGGGATCGGGTGGCGGCACTCGGATAGTTACCGTCACGGGGGCTCCGCTAGTTACCGTCACGGGGGCTCCGCCCCCGGGCCCCCGCTGGTGGCTTGCGCCCCCAGGCCCCCTGCCGTGATGGGTTCTGCTTCGTGTGCTTCTGGCGGCCGGTTCGTTTGCGCGTGCGGTTTCGTGCGGGGTTTCGTGTGCGGCTTTCTGCCGGTTCGTTTGCGCCTGGGGTTTCGTCGTGGGTGGGGGCCGGGGTGGGGTGCTTGCTCATTCGGGCAATGGCACCGTTCCCGCGAAGGGACGCCGCCAACGTCGGGAGTGCCCGAATGACAATGCA
>NZ_JBEPEW010000075.1:0-40201 GCF_040300965.1 Streptomyces mesophilus | reverse complement strand
GGTCGGGCCGCGACCCGGCGCCGCTCGCGGCCGCCCTGTGCTGTGCGGCGGCGGCCCTGCTGTGCGTACCGCTGATCCGGCGCACCCGCCCATGGCTCGCCCTGCGGGACCGCGCGTTGCGCCGCCGGGTCCGCCTGCTCGGCGCGCTGCTGCTCGTAGGTGCTTGCCTGGGTGGGCTGTTCGGCTCGGGCGCGCTGCTGTACGCGTACGAGTTGCGTACCGAGTACGGGCCGGAGCCGCCGCATACGGAGTCAGTGACAGTGCCGGACGACAAGCGGGACGTCGGTGCCGCCGAGGACCGCGCCGATTTGCCGGAGACGCTGCGGGCCACCTGGTTCCGCGAGTTCGGCGGCCCGGTGGGCCTGAGCCTCTGCGGCAACGGGGAACAGGGCGAGGCGGGGCGTATCCGGGGCACCCTGGTCGCGCTGGAGTCGGCGCGGCCGGGTACGGCGGTCGTCGGCCTCGACGCCGCGACCGGCGCGGTGCGTTGGCGCTTCATCGTGCGCGACCCCGAAGGCGTGGGGCAGGTGGCCGTGAGCGAGGGCTGCGCGGTCATGGTGATCCACGGGCGGTGGCTCACCGCCATCGACTCCTATGACGGTTCGGTCCGCGGCCGTTCCGCGCTGCCGGAGCTCGGTCTGCCCTGGGGGCGGCAGCCGGACCGCTGGCGGTTCCTCACGGCCTCCGGGTACGGAGATGGATCGCCGCCCCTCGTCACCGTTCCCGAGGCCGAACTGGCCTATCTGGGCAGCCGTCAGGGCGATGTGCTCGCGGTGGACCGTACGGACGCCTCGATCACCGGGCAGGCGGCGGGCCGGGATTCGCACTGCCGTTATCTGGTGGATCACAGCAGCCCGCATGGCGAGGGCACGCTGCTGATGGCCAACTGCGCCACCGAAGGGCAGCTCAGCCTGCTGGACCTGCACGGGGCGTCGCCCTCGGACCCGACGGAACCGCCGCAGCTGTTCGGCAGCCGCCCCGAGTTGACGGTTCCGCCGCCACCCGGCTGCGAGTACCTGGACCGGGCGACGGCCGTGGACTTCTCGGACCGCCGCATCGTCACCGTGGCGGACGCCTGCGGCGAGGGCCGTACGTGGGTGGGCGAGATCCGTCTCGTATACGGCAGGGACCTTCCCGTGCGATGGACCTCGGTCCCCACGGTGTCCAGCGGGCGCCAGGGTGCCGTGCCCGGTCTGGACGGCGTGCTCCTCGTGCCGGCACCCGACGGGATCTGGCTGATCGAGGACGGCGATATGAAGGAGCGGGCTCTGTACCGTCTGGGAAAGGACGAATCGGCCGCGGCGATCGTCGAGGTGGAGTCGCGGTTCGGCACGGTCGACGACGCGTACTTCCTCGTCCTGACCAACCTGGGCCGTGTGCACCTCCTGCGTCAGGAGCGCGCGGAGGGGCAGACCGGGACCCGGCTGGTCGTGCAAGGCGACTTCCCGGCGGCCAGGACGGTCTGCCCGGGCGCGGGGACGCTGCGGCACGATCCGGCCTCGGGCATGGTCTTCGCCGTGTGCACGGCCCTGACCGTCAGCGTCCAGGCCCTGCGCCCCTGAGGGCGGCTCAGACCCGCCCGAGCCCCGGCCGCTTCGAGTAGTCCGTGAACCCCACGACGTTCCCCCAGGGATCGGCCAGTTCGACCGTCCAGCCCGTCGAGACCGAGAACGGCGGATCGGGGACGAGGCCCGCCGAGGTCAGCTCCACGGCGGCCTTGCGGGCGTCCGGGACCTCCAGCCAGACCCGCGCCGTCCAGTCGCCGGCCGGGCGGTGCGCGAGGCCGTCCTCCTGGCGGAGCAGCAGCCCGGGCGTCTCCTCGCCGACCTTGAGCCCGGCGATCCCGGCCTCGTCGAGGCGGAAGGCGAGCGGGAAACCGGCCCGTTCGTAGAAGTCCACGGCCTCGGCGATGTCGCCGACGGGGAAGAGGACGTTGTCGAAGCCGAGCAAGTCGAGTGACATACCGTCAGATTAAGCACATGGGCCCCGTTTCCAGCGGAAACGGGGCCCACGACTGCGTACGGCGAAGGAACTAGAAGCGACGCGTGATCAGCGCGCGCTTCACTTCCTGGATCGCCTTGGTGACCTCGATGCCACGCGGGCAGGCGTCCGTGCAGTTGAACGTGGTGCGGCAACGCCACACGCCGTCACGGTCGTTGAGGATCTCCAGGCGCTGCTCACCGGCCTCGTCGCGCGAGTCGAAGATGAAGCGGTGCGCGTTGACGATCGCGGCCGGGCCGAAGTACTGCCCGTCGTTCCAGAACACGGGGCAGGACGACGTGCACGCGGCGCACAGGATGCACTTGGTGGTGTCGTCGAAGCGCTCGCGGTCCTCGGGGGACTGCAGGCGCTCGCGGGTCGGCTCGTTGCCCTCGGTGATGAGGAACGGCATGACATCGCGGTACGCCTGGAAGAACGGCTCCATGTCGACCACGAGGTCCTTGAGCACGGTGAGGCCCTTGATGGGCTCGACCGTGATCGGCTTCTCGGGGTTGATGTCCTTGATCAGCGTCTTGCAGGCGAGCCTGTTCTTGCCGTTGATCCGCATCGCGTCCGAGCCGCAGATGCCGTGCGCGCACGAGCGGCGGAAGGTCAGCGAGCCGTCGAGGTCCCACTTGATCTTGTGGAGACCGTCGAGCACACGCTCCTTCGGGTCGATGTCGACCCGGAAGTCCTCCCAGATCGCCTCGTCCGAGATCTCCGGGTTGAAGCGGCGGATGCGGAAGGTGACCGTGATGTACGGCGAGGCGGCGGAGTCGGCCTCGACCTTGTCCAGTACGGGAGTTGCCATCAGTACTTACGCTCCATCGGCTGGTAGCGGGTCGTGACGACCGGCTTGTAGTCGAGGCGGACGGAATCGGAGCCGTCGTCGCCGACCTCGCGGTACGCCATGGTGTGGCGCATGAAGTTGACGTCGTCGCGGTTGGGGTAGTCCTCGCGGTAGTGACCGCCGCGGGACTCCTTGCGCGCGAGCGCGGAGACCGCCATGACCTCGGCCAGGTCGAGCAGGTTGCCCAGCTCGATGGCCTCCAGGAGGTCGGTGTTGAACCGCTTGCCCTTGTCCTGGATCGACACGTTCTTGTAGCGGGCGCGCAGTTCGGCGATCTTCTCGACGGCCGACTTGATGGTCTGCTCCGTACGGAACACCATCACGTTGGCGTCCATCGTCTCCTGCAGCTCCTTGCGGATGTCCGCCACGCGCTCGTTGCCCGTGGAGTTCCGCAGCCGCTCGACCTGCTCGACGACCAGCTCGGCCGGGTTCTCCGGCAGCTCGACGTAGTCGGCCTTGGCGGAGTACTCGGCGGCGGCGATGCCGGAGCGCTTGCCGAAGACGTTGATGTCGAGCAGCGAGTTGGTGCCCAGGCGGTTGGCGCCGTGCACCGACACGCACGCGACCTCACCGGCGGCGTACAGACCCGGTACGACCGTGGAGTTGTCCGCGAGGACCTCACCCTGGACGTTGGTCGGGATGCCGCCCATCGCGTAGTGCGCGGTGGGCTGGATCGGGATCGGGTCCGTGTAGGGCTCGATACCGAGGTACGTACGCGCGAACTCGGTGATGTCCGGGAGCTTCGCGTCCAGCTGCTCCGGCGGCAGGTGCGTGAGGTCGAGGTAGACGTGGTCGCCCTCGGGGCCGCAGCCGCGGCCCTCACGGATCTCGGTGTAGATGGAGCGCGAGACGACGTCACGGGACGCGAGGTCCTTCATGACCGGCGCGTACTTCTCCATGAAGCGCTCGCCGTCCTTGTTGCGGAGGATGCCGCCCTCACCGCGGGCGCCCTCCGTGAGAAGGATGCCCATGCGCCAGATGCCGGTCGGGTGGAACTGGAAGAACTCCATGTCCTCCAGCGGGATCCCGCGCCGGTAGCAGGCCGCCTGGCCGTCGCCGGTCAGGGTGTGCGCGTTGGAGGTCACCTTGAAGAACTTGCCGGTGCCGCCGGACGCGTAGATCACGGCCTTCGCCTGGAAGACGTGGATCTCGCCGGTGGCCAGCTCGTACGCGACGACGCCGGCGCTCTTCTTGACGCCGTCCTCCTCGACGATGAGCTGGTCGAGGACGTAGAACTCGTTGAAGAACTCCACGCCCTCCTTGATGCAGTTCTGGTACAGCGTCTGGAGGATCATGTGGCCGGTGCGGTCGCCCGAGTAGCACGCGCGGCGGACCGGGGCCTCGCCGTGGTTGCGGGAGTGACCGCCGAAACGCCGCTGGTCGATCTCGCCCTTGGGCGTACGGCCGAACGGCAGGCCCATCTTCTCGAGGTCGAGGACCGCGTCGATGGCCTCCTTCGCCAGGATCTCGGCGGCGTCCTGGTCGACCAGGTAGTCGCCGCCCTTGATCGTGTCGAAGGTGTGCCACTCCCAGTTGTCCTCCTCCACGTTGGCGAGCGCGGCGGCCATGCCGCCCTGCGCCGCACCGGTGTGGGAGCGGGTCGGGTAGAGCTTCGTGAGCACCGCGGTACGGGAGCGCTTGGTCGACTCGATGGCCGCGCGCATGCCCGCGCCGCCGGCGCCGACGATGACGGTGTCGTACTTGTGGATCTTCATGGTCGTTACCCCGGGCCTAGCGGATGTTCGGGTCGAAGGTGAAGATCACCAGCGTGCCCAGAAGGACGGTGAACACCGTGGCGGTGTAGAGCAGCATCTTCAGCCAGAAGCGCGTGTTGTCCCGCTCGGCGTAGTCGTTGATGATCGTGCGCAGGCCGTTGGCGCCGTGCAGCATCGCCAGCCAGAGCATGATCAGGTCCCACGCCTGCCAGAACGGGGAGGCCCAGCGGCCGGCCACGAAGGCGAAGCCGATCTTGGACACACCGCCGTCGAGCACCAGCTGGATCAGCAGGTGGCCGAGGACCAGGACGACCAGGACGATGCCGGACAGGCGCATGAACAGCCAGCCGTACATCTCGAAGTTGCCGCGGGTGGCCTTCGGCGTCTTCTTGGTGCGCTTGCGCGGGGCCTCGATGACGGGCGCGGGGTGGTCCACGTCATAGAGCGTCACGCCTTCGACATCGCCGATGGCGCTCGCGTCGGTGGCTTCCTTGTTGAGAGACATCGGCGTCAGCTCCCGAAGACTTCGCGTACGGCGTGGCCGAGCACCGGGTAAAGGGCACCCACCATCAGCACGATCCAGATGCCCATCACGGTCCAGAGCATCTGCTTCTGGTAGCGCGGGCCCTTCGACCAGAAGTCGACGGCGACGATGCGCAGGCCGTTGAGCGCGTGGAACAGGATGGCCGCGACCAGTCCGTATTCCAGGAGCGCCACGATCGGCGTCTTGTAGGTGGCCACGACATCGTCATACGCCTCGGGGGAGACGCGGACGAGAGCGGTGTCGAGGACGTGTACGAACAGGAAGAAGAAGATGAGGACGCCGGTGACTCGATGAGCCACCCAGGACCACATTCCTTCCCGGCCGCGGTACAGCGTTCCAGCCGGCACGGAAGAACCCTCCGGGAGCGGGGATAGGGGTCGGCCGGCTTCTCTGTCGGTCGGACCCGGCCGGGTACGGTCCACCGGCCGCTCGTCATCGTATCGACCAGATGTCGGTATGCCCGCAGGGGGTCAATAGGTGTGATCAAACAGGCACGTACGGGCTATCAGGCGGGTCGGATTCAGGAGAATTACGCATACGTCAGTACGTACAGCGCATCCGTGATCCGCTCGCGCGCGAGCCGGCGCAGCTGCTCGGCGGCGACGATCCGCTCCTCGTCCGGGTCGTGCGCCAGGCGCGTGCGCAGACTCGCGAGGACCTGGTCGAGATGCTCGTCGTCGTGGAACGCGTCGAGGCTGAGCAGGAAGGCGTGACCGAATTTCGCCTCGTACGCGGCGTGCGCGGCGCGCAGGGCGGTGAGCGCGGACTGCGGCGTGTCGCCGGGCGCGGGGTACTCGTCCTGCTCGGCGGCGAGCGCCTCGTGCAGCTCCGCGGGCGTGAGGTCGTAACTCGCCTCGTCGGCCGCGGCGAGCAGCGCGTCCAGGTCCGGGTACGGCCGGTGCTCGACCAGGCGCTGCGCCCAGCGGTCGCTCGCGCAGCAGTCGAGAAGGAGCGCGCGGGCGTCGTCGGCCGGTGCGGTGTTGAAGTGGTCGAGCCCCGCGTGCATGGTGCCGGTGGCGCCCGTCTGCGCTTGTTTCGGTATGGCCGGGGCAGGCGGTGCGATGGGGTACGGACTGGGCGAAGGCAGCGTGCGCTCCTCGGAAGCGGCCATGCGGCCAGTGGGCATCGGCAGGGGGGCTGCGGGGATGCCGTAACGCTATCGAGGGCTGATGGGAGTTGTACGACGGATGCGCGAATTTCACCCGGACGGGAGAGTTTGGGAACGAGAGGTGGACGGTCGGGGCGTATTCGGAGCGATCCGTTCCTCGCGCGTGGGAGGTTTCTGACGTGATGCCGACCCTTTCGCGATCTTTGTCCCCCCTGTGCGCTCCCCGGGAGGTACGACGGTGAGCCGGCGCCCCCTGCTGGCCGCCGCCTCGCTCGTGGCCGGGGCCGCCGCCGTACTGACCGTGACCCTGTGGCCGGACGGCACCCCCACCGGCGGCACCCCTTCGGTGAGCGACCGCACCGACGACCGCTCGCCGGCCTCGTCCGCCCCGGCCTACCCGCTGTCGAAGGCGCCGCTGACCATCCCCGCCGTCCGCGAGCACGAGGCGGCGCGCGGGCCCGGCTGGCACCCCGACCGGGGCGCGCAGGTGATCGTCCCCGAGGAGTCCGCAGGTGAGCTGGCCGACGAGGGCCGGCTGATCGCGGACGAACTCGGACTCGAGTACGCCGAGGGCGCCGAGCCCGGCAAGGGCGATGTGGAACTCGCGCTGGTCGCGGGCGATGCGAACCCCGAGGCGTACACGATGAGCGTCAGCGACGAGCGGGTCCGTATCTCCGCGACGGGCCAGCCGGGGGTCTTCTACGGCACGCGCACCCTCAAGCAGGTCGTGCGGCATGACGGCACCGCGCCGGAGGGTGTCATCCGGGACGCGCCCGCGAAGCCGCAGCGCGGGTTCATGCTCGACATCGCGCGCAAGCACTTCACGGCCGGCTGGATCGAGGACCGGGTCCGTGAGCTCGCGGACCTCAAGTACAACCAGCTGGGTCTGCATTTCTCCGACGACCAGGCGTTCCGTATCGAGTCCTCCTCGCACCCCGAGGTGGTCTCCGTGCAGCATCTGAAGAAGTCCGAGGTGAAGCGGATCATCGCGCTCGCGCGCAGTCTGCATATCGAGGTCATCCCGGAGATCGACTCGCCGGGGCACCTGGGCGCGGTGATGGCGGCGCACCCCTCCTTGCAGCTGCGGGACGCGCGGGGTGTGCCGTCGCGCGGTGCGATCGACATCTCGAAGCCGGGGTCCGCGAAGATCGTCGACGAGCTCCTGCGCGAGTACGCGGGGCTCTTCCCCGGCACGTACTGGCATCTGGGCGCGGACGAGTACCGCGCGCTGATGGTCGCGAACCCCGAGGCCTCGTATCCGCAGCTGGCCGCCGCGGCCCGCGCGAAGTTCGGGCCGAACGCGAAGGTGCAGGATCTGACCACGGGCTGGCTGAACGACCGGGCGAAGGTGATCCGGGGCGAGGGCAAGAAGCCGAAGGTCTGGAACGACGGGCTGTTCCGCGGCGGAGTGGTGCAGGCCGACAAGGACCTCGAGGTCGAGTACTGGACCGGCAAGGAGCTGCGCGCCCGCGAGCCGGTCGAGTATCTGAAGGCCGGGCGCAAGCTCGTGAACCTCAACGACGAGTACCTCTATTACGTGCTCGGCGAGCCCAACACGTTCAAGTACCCGACCGGTGAGCGGATCTACAAGGAGTGGAACCCGCTCGTGGTGCGCGGCTCCAAGCCGGTCCCGGCCGCGTACGGCGACCAGATCCTGGGCGCGCGCTTCGCGGTCTGGTGCGACTTCGCGAGCGCCCAGACCCAGGACCAGGTGGCGGCGGGCATCCGGATGCCGCTGCGGGCGACGGCCCAGCGGGTGTGGGACGCGCGGCAACCTGCGCTGCCGTGGGGGAAGTTCGTGGGACTGGCCCAGAAGGTGGGCTGAGCTGGGCGTTTTGCTGGATCTTCGGCCAGTGGACAGGCGGCTTACGGAGCCGTAGATTCCGCTTGCCGTGCCGCCCCGGGGAGAGGGCGGCACGGCACGCGTATCTGTCTTCTGTGACCCGTGGGGGTTTTCGTATGTCCGGCATGCCCGCCTATCCGCAGCCGTCCGCGCAGGTACCTGTGCATCCAGGGGCTTTCCTCAAGTCGCCGGTCGGCCTGTCCAAGGCGCTCGTGATTCTCTTCGGCGCCGTGATCGCCGCCGACCTCTTCGCGGTGGCGGCGGGCATCGGCCAGCTCGGTGTCGTGGGCCGGCTCATCGACAACCCGGAGGCCGTCTCCACGGCGGACGCCGACCGCGCCGACGCTCTGGCCGCCGCCGCGGCCGTCCTCCAGACGCTCTTCCGGATCGCGACCATCGTGGTCTTCCTGTGCTGGTTCTGGCGCGTCCGTGTCAACGCGGAGGTGTTCGCGCCCGATGGGCACGGCAAGGCGCGTGGCTGGACGATCGGCGGCTGGTTCTGCCCCGTCGTGAACTGGTGGTTCCCGCGCCGGATCGCACTGGACATCTGGCACGCCAGCACGAGCGGCCCGGCCCGCGCGACCGGTCTGGTGAACGGATGGTGGGGCCTGTTCACCGCCTACTGGGTCGTGGGCTGGCTCGCCTCCCGCCAGTTCGCCGTCGCCGAGACCCCGGAGAAGATCCAGCTGGCCCTCGGGTCGATGCTCTTCGCCGACGTCCTCAGTGCCCTGGCCGCGATCGCCGCGGTCCTCTTCGTACGGCGCTTGACGGCGATGCAGACCGAGAAGGCACTGCAGGGTCCGCCCGCGCCGCCGTTCGTGCCGAACCTGCCCGCCCTGTAACCCGAACCCGCCTACCCCGTAATCCGAACCCGCCTACCCCGTAACCCGTCTCACGGCGCCGGCCGCTGTGCCCCGCAAGTCCCCAGGCTGCACCAGCGGCGGCGGCCGGACTCGTCGAGGAAGAGCCAGCCGCAGTCCTTGCCCGGGCAGACGCGCAGGGTGTGGACGCGCGGGGACGCGAGAAGGCCGGCCGCGCTGTGGGCCGCGGCGAGCAGGGGCAGGCGCAGGCCCGTGGCCGGGCTGACGGTCCAGCGGCCGAGGCCGTCGGGGCCACGGCTGAACTCGGCGTTGGCGGCGGCCTCTTCGGCCGCCGCGGCGACCGTCTTGAAGGCATGGGCGTCCTCGCGGTCCGTGCAGCACGCGTACAGCGCGGCGCGCAGGGCGCGGGCCTCGGCGAGGACCGCGTCGGCGGGCCCCGGGTTCCGGTCAGCCTCCGCCAGGAGGCGGTCGACGGTCCGGTCGTCGGCGAGACCGAGATGGCCGGCCCAGACGGCGAGCGACGCGTAGCGGGCGAGCCAGTCGGCGCCGGGGAGCGAGGGGCTGCCCCAGCCCGCGTACGTATTGCAGAACTCCAGCGCGGGATGGCCGCTGGTGTTCCAGGGCAGCCAGACATCGCGGACGCGGACGGCGTAGACCGGGCCCGGCGGCCGGTCGAGGCGCGGGTCGCCGGCCAGGATGCGGCGGTGCAACTCCCTCAGGTCCGCGCCGGGTTCGAGACCCAGCTCGTCGACCAGGGCGGTGCGCGTGTCCCGGTAGAGGTCGAGCGCCTCGGCGGGGCGGCCGCTGCGGTGCAGGGCGGTCATCTGGGCGACGACCAGGCGCTCGCGCGGCGGTCGGCCGCGTATCTCGGGGAGCAGATCGGCCACCACACGGTGGTGCCTGCCCATGGCGAGCAGGTCCTCGGCCCGCCGTTCGAGGGCGGTCAGGCGCTGCTCGGCGAGCACACCGCCCAGGCGGGCCCGCAGCGGCTCGTCGGCCAGACCCTCGAGGAGCGGGCCGCGCCACAGGGCGAGGGCCTCGTCGTACAGCTCGACGCGGTGCGCCGGGTCGCCCGCCTGCGCGGCTCTGCGGACGAGGGCGGTGAATTCCGCGGTGTCGACGCGGTGTTCACCGCGCTCCACGCGATAGCCGTCGTCGTGCGTGGTCAGCCGCAGCGCGTACGGGCCGAGGGCCGCACGCAGCCGCCCGATGTACGTGTGCACCGTGCCGCGCGCCGCACCGGGCGGCCGCCCCTGCCACAGCAGCTCGACCAGCCGGTCGACCGGCACGGTGCGGTCCGCGTCGAGCAGCAGGAACGCGAGGAGCAGCCGCTCCTGGCGGCGTACGCCCGGCAGGGCGGGGCGGCCCTCGTGCCGCGCCTCGAAGGTGCCGAGCAGCTGGAACTCCATGGGTGCGCAGCCTAGGGCCACAAGACAGGCCCTGAGCGGTGGTCAGCGAATGGTCAGGGGCGGGCGCGAGGCTGAAGTCCCGTTCCCGGAGAGCCACTCGGAGGCCTCATGTATCTCGCCGCAGCCACCCTGCTCGCCCTCACCGCCGGTGGCGGCTGGGTCCCCGCGCCCTCCGCGCCCTGGGACACGCCTGCCGGTGCCCGCTGCGACTTCGCCGTGCACGGCGAACCCGTCGTGGACGAGGTGGTCGAGCGGGTCCTCGCCACCCACCCGGACGGCTCCGCCAGGACCGTGGCGTACAAAGGCGATCTGGTCGTACGGGTCAGCAACACCGGCACCGGCACCTCGTACGACGCGGACGCGAGCGGCAGCGCGCTGATCACGTACGGCACGGACGGCTCCCAGCACTGGAAGGTCGCGGGCCCCGTCCTCGTCGGCTTCGCCGAGAACGGCGGCACCCTGCCGCGCGGCCTGTACATCGTCGACGGCCTCTACACCCTGGACATCAGCGCGAGCGGCTACAAGACGCTGAAAATGCAGGCGGGTTCGGTCGACGCGCTGTGCGAGCGGATCGACTGAGGGCCGGCGCAAGTGACTGAGGGCCGGCGTATCGGAAAACGGCCACCGCCCGTCGGCCACGGCGCCGGCCGTCCCGGGCGCCCGGCGTCACGCGCTGACCGGAATGTCCGCGCGTTCGTACCCGCAGCCCGTGGGCCTGTATAAACCGGCCCGCTCTTGATCACGGCTGAGAGGGGACGGGGCATGGCGCGCGTACGTCGGGGATGGGTGGCGGTGGCCGCCGTGGTGGTGGTCGGCGGTGGTGGGGTGAGCGGGTGCGCGGAGGAGGGGGCGACCGCCGGGTCCGCGGTCGAGGCGTCCGGGGCGCCTGGCAGCTCCGTGGCCCCCAAGGTGCCGAAGACCGCCGGGGAGTTCCTTGCGCGGGCCCGCGAGGCCATGGCCGCCGAGCCGGGCTGGACCTTCACCGTGAACGGCACGGAGTCGCTCGCCCTGTCCGGCTCCGATGAGCCGAACAGGGCCTCCTACACGGCCGAAGGGCGCTGGACCGGCGCACCGCAGGTGCTGCGGGCGGACGGGACCATCACCAGCGGTGAGGGCGGCGAGGGCGGCGAGCTGCGGGTGCAGAGCTATGTCGTGGACGGGACGGGGCACTTCCGCGAGGGCGTGAAGGCCTGGGAGAAGGGGCCGGTGACCGAGCCGGAGAACGCCGCCAAGGTCGAGGACCCGATGGCGCAGGTCGCGTCCTTCGAGGAGTACGTCAGCAGCCCCGCGGACCCGGAAGCGGACGAGGTCCGCGTCGTGACGCGCGGCGACGAGGTCCGCCTGCAGGTCGAGTTCGGGCAGCAGTCCCTGGCCGGCCGGGCGAAGAGCCCCGCCCTCGACAAGGCCGGCCTCGAATTCGACCCCACCCTCGCCCAGTTGAAGGAGCAGGGGGTGGCCGCCGCACCGGATGACATCGTCCTGCGCGACCTCGACGAACAGCTCGTCCTCGACGCGAGGACGTACCAAGTGAAGTCCCACTGGATCGCCTTCAGCTTCGTCCTGCCGTACCAGGGACGGCAGATCACCTATACGCAGGAGGTCCGCCAGGAGATCGGCGGCACCTTCGCAGGCGCGATCGAACTGCCCGCCGGGGTGCGGTGAAGGCAAGGGCGTGAGGGCGGCGGAGGTGTGGGTGACCGACCGTGAAGAAGGGGATGTTCAAGGCATAACGCGGACGGCTGAACGTGATCGTCCGCTCCGGATGTGCCTTCCATCTGTGCCTTTCGGTGGCGAACTGCCTCGCAGATGTGTTGGATTCACGTCAAAGGCGTCGTGGGCGGGGAGTAAGGCATGGGGTTCTGGGGGTACTACGTCGTCGGCCGTGCGGAGCGGCCTCTTGCGGAGTGCGCTGCGTTCGAGGACGTACGGGAGGGGCTCTCGCTGCACGAGCAACGGCCGGACGGCTGGCAGGTGTGGGAGGCGTCGGTCCCCGAGATCGGGTCGATGGCGGCGCTCGCCCGGGAGACCGGGGCGCCCGCGCTGTTCGGGTTCGTGATGGACAGCTCCTGTGTGGCGGTCGAGGCCGCCGCACCGCAGAGCGGGGCGTGGAACGCGTGTCTCGCGCGCGACGCGATGGCCGGGTTCCTGGCCGCGGACGGGAAGGAGCCCGACGATCTCTTCCTGCCCGCGCAGGACGCGGCGGAGCGGGCGGCCGCCTGGGCGGCGGAGGCGGGGCACACGGTGCGGGCGGCCGATCTCACGGCCGTACTGAACGCACCCGCCGATCCCTCCGCGGAGCTGTTGTTCTTCCGGTTCCTCGAGCGGCTGGGGATTCCGGAGTCCTGAGCGTGGGAGCGTGACGTTTCCGCCGGGCGGGGCGCAGTAAGAGGAAGTGCACCGTCCGCAAGGTGGAGGCGTCCATGAGTCCGGTGGAACTGATCGCGCAGGCCGACGAACGGAGTCTGTCCGTGTCGGGGCTCGCCTGCCTCGACTGCTGTCTGCCGCTGCTCGGCGCCGCCGACGACGCGCTGCGTCCGCTGTGGGCCGCCGTCGAGTCGGGCGCGGGCTGGGGTGCCGAACTCGCGCTCGTACGCGCCGGATCGACCGGGGCCGCGGCCGGTGACGACGAGGCCACGCGTCTGGTCGTACGCATGCTGGAGACCGCGCCCGAAGAGCCGGCGGGAGCCCCGCTGCGGGCCTGGGCCGACGCCTGCTCGACGGCCGCACTGCGGGTGCACCGGCTGTACGACATCGGCGGCCCGGGCCGGCAGGCGCACGCGGACGGACCGGAGGGCGGGTCCGGACCCCTGGTCACCGGTGAACTGCGCCGCCAGGTACGCGTCCTGGAGCTGCTCGCGGGTCCGGGCGGAGGGCTGCGGCAGGCGCACGCGCTGGCCGTCGAAGGGCGGCGGATCCTGCGGGCGGTGGTGTCGCGGCGCGCCAGGGCGCGGGTGTGAGACCGCGCTCGTGGGCGCTGATCGCCGTGCTTGTCGCGGTGCTGCTCTCGCCGGCCTACGTCAGCCGGGAGCGGGAGGCACGCGGGGCGTCCACGGCACAGGTGCCCGCGGGGCCGGTGCCCCGGGTGTGCCGGGAGTACCCCGAGCTGCCGGACAGCATGCGCGATCCGGCGGCCGAGCCGCCCGAGGAACCCTGGCTGTCGGTCGGCGGCCACGGCTGGACCTCCGACGGTCCGGACGGCGGGGACAAGGGCCACTTCACGGCCAACGGCACGCTGCACGCGGGTTCGCACCCACTCGTCGTCGACGAGCCCTTCGCTCCGTCCGGCGCCGACCTGACGGTCTGCGCGCCGCACGGCGCCGGGGTGCTCTTCGCGCGCGGTGAACTGACCCCACGGGTCGAGCACGGGCCCCGGGCGAAGGGCGGCGTGCGGCGGATCGCCGCCGGCGGGATGCTGCATTTCACCGTGCGGATGAGCCTTGTGTCCCGTGCGGCGGACAAGCTGGACTCGGTCCCACCGCTCAGCAACGACGTGCGGGACTACCCGGTCGTGGTGCTCGAGGTGCGGGCACCGGGCTTGAAAGAGCCTCTGCGGGCGGCCAGTTGTGATGCGGTCTGCCACGACTCGGGCCTCGAACAGGTCTGAGCAGCATCGGGCCGCGACCTGGCCTGGCGGTGCGATCGCTCGGACAGGCCGGGCCGTACGGTCGAGTGACGATCAATGCCCTCCGCGCGCTCTGCTTCATATGACGACCGCACACCACGCGACAAAGCCCGCCCGCTGGGCCGCCGACTCCGTCTCCATGCTGCGCGAGGGCGCCCGGCTCTACCTGGACTACTCGCCCAGCAGCCTGTGGCGCCTGGACCGGGTGATCGGCGAACTGCGCCGTGAGAACCCGCCGTTCGACGCGGTCGAGCCCACCCTGCGGGGCTTCGGCGCGTACGCCGGTGAGGTCCTGGTGCGCCATGCGGACGGCGTCTGGGAGGAGAGCGACGGCGGCTACCGGCTGCGTACCGGCGAGGACGGCCTCTGGGACCCGCTGGGCGAGGCGCGGCGCTGCTTCGAGGGGACGGGGTCGCTCCGGCTGCTGTGCCGGGATGCGCTGCGGGAGGCGTGACGGCCGACGGCCTCGCCGCACGGGGACGAGAACGGGCCGGGCGCGATCCCCCGGGTCCGGCGGGGTTCGGCGCCGCAGACGGTTGAGATGGGGGAACGGTTGTACGGATGGCGAAAAGGCAGTGCGTGAGAAGGCGCACGTCCGCAAGCCGTGACGAGAACACATGCCCCCGCGCTGGGTCGGACGAGGAGCCGAGGAGCTCCTCGGCGGCCGGTGAAGGGGTGGGGATGAACCAGGGGTGCGGTGGGCGCGGGGAGAAACGGGTCGCGGCCGAGGTGCGGATGCGGGTGCACGCGCGGGAGTTCGTCGCGCAGGTGACGCGGCGCAACCGGCTGCCGCTCGACTACACCGTGGCCAGCCTGCGGGTCGTGGACTTCATGGTGGACGGGCTGCGCAAGGCGGGCGCCGAAGCCCCGCGCCCCGATCGGGTGTTGTACGGGCTCGGGGTGTATGTCGGCGAAGTGCTCGTGCGTCAGGCGGGTGCCGCGTGGGTCGAGTTCGACGAGACGCAGCGGGAGTACTTCGGGCAGGCCGTGGGCGTACGGATGCCGGACGGGCGCGTATGGAATCCGCTCGGCAGGGTCGTGAACCGGTTCGACGTCGGGGGAGAGGAATCCCTGCAGACCTTCTATCTGACGCTGCACGGCCGGGCGCGTAAGGCCGCTTGAGAGGCGCGTCAGGGGTTGAGTGAGGGCGGGCGAATTGTCTCGCCGGTACGACATGAACGGGCAAGGCGGAAAGGTGCGGGCGCATGGGTGAGCGCGGACGGATGAGGCGGCCGGACCGGTCGGGGTCGCGCAGGGGACGCCTGGTCCTCGCCGGGGTCGTGCTCGGCGTGGTGGCGCTCACCACGGGAGCGCACTCGCCCGCCCGGCAACTTCCCGCCGCCCCCGACTTCCCCGTCCCCGTCGAGACCGGCGATGCCACCCAGCTCATCACCGTCGAGGCCGGCGGCTCGTACGCCACCGTCACCGCCTGGGCCAAGGGTGCGGCGGGCTGGAAGTCCGTACTGTCGACGCGTGCGGGTCGGGTCGGGTCCAAGGGGGTCGTGCCCGGATCGACGCGGCGGCAGGGCACGTACACGACGCCCGGCGGTACGTACACGCTCACCGAGGGCTTCGGGCTCGAGCCCGGTGGGACCTCCATGCCGTACACCCGCGTGAACTCCACGCACTGGTGGGTGCAGGACCCCGAATCGAAGTTCTACAACCAGATGCGCACCGAGGCCGGCGCCGACTTCCCGCTCACCACGAGCGGCGAGCGCGGCAGTGAGCATCTGGTCGATTACCCGACCCAGTACGCCAAGGCGCTGGTGATCGATTTCAACCGGTGGCCGGCGACGCCCGGTCGGGGCGCGGGCATCTTTCTGCATGTGAACGGCAAGGGTGCGACGGCCGGTTGTGTCTCGGTACCGCGCGCGACCATGGACGCGATCATGCGCTGGATCAAGCCAGGGGCTCACCCGCGGATCGCCATCGGGTGACCGGTCGGTGACCGTGGTGGCCGGATCCGGTCGGGGACCTGTGACGTTTCTGTGCCCGGTGGCGCTGTACGCCGGGGAACGCGGGCGCGGTGCACAGTGCCGCCGGGGCGGGTTGGGAACGTAGTGGGGCAGCAACAGGCGCGAGCCGACGACGATCAGCTGGGCGCGGCGGTCGTACGGGCGCAGGGCGGGGACGACCAGGCGTTCGCGACCGCGTACCGCATGGTGCAGCCAGGGCTGCTCGGGTATCTGCGCGGGCTCGTCGGGGACGAGGCCGAGGACGTGGCCGCCGATGCCTGGCTGGAGATAGCGCGCGACCTCGGGCGGTTCAAGGGGGACGGGGCGGGCTTCCGCGGCTGGACGGCCGTCATCGCCCGGCACCGCGCGCTCGATCTGCTGCGGCGCCGCAAGGCGCGGCCGCAGCAGAGCACGTACGAGAGCGATCTGCTCGAACTGCCCGGCGCGCACGACACCCCGGCCGAGGCTCTGGAGACCCTGTCGACCGCGCGGGCCCTCGAGCTGATCGCGGAACTGCCCCGTGACCAGGCCGAGGTGGTGCTGCTCCGGGTGGTGGTCGGGCTCGACGGGCCGAGCGTGGCGCGGGTGCTCGGCAAGCGGCAGGGAGCGGTGCGGATGGCCGCGTACCGCGGGCTGAAGAGACTGGCCGGCAGGATCGCGGCCGAGCCGGGTGTGACGGATGACGGGCCGCGCACGCTGGGTGAGGCGAGATGAACGTCAACTGGCCTCGCGGTGACGAGGACGACAGCGGCCGGCGTACGGCGGGTGGGGTCGGCGCATCGGCCCTGCCGGAGCCTGGTGCGTGCTCGGGGGCTGGTGAGCCCTCGGGGGCAGGTGCGCCTCCGGCGGCTGCGGAGGCGGTGCCTGCTGCGGAAGGGCTTCCGGCACCTGAGGCGCTTCCGGCACCTGAGGCTTCTCCGGCGTCGGGTGCGTCTCCGGCACCGGGTGCGTCCCCTGTGGCGGGTGTGCGCTCGGGGGCGGATGGGTTGCCGGCGTCGGGTGTACGCCCGGCGTTGGATGCGTCCCCGGCGTCGAGTGCGCGCTCGGCGTCGGATGGGTCGCTGGCATCGGATGTACGCCCGGCTTCTGGTGCACGCCCGGCGTCGGATGGGTCGCCGGCTTCGGGTGCGTGCTCGGGGTCGGATGGGTCGCCTGCATCGGAGGCACGCCCGGCGTCGGACCCGCCCCTGGCGTCGGACCCGCCCCTGGCGTCGGACCCGCCCCTGGCGTCGGGTGCGTCCCCGGAATCCGACGTGTCCGCCGCACCGGAAGTGCTCCCCGCCTTGGACGAGTTGATCACCGCTGCCCGCTCGGCCGGGGTCGACCCGGACGCTCAGGCTGCCGCTCTCGCCGCCTTCCGTGCGGCGCGGGATTCCGGTGCGCACCGCCGAGGGGCGCGTACGCGGCGGCGCGACGACTGGCGGCCGCGTACGCATGCGCGCCGTATCGCCTGGCGTGCGGTGCTCGGGACGTTGATCGCCGGGCTGACGGTGGGCGGGGTCGCCGTCGCGGTGTCGGGCGGGCCCGAATCCGGGCCGGACGGTGACCCGTCGGCGCCCGCGGCGACTCCGGCCGTTCCCCGGCCCGCGCCCGAGCCCGAACTCGAGCGGGCGGGCACCCCTGACGACCTGACGGAGCCCGGGAGTGAGCGGCCCGTGCGGCCCTCCCGGCCGGGCGAAGTACGGCGCGAGGAGGCGCTGTGCCGGAGCCTGGACAAGGTGGGAGGCAAGGCGCTCGACTCCGCCGCACAGCAGCGCCTCGCCGAGGCGGCGGGCCCGCGGGAGGACGTACGGGCTTACTGCGCCCGCCTGTTGGCGGAGGCCGGACAGGGCGGGGCCGCCGGACAGGGGACGCCCACGAAGGAGCCCGCCGGGCCGGGGGCATCCACGAAGCAGCCCGCCGGACAGGGAGCGTTCACCAAGCAGCCCAACGGGCACGGCGCGTTCATGGAGCAGCCCAAAGGACCAGGCGCACCCCTGAAGGACCTCGACGTGCAAGGCGCGGCCACAGAGGACCTCGACGGATGAAGCGCGCCTTCGGAGGAGCCCGCCGCGCAAGCCGCGTCCGCAAAACAGCCGCCGCGAGAGGTGTGTCCACGAAGGAGCCCCCGCGCGAGGTGTGTCCACGAAGGAGCCCCCGCGCGAGGTGTGTCCACGAAGGAGCCCCCGCGCGAGGTGTGTCCACGAAGGAGCCCCCGCGCAAGCCGCGTCGGCAAAGGAGCTCGCCGTGCGAGGCGCGGCCGTAAAGGACCGCAACGGGGCGGCGGGTGCCCCGAGGTCGAGCCCGGCGTGGGCACACTCCTCGCTGATCGCTGACGGAAACGTGGGCCCGAAGGGGCCGGACTTGGGGGAACCGGACGATGAAGCCGGCGCGGAAAGCGGCCGGGCTGTGCCTGGCCGCGGGACTGCTGGTGTCGTGTGCGCAGGGGCCCGGCCACGACGGTGACGAGGGCGACAAGGCCGCCAAGGCCTGGTCGCGCGGCGGCCGGACGGCGGCGCCGGAACGGTCCGACGCACGTGGGGAGAAGCTGGCCGCCGAATCCTTCCGGCTGTTCAAGTCGGCCGAGTCCGTACGGATGACCCGTACGAGCGGTGTGCGTAAGGCCTCCTTGCTCATGGACCGCGCGGGCAACTGCACCGGCACCTACGACGGGGGGCCCATGAAGCGGGCCGAGGTCATCGTCGTCACGGGGCAGGGCGGCGAGGGGGCCGTCTACGTCCGCTACACGGCCGAAGCACTCGCCGAGATCCTCGAGGAGGCCGCGCGGCGCGGGCCCGCCACCGAGGCGAAGGTGAAGCCCCGGGTGGAGCTGATCCGCGGCAAGTACCTCAAGATGCCCGATCCGGAGGGCAAGTTCGCCCGGCAGTGCGACCTCCAGGTCGGGGCGCGGACGCTGCCCTTCGAGACGGAGGGAGTCGAGGCGGGAGCCCCGACCGTGCGGCACGGGGTGCGCGTCATTCCGCTGACGGGCATGGGGGAGAGCGACGACACGTTGTACGTCGCCGCCGAGGGGGCGCCGTATATGCGCTTCGTGGCGATGGAGTCCGGCGGCGAGATGCGCTTCTCGGATTACGGCGAGCCGGTACGCGCCAAGGTGCCGCCCGCCCCTCTCGTGGTCGAGGCCGACGACATGGCCGGCGGACTGCTCACCGCGTGAGCCCGAGGCCGCCCGAAGCGCTGAACCCGAGGCCGCCCGAAGCGCTGAGCCCGAGGCGCTGAGCCCGAGGTCCTGAAGCTGACGCGGCTCCAGCCCTGGCAGCCCGCGGTTCCTGGCGTACAAGCAACAGCCGGAGGCCGCCACCCCCCACAGGAGAGGCCTCCGGCTGCCGCGTTGTGCGGGCGGTCCTTGGGGGGAGCCGCCCGCACTCAGTACTGCGTCGCGCATGCGGTTTGTGTCACACCGCACTCCGTGACGCACTAGTTGCACGTTGTACAAACATGGACGCGACACCTGTTGACGCCGTAGCGTGCTGGATCGCACTGGGCTGCGACACGGGCAGGATGAGGCATTGCTGGGGGATGACGCGGAGCTGACCGCCGCGGTACTCGCGGCGCAGGGTGGGGACGAGACCGCGTTCCGCGCCGTGTACCGCGCCGTACAACCGCGGCTGCTCGGGTATGTCCGCACCCTCGTGGGCGAGCTCGATGCCGAGGACATCGCCTCGGAGGCCTGGCTGCAGATCGCCCGCGATCTGGACCGTTTCGAGGGCGACGCGGACCGGTTCCGCGGCTGGACGGCGCGGATAGCCCGCAATCGCGCGCTGGATCATCTACGGATGCGGGGGCGCCGGCCGCTGATCGGCGGCGACGAGACCGAACTCACCGGAAAGCCGGGCGAATCGGACACGGCCGGCGAGGCCATGGAGGCGCTCGCGACCGGCAACACCCTCGCGCTGATCGCGCAGCTCCCGCAGGACCAGGCCGAGGCAGTGGTGCTCCGCGTGGTCGTCGGACTCGACGCCAAGAGCGCGGCAAAGACCCTCGGCAAACGCCCCGGTGCCGTACGCACGGCCGCGCACCGCGGTCTGAAGCGGCTCGCCGAACTGCTCGGCGCCGACGCGCAGTCCGGCGAAGCCGGGCTCGACGCAGTGCCCGGCCAGCGGACCGGACCTCCCCACCCGGCCCCGCGCGGGCACGACAGGGTGACGCACGAACGTCCCGACGATGCGGAGCACGGCCGGCCCGGCGGTGTGACGCATTCGCGGATGCGGACGCAGAAGGACATGTGATGGCGGACGAGCACTACCGGTGGTTGACGAAGGATGCCGCGGAGCGGTTGCTGCGCGGCGAGCCTTTCGGTGCCAACGGGCAAGGCCGCCATGACGGCGACGAGGCGACGCGGGCCGAGCGGCTCGCGAAGGCCCTCGACTCCGTGCGTCCGCAGATGGGTCCCCTGCCGGGGGAACTTCCGGGCGAATCCGCCGCGTTGGCGGCATTCCGGGCGGCGGGACACGGCGCGGGGGTCACGCCCGCAGCATCCTCCGCCTCCGCCTCCGCCGCTTCCGTCTCCTCCGGCGATACGCCCGTACGCATAGGAAGAGGCGCCCCTTCGGGTCGCGGCGCCCACGCCGCCCCCGGCCGAACCCTCTGGGGCCGCCCGCTGCGCTTCGGGGTGGCCGCCGCGCTCGCGGCCTGCACGATCGGCGGTGTGGCCGTCGCCGCGGGTACGGGGGTGCTTCCGACTCCTTTCGGCGACAGCGATCCGGCGCCCGCCGCCTCCGTCTCCGCCGCGGCCAGTCCCACGCCGAGCTCGCCGGATCCCGACGTCACGACGCCGGGTGTCGTCGGGGAACCCTCCGCGACACCGGGCGGCAGCGAGGACCCGACCCGGCCCGAGGCGCCCCGGACCTCGCAGGGCTCCGACGGTGACGGCATGGGCAGCCGGGACCCGAACACGGGTGAGCGGCACGAGTGGTCCAAGGGCGACGCGTGGTACGCCCGGGTCGTCGAGGCCTGCCGCGATCACGAGGCGGGCCGGCCGCTCGACGGCGACCGGCGCCGGTACCTGGAATCGGCGGCCAAGGAGGCCCAGGGGGGCAGGGGCGCCGAGGAGATCGGACGGTTCTGCAGGGACCTGCTCAAGGCGCAGGACGGCCGCCAGGACCAGGGCGGCGACGGCGACTACAACAGCAGCGGCTCCGTCGACGGCGGGGGCGACGGCGGCGGTGACGGCTCCTCCGGAGGTGACGGCTCCTCCGGAGGCGACGGCGGCGGCTCCTCCGGCGGGGACGGTACGGACGGTGAGGGTGGTGAGGGAGAGATAGGCGGCGCACCCGGCGCATCGAGCGCTCCCGCCGCCCCGGCTCCCCAACCGGCCCCGGACCCGACCGTGAGCGCCGACCCTTCGCCGAGCGTCAGCGGCACGGCGGCCTGAGCCGACTCGGAGTCCGGCTCGACCCTCCTCGGGCTCGAACCTCCTCCGCCTTGGCCCCACTCAGGCTTGGCAGCCTCTCAGCCTTGGCCCCACCCCGCGTTGGCCCACTCCGGCTCGAACCCTCCCCGGCTCGCCCCTCCCTGGCCCAACCCCCCTCTGACCTGCCCTTTCAAGCGCGCGCAGAAGAATTTTCAGCAGGGTGTGACACTTTTCGAAGCCCCGGCGCAGATACAAGTGAGCCGACTGGTCATCGGCGTGCACGAGCCGGGGTTCCCCCCGTACCCCATGGCTCGGTGCAGTCGGCAGGGGTGGGTCACGTTCCCCCGGACCCACCCCTGCCCCTCAACCTCACCAGTAGACAACCACCTTGTCGCCGGCCTTCACCTGCTCGAACAGCGACGCGATCTTCGCTTCGTCGCGTACGTTCACGCAGCCGTGCGAAGCCCCCGTGTAGCCCCGGGCCTTGAAGTCCGACGAGTAGTGCACCGCCTGGCCCCGGCTGAAGAACATCGCGTACGGCATCGGGGTGTCGTACAGCGTCGAGTGGTGGTTGCGGGACTTGAAGTCCACCTTGAACACGCCCTCGCGCGTGGGTGTCATCTCCGAGCCGAAGCGGACGTCGACCTGGAGCTGAGCCTTGCCGTCCACCATCCACACCAGGGTGCGGCTGGTCTTGCTGATGCAGAGCACCCGGCCCTCAAGGCACCGCGGATCAGGCTTGGCGGCCGGCTGATCGCCGCCCGCGTACAGCTCGAAGAAGCCCGGCTTCGAGGTCATCTTGAGCAGCCGCTCCCACGTGACCGCGTCGACCTCACCCGTCTCGGGCAGTCCGCGCTTGTCCTGGAACCCCTTGACCGCCTTGACGGTGCTGCCCCCGTACGAGCCGTCGGGGTACTCGAACAGCCAGGCCACCTGCCGCAGCCGGGCCTGCAGTTCACGCACCTTCATGCCCTTGTCGCCCTCGCTGAGCAGTGCGCTCTGCGCCTCGGGCCCGTCGGGCTCCCGGGTGCCGGACGGCGTGGACGAGGGCTTGTCGTCCGCCGGCTTCGACGAGCCCGGCGGCTTCGTGGGGGCGGATCCGGCCGAACCCGACACCGTGCACCCCGCGGCCGCGGCCACCACCACGGCTGCGGCAAGCACTCTCCGTATGACGGAATTCCGCTGCATCTCGTCCCCCCAAGGTCTGACCCCGCCAGGCCCCGTACCTGCCGCGTGTCCCTGTAGATGATTCCCGCGCATGATTGGTTGCGAACGCCCTACGGGATCACTGATGCGTTACCGAAGGGAGACAAGGCCATGGCACGGCAGTCGGAAAAGGGCACCCCGGAGCGGGAGTCGGAGTCGGGGCTGCCCCTCGCTCCGGTGTACGGACCCGAGGCGCTGGCGGGCTGGGATCCCGCGGAGCGGCTCGGAGAGCCCGGCGCATATCCGTACACGAGGGGCGTCTACCCCTCGATGTACGCGGGACGCCCCTGGACCATGCGGCAGTACGCGGGCTTCGGCACGGCCGCCGAGTCCAACGCCCGCTACCGGCAGCTGATCGCCTCGGGCACGACGGGCCTGTCCGTCGCCTTCGACCTGCCCACCCAGATGGGCCACGACAGCGACGCCCCGCTCGCCCACGGCGAGGTGGGCAAGGTCGGGGTGGCGATCGACTCGATCGACGACATGCGGGTGCTCTTCGACTCGATCCCGCTCGGTCAGGTCTCCACGTCGATGACCATCAACGCACCCGCCGCCGTGCTGCTCCTGCTCTACCGACTGGTGGCCGAGGAACAGGGCGTCCCCGCCGCCGAGTTGACCGGCACGGTCCAGAACGACGTGCTCAAGGAGTACATCGCCCGCGGCACGTACATCTTCCCGCCGAAGCCCTCCTTGCGCCTGGTCGCTGACACCTTCCGCTACTGCCGCGCCGAGCTGCCGCGCTGGAACACCATCTCCATCTCCGGCTACCACATGGCGGAGGCGGGTGCCTCGCCCGCGCAGGAGATCGCGTTCACGCTCGCGGACGGCATCGAGTACGTACGCACCGCGCTCGCGGCCGGGATGGACGTGGACGAGTTCGCGCCGCGCCTGTCCTTCTTCTTCGTGGCCCGTACGACGCTCCTGGAGGAGGTCGCCAAGTTCCGGGCGGCGCGCAGGATCTGGGCGCGGGTGATGAAGGAGGAGTTCGGCGCGAAGGACCCCAAGTCCCTGATGCTGCGCTTCCACACGCAGACCGCCGGGGTGCAGCTGACCGCCCAGCAGCCCGAGGTCAATCTCGTACGCGTCGCCGTCCAGGGTCTCGCCGCGGTGCTCGGCGGCACCCAGTCCCTGCACACCAACTCCTTCGACGAGGCGATCGCGCTGCCGACCGAGAAGTCGGCCCGCCTCGCCCTGCGCACGCAGCAGGTCCTCGCGTACGAGACGGACGTCACCGCGACCGTGGACCCCTTCGCGGGCTCGTACGCGGTGGAGAAGATGACGGACGACATGGAGACGGCCGTACGCGAACTCATGGTCCGGATCGAGGACCTGGGCGGCGCGGAGGCGGCGATCGAGCACGGCTTCCAGAAGTCCGAGATCGAGCGGAACGCGTACCGCATCGCGCAGGAGACCGAGGCGGGGGAGCGTGTGGTGGTCGGCGTGAACCGCTTCCGGCTCGATACGGAGGAGCCGTACGAGCCGCTGCGGGTGGACCCGGCGATCGAGGCACAGCAGGTGGCACGGCTCGGGCGGCTGCGGGCGGAACGGGACCAGGGCGCGGTCGACCGTGCGCTGGCCTTGCTGCGGGAGGCGGCCGGCGGGGACGCGAACGTCCTGTACCCGATGAAGGACGCGCTGGCCGCCCGGGCCACGGTGGGGGAGGTGTGCGGGGCGCTGCGGGAGGTGTGGGGGACGCATGTGCCGACGGACGCGTACTGAGAGGTACGGGTTCGGAGGGGCTGGTTCCGCTATCCGGAACGGCCGTGAACCGTATCCGCCTTTCATGCGACACTCCCGCCATGCTGGGTGTCATAGATCTGCCGACGTACCTCGCGGGACTCATCGTCATCGTCCTGCTCCCTGGTCCGAACTCGCTGTACGTCCTCTCGGTCGCCGCACGTCGCGGTGTCCGCTCGGGCTATACGGCGGCGGCCGGTGTGTGGTGCGGCGACACGGTGCTCATGACGCTCTCGGCGATGGGTGTGGCCTCGCTCCTTCAGGCCAACGCGCTGCTCTTCTCGATCGTCAAGTTCGCCGGCGCCGGCTATCTGACCTGGCTCGCGATCGGGATGCTGCGTGCGGCCTGGTCGATGTGGCGCACGCGCCGCGAACGCCTCGCGGAGGCGGCCGAGGACGCGCGGACCCCCGTGGTGAAGGAGGAACGGCCGTTCCGCCGCGCCTTCGTGGTCAGTCTGCTCAACCCGAAGGCGATCCTGTTCTTCATCGCCTTCTTCGTGCAGTTCGTCGACCCGGCGTACGCGCACCCCGCGCTGTCGTTCGTGGTCCTGGGCGCCTTCGCCCAGCTCGCGAGCTTCCTCTATCTCTCGGTGCTGATCTTCAGCGGTACGAAGCTGGCGGCGGCGTTCCACCGTCGTCGTGCGCTTTCCGCGGGGGCGACGTCTGCGGCCGGGGCCCTGTTCATCGGGTTCGCGGTGAAGTTGTCCGTCAGCAGCGTGTGAGGTCGGGCCTCGGGGCCCCGGTGCATCCGAACTTCGTTCGGATCTGCTCAAGCGCCGCAGGGGCTGAGTTTGCCGGACCGGCCGGGTCCGCCGGACCGGCTGAGTCCGCCCACCCGATATAGCCGTCAGGCCGTACGAGGAAGAGGCCTCGGCCGTACGCCTCGTACGAGCCGATCCGTGCCGTGCGCAGCAGCCCGTCCGCCCCGTCGGGCGCGGGCAGTTCCGTGTCCACCGCGAGCAGGGTGAAGTGCGGGCCGCGGAAGAGGTCGAAGAGGCGGATGCCGTCCACGACCCCGTCGGGGGCGCGGTCGCCGGCGCGCAGAGCACCCGCCGCGCCCGAGGACAGGGAGGAGTCCCGGTACCCGAGGCCCAGTTGCTGCGTGGCGCGGCCGCGGGACTGTTCGCCGCGGTGGATCCGCGTCGACAGGCCGAGCATCCCGGCGGCGAGCGGGCGGCGCTCCTCCTCGTACGTGTCGAGCAGGGTGTCGGGGCAGCGCCCGTGCAGCACCTGGCCGAGCTTCCAGCCCAGGTTGTACGCGTCCTGGACGCTGGTGTTGAGGCCCTGACCGCCGGCCGGTGAGTGGACGTGGGCCGCGTCGCCCGCCAGGAAGACCCGGCCTGCGCGGAAGCGGTCGGCGAGGGCCGCGCGGGGGCGGAAGTCCGAGGACCAGCGGATCTCGGTGACATCGTCGGCCGACAGATGCGTACGGGCGGCGATCAGTTTGCGGACGCCGTCCGGCGAGGTGTCCGGGGCGCCGTCCGGCGACGTGCCCGCGGCGCCCTCCTTGAACTGGGCCATCAACTGGAAGTCGGTGGTCCCGGGCAGCGGGCACAGGGTCAGCACGCCGTCGGGCGACGCCGGGAAGAAGTGCCAGTTGTCGCGGTCCAGCGCGGCCGGATCGATCCGTACGTCCGCGACGAGGGTCGGCGCGGGGTCCACCTCCTCGCCCGTCATGCCGATGCCGAGCAGCCGGCGCACGGTGGAGCGACCGCCGTCCGCGGCGACGGCGTACCGGGCGCGGACGGTCGAGCCGTCGTCGAGGGTCGCGGTCACCGCGTCCGCGTCCTGCTCGATGCCGCGCAGCCCCCGTCCGAACTCCACGTCCCCGCCCAGCTCCCGCAGCCGCGCGAGGAGGATCTCCTGGGTGCGCCACTGCGGGATCATGCAGGGCCGCCCGGCATACGGCTCCGCGGGCGTCGATTCGATGGACTCGGCCGCGAACATGTCGTGCTCGCCCTGGCGCTCACCATCGCTCCACACCATGCCCACCGGGGCGGGCCCGCCCGCCGCGAGCACCTCGTCGAGGACGCCGAGGTCATGGAAGACCTCCAGCGTGCGGGGCTGCATGCCCTTGCCGCGCGAGCCCGGGAACAGGGCGTCCGCCTTCTCCACGACCCGCGCGTCGACCCCGCGGCGGGCCAGATCGACGGCCAGCGCGAGTCCGGTCGGGCCCGCTCCCACGATCAGTACGTCCAGCATCGCCCGCTCCTTAACGTCGTTAAGTTCGATGGTCGATAGTGCCCTTAACGACGTTAAGGAATCAACCCTTAACGCCGTTAGATGGCGATGGAGCACAATGAGCCCGTGCCTCCCGCGAAGATCGACCGCCTCCGCGTCGCCGACACCGCGCTGCGTCTCCTGAACGACGTCGGCCTCGACGGCCTGTCCCTGCGCGTCATCGCCAAGGAGCTCGACGTCAAGGCGCCCGCGCTGTACTGGCACTTCAAGGACAAGCAGGCGCTGCTCGACGAGATGGCGACCGAGATGCTCCGCCGGATGACCGCCGACATGACGGCGGGCGTGACCTCCGGCGACTGGCGCGCGATCCTCACGGGCGCGATGCGCGGACTGCGCGAGCATCTGCTGCGTTACCGCGACGGCGCCAAGGTCTACAGCGGCACCCGCTTCACGGACACCTCGTACGCCGAGCCGATGGAGCGGATGCTCGCCGCCCTCGTCGCCTGCGGGTTCGCCCCGCGGGCGGCCGCCCGGGCCTGGTTCACCGCGTACAGCTACACGATCGGTTACGTGATCGAGGAGCAGGCCATGGGCCCGGACCCGGCGGCCGGAGGCGAGAGCTACGACCTGGAGGCCCGCGCCGAGCGGCTTGCCTCCTTCCCGAACGCCGCCGCGGCCGGCGAGGAGATGTTCCGCGAGCGGGACTCGGGGTTCGAGGCAGGGCTGGCCGCGGTGGTCGCCGGCCTCGGCGCCACGCTGGGGCCGAGCGGGACCTGACGCTCGGGCCGGGCCGGCTGTGACCGCTCAGGCCGGGCGTGACCGCTCAGGCCGAGCCGAACGGCCGCCCCAGCCGCTCCCGTAGCAGCGGAGTGGCCCACTTCTCGACGTACCGGTGGAGGAGCCAGGCCAGCGCCAGCATTCCCGCCACCGTCAGCGTGAACGTCGCCCAGGACGGGAGGCCGAAGCCTCGGTGCAGGAAGCGGACCGAGACCCAGCCCAGGTGTTCGTGCACCAGGTAGAAGGGGTACGTGAGCGCGCCCGCTGTGGTCAGCCAGCGCCAGTCGGCCCACCGCAGCCCGCCGAGCGCGATCGCCGCGACCGCCGCGAAACCGAAGGTGACCACGGCGATGATGGCGAGCGAGGGGCGGTAGGCGAACAGGTCGGGGGAGGGTGCCTGGTACAGCTCCCGTACCGCGTAGTGCTGTCCGGTCAGCCAGCTGACGGCGACGATGCCCCAGGCCGTCAGGTCGCGGCGGTCGCGGTGGACCAGGTACAGGCCCATGCCGCCGATGAAGAACGGGGCGTACTCGGGCATCAGGACCAGGTCGAGGAGAGGCGAGCCGGCGGCGTCCGCGACCGCCGCGCCCAGAGTCCACACCGCGCAGAAGAGCACCACGCGCTGCCGGGTCGCCCCCGGGAGCACGATGCACAGCGCGAACAGGGCGTAGAAGCGGACCTCCGCCCACAGCGTCCAGCAGACCCCGAGGACCCGGTCCACGCCGAGCGGCATCTGCAGCATCGACAGGTTGACCAGGAAGTCGCTGGGCGAGACCGCCTTGTAGACCACGGGCGGCAGCGCGAACACGATCGTGACGAGAACGACCGCGGCCCAGTACGAGGGCAGCAGCCGCGACGCCCGCGAGGCGAAGAACGAGCGCAGGGTGCGGCCCCAGCCGCTCATGCAGATCACGAAGCCACTGATCACGAAGAAGATCTGCACGCCGAGACAGCCGAGCGCGAACCATTCGTGGGCCGTGGGGAATTGGATTTCCGGCGAGCTGCCCCATGCGTCGGAAATCGCGCCACCGCGACCGCCGTAGTGATAACCGGCGACCATCAGGGCCGCGAGCAGCCGCAATCCGTCGAGCGCACGCAGGCGTGAGCCCTGCCGTTTCGGCCTTTCCGGCTGCCGGACGGTCTCGGGCGCCGTAAGGACGGTCTCGGGCGCCGTACGGACGGCAAGGCTGGTCACGGAATTCCCCTTGGCGGCAGTGCTCTTTCGTTACGCGTGCTCCTGCACGTTAAACGTGTTTCCACGGGCAACTCCGCACTCGGGGCAACGATTGTCCCGCTGTCCGCGGCCAGTTCACCTGGGCGTCGCTTTCGCTTCCTACTTTTTTCCGCACCCCCACATGCAGAGCCTTCTCCCCCCACATGCAGAGCCACACGCAGTCACCAATGACGACACCGGGAGCACCATGACGAGGGTCCTCACCAAGCGGGTGCGCGCACGCGGCGGGGAGTTGGAGGACTGCCTGCGCGCGTGCGCCGCGCACAGCGGGAAACTGGTCGGCACCGAAGACCGCCGGCGCGTCGAACTCGCCGAGCAGCTGCGGAAGTTGCTCGTCCTGTGGAGCACAGCCCCGGTCGCCGCCCCGGCCCCCACCACCGGCGCCACCGCCCGCCTCAAGCGCGCAGTCAAGGGCGCCGCCACCTCGGCGTCCCCGCTGGACAACGAGCTGCTCGACGCCCTGCTCGCGGTCGCCGACCGTGCGCTGCGCTGCGGGTACGACGACGAACTGGGCCTTGCCGAGGTCGTCGCGGACACGGTGCTCGAGCACCGGAGCAGCTCACGTGCGGGCTGGCGGCTGCGGGGCCGGGTGCTCGAGGCGCAGGGACGGCCCACCGAAGCGGTCGAGGCCTACGAGCGCCATCTGGAGCTGACCAAGGAGGACGGGTACGGCGTGCGCGCCCGCGTCGACGGGATGCGCGCGGCGACCGGGGCCCGCACCGAGCTGCTCGCCCTGCTGGCCCGCACCGTCCCGGACGCCGAGCGGTTCAGCGCCGCTCCGGCCACCGACACATGGGCCGACGGCCTCGCCGCCCACGACGCGGGCGACCCGGCGGGCGCCCGGGCACGCATGGTCGGCGCGATCCTTGCCATGGACCGCGCCGGCAGCCCCGACCACGAGGTCCAGGAGGCGCTGAGTCACTACCTCGGGCTGACGACGCGACCGAGCACCTCGCCCACCACGGACCAGCTCGAGGCGATCGCCCTGTACGCGAACGCCCGCCGCAACCGCATGCGCGGCCCCGTCCCCGACCCGCTGTTCGAGGGCGTGCAGTGGCTGAGCCTGGGGGAGTTCCGCAACAGGATCACCGGCAAGTCCGTCTGCCTGATCGCCAATTCGGGCCGGATGGCCGAGAGCCGCCTCGGCGCCGAGATCGACGCGTACGACCTGGTGGTCCGCTTCAACTCGTACCGGATCGACCGCAGGCACACCGGTGAGCGCACCGACATCCACACCACCGTGCACAAGCACTTCTACAACTGGGACCAGCACGTCGAGACCCGGCTCGTCTTCAGCGGGATCTCGGCCGACTGGAAGCACTCGGTGCGCAACAAGCTGATCCCGGGCGCCCAGAAGTACGTGAACGACGAGTCGCTGCGCTGGCCCGTGCGCAACCTCGGCGGCAAGGCCGCCGCCGGGCTGCCGCCGATTCCGACCTCCGGCTTCAACATGCTCTGGCTGCTCGACTTCCTCGACGTCAGCCCCGCGATCGATCTGATCGGCTTCGACTTCTACGAGAGCGGCGCCTACCGCACCCCCGAGGCGATGAAGCTGGCCATCGCCCACGTCCACGAATACGGCAGCGAGAAGGCATGGGTCATGGAGCGGGCCCAGAGCGTCTCCGGCGACGGCATGAGGATTTCCCTGAGATGACCATCACCACGTCCGCGCCGGTGAGCGCGCCCACCGCCGACGCCTCTGCGCTGACCGGCAAGCGCCGTATCGCCTTCGCGAGCTTCGTCGACGAGAACTATCTGCCCGGGTTCCTCACGCTGCTGCGCTCGCTCGCCCTGTCCAACCCGGACATCTGCGAGGACTTCCTCGTCCTGCACGACGGGCTGCGCCCCGACTCCGTGGCGCGCATCAGGGCCCTGCACCCGCGCGTCGTGTTCCGCCGGGTGAACGCCGGGCACTACGACGCGTACGAGAAGGGCGACCAGGACAACTACCTGGTCCGCAAGGCGTACTTCATCCTGGACGTGTTCCGCGTCCGGGACTACGACACGGTGATCACGCTCGACACCGACATGGTGGTCCTCGGCCCCATCGGTGAGCTGCTCGCCCTGCGCCATGGCTTCGGAGCGGTGCCGCAGTTCTTCTTCAACGACATGAACCGCAAGTTCAACAGCGGTCTGCTCGTGATCCAGAAGGAGTTCCTGACCGACGAGTTCTGTTCCCGGATCGACGAGGTCGGCCGCAGCGGGGCGTACGAACTCGACAAGCACGACCAGGGCATCCTCAACGCCATCCTCGACGGCGACTATCTGAAGCTCGACCCCCGCTACAACTTCGTCAAACGGCGGCTCTCCGGGGACGGACCGGTACCCGAGGACATCTCCGTCCTGCACTTCACGGGCCGCCACAAGCCCTGGCAGGGCGGTGAGTCGGGCTACGGCCAGGCGCAGGAGCGGTGGGCCGAGTACGAGCTGACGGACGCCGAACTGCACGCCGCCTTCCTCGCCAGGAGCGGTCTCCACCGCGACCTGCTCATCCACTACGGCACCCCCCACGTCCACCGCACCCGCGACGCCACCACCGCCCGCAAGGTCGCCCTCGCCCAGATCGGCGGCGGTGACTTCCAGGCTGCCGTCGACGTACTGGAGCAGGCCGATCTCCCGGTCGACGACGCCTGGGCGCACGAGGTCTACGGGCACGCCCTGTTGAGCGTCTCGCGCTACGCGGAGGCCCGCGCCCAGCTGCTGCTCGCGACCGCGGCGCCCAACCGGGCCGCGACCGCGTTCAGCCGGCTCGCGCAGACAGCGTGGGTGCATGGCGACGACGCCGCGGCCCGTACGTACGCGCTCGAAGGTCTGACCGTGGACCCGACCCACCGGGCGAGCCGGCTGTGGCATCAGCGCACCACCGGTGTCCCGGAGCAGCAGTCGGGCAGCGCCGGCGACCAACTCGCCCATGTGGCCTTCTACATGGACCGCCAGGGCAACGCGGGCGACAAGATGCTCCCCGAGAGCGTCCGGCTGGCCGTCGGGGGCGAGGACACGAGCGCGCGTCGCTGGCACTCCGTGCACGCCCACCGCCTCTTCGACGAGGCGGCGCTGCGGCGGGTCAACGCACGGCGCGGACTGGTGATCGGCGGCGGCGGTCTCTTCATCCCCGACACCATGCCGAACGGCAACAGCGCCTGGCAGTGGAACGTGCCGGACGAGCTCCTGGAGCGTATCGACGTACCCGTCGCGGTCTTCGCCGTGGGCTTCAACGCGTTCGACGGCCAGTCCTACCGGGCCGAGCGCTTCCGGTCCTCACTGCGGCTGCTCGTCGAGAAATCCTCGCTCTTCGGGCTGCGCAACCACGGCTCGATCGAGAAGGTCCGCCGATTGTTGCCCGCGCATCTGCACGACAAGGTGCGCTTCCAGCCTTGCCCCACGACCGTCACCCGGCAGATGGTGAGCGGCTGGCAGGACCCGGCGGTCCGCGAGGACACCATCCTCGTCAACGCCGCCTACGACCGTGCGGGCCTGCGCTTCGGCCATGACTACGAGTACTTCCTCGCCCAGATGGCCGCGGCTGTCCGCGAGTTGGGCAAGCTCGCCGAGGTCAAGTGCGTCGCGCACTCGCTCGACGACGAGAAGCTCGCCTTCGATCTGCGGCGCGAGCACGGCATCTCGCTGCCCGTGATCGGGATGTACGACTTCGACAACGCTCAGATCCTCGATCTGTACGCCAGGACGAAGCTGGTCATCGGGATGCGCGGCCACGCGGGCATGATCCCGTTCGGCTGCGGCACGCCGATCGTCTCCCTGATCTCCCACCCGAAGATGGCGTACTTCCTGCACGACATCGAACGGCCCGAGTGGGGTGTCTCCGTACACGACCGCGATCTCGCGGCCCGGCTCCTGGAGACGGCGGGCGCCCTGCTCGGCGACCATGCGGCGAGCGTCGCCGATGTGCACGGGCGCCAGCAGGAGCTGTGGAAGGTCACCGAGGCGAACGCGGCCGAACTGCGGACGGTCTTCGGCGGCTGACACGTACGAAAGGGGGCGGAGCCGGTGGCTCCGCCCCCTTCGCGTACGCAGGACTGGCTACTTCGACATCGCCCGCCGCAGCCGCCGTGCCTGGCGCACCACCCGCCGCGCGGTGGGATTGCGGGAGAGCGAGCTCAGCTTGGACGGCAGACCGCCCGGCAGACCGAGCGAGGTGAGCCGCTTGCGCTTGAAGTACTTCCAGGTCTCGTCGTCGAGGTGCCCGGACAGATACGCCTCGGCGGCGGGCCGCAGCTGCGGGTAGATCTGCGGCTGCATGGCGAACCCGATCGCGGTCAGGAGCGTGGAGAGCTGCTCGGTGTCGAGCTTCTGCGCCTCGGCCCCGGCTGCGTCCGTCACGTCCGTCACGTCCGGAAGCAGAGCGTGCACGATGGACAGCGGGATGCGGTTGCTGTTCTGGAACGGGGCGAGCCGGTCGAGCAGCCGCTCGGTGCCCACCCGCGCGACCGGGATCCCGTACAGGGCGCTCGCGGTGAGCAGCGCGGTCGAGAAGCAGCCGACCACCAGGGCGGGCTGCATCCGCTGATAGACCACCTCGGCGAGTACGGGGGTGTCGAGGACGGTCAGTTCGACACCGATCTTCTCCGCCTCGGCCTCGAGGAGCTGCACCTGCCGTTCGGGAGCGGAGGGATGCGGCTTGAACACGATCCGCCGGTGCCCCAAGTCGTACGCGCCCTTGACCATCTGGACGTGCAGCTTCTCCTCCTCCTCGGCGGAGAGGATCTTCAGCGCCGAGAGGTACTGGCCGAGCAGCAGCGCGGGATTTCCCGCGGGGAGGTCCAAGTCGTCCTGTGCGGAGCCCAGTTCGGAGAGGACCTTCTGGAAGGCCTCGGACGGGATGATCTCCGGCTCGACCTCGAACTCGCTCAGGAGCATCGGCTTGAGCCCGGCCACCAGATCCAGATGCAGCAGCCGCCGCACCCGGGTCCCGGTCAGCGGGTCCAGCTTGTTGCGCGTGGGGCCGTACGACATCAGGCCGTCCGCGTACACATGGACGGGCGCGCCGTGGAAGATCTGGCAGAAGGCGAGCGCCGGGTTGACCTGGAGCGACTCGACGGCGAGCTCTATGCGGTCGTCGCCCAGCTGCCACAGCATCCGGAAGTACCGCTCCCACAGCGGCACATCGTCCGGGCGTGGCGACCAGTCGCCCGGGTGGAAGGGCCGGATCGCCTCGTTGTACGAGACCACCGCGTCGAACCGTGTGCGCAGGAGCTCGAAGCCCGGCATCTCGTCGAGCGGGGTCGAGGTCTCGGGCGTCATCGTGTTGTTGAAGACGACGAGCACCCGCCGGTCGGCCGCGTCGAAGCAGTCCGCGTCGAGCGCCGCGGCCAGGGTCGCGGCCCCGTACAGCGTGGAGGCGCAGAAGAGCTGCGTGGTTCTGAACTCCCGTACAGCCAACGGCTTCTGTGGCATCAGGCTGCCTCCCCGGCGGGCACCGGCCGCCTGCGCAGCCGGCGAAGTTGAGTGGACCGCTCGTGGTCCATGGAGTCGAGCACGTCGGTGAGCAGATCCTGCGGCATCCGCTTGAGCGCCGCGGCCGCGAGCGTCCGCAGCCGCTTCGCCACCTGGGGCTCGAACTTGTCGATGGTGCCCAGGTGATGGGCGATGATCGCGCAGTACGTACGGACGGCCTTGGGCAGAAACCTGTCGGCCTCGGGGTCCTCGGCGGTGTCCGCGAGGACACGGTCGAAGGAACGGATGAAGTCGAGCTGGCGCACATCGCCGATCTGCGTCAGGGAGTTGGAGACCCCGCGCCGGTAGAACACCCCGAGCAGACCCGTCACCGCGAAGGACTCGGCCTCGCGGTGCAGCTTCCAGATCCACGGCCGGTCCTCGGCGGTGCGCAGCCCGTCCATGAAGTGCAGGACGCCCTTGTCGAGCAGCCGGCGGTGGTAGATCCCCGCCCAGGCGTACGCGTAGTCGACGGAGGTCGAGCGGTGCGCGGGCAGGATGACCTCGCGCGAGGGCATCACGACGTCCCGCAGTCCGTGCGGGACACGGTGGATGGTGCGGTTGCGGCCGGTGAACTGGACGTGGTCGGTGCGCACGAAGTCGCAGCCGAGGTGGTCCATGGCGTCGACGAGTTGCGCGAAGTAGCCGGGGGCCACCCAGTCGTCGCCGTCCAGGAAGGTCAGATACTCGCCGCGTGCCGCGTCGAGACCGGTGTTGCGCGCGGTGGCCAGACCCCCGTTCTGTTCGTGCCGGATATGGACGACACCGGGGATCTCCTTGGCCGCACGCTCCAATAGCTCGGGTGTTCCATCTCTGGAACAGTCGTCCACGAGAATGAATTCAAAATCGGAACGCGCGTTCGCAGACAGGCTTCTGAGGGTCTCTGGCGCGTATTGCTGGACGTTGTAGAACGGCACGATGACGGAGAACTTAACCACCCGGGGGACATTAGGTGTCCGGATCTCATGAGGCCTGGCCCGGACGGAAATGGGGGATGAACGAAGCGTGGCAATCATGTGAACCCGCCCTCGACCTGGGCTGATTCGCCATTCGGCGGCGCGCTGTTAACCCGCTGTTGTTTTTCGATTCGGCCCGAGTCCCGAATGACTTCCTAGCGTCTGTGACGTGCCAAGCAAGAAGCAGACGCAGCGAGTTGCCGTACTCGCCGATTCCGACACCCGCTGGAAATGGGGTGCCCTTACCGCTCAGCGCATCGTAGCGGCCGGCAAGGGTAACGAAACGGACATTCGGCTCGACGGTTACCTGCTGCGCGGGCGTGCGACCCCCACCGCGCGTCAGCTGAGTGAAGTGGGCGTGCGGGCGGATGCCCTGCGCGAGGTCACGGGTGTCGAGTTCCTGGGGGAGATGGAGCGGGCGCGCGAGCGGTACGACGTGATCGTCCTCGCCCTCGTCGGCGGCGCCGTCCAGGCCATGCTGCACGGGCTCGCGCAGGTGTGGGCGGACCGGCCCGAGCGCCCCGTCGTCGTCACCGGTTACGTCGGTGTCGTCTACGAGAAGCTCGCCGACGGACTGCTCCTGCGGCACGGCGCCGATGTGGTGCTCGCCAACTCCCGCCAGGACGCGGAGCGTTTCCGCGCCGTGTACGAGGGCGTGGGCGCGGACGCCGGCGCGGTCACCGAGTGCGCGCTGCCGTTCCTGGGCGGGGCGCCCTACGCGGCGCCGAACGACCCGTACACGGTGTGCTTCGCAGCCCAGCCCTCCGTACCGGAGAGCCGCGCGGACCGTACGTACCTCCTGAAGCGGATGATCCGGCACGCGAAGCTCCACCCGGAGCGCGAGGTGCTGATCAAGCTCCGCTCCAAGCCGGGCGAGCACACCACGCACATCGAGGAACTCCCGTACCAGAAGCTCGCTCAGAAGGAAGGGCTGCCCGCCAACTGCCGTCTCGTGTACGGGCACATGGGCGAGGTCCTCGACCGCACCGATCTGCTCGTGACCGTCAGCTCCACCGCCGCGCTCGAAGCGCTGCACCGGCGCATCCCCACCGCGGTCCTCACCGACCTCGGGGTGCGCGAGGCGCTCGGCAACCACCACTTCACCGGCTCCGGCTGCCTCGCCTCCTGGACCGAGCTCGACGAGGGGTATGTCCCCGTGCCCGACGAACGGTGGCTCGCCCGCCAGGGTGTGGCCGCCGACGGCGCGTACGGGACCGCCTTCGACCAGGCTCGCGCCCGCCTCGCCGAACTGGCCGCGAAGCCCCAACTGCCGCCGCTCACGCCGTACTACACGCTCACCACCGCACCCGGCTATCTGCCCGGCATCCTCGCCCGCCACCACCTCGCGCCCGACGGCCGGCCGCTGCCGGGCGCGCAGGCCGCGGCCAAGGAGCCGGGACCCGTGCGCCAGATCGTGCGGCAGGCCGCGCGCGGCGCCTACCGGCACGGCGTCCAGCGCGTCGCGCCGGTGATCCGGCGGATGGGGGAGCTGTGACCGCCTCCGCTCTGACCGCCTTCGCTGCCGTGACCGGCCCCGCTGCCGTGACCAACTCCGTTGCTCCTGAAGGAGATCAGTCCATGACGACCAGCCCGGTACGCAGGGTGCTCGCCGTGATCCCCGCGCGCGGCGGATCCAAGGGCGTACCCGCCAAGAACCTCAGCCCCGTCGGCGGCGTACCGCTCGTCGCCCGCGCCGTGCGCGAGTGTCTGACCTCGCGCCATGTGACGGATGTCGTCGTCTCCACCGACGACGACGCCATCGCCGCCGCGGCCCGTGGCGCCGGCGCCGAGGTGGTGCTCCGCCCGGCGGCGATCGCCGGTGACACCGCGACCTCCGAGGCCGCCGTCCTGCACGCCCTGGACGCCCATGAGGCGCTGCACGGCGCGGCCGTGGACGTGGTGCTGCTCGTGCAGTGCACCAGCCCGTTCCTGGTCCGCGAGGACGTGGACAAGGTGGCCGCCGCGGTCATCGACGAGGGCGCCGACACCGCGCTGACCGTCGCGCCGTTCCACGGCTTCGTCTGGCGGGACGCGAGCGACGAGCCGCCCGTGGCCGGCGAGCAGCGGGTGGCCGCCCAGGGCGGTACCACCACGGTCGTCGCCCCGGCCACCACCTCGGGCGGCTACGGCGTCAACCACGACAAGTCCTTCCGGCCCCGCCGCCAGGACCGCCCGCAGGACCTCCTGGAGACCGGCGCGGTATACGCGATGACCGTGTCCGGCTTCCGCGAGGCGGGCCACCGCTTCTTCGGCCGTACGGAGCTCGTGCGCACCGACCCCGCCCGGGTCCTGGAGATCGACGACCCGCACGACCTCGCCCGCGCCCGCGCGCTGGCCCCGCTCCTCGACGCCGAACGGACCGGCGCCCTTCCGGGCCGCGACGACGTGGACGCGATCGTCCTCGACTTCGACGGCACCCAGACCGACGACCGGGTGCTGATCGACGCGGAGGGAAAGGAGTTCGTCACCGTGCACCGCGGCGACGGACTCGGCATCGCGGCGCTGCGCGACAGCGGCCTGAAGATGCTGATCCTCTCCACGGAACAGAACCCGGTGGTCACCGCCCGCGCCCGGAAGCTCAAACTCCCCGTGCTGCACGGCATCGACCGCAAGGACCTCGCCCTCAAGCAGTGGTGCGAGGAACAGGGCGTCGCGCCCGAGCGCGTGCTCTATGTCGGCAACGACGTCAACGACCTCCCGTGCTTCGGCCTCGTCGGCTGGCCCGTGGCGGTCGCGAGCGCCCACGACGTCGTACGCGGCGCCGCGCGCGCCATCACCACCCAGGACGGGGGCGACGGCGCGATCCGGGAGATCGCGACGTGGATGCTCGGCCCCTCCCTCTGAACCCTCCTGAGTTCCCTCTGAACTCTCCTCCCCCCAGCGTCATTTCCCCACGTAAGGAACCACCTGCCATGACCTCCACCTCCCGTCTGCGCACCCTCGGCAAGAAGACCGCGGGCCCCGGCCGCCCCGTCTATGTCACCGGCGAGATCGGCATCAACCACAACGGCGACCTCGAGAACGCCTTCGCGCTGATCGACGCAGCGGCCGACGCCGGCTGCGACGCGGTCAAGTTCCAGAAGCGCACCCCTGAGATCTGCACCCCGCGCGACCAGTGGGACATCGAGCGCGACACCCCCTGGGGCCGGATGACCTACATCGACTACCGCCACCGCGTGGAGTTCGACGAGACCGCCTACCGGGCCATCGACGAGCACTGCAAGAAGCGCGGCATCGACTGGTTCGCCTCCCCGTGGGACACCGAGGCCGTCGCCTTCCTGGAGAAGTTCGACCTGCCCGCCCACAAGGTGGCCTCCGCCTCCCTGACCGACGACGAGCTGCTCCGCGCCCTGCGCGCGACCGGCCGCACGATCATCCTCTCCACGGGTATGTCCACCCCGCGTCAGATCCGCCACGCGGTCGAGGTGCTCGGCTCGGACAACATCCTTCTGTGCCACGCCACTTCGACGTACCCGGCGAAGGCCGAGGAGCTCAACCTGCGCGTGATCAACACGCTGCAGGCCGAGTACCCGAACGTGCCGATCGGCTACTCCGGCCACGAGACCGGCCTGCAGACCACGCTCGCCGCCGTCGCACTCGGCGCCACCTTCGTCGAGCGCCACATCACCCTCGACCGCGCCATGTGGGGCTCGGACCAGGCCGCGTCCGTCGAGCCGCAGGGCCTGACCCGCCTGGTGCGCGACATCCGCACCATCGAGGCCTCGCTCGGTGACGGCGTCAAGAAGGTGTACGAGTCGGAGCTCGGCCCGATGAAGAAGCTGCGCCGTGTCCAGGGCGTCGTCGCCGACGCCGGTGACCGCGAGCCGGTCGCGGTCTGACGGCCCCTTCCGAGGGTGACGTCATGACGTCCGCACACGGGCCCGCCGCATCCGCCGCCCCGTCGGCGGGTGCGGCGGCCCCGACGCTGGCTTTCGTCGAGAGCCCCGTGCAACTGCTCAACGTCCTGGAGTGGGCGCACGGGGCCGGCGGCGGGACGGCGACGATCGTCGTCCTGTCCCCGACGGATCCGATGACCCGCGGCCAGCTGCGCCGGATGGCCGAACTCGCCCGCGAGGAAGGCCATACCGTCCGCTGGGAGGAGGCCCGCGAGGGGGTGCTCGCGCCCCTGCACACGATCGGGGGACTCAGCCGGCTGCTGCGCAGGGCGGCGCGCGTGGTGATCGGCGACCCGTTCAGCCGCTACGTACAGCTGCTGCTCACGCTGAGCCGGGCCCGCGACATCGTGGTCGTCGACGACGGCACCGCCACGATGGAGTTCATCGCCCAACTCGCCGGCGGTGAACGCCTGGTGCGCTGGCACCGGCGCGGTGGCCGGCCCGGCCCGCGAGACCTCGTGTTCGCCCCGTTCTCGGCGGCCGCGCGCCGCCGGCTCACGCCGCGCACCTGCCGTACGGTCTCGGTCTTCTCCTCCATGCCGGTGAACGCCCCGGAGGGTGTCTCCGTCACGGAGAACGACTTCACCTGGACCCGCACCCGCTTCGGCCCGCCCCGCATCACCAAGGGCGCGGATCTGGTGGGCACTTCACTCGTGGAGACGGGTGTCGTGGACCCCGACCACTACCTGGAAGCGGTCCGCGCGCTGGCCAAGGCCCACGGTGCGACCCGCTACTTCGCCCACCGCCGCGAATCCACCCCCAAACTCCACCACCTCGCCGTGGAGACCGGCCTGGAGATCGTCCGCCCGGACCTCCCCTTGGAACTCATCGCCCGCAGAGGCCCCATCGGCCACCGCATCCTCAGCTTCCCCTCCACGGTCGTCCACACTCTGCCGCTGGCCCTCGCGGGCACCGGCGTCGAGGTCGCGGTGTGCGACATCGACCGCTCCTGGCTCACGGCAACCGCGTCCCCGCGAGCCGAGGGCTTCCTCTCGGGCGTCACGGGGACGGCGCGGGGGGTGCAGCGGCTGCAGTCGGTGCGGGTGGCATAGGGGCGGCCGGACGCTGTACGCCGCTGTGTGGTGAGGTCAGAATGCCGCCATGGCCGATGACGGGGAACCTCGCGCCGAAGCACCGTCCTTCCTCTCGTGCGCGAGGGAAGTGGTGCGGCTCCTCGGGCTGGAGGAGTCGTCGGCGTTGGCGCAGTCGAGGTGGGGGAGTGCGGCGTCCGCGCCGGAGCCGCGGCGGGCGCGCGCACTCGCCGCCGCGGTCCGTGAGCCGCTGCTCGAACGCCCCACGCTCCCCGAGGAGTTCTTCGCCCCGCTGATGGCCGCGTCCGTCCACGACCCCGACCCCAGCTTCTGCCGCTGGTTCGTCGAGCCCGCCGTGTACTCCTTCGGCCGCCGCCGGGTCTGTGCGGCACTGCTCGCGTATCTGCCCACCGCATCTGCAGCCCCGGCTCGACCGTGCGCTCGGGGTCGCCCGAGCGCCCGACAACCCGGATGTCCGCCACAGGGCGGCCGACGTGGAGCGCGGCCGGCCGACCCCGGGGTGGGCGCCCCA
>NZ_JBEPEW010000074.1:0-40601 GCF_040300965.1 Streptomyces mesophilus | reverse complement strand
GAGCGGACGAGGCCCTAGGCGAGCGGGCGGCGTGCGGCCAGGGCCAGCGTGCGGCGGGCGCCCGCCACCACGGCCGCGTCCACGAACCGGCCGTCCGGCAGGGCCAGCGCGCCCGCGTCGGTGGCCGCCGCCTCGGTGATGTCCTGCGCGGCCGCGATCTCCTCCGCGGTGGGCAGATACGCCCGCTCGATCACCGGGAGCTGGCTGGGATGGATGGCCGCCCGGCCGAGGAAACCCAGGGCTCGGCCGCGTGCGCAGGACGCCGCGAGTCCGTTCAGGTCGTAGAGGTCGGTGTGCACGGACTGGGGCGGCGGCGCCAGGCTCGCCGCACGGGCCGCGCACACCACACGCGAGCGGGCCCAGTCCAGGCCCGTGTCCGCGGCGATCCCCAGATCCGCCCGCAGATCGCTCTCGCCGAGGGAGAGACCGGTCAGGGACGGGTGGGCCGTCGCGATCGCGTACGCCGACTCGATGCCGAGGGCCGATTCGAGGAGTGCGAACAGCGGGGGAGAGTCGGCCAGTTCGGCGACGCGGGTGATCTGGGACGGGGCGGTCACCTTCGGCAGGCGCAGGCAGGCGAGGCCGGGGCGGTCCGCGAGCGCCTCGATGTCGAGCCGGGCCAGCGGGCCGTCGAGGGCGTTGACCCGGACATGGACCGGGACGTGATGGCGGTCCGAGAGCAGCTCCGAGGTCGCCGCCCGCGCAAAGCTCTTGCGGTCCGCCGCGACCGCGTCCTCCAGGTCCACGATCACCACGTCCGCTCCGGCCACGAGGGCCTTCGCGACGCGTTCGGGCCGGTCCCCCGGCACGTACAGCCACGTCAGCGGGATCTTCCCGGTCTTCGCAGTCATACGGCGCCCTCCGTGCGCAGCTCGTCGATCTCGCCCGCGGACAGGCCGAGTTCACCGAGCACCTCGTCCGTGTCCGCACCGTGCGGGCGGCCCGCCCACTGGATGGCGCCCGGGGTCTCCGAGAGGCGGAACAGGACGTTCTGCATGCGCAGCGGACCGAGTTCGGGATCGTCGACGGTGGTGACGGTGTCGAGGGCCGCGTACTGCGGGTCCGCCATCACATCCCGTACGTCCTGGATCGGCGCCACCGCGGCCTGCGCCTGCTCGAAGGCGGCGATCACCTCGGAGCGGGTACGCGTGGCGATCCACGAGCCGACCGCCTCGTCGAGCACGTCGGCGTGGGCGGCGCGGTCCGCGCCCGAGGCGAACCACGGTTCGGCGATCAGCTCCGGACGGCCGACCAGGTGCATCACGCGCTCCGCGATGGACTGCGCGGAGGTCGACACCGCGACCCAACTGCCGTCCACCGTGCGGTAGGTGTTGCGCGGGGCGTTGTTCGTGGAGCGGTTGCCGGTACGCGGCTGGACGAAGCCCAGCTGGTCGTACCAGAGGGGCTGTGGGCCCAGGACCGTCAGGATCGGCTCGATGATCGCCATGTCCACCACCTGACCGCGGCCCGTGCGCTGCCGCCCGGCAAGGGCCGTCATCACCGCGTACGCCGTCGCGAGGCCCGCGATGGAGTCCGCGAGCCCGAACGGCGGCAGCGTGGGCGGCCCTTCGGGCTCCCCGGTGATCGCCGCGAAACCGCTCATCGCCTCGGCGAGCGTCCCGAAGCCGGGACGGTGCGCATACGGTCCGAACTGGCCGAAGCCCGTGACCCTGGCCAGCACGAGCCGCGGGTTCGCGGCGCTCAACTCCTCGTATCCGAGGCCCCACTTCTCGAGCGTGCCAGGGCGGAAGTTCTCGATGATCACGTCGGCGGTCGCGGCGAGCCTGAGCAGGGTCTCGCGGCCGCCCTTCGTCGAGAGATCGAGGGTGATCGTCCGCTTGTTGCGGCCGAGGAGTTTCCACCACAGGCCGACCCCCTCCTTCGAGGGCCCGTGACCGCGCGACGGGTCGGGCCTGCGGGGGTGCTCCACCTTGATCACCTCGGCGCCGAAGTCACCGAGCATCGTGGCGGCGAGCGGTCCTGCGAACAGGGTGGCCAGGTCCAGGACGCGCAGACCGGCGAGCGGGGGAGGAGGAGGGGATGCCATGGGGTCCTTTAGCGGTGGGGGTTCTTACGGTCGTACGGCGGCGTCGATGTCCGCGCGGGCCGGCATCGAGGCCGAGGCGCCCGGGCGCTGGACCGACAGCGCGGCCGCCGCCGAGGCCCAGGCCAGCGCGTCCGGCATCGCGCGCCCCTCGCCGAGCGCCACCGCGAGCGCACCCACGAAGGTGTCGCCGGCGGCCGTCGTGTCCACGGCCTTGACCTGGGGTGCGGGCACGGTGAGCCGGGTGCCGGAGCGGTCCGCGTACAGGCTGCCCGCCGAGCCGAGCGTGATGATCAGCTCCGGGACCTGTTCGAGGAGGGCCTCGGCGGCCTCGTACGGGTCGGTGCGACCGGTGAGCGCGGCGGCCTCGTGCTCGTTGGGCACCAACAGGTCGGTGGCGGCGAGGAGTTCCGGCGGCAGCGGCTGCGCGGGCGCCGGGGTCAGGATCGTGCGTACGCCACGGGCGCGAGCGGTCTGTGCACCGGTGAGCACGCCTTCGAGGGGGATCTCCAGCTGGAGCAGGAGCGTGCCCGTCGCCTCGATGGCCTCCGCGTCGCCGGGGGCGAGATGGGTGACGGTGGCGTTGGCGCCGGGGACGACCACGATCGCGTTGCCGCCCTCGTCGTCGACCACGATGTGCGCCGTGCCGCTCGCGCCCTCGACCGTACGCAGCCGTCCGGTGTCCACGCCGGACTCGCCGAGCGCACCGCGCAGCCGTACCCCGAAGTCGTCGGCGCCGACCGCCCCGATCATCGTGACGTCGCCGCCCGCGCGGGCCGCGGCGATCGCCTGGTTGGCGCCCTTGCCGCCGGGGATCGTGTGGAACTCACGTCCGGTGACGGTCTCTCCGCGGTCCGGTGCCTTCGCCACGTAGGCGACGAGGTCCATGTTCGTGGAGCCGAGTACGGCGATGCGCGGGGTAGCTCTCATGGGCGTTCGGCCTCCCGGAAGGTGAGCTGGGCGAGGGTGTCGAAGCCGATGCCGTGGAAGTCGGCGACGGTGGTGGAGAGATGGTTGCGCAACGGCTCGGTCCACTGCGCGGGGAGCCGGTCGGGGTGTCCGGCGATGAGTCCCGCGATCGAGCCGGCCGTGGCGCCGTTGGAGTCGGTGTCCCAGCCGGCCGATACGGCGCGGGTGATGGAGTGCGTGAAGTCCCCGTCGGCGTGCGTGAGGGCGGCGGTGATCGCGGCCGCGTTGGGGATGACATGGACCCAGTGGTGGGCCGCGTGGACGTGGTGGAGTTCGTCGACGACCGCGTCGAAGTCCGTTGTGGTGCGCGCCAGTTCGCGGGCGTGGGTGATCGCCCGGTGCAGGTGCGACCGCGGCGGTACGACGGTGAGGCCGGCCTCGATGGAGCGGTGGACGTCGGCGCCGGTGGCCGCTTCGGCGATCACGGCCGCGATGAACTCGGCGCCGTGCACGCCGTTGCCGGTGTGGGTGAGCTCGGCGTCGCGGCGGGCCTGTTCGGCGGCTGCTTCGGGCCTGCCCGGGTTGGTCCAGCCGTGGACGTCGGCGCGGATCAGCGCGCCGATCCACTCGCGGAACGGGTTGCGGTGCCGTGCGGTGCCCGGGGGTTCGATGCCGTCGAGGAGGTTGCGGTAGGCGACCCGTTCGGCGGTGAAGGTACGGCCGGCGGGGAGTTCGTCGAGCCACAGCTTGGCCACGTCGGTGGTGGTGAAGTGCCGGCCGTGGCGCTGGAGCAGGAGGAGGCCCAGGAGGGGGTAGTTGAGGTCGTCGTCCTCGGGCATGCCGTCGATGTTCTCGGCGAGGCTGGTGGGAGCGCTGCGTTTGTTCCAGGGGTACGTGGCTCTGAGGTCCCCGGGGACGCCGCGTTCCGTGAACCATGTGGTGATCGGCCAGTTGCCTGCGGCTTGGGCGAGTTGGCGGATGCCTTGCAGGGGGAGCTTCTCCACGGGTTTGCCCAGGAGGCAGCCGGCTGCTCGGCCGAGCCAGGCGGCGTGTACGGCGTGCAGGTGGGTGGGCGGGATCTTTTTCCCCACCCCGCCCCTTCCCGGAACCGGGGGCTTCGCCCCCGGGCCCCCGCATCCGAACTTCGTTCGGATCGCCTCAAACGCCGGCGGGGCTGAGTGGGTCTCCGAGAGGCCGGCGGCCTCGTCCAGGAGTTGCGACGCGAGACGGCGCAGCCCCGGGGCGGCGGGTGCCGGGGATGCGCCTGCCCGTTCCGGGGCCAGGTGGCCGCCCGCTGCCAGCCATCTGCGTTCGAGGGCGGACGCGTCGTGGCCCTCCAGGGCGAGCTGCCGCAGCTCGTGGCCGATCAGGTCCTCCGGCTGGACCCAGGTGAGGCGCAGCGGCGGCGCGCTTTCGGGCGCGGTCGGCGTGGGCTCCTTCATGGCGAGCCCCGTCACGTCGAGCCCGGTCACGCCCGGTCCAACAGCGACGTGAACATCGCCTCGTGGGCGCGCCGGCGTTCCGTGTCCCGCTCGAAGATCTCCCGTGCCACCCGCGCCAGCGACACCGCCGGTGCCGACAAGTCGATACGGCTCGACTCCGCCACCGGCTTCGCCCACTCCGTCGGCACCTCCGCGCCCAGCGCGCCCGCGATCGCCCCGCTCATCGTCGCGATCGAGTCGCAGTCGCGGCCGTAGTTGACGGAGCCGAGGACGGTGTGCCGGTAGTCGCCCGCGCCGACCAGGAGCATTCCGAGGGCGATGGGCAGCTCCTCGATCGCGTGCAGACGGGAAGGGCGACGGGCGCCCAGGCCCGGCGCACGGTAGTCGGGGCCGACCGTGTCGAACGGAGTGATCGCCTCGCGGAGCGGGACGAGGGCCGATTCGAAGTCGCCATGGCGCGCTGCCACTTCGCACACCGCCTCGATGGCCGACCGGGTGCCGTCCTTCGCCAGGGACAGACAGGTCTCCACGACGGAGGAGGGCGTCGCGCCCGGAGTGCAGGCCGCGGCCACGCCTGCCGCGAAGACGCCCGCAGCCTCACGGCCGTACGAGGACTGGTGCGCGCCCGCGATGTCCAGGGCCTCGGCGTAAGCCCCGGCGGGATTCCCCGCGTTGACCAGGCCGACCGGCGCCATGTACATCGCCGCGCCGCAGTTGACGATGTTGCCCGAGCCCGCCTCGCGCGGGTCCACATGGCCGTAGTGGAGGCGGGCGACCAGCCACTTCTCGGCGAGGAAGACCCGCTGGAGCAGGATCGCCTCCGTCTCCAGCTCCGGGATCCAGTGCGGCTCGGCGGTCAGCTCGGGCACCAGGTGCTCGGCCGCGGCGTACGCGTCGAGGTGGTCCCGTACCTTCTCGTACACCCTGATCAGCGCGTGCGTCAGCAAGGTGTCGTCCGTGATGTGGCCGTCGCCCTTGTGGTACGGGGCGATCGGCCGTGCGGTGCGCCAGTCCTCGAACCAGGGGCCGACGATGCCGTGCACCCGGCCGCCGTGGCGCTCCAGGATCTGCTCGGGGCTGTAGCCCTCGACCGGTCCGCCGAGTGCGTCGCCGACCGCGGCGCCGGTCAGGGCGCGGCTGATGCGGTCGTCCAGGGGAAGACCGCCTGCGTCAGATGCGCCTTTCCTGTCTGTCATGCGTGAATTGTCCACCCGTGGTGGCCAGTTCCCGGTCTGGTGCGAGGAGTTCGGCGAGTTCCGCCGCGAGTTCCACCAGATCGGTGCCCGCGAGCCGGGGCAGCGCGCAGCCCGAAAGGGTGCGGCAGGCCGCGCGCCAGGACTCGGGCACGCCCGGGGCCCCCTCGTACGCGCCCGCGAGCGCGCCCGCGAGCGCCGGCGCCGAGTCGGCGACGCGGGAGAGGCAGGCGGCGGCGGGCACGGCGCGCGCCAGGGATCCGCGGGACGCGGTGGTCAGGGCGAGGGCGACCGGCACGGTTTCGGCGGCCGCGATGCCGTAGCTGTAGACGTGGTCGACGATCTGGTGCTCCAGGACCGGTACGAGGGCGAAGGCGTCGGCTGCGTAGACGGGGTCTCGGGCCAGCTTCACGGCGTGCTGGGCGTTGCGGCCGATCTCCGTTGCGTCCGGGAGCTGCTCGAGCGCCGCGTCCACGGCCGCGTCGATGTCCCAGCCGCCGAGCAGGGCGGCGCTCGCCGCGGCCATGGCGCGGGCGCCGTGCACGCCGTCGCCGTCCTGGGTGTAGCGGGCGTCGAACTCGGCCAGCTCCGCGGCCCGTTGGGGGTCGCCGGGGTGCAGCAGGGCGAGCACGCAGCCGCGTACACAGGCCGCGTCGTCGAAGTAGTGCGGATTGTCGTGGCCGGTCGCGGGCGGCCGCAGACCGCCCGCGAGATTGCCAAGACCCGCGCGTACGGAGATACGGGCCCGCAGCGGTACGACCGCGGACTCGACCTCGGGAGCGCGCTGTTCGGCCTCGGCGATCTGGGCCGCGAGGGTCTGCCAGGTGTGGTCCACGGCGGCCCGTACACGCAGTGCGGGCTCACCCGCGGCGGCCGACTTGAGCAGCGAGACCGCCGTGAACGCCGCCCACTCGGCGTCGTCGGACGGTCCGAGGCGCAGGGGCTCGGGCGGCTGGTTGAGGGCGATGGGCACGGGAAGCGTGGTGGTGGCGTTCTGCTCGGCGAACGTGTCGAGCTCCCGCGTGAGCCGGCGGGTCCACTCGGGCATCCGGGCGGCGCGGTGCCGGGCGGCGGGCCAGCCGGCGGCGTCTCCCGCGGCGATTCCGAGGAGCAGCCCTTCGATTCGGGAGCGGCCGGGCCCGCCCTCGGCCTCGTGCGGCGTCATGACGTCGTCTCCTCGTCGTCCGGGGTGAGCAGATCGGCGACGTCCAGGACGTGATGGCCTGCCATGGAGGGCAGACAACTGCCGCGGACCGGGCCGATCGCCTGCGCCCACGGTTCGGGGATGGCCGCCTCGCCCTGCAGCGCCCCGGCGAGGGCGCCGGCGAGCGCGGCCGTCGTATCGGCGTCGCGGCCCATGTTGACCGCCATCAGGACCGCTTCGCGGAACTCACCGCGCGCGGCGGCGAACGCGCCGAAGGCCAGACCCACCGCCTCGGGCGCGAGATCGGTCCACGGGTAGCCGCCGATGACGACCGCGCTGCGGACCGCGCGCTCCCCGGCGGGGGCGGCGATCACCGCGCGGCGCAGCGAACGTGCCGTCCACGAGTCCATGGGGATGACGGAGAGCGCGGCGCCGATCACCGAGGCCGCGCCCGCTCCGCCCATCGCGGCCGCGACCCCCGCGGCGACGGCCTGGCCGCCGTAGATGCCCTCGCCCTCGTGGCTCACCGAGCCGTCGATCGCGACGAGGCGCGCGGCCTCGGCGGGGTTGCCTACCGCGTACACCCCGAAGGGCGCGGCCCGCATCGCGAGCCCGTCGCTCCAGGCGTGCCGGTGCTGGGCGGTGACGGGGGCGGCGAGGCCGCGGCGGAGGTTCTCGAGGGTGCCGCGCTCGCTGAACCCGGCCCCCTTGAACGGGCCCTCGTCGAGGTCGGCGATCCACTGGTGCCAGGCGGTCTCGGCGCGCGCGGTGGTGAGGCCCGAGCCGTAGCGGGCGAGCAGGAGACCGGAGAAGATCGCGTACTCGGTGTCGTCGGTGCCGGCCGGGTCGTCGACGACGAAGCCTTCGATACGGCCCCAGCGGGCGCGGATCTCGGAGGGCTTGAGGTTCTCGGCGGGGGCGCCGAGGGCGTCGCCGACGGCGAGGCCGAGGAGCGCGCCCCTTGCTCGGGCGCGCAGGGTCTGGGCCGCGGTCGGCGCCGCGGTGGGTTCCGGTGGAACGTATGCAATCGGCGACGCCATGGGCTGGACCTTCCGTCCGCGGATGCGTGGGATATCCGTTCCACGGTTCGTGTCCGGTCGGTACCTGTGTTACGTCGACGTCACCCCTTCGCCTGGGGAGGGGCTGGATTCGCCAGCCGGAACGAGTGGTCAGGCAGGCCTGCCTAACCACTCGTTAGACTAAGTAAGTATGGCCTTCCTTGCTGGCAGGGGCGATTTTTCGCGCGTACTTTCGAGGTCGTACGGCGAGAAGGCAGGGGGCCTGAACCATGGCGATCATCGAGACCGAAGCACCACTGCACGAGGCGCACCGCGACAACCACACGCACCGCGATGTGAACGGCGGCTGGCTGCGGCCTGCCGTGTTCGGCGCGATGGACGGACTCGTGTCCAACCTCGCGCTGATGACCGGTGTGGCCGGCGGGTCCGTGTCGCAGCAGACCATCGTGATCACCGGGCTGGCGGGTCTCGCGGCCGGTGCGTTCTCCATGGCCGCCGGCGAGTACACCTCCGTCGCCTCCCAGCGCGAGCTCGTCCAGGCGGAACTCGACGTCGAGCGCCGGGAGTTGCGCAAGCACCCGGAGTGCGAGGAGCAGGAGCTCGCCGAGCTGTACGTCTCGCGCGGTGTCGAGCCCGACCTCGCCCGCGAGGTGGCGCGGCAGCTCTCGCGCGACCCCGAGCAGGCCCTGGAGATCCACGCGCGCGAGGAGCTGGGCATCGACCCGGACGATCTGCCCTCGCCGGCCGTGGCGGCCGTCTCCTCCTTCGGTTCCTTCGCGCTCGGGGCGCTGCTCCCCGTACTGCCGTATCTGCTCGGTGCGTCCGCGATGTGGCCGGCCGTGCTGCTCGCGCTCGTCGGGCTTTTCGCCTGCGGGGCCGTGGTGGCCAAGGTGACGGCGCGCAGCTGGTGGTACAGCGGGCTGCGGCAGCTGGCGCTCGGTGGGGCCGCTGCGGGTGTGACGTACGCCCTCGGCACACTGTTCGGAACGGCCGTAGGATAAGGGCTTGCAGGTCTATGCAGCGGCTGGCATAAGTAGTCGTTACCGAGCGGTTTCGATCCCATGACAGCAGGGCATGAGCCGTAAGCGCCGTGGGCAATGAGGCCCCGACGTACCCATGGGCAAAGAAGCCCACGCGAAACATGGGCCCCCGGTCACTGATCTGCCCGCGAAGGTCCTGTCCCCGACGGGACGACCGTCACTCGCGGTGTCCGCATGATGGAATGCGCTATCCGATTTTCGAGAAGCGCCTCATCATGTAACCTGCACGAAATTTCGCGCAGATATTGAAGCGTGAGGGCCAACGTCGTCCCTCGGCACCTGCACTTTTGCCTCGACGACGACGGGAGAGCCGATGCGTTCCGACGCCTGGTCGCCCATGGACGGTCGCCCCGCCCAGCAGGGGATGTACGACCCCCGTAACGAGCACGACGCCTGTGGTGTCGGGTTCGTGGCCACCCTGACCGGTGTTGCCAGCCACCAGCTGGTGGAGCAGGCGTTGACCGTGCTGCGCAACCTCGAACACCGCGGTGCCACCGGCTCCGAGCCCGATTCGGGTGACGGCGCGGGCATCCTGTGCCAGGTCCCCGACGCCTTCCTGCGTGAGGTCACCGCGTTCGAGCTGCCCGAGGCCGGCGCGTACGCCGTGGGTATCGCCTTCCTTCCGGTCGAGGGCGCCGACGAGACCGCCGTGAAGATCGAGGGCATCGCCGCCGAGGAGGGACTGAACGTCCTCGGCTGGCGTGAGGTGCCGGTCGCGCCGGAGCTGCTCGGCGCTTCCGCCCGCTCGACGATGCCGGTGTTCCGTCAGCTCTTCGTCGCGGACGGTGTCTCCAAGGACATCGACCTCGACCGCAAGGCGTTCGCGCTGCGCAAGCGTGCCGAGCGGGAGGCCGCGACGTACTTCCCGTCGTTCTCCGCGCGCACCATCGTCTACAAGGGCATGCTGACCACCGGCCAGCTCGAGCCCTTCTTCCCGGACCTGTCGGACCGCCGTTTCGCCTCGGCGCTCGCGCTCGTCCACTCGCGCTTCTCGACGAACACCTTCCCGAGCTGGCCGCTCGCCCACCCGTACCGCTTCGTCGCGCACAACGGTGAGATCAACACCGTCAAGGGCAACCGGAACTGGATGACGGCGCGTGAGTCCCAGCTGGCTTCCGATCTCTTCGGCAGCGAGCAGCTGGAGCGGATCTTCCCGATCTGTACGCCCGACGCCTCGGACTCCGCGTCCTTCGACGAGGTGCTCGAACTCCTGCACCTGGGCGGCCGTTCGCTGCCCCATTCGGTCCTGATGATGATCCCGGAGGCATGGGAGAACCACGCCTCCATGGACCCGGCCCGGCGCGCGTTCTACCAGTACCACTCCACGCTGATGGAGCCCTGGGACGGCCCGGCCTGTGTCACCTTCACCGACGGCACCCAGGTCGGCGCGGTCCTGGACCGCAACGGTCTGCGCCCCGGCCGCTACTGGGTCACCGACGAGGGCCTCGTCGTGCTCGGCTCCGAGGTCGGCGTGCTCGACATCGACCCCGCGAAGGTCGTCCGCAAGGGCCGCCTCCAGCCGGGCCGGATGTTCCTCGTCGACACCGCCGAGCACCGCATCATCGAGGACGACGAGATCAAGTCGGCGCTCGCCGCCGAGCACCCGTACGCGGAGTGGCTCGAAGCCGGCGAGATCGAGCTCTCGGACCTGCCCGAGCGTGAGCACATCGTGCACACCCACGCCTCGGTCACCCGCCGCCAGCAGACCTTCGGTTACACCGAGGAAGAGCTGCGCATCCTGCTCACGCCGATGGCCAAGTCCGGTGCCGAGCCGATCGGTTCGATGGGTACCGACTCGCCGATCGCCGCGCTCTCCGAGCGCCCCCGGCTGATCTTCGACTACTTCACCCAGCTGTTCGCGCAGGTCACCAACCCGCCGCTCGACGCGATCCGTGAGGAGCTCGTCACCTCGCTGCTGTCCTCGCTCGGCCCGGGCTCCAACCTGCTCGACCCGCAGGCCGCGTCCTGCCGTTCGGTCACGCTGCCCTTCCCGGTGATCGACAACGACGAGCTGGCCAAGCTCATCCACATCAACGCCGACGGCGACATGCCCGGCATGAAGGCCGTGACCCTGTCCGGTCTCTACCGGGTCTCCGGCGGCGGTGACGCGCTCGCTGCCCGTATCGAGGAGATCTGCGCCGAGGCCGACGCCGCGATCGAGGGCGGCGCCCGCCTGATCGTGCTCTCGGACCGGCACTCGGACGCCGAGCACGCGCCGATCCCGTCGCTGCTTCTCACCGCGGCCGTGCACCACCACCTCATCCGTACGAAGCAGCGCACCCAGGTGGGTCTGCTCGTCGAGGCCGGCGATGTCCGCGAGGTGCACCACGTCGCGCTGCTCATCGGCTTCGGAGCGGCTGCGGTCAACCCGTATCTGGCGATGGAGTCCGTCGAGGACCTCGTCCGGGCCGGAACGTTCCTTCCCGGCATCGAGGCCGAGCAGGCCATCCGCAACCTGATCTACGCGCTCGGCAAGGGCGTCCTCAAGGTCATGTCCAAGATGGGCATCTCGACCGTCGCCTCCTACCGCGGCGCGCAGGTCTTCGAGGCCGTCGGTCTCGAACAGGCCTTTGTCGACAAGTACTTCAACGGCACCACCTCCAAGATCGGCGGCGTCGGCATCGACGTCATCGCCAAGGAGGTCGCCGCCCGGCACGCCAAGGCCTACCCGGCCTCCGGCGTCCCCTCGGCGCACCGCGCCCTGGAGATCGGCGGCGAGTACCAGTGGCGCCGTGAGGGCGAGCCGCACCTGTTCGACCCGGACACGGTCTTCCGGCTGCAGCACGCCTCGCGCAACCGCCGCTACGACATCTTCAAGCAGTACACCTCGCGTGTGGACGAGCAGTCCCAGCGCCTGATGACGCTGCGCGGTCTGTTCGGCTTCAAGAGCGGCCGGGAGCCGATCTCCATCGACGAGGTCGAGCCCGTCTCCGAGATCGTCAGGCGGTTCTCGACCGGCGCCATGTCGTACGGCTCCATCTCCAAGGAGGCGCACGAGACCCTCGCCATCGCCATGAACCAGTTGGGCGGCAAGTCCAACACCGGTGAGGGCGGCGAGGACCCGGAGCGTCTGTACGACCCGGCGCGGCGTTCTTCGATCAAGCAGGTCGCGTCCGGCCGCTTCGGTGTGACGAGCGAATACCTCGTCAACGCCGACGACATCCAGATCAAGATGGCCCAGGGTGCCAAGCCCGGTGAGGGCGGTCAGCTGCCCGGTCCGAAGGTCTACCCGTGGGTGGCCAAGACGCGTCACTCGACGCCGGGCGTGGGCCTCATCTCCCCGCCGCCGCACCACGACATCTACTCCATCGAGGACCTGGCTCAGCTGATCCACGACCTCAAGAACGCCAACCCGTCGGCCCGCATCCACGTGAAGCTGGTCTCCGAGGTCGGCGTCGGCACGGTCGCCGCGGGTGTCTCCAAGGCGCACGCGGACGTGGTCCTGATCTCCGGCCACGACGGCGGTACGGGTGCTTCGCCGCTGACCTCGCTCAAGCACGCGGGCGGTCCCTGGGAGCTCGGCCTCGCCGAGACCCAGCAGACTCTGCTGCTCAACGGTCTGCGCGACCGCATCGTGGTCCAGACGGACGGCCAGCTCAAGACCGGCCGTGACGTGGTCATCGCCGCGCTGCTCGGCGCCGAGGAGTTCGGTTTCGCGACCGCGCCGCTCGTCGTCTCCGGCTGCGTCATGATGCGCGTCTGCCACCTGGACACCTGCCCGGTCGGCATCGCCACGCAGAACCCCGTCCTGCGCGAGCGCTTCACCGGCAAGGCCGAGTACATCGTCAACTTCTTCGAGTTCATCGCCGAAGAGGTCCGCGAGATCCTCGCCGAGCTCGGCTTCCGTACGATCGAGGAGGCCGTCGGCCACGCCGAACTCCTCGACACCGAGCGGGCCGTACAGCACTGGAAGGCGCAGGGCCTGGACCTGGAGCCGCTGTTCCATGTGCCGGACCTGCCCGAGGGCGCCGTCCGCCACCAGCTGATCTCCCAGGACCACGGTCTGGAGAAGGCGCTCGACAACGAGCTGATCAAGCTCGCCGCCGACGCCCTCGCCGTGGACTCCGCCGAGGCAGCCCAGCCGGTCCGCGCCCAGGTCGCGATCCGCAACATCAACCGGACCGTCGGCACGATGCTCGGCCACGAGGTCACCAAGCGCTTCGGCGGCGCCGGTCTGCCGGACGACACGATCGACATCACCTTCACGGGCTCCGCCGGCCAGTCCTTCGGCGCCTTCGTGCCGCGCGGTGTGACGCTGCGCCTCGAGGGCGACGCCAACGACTATGTGGGCAAGGGTCTTTCCGGCGGCCGCGTCATCGTCCGCCCGGACCGCGCGGCCGACCACCTTGCCGAGTACTCGACGATCGCCGGCAACACCATCGCGTACGGCGCGACGGGCGGCGAGATCTTCCTGCGCGGACGTACGGGAGAGCGCTTCTGTGTCCGTAACTCCGGTGCGCTGGTCGTCTCCGAGGGTGTCGGCGACCACGGTTGCGAGTACATGACCGGTGGCCAGGCGGTCGTACTCGGCGAGACGGGACGCAATTTCGCGGCCGGTATGTCCGGCGGCACCGCGTACGTCATCGACCTGGACCGCGACAACGTCAACGCCGGGAACCTGGCAGCGGTCGAGGAGCTCTCCGACGCCGACAAGCAGTGGCTGCACGATGTCGTGCGCCGCCACGCGGAGGAAACCGGCTCCACCGTCGCCGAGAAGCTGCTCGTCGACTGGGACGCTTCGGCTCAGCGCTTCACCAAGATCATTCCGCAGACGTACAAGGCAGTGCTCGCCGCCAAGGACGCCGCCGAGCGAGCCGGACTCTCCGAGTCCGAGATCACCGAGAAGATGATGGAGGCGGCGACCAATGGCTGATCCGAAGGGCTTTCTCAAGCACGGCCGCGAGGTCGCCTGCTCCCGCCCGGTCGAGGAGCGCGTCCAGGACTGGAAGGAGGTCTACGTCCCCGGATCCCTGCTTCCGATCATCTCGACGCAGGCCTCGCGCTGCATGGACTGCGGCATCCCGTTCTGCCACAACGGCTGTCCGCTCGGGAACCTGATCCCCGAGTGGAACGACTACGCGTACCGCGAGGACTGGGCCGCCGCTTCCGAGCGTCTCCACGCGACGAACAACTTCCCCGAGTTCACCGGTCGCCTGTGCCCGGCCCCCTGCGAGTCGGCCTGCGTCCTCGGTATCTCGCAGCCGGCCGTGACCATCAAGAACGTCGAGGTCTCGATCATCGACAAGGCCTGGGACGCCAACGACGTCAAGCCGCAGGCGCCCGAGCGCCTCTCCGGCAAGACCGTCGCAGTGGTCGGCTCGGGTCCCGCGGGCCTCGCGGCCGCGCAGCAGCTGACGCGGGCCGGTCACACGGTCGCCGTGTTCGAGCGCGCGGACCGTATCGGTGGTCTGCTCCGGTACGGCATCCCCGAGTTCAAGATGGAGAAGGTGCACATCAACCGGCGCATCGAGCAGATGCGCGCGGAGGGCACCCGCTTCCGTACGGGCGTCGAGATCGGCCGCGACCTCAAGGCGACGGACCTGCGCAAGCGGTACGACGCCGTGGTCATCGCCGCCGGTGCCACCACCGCCCGTGATCTTCCCGTCCCCGGGCGGGAGTTGAAGGGCATCCACCAGGCGATGGAGTACCTGCCGCTCGCCAACAAGGTGGTCGAGGGCGACTTCGTGGCCCCGCCGATCACGGCCGAGGGCAAGCACGTCGTGGTCATCGGCGGCGGTGACACGGGCGCCGACTGCGTGGGCACCGCCCACCGCCAGGGCGCCGCGTCCGTCACCCAGCTGGAGATCATGCCCAAGCCGGGCGAGGACCGTGCGCCGCACCAGCCGTGGCCGACCTTCCCGATGCTGTACAAGGTGACCTCCGCGCACGAGGAGGGCGGCGAGCGGGTCTACTCCGTGTCGACCACGCACTTCTCGGGCGACGAGGACGGCAATGTCCAGGAACTGCACCTCATCGAGGTCGAGTTCATCGACGGCAAGCTGACCCAGAAGCCGGGTACCGAGCGCGTCATCCCGGCGCAGCTCGTGACGCTCGCCATGGGCTTCACCGGTACGGACGTCGAGAACGGCATGGTCGCGCAGTTCGACCTGGAGCTCGACGCGCGCGGCAACATCGCCCGCAACGACGACTACGAGACCAACGTCCCCGGTGTGTTCGTGGCCGGTGACGCGGGCCGTGGCCAGTCGCTGATCGTCTGGGCGATCGCCGAGGGCCGCTCCGCCGCCCGCGGTGTGGACCGCTTCCTGACGGGTGCGTCGGAGCTGCCGGCCCCGATCCGCCCGACGGACCGTTCGCTGACGGTCTGACCGCCTGGGGGCCGGCTTGCCGGCCGGCCCCACCGGCCCGCTGCTCGCGTTGCCTGCGGCGGGCCCACCGGCTCGCTGCTCGCGGCGGGCCCCAACTGACGCTCCGTACAACGGCGTACGGACCTGACGCTACGCCCGCCCCTGTCCCCGACCGGACTGTGGGGTGGGCGTTGCGGCGTTTCGGCGCTACGGCAGCAAAGGGATCAGGTCGAGCCACTCCCTGATTTCCCGTCCCGGCGAGCTGCTGCTTTCGAGATGATCGGCGACATCTTGCAGTGGGGTGAGGAGATTCTTGATGCGCCGCAAGGTCAACATTTCTTCCGGTGCCCTGCGCTTCCACTCCTCAGCCAGCGCGCGCACCTCCGCGTAGCCCATGGGAATCTCCTCCAGGGCTTCGCGGCACAGGCGGTCAGGGTTCCTGAACGGTTCCTCTGAGCTGGGGCCGAATTCGCGGATGACGTAAGCGCGAACTCTGGCCAGTTCGGCCGCCGATGTCAGGCTGTCCTTCTCGCCGGATTCGATCCTTCGTGAAATGGACAGGGCTGCGAACTTGGCCCATGCGATGCGATCCGCATCGCCCAGGTCTTTGTTCTGAAGTTTTCCGACAGCGCCGTCCCGAAGGTACTCCCAGAGGCGCGGGAAGTCGGTGGAATGCACTCCTTGGACCCTTGCCATTGCGGTGTCCGGGGGGAGTGCCAACAGTTCTCTCATGTCAGAAGAAGGGAATTCCTGCTCGCTCAAATGCCTCGCGACCTTTCTGGAGGCTGTCGATATGGGGCAGATAGTGACCGCTGTTGTTGTTGATATCCATGCCGAAGTAGGCGCCACCGTCCCCGGCAATTTCGGCCTCTCCTGCCGCCAGGAGTTTATCGTCTTCCGGTGTCTTGTCGTAATTGAGCACCGAATGCTTGATTTCGACTCCGTCCACATGTTTGGGGACGATGCGCAGCTCGCCCTCCATGGTGACTCCCCATTTGACCGTACCGCTGTTGACCGCGGCATCGAACCCGTCGTCCCCGACGCGCAGCGGCGTCACCCCGAGCCTTTCGGCCTGTGCGAGCTCACCCGCACGGTCGTCCGGCATCGTGTTGGGGTAGTAGTCGGGAGCCAGTCCCAGGGAGTCGGTGCCCGAGTGCGGATTCCTTATGTAGGTGCTCGGGTTGGGCCCCGGGGTCAGTCCCAAGGGATCCGGCAGCGCATAGCGAGCCGTTTCGGGGTCGTAGTGTCGGAAGTAGTTGTAGTGGAGCCCGGTTTCGGGATCGAAATATTGGCCAGGGAAGCGGAGCGGGGTGTACGTGGCACTGCGATGTGGCCAGGCCGTGGTCCCCCACAGCGTTCCGCGAGTACGCCATGCAATATGGCCGCGTTCGTCGAGGAGCTCCGTCGGGGCCCCGACCAGATCCGTGACGATGGAGAAGAATCGGGAATCGATTTCGCCCGGGCTGACGTCATTTCCGATGCGGCGCTCGGTCTGTGCAAGTGGGCGCAATCCCCGGTGGTCCCAAGTGACAGCGATGGGACTGGGTAGCTCCGGGTGGCTGGTGATCTGTTCGCAGAGCGTCGTGCCGTCCCACGTGAAGTCGACGCGTTCCACGACCGTTTCGCCGTCGTCCGCCATGCGGAGCTTCGCCGTGCGGCGGCCCAAGGGGTCGTACGTGTAGCGCCAGAGTGTGCCGTCGGGGGTGATCGTCGAGGTCAGGCGGTCTTCCGCGTCCCACTCGTAGCGCCAGGTGTCCGGCTTGCGGGACAGGCGGGGTTTCTGGCGGAGGACGACGCGGCCGAGGGGGTCGTGTTCGTAGCGGACCCCTCCGGCGCGGGTGATGCGAGTGCCCTCGTAGGTGCGCGGGCCGGTCGCTTCATGGCCGGGGTGGGTGTCGGGCCAAGTGGCCGAGGTCTGGTTGCCGGCTTCGTCGTAGGCGTAGGTCTCCGTCCAGTTCGCCGCGTGGACGGCTGTGACGCGGCCCGCGGAGTCGAGGTCGAAGTGGCGGGCGCCGGCGAGCTGGTCGTCCACGGCGGTCAGGTTGCCGTCCGCGCGATAGGCGTACGAGCGGCGCTGGACCGCGGTGCCGTCGGCCGCGGTGATCGCCTGGTCGAGGAGGCGGCCCAGGGGATCGAAGGTGTTGGTGAAGGAGACGGCTTCGCCGATGCACCGGGACACCTCGCGGCCTGCCGCGTCGTATGCGAAGTCGATCGTGCGGCCGGACGTGGTGAGGTGGGTGCGGCGGCCTGCCGCGTCGTACGACCATGTGCTGACCGCGCCGGTGGGAGTGGTACGGCCTGTGCGCCGGCCCAACTCGTCGTACGCGTAGCGCAGTTCGCGGCCGTCGACCGTCTCCGAGACCAGGCGGCCGAAGCGGTCGCGGAGAAGGGTGAGTTCGGTGTCCGGGCCTGCGGCGTGGGCGAGTTGGTCGGTGAGGTCGTACGCGAAGGTGGTGACCGAGCCCGCCGCGTCCTTGCGGACGACCTGGCCCAGGGTGTTGCGCTCGAAGGTCGTGGTCAGGCCGATGGCGTTCGTACGGGAGACAAGGCGTCCCGCGGCGTCGTAGGAGTAGTTGAGCTCCCGGTCGTCGAAGTCCGATTCGGATATCAGGCGGCCGGCCGCGTCGTAGGCGTAGTTCCAGCTCAGGCCCTGCGGGTTGGTGACCTGCGTGAGGCGGAGTTCGTGGTCGTGGGCGAAGGTGTGGCGGACACCGTCCGGGCCGGTGCGGGCCATGAGGAGGTCAAAGTGGGTGTACTCGAAGGTGGACACCGCACCCATCTGGTCCGTGTGCGTGGTGCAGTTGCCCTCGCCGTCGTACGTCCAGGACTCGCAGGTGCCGTCGGGTGCGGTGCGGTGGGTGAGCTTGCCTTCGACGGTCCATTCGAGACGGGTGATCGCGCCGAGTGGGTCCGTGATGGTGATCGGGCGGCCGAGGGCGTCACGCCGGAAACGGGTGGTCGCACCGAGCGGATCCGTGACGGCCAGCGGCAGACCTGCTCGGTCGCAGTCGATCCGCGTGGTGTGACCGAGTGGATCGGTGATCTCGGTGAGATGGCCGGACTCGTTGTACGTGAAGTGTGTGGTCAGGCCGGTCGGGCCCGTGGCCGTGGTGCGGTTTCCGCGCTCGTCGTAGGTGTAGCGGCGGACGGTGCGGTCCGGGGCCACCACCCTTACCGGCAGACCGAGTTCGTTGAACTCGGCGGTGCTGGAGCGGCCGTCGGGGCGTTCGACCGCGGTGGGGTGGCCCGCTTCGTCGTAGGAGAGCGTCGTGGTGTGGCCGAGAGGGTCGGTGGTGGTGAGCAGCCGGTTGTAGCGGTCGCGTTCATAGCGGGTGACCGCGCCGAGCGGGTCGATCTCCGCGACCACCTGTGCGTCGTCGTTGATGACGAAGCGCCGGGTGTGGCCGTCACCCGTGGTGGTCGTGGTGACCTTGTGCCCGGTCGACGGGTCGATCCCGTCGTAGTCCAGGTGCAGGGTCATATGGCCGTCGTTGCCGCCTTCGGCGACGCAACGGTCCTCGTCGTCATAGGCGTACGTGTAGGAACGGTCGTTGGTGTCCGTCCAGGAGGTGACACGGCGCCGGTCGTCGTACGTGAAACGCAGGGGCAGGCCGGAGGAGTTGACCGTCTCGGTGAGGTTGCCGTCGGTGTAGCCGTAGCGGGTCAGCCGCAGGTCCGTACCGTCCGGCGAGCCGCCCGCCAGGAGCAGACCGGTGACGCGTCCTTCGTACGTGGACACCTTGAGGTGGCGGCCGGCGCTGTCCACCAGTGCGGTGGGTGCGCCCTCGGCGTCGTACTCGAAGGTGATCCAGTTGCCGTGACGGTCGTCGATCTGGACCAGGACGGCGAGGTCGTCGCTCTGGTCGGAGAAGTGCCGGACGCGGCCCGAGGACGGATCGGTGATCGTGTAGCCGCCCGGCTCGCGGTCGAGTGGCCAGCGCGGACCGTGGCCCGGCAGCACCGGGACACCGGGCGCGGGATGCGGATAGGCCAGGATGCGGCCGTCTTCCGTGACGAAGAGGACGCCTTCCGCGTCGATCTCCAGACGCTGGTCGACCGTGCTCGACCAGGACGGGCCGAACCACCTGCCCAAGTGGTAGCCCGACTCCACCCGGCGCTGGAACACCAGGGGCAGTACGCCCGGCAGGACCACATCGGTCTGCGGCAGGAACATCTTGCCGGTGGCCATGTCGACGGGGTCGGAGCCCTTGGTCTCCACGGCGTCCTTGTCCCGGGCGACCTGGTTGGGGCCGTCGGTGACCGAATCGCGCGCCGCCTTCTGCGCCCCGCTCTCCAGTGACTCCTTGGCCGCCGTCTTGACGCCGGTGGTGAGCGCACCGCGAGCCAGCCCCGCGCCCTTGGTCCCGAGGATCTCGGGGATCAGGCGGCCGACGAACTCGGACGGGTCCTTCTGGAAGGCGTCGACGGCGGCGGAGATCGCACGTTCTGGATGGGCCGCCGTGGAGACCAGGCCGGAGAGCGTCATGGAGACGTTCTGCAGGTACTCGGCCGGGTGGGTCAGGTTGTACGGGTCCGTCGGGTTGAGGCCGCGGACGAAATTGACCAGGCCCGCGCCGCCCTTGAGGACACCGCCGACGACATGGGTGAGCTCGGTGTCGAGTGCCTTGAAGCCGTCGACGAAGTTGTCCTCCAGCCGGTCCAGGGGCGGAGGCTCGGCAGGGGCGTGCGCCAGGGCCGCCTTGACCTTGCCCTGGGCCTCGGCGCCGGCGGTGTTGCGTTGTTTACGGGCCTCGGCCAGCAGGTTCTGGGCTTTGGCGATATCGCTCTTGCCGGGGTCCACGAAGGGTTCCGGGCGCGGGCCGGGGTCCTCGTTCGCCTTCAGCTTGGCGTTGTAGGTGTCGACGCGCTTGTTGTACGCGTCCACCGCGTCGTCGGAGGCCTTTCTGCCCTTCTTGTAGAGCTCGATGGCTTCCTTGGCCTGTCCCTGCGCCCACTTGACCGTGTCCGCGTACGAGTTGAGCGCGGCCGCCGCCTTCTCGCAGGCGTCGGCGGCCTGCGCCCACTTGGCCGGGTGGACGCCGAACTTCTTGCGGAACGCGTCGGCGCCCTCGCCCGCCCAGCCCGAGGAGTCGACCTTCCGCATCCCGCTCGCGACCTTGTCGAACGCGGAGTGGAAGTCCTTCAGGTGCTTCGAGGAGTCCCGGATCTTCTCCGGGTTGCCGTGCACGAGCTCGTTGGCGTCCTCGGTCTGGCCGAGCTGCTGCTCACCGGGCGTGGCGCCCAGGTCGGAGGCGACCTCGTCGCCCCAGTCCTCGACCGCGTCCGCGCCGGACTCCCAGCCCACGTAGTCCAGGCCCTGGCCCACCTTGTCGGTGGTCCAGTCGACGCCTTCGCCGAGCGCCTTCTTGCCCGCGTCGATGCCGTCCTCGATCGCGCCGAGTCCGTCGTTGACCCCGTCCTTGAGGGCGCCACCGGCGTCGCTCAGCCCGTCCTTGAAGTCGTCGAAGAGCCCCATCAGCCGGAGTCCCCGCCCTGCTCGGCGGCCTTCGCGCGCTCCTCGGCGGACGGGCCGAAGGTCTCGTCCAACTGCCGTTCCCACTCGGCGTCCGACACCCCGAGACCCTCGCGTACATTCGCGGGCGCCATCGGCCCGAGGGTGTGGGAGGTCATCACATCCCGGCCGGCGTCCTTCCAGCCCTGCCCCGCGTTGGCGAACGCGGTGTCGAAGGACTCCTTGCTGTAGTCGACCTCACCGCCGAAGATGCCGGAGGTGGCGACGTCGCCCCAGTTCTGGCGGGTCACCTCGTCCTCGGTCGCGTACGGGTTGCCGATCAGCGAGTTCGTGACGACCTTCATCGAGCCCTCGACGTACTGATCGGTCTCGTAGTAGGTGCCCGCGGACAGGCCGGTCTTCTGGGCGAACCCGTTGCCTTCGTTGATCAGCGAGCGCACACCCCACTCCCAGCGCTCGCAGAACGACGAGAACTCGCTCGTCAGCCCCTCGTGGCCCAACTCGAGCCCGGACAGGGCGATATCGCCGAAGCCGCGCCCGGCTCCGGCGGTGCCCACCATGCCCAGTTCCTTGAGCTCGTCCAGCGCGGCCGTCAGGCCCTGCGCGATGAGTCCGAGACCCTGTGCCTTGAGGTCCTTGCCGCCGCTCATGCCGTACCCCCGTTTCGTCCGTCGGCGTGCACGTCCGCGGCGCCGGCATCGACTGCCACCGCGTCCGGCACGATTCCTGCCACCGGCGGGAACACCACCCCGTCCGGTCCGTCCGCGCAGTCCAGTGCCACGCCGCAGGGAACCCCGGCGGCCGGCACGGCCACGTCGAGCAGCCGGGCGCCCAGGACGCGCTGATACGACCACTCCCGGGCGCCTTCGCCGCGTGCCATGGCGAAGCGCGCCAGGGCCTGTTCGTTCGAGAACGCGAAGATCCAGCGGACGCCGCCCGACTCGGCGGTCAGCAGGCTCTTGTCCCCGTCGGCTTCGCCCACCGTCGGAACCAGTACCGCCGAGCGCCGGAACTCGCCAAGGACCGCGGCGAACTCGCGGCGGCGCCCCTTCACCTCGGCCGATTCCTCCGGCTTCGGGGGCGGCTCGGCGCTCTGCGCCTCGCTCCACGCCTTGCTCCGTACCGGTTCGTGAACCGCTTCGAGCGGCTCCGCGTAGTCCGCCAGTCGTGACCGTGGCGGATCGCCCGCCGTTCCCCCGTACTCAGACATGCGCCCGATCATCGCAACCGCACACGGACAGCCGCAACGCATGCCTCGTCACAGGAGCATCAGGAGGCATCAGGAGACGTCAGGAGACATCAAGAGGCATGAGGAGGAGTAAGGGACATCAGGAGGCATGCCAAGGGCCCGGACCTCGAAGGCCCGGGCCTGGCGCGGTGGCTCAGCTCTGCGACATCAGGAGCAGGCGCGTCTGCGGGACCAGCTTGCGGTTCACGCTCGTGCTCTGGATGAAGATGGTGAACTCGTCGTTGTGGTCCGGCTTGATGCGGACCTCCGCGTTCGGCAGGCCGAGGAGCGCGCGGGCCTGGGGGCCCGTGTAGACCTTGTCCGTCTTCTTCTCCAGGACTGCTATCTGCTTGCGGGCCTGGACCTTCTCCGACTTGCTCAGCTCGTAGAACGCGGCGCCCGTGCGGTACGTGTGGCCGCTGTCGACGACCCAGGTGCGGATCGTCTCCGCGCGGTCCACCGTGAGCAGTTGGTAGCCGGACGGGTCCACCGAGGTGAGGCCGGCCGCCTTGATCGTGTCCTTGTTGACCGCGTCCGCGCCCGTGGAGAACACGGCACGGGAGCCGCGGATGCCCTTGGTGCGGCCCACCATGAACTTCTCGGTGGCCTCCTGGATGACCTGGCCGGCCTCCTCGAGGCCCTGGGTGCTGGTGGCGTCCCAGATCGCGATGTTGTCCTTCGGGAAGCCGCACTGCATGGCCTCGCGCTTGCCCATCTGGTCGGGGACGAGGACGGCCAGCGTCCAGTTGTCCTCCTGGGTCCGCGCCAAGTCGGCGACGGCCTGGACCAGTTGCTGCTGCGTCTTGCCCAGGCTGTCCGAGCAGCGGTGGCTCGTGTTCTCCTGGCCGTCGGTGAGGACGAAGGTCAGGAAGCTGTGGTCCCCGTAGAGCTGTGCCGTCTGGGCCAGTTCGCGCTGTGACTTCAGGGTGGCGGCGAGGAGCGCGGTGGAGCCGCTCGCCCGGTACAGCTGCTTCAGGGACGGCATCCGCAGCACGTCCTTGTCGTAGATGACGCACTCGACCTGGCTCGAGAAGACATACACCGTCACGCGCGTCTCCTGGTCCAACTCCTGCGAGCGGCGCGCCAGATACGCGATCTGCTGGTCGGCGACCTCGACGACCTTGCTGCTCAGGTGGGACATGGACGAGCTGGCGTCGAGCACCAGTGCGACGTGATTGATGTAGTTCTGCGATCCCGACATGAGTGATCCCCCTCGTCCCGGAAGCCCCTGCAGCTCCCGTTCGATGTCTCCATCTTCCCAGCCGGCACTGACAATTGATCTTGGCCGGAGGGGTCGATGCCCAGGGTCGATGCCCGGGGCCGATGTCCAGGGCCGCCCAGGTCGAGGGGGTGTTGCGGGTGCTGCTCAGCCGTGGAACCTCACGTACCCGTTCCGGTCCGGGTCGCTGCCGGTCTTCGTGTACGAGTGGACGTCGGCCCGGGCGGCGGACGGCTTGTAGAGGTAGACCGTGTCGCCCGGGTTGTTCCAGATGAAGTTGCAGTTGTTGCGGTAGACCACGTTGTTCGCGTCGGAGTCGGTGCCGTTGCCGCCGCGCAGCTTGATGTGGTCGCCGGGCTGGAGCGTGTGGTTCCTCGTGAACGTGAAGCGGTTGCCCGTCGCGTCCTTCACGAAGTAGCCCTTCAGATTCACGGTCGTGCTGCGCGAGTAGTTCTTGATCGTCAGGTACTCGTCCTTCGTGTTGCCGCCCGAGCAGCGGTTGCTGTCCGTACCCGGGGCGTCGTACTGCACGCCGTAGAGCTTGAGTGCGGATGAGTATTCGGCCGCCTGTGACGGTGCGGCGAGCGCGGTCAGGCCGCACGTGACGAACGCGGCGGTGACGGCGGCTGTGGCGGTGCGAGTGCGCAAGAAGACTCCTCGGGGCGTCCCGTGCAAGGGAGTTGAGTGATGAGCGGACACAAGTCACTCACAAAATCTCCACATCCAGCGGGCGTTGGCCGAAAGAGATCGATTGTGGACATGGGGATGCCGTGCGCGTTGCGTCAACTGCAATGGGCTGCGCGCATGTTGCAGCGTTTGCAATGGGCATTACGGTTCGGCCGCGTATCGGGAATGGCCTAGACCGCTCATGAGCCCCTGTGCTGAGAATCACCTCACGCAAGTGGACCGCCATCCATGAAGGGGGCTCGTCATGAAGCGACGTGTCATCGCGGCAGCAATCGCCTTGACGCTCGGACTGACCGCCACGGCCTGCGGCGATGACTCGGGCGACAGCGGGGGCAAGGACGGTGCGACCGACGGGAAGGGCAAGACCCTGACCGTATGGATCATGGAGGGGACCAACCCCGACGCGCGCCCGTTCTTCAAGGAGGCCGCGGCCGCGTTCGAGAAGAAGACCGGCGCCAAGATCAAGGTCGAGTACCAGCAGTGGGCGACCGCGAACCGCAAGTTCACCACCGCGATCGCGGGCGGCGCGGACCAGGTGCCCGATGTCGCCGAGGTCGGCACCACCTGGGTGCCGCAGTTCGCCGAGACCAAAGCGCTCGTGGACGTGACCGACGAGGTCAAGGAGTCCGGTCTGACCGACGACCTCGTCGAGGGTCTCAAGGACGCCGGCACGCTCGACGGCAAGCAGTACGGCATGCCCTGGTACGCCGGGGTCCGCTCGATCCTGTACCGCAAGGACATCTTCGAGAAGCACGACATCAAGCCCCCGACCACCTGGAAGGAGCTCCAGGAGGCGGCGAAGACGCTGAAGGAGAAGGAGCCAGGACTCCTCTCCTTCCCGGTCGCCGGCGGCGCCGAGATGTTCGCGGCCCCCTTCATCTGGGGCGCAGGCGGCGAGCTCGCCGAGCAGGAGGGCGACTCCTGGAAGTCGGCGATCAACTCGCCCGAGGCGATCAAGGGCATCGAGTTCTACACGGGCCTCGCGACCAAGGACAAGGTCTCCCCGGCCAAGGTCAACACCTGGACGGAGAAGGAGGTCGGCGACGCCTGGAAGAAGGGGCAGATCGCGATGTCCATCTCCGGCAACTGGACCCCGAAGGCCTTCGTCGACGAGAACCCCGAGCTCGAGGGCAAGCTGGCCGCCGTGCCGATTCCGGGCCCCGACGGGGGCATGAGCCGCTCCTTCCTCGGCGGTTCCTACCTGTCCACGTTCGACACGGACAAGAAGGAGCTGGCCTGGGAGTTCGTGAAGATGCTCACCACCGGTGAGTTCGCCGCCAAGTGGGCCGAGCAGACCAACTACTTCCCCGGCCAGAACTCCGAGCTCGAGAAGGTCGCCGCGAAGAAGGACCCGCTCGTCGAGCCCTTCGCGCAGCAGATGCTGGAGGCCGGTGCCACGGTGCCGAAGACCGAGTCGTACGGGAAGATCCAGGCCGCTCAGGTCGTCCCCGGCATGATCCAGTCGATCATCACGGGCAAGGCCTCCGTCAAGGAAGCCGCGGACAAGGCGGCTCAGCAGATGGACGACATCTTCGCCAAGGACAAGTAGGGCGCTGCGAACCGTGAAGAATGCGCTCGTACGCGGTGGGCAGAAGTCTTCTGCCCACCGCCCCTCCACAGAGGGTGCCCGCCGCCCTTCCGGAAAGGCGCCGACGGCCCGCCGCCGGCGCCTGATACGGCTCACCCGCCCCTGGCTGCTGCTGGCCCCCGCACTCGTGGTCCTCGCCGGACTCCTGCTGTACCCGATCTTCCAGGTGGGCAAGATCTCCCTGCAGGACTGGGAGGTCACGTTCGGCGGCGGGGAAGGGGAGTTCACCGGGTTCGACCACTACAGCGAACTGCTCTCCAGCGAGCTGCTGTGGAAGACGGTCATGCCCAACACCGTCTTCTTCGCCGTCGCCTGCGTCGGCCTCACCGTGGTGCTCGGCACCCTGGTCGCGCTGCTGCTCAACCGGCTCGGCACCACCTGGCGCGCCATCTGCTCGGTGTCGATCCTGGCTGCCTGGGCGATGCCGGCGGTCACCGGTACGTATGTCTGGATCTGGCTCTTCCAGCCGGATGAGGGCATGTTCAGCCAGCTCGCCGGCGCCCTCGGTCTGATCGATCCGGCGACCACCAACTGGTTCACGGAGCGGCTGCCGTTCTACGCCATCGCGACGCTCAACGTGGTGCACCACGGCTTCCCGTTCGTGGCGATCACCGTCTTCGCCGGACTGCTCACGATTCCACGGGAGTTGTACGAGGCGGGCATGATCGACGGCGCCAACGCCTGGCAGCGGTTCTGGAAGATCACCGTGCCGACCATCCGTCCCGTCTTCCTGGTCGTCACGATCCTGTCGACCATCTGGGACTTCAAGGTCTTCACCCAGATCTTCCTGATGCCGGGCGGCAGCGGCTCCAACGAGGAGGTCTACAACCTCGGCGTCTACTCGTACGTGCAGGCCTTCGGCCAGGACGACTACGGGGCCGGGTCAGCGGCGGCGGTGCTGCTCACGCTGCTGCTCGTGCTGATCACCATCGTCTACATCCGCACGCTGTTCCGGCAGGGGGAGGAGGACCTGTGAGCACCCGCCGTACGTCCCGTGCCACGCGGATCGGCCTGCCGGCCGCCGTGTTCGCGCTCCTGGTCTTCACGCTGTTCCCCGTGTACTGGATGGTGTCGACCTCGTTCGATCCGAAGGCGGCCACCCGCGGTTCGGACGTGCTGCCCAGCGGTTTCGGCTTCGAGCACTTCGAGCTGGTCTTCGAGCGGGGCAACTTCGGTACGTTCCTGCTGAATTCGGCCCTCGTCGGGCTCGGCACGATCCTCGCGGCCGCGGTGCTCTCACTGTTCGCGGCGATCGCGGTGGCCCGCTTCAAGTTCCGCTTCCGCACCTCGGTGCTGATCATGGTCCTGATCGTGCAGATGGTGCCGCTCGAAGCGCTTGTCATCCCGCTGTTCCTGCAGATGCGGGACTACGAGCTGCTCAACTCGCTGCTCGGCCTGACCATCGTCTACATCGCGCTCTCGCTGCCGTTCGCCATCTGGACGCTGCGCGGCTTCGTCCAGGCGGTGCCCAAGGAGGTCGAGGAGGCGGCGTACATCGACGGGGCGTCCTGGTTCCGGATGTTCCGTTCGGTGCTGCTGCCGCTCGTGGCGCCCGGGCTCGTGGCCACCTCGATCTTCGCCTTCATCACGGCGTGGAACGAGTTCGTGTTCGCGTACACCTTCATGAAGGACAGCGAGAAGTACACGGCGGCCGTGGGCATCTACCAGTTCTTCGGGGAGAACTCGACGGCCTGGGGCCCGGTCATGGCCAGCTCCACGCTGGTCACGCTGCCCGTGATGATCTTCTTCGTCCTGGTGCACAAGCGGCTGGGGTCGGGCCTGGCGGCCGGCGCCGTCAAGGGCTGAACCTCCACCGCGAGGCCCCGCCCGTACGCGGGCGGGGCCTCGTTCACTTCACGCGGTACGGGTCCGTGCGCCCTCATTTCACGCGGTAAGGGTCCCCATACACCTTCCACGCCAGCGGAGTGTCCAGCTGAAGGTTGCCCGCTTCGAGGAACACGCGCTGGGCGGTGTCGATCCGTGAGGTGTCGCGGTGGGCCTCCTTGGTCTCCATCGCCTCGCGCCGCACGTCGAGAAAGGCCTCGAGGTACGCCTTCTCGTCGCCGCCCTCCGCTTTGGTCTTCGCCCGCCGCATGGCCTCCTCGCGGATTCCGTGGAAGGCGTCCGGGTCGGTGCCCGGGCCGTGCTGCACCATCGCGTCGTAGTAGGCGAACTGGCCGAGCGTGCTCAGGCCGTCCATCTTGGCCTGCCGCACGGCGGGGTCGAAGTAGTCCTCGTCGCGCAGCCGGACCTGGGCCTCGCGGAACCCGGCCCGCCCGGCCTCCTTCGCCCAGGCCTCGGGGAAGCCTTCCAGGCCTTCGTGCGAGTCGGAGCCGTCGACCGCGCGCAGGGCGGGCAGATAGGTCGCGAGCCCGTTGTCCGGGTGGTCCTGCGTGTAGCTCTCGACGAGCTTGAGCATGTCGTGCGTGCCGGAGCAGAAGCCGATGATGCCCGCGGTGTAGCCGTTGCCGTCGCCGATGTCCTCGATGTAGCCGTAGTTCGCCCGCCAGTCGAGCGTGGAGTTCTCGGCGCTCGACACGAGCTGCTGTGCCAGCTCCTTCTTGTCCTTCGCCGCGAGCCCGGGCGGCATCTTCGCGATGCGCTCCTGCAGCTCCTTCTCGGTCTCCCGTGCAAGCCCGTCCGAGCCCTGGGAGGCCGAGGGCTTGTCGTCCGGGCCGCCCGAGCCGGGGTCGGGCCCGAGCAGATAGACGACGAGGGTCGCCACCGGGGCTATGGCGAGAAAGAGGCAACCAGCACGCTTCATGCGCACAGGGTAGAGCTCGGGCCCGGGCCTCCCACCGGGCGGACCTGCGTCAGGCCGTCTGCCCGCCGTCGACCGTGAACTCCGTGCCCGTGACGTACGACGAGGCCTGAGAGGCCAGGAAGACCACCAGTTCGCCGACCTCCCGCGGCTGTCCCACCCGCCCGAGCGGCACATGGGACCAGTCGCGGCCCGCCGTGGCCTCGGCGATCATCGGGGTGTCGATGGCGCCGGGGTGCACCGAGTTCACACGGATGCGGTACGGGGCGAGGTCGAGCGCCGCGGAGCGGGTCAGTCCGCGCAGCCCGAACTTCGTGGAACCGTAGGCCGCGTGGCGGGGGAGGCCCTTCAGGCCCGCCGTGGACGAGATGTTCACCACCGAGCCGCCGCCGGCCTCCTTCATCGCCGGCACGACGGCCTGGATCCCGAGGAACGGCCCGAGCAGATTGACCCGGAGCAGGGCCTCGAAGTTGTCGTACGTCTCCTCCTCGACGGAAGCGGTACGCCACAGCGCCGCGTTGTTGACCAGCGCGTCGAGCCGTCCGAAGCGGCCGAGCGCGGTGCGCACCGCTGCGGCCCAGCTGTCCGGATCGGTCACGTCGAGCCGTACGAACAGGCCTTGTTCACCGAGGCACTTGGCGACCTGGTGCCCCTCCTCCTCCAGCACATCCGTCACCACCACGCGTGCGCCGGCCTCGGCGCACAGCCGCGCCTCCTCGGCGCCCTGGCCGCGCGCCGCACCGGTGATGAGGACCGTCCTGCCGTCGAGCGAGATCATGTGCGCCTCCCGGGCCCTCCCGCGTATATGACTGTTCGTCATATTCGTGGTGCGGCGCCGGAACATCAACAGGTGTGCCGCAACTGCACTGACGGGGGGCGCCTGTTGGCACCGGGAAGCGGTGTGCCTAACCTGGAGTACGCCTGAAGGGGAGAGGCCGGGGATGAGCAGCCAGGAGCGGATACGCAGCAATGGCCGGCCGGCACAGCCGGCCAAGGGTGAGAGCTTCGCCGACTGGGCCGACAGCCGGCTCGGCATCTACGGCCTCGCCAAGACGCAGATGCGCAAGGTGTTTCCGGACCACCCGAGCTTCATGCTGGGTGAGATCTGTCTGTACAGCTTCATCATTTTGATCCTGACCGGCACCTGGCTGACGCTGTTCTTCGAGCCGAGCAGTGCCGAGGTCGTCTACGAGGGCTCGTACGAGCCGCTCAAGGGCGTCCTGATGACCAGGGCGTTCGAGTCCACCGTAGAGATCAGCATGGATGTGCGCGGCGGACTGCTCATCCGGCAGATCCACCACTGGGCGGCACTGGTCTTCGTGGCCGGGATGCTCGTGCACATGATGCGCGTGTTCTTCACCGGGGCGTTCCGCAAGCCGCGCGAGATCAACTGGCTGTTCGGCTGGACCCTGTTGATGCTCGCCCTGATCACCGGTCTGACCGGCTACTCGCTCCCGGACGACCTGCTCTCCGGCACCGGCCTCCGCTTCGCCCAGGGCGCGATCCTGTCGATCCCGATCGTCGGGACGTATCTCGCGATGTTCCTGTTCGGCGGCGAGTTCCCCGGCACGGACATCATCGCGCGCCTCTATCCGATCCATATCCTGCTGCTGCCGGGCATCATGCTGGGCTTGGTGGTGGCCCATCTGATCCTGGTCTTCTACCACAAGCACACCCAGTTCGCGGGGCCAGGACGGTCCGAGAAGAAGGTGGTCGGTGCGCCGTTCTTCCCGATCTACGTGGCGAAGGCCGGCGGGTTCTTCTTCCTGGTCTTCGGTGTGCTCGCGTTCATGGGCGCGGTCGCGACGATCAACCCGGTGTGGCTCTTCGGCCCCTACCGCGCGGACCTCGTCACCACGGGCGCTCAACCCGACTGGTATCTGGGCTTCTCCGAGGGCCTGATCCGGGTGATGCCGGGATGGGAGATAAACGCCTTCGGCCATACGCTCGCGCTCGGCGTCTTCATCCCCTTCATGCTCTTCCCGGTGTACATGACGCTGATCGCGGTCTACCCCTTCATCGAGGCCTGGGTCACCGGCGACAAACGCGAGCACCATGTCGCCGACCGTCCGCGCAACGTTCCGACCCGTACGGCGCTGGGAGTCGCCTGGCTCGCGGGATACGGGGTGCTCCTGATCGGCGGCGGCAACGACATCGTGGCCACCAAACTCCATCTCTCCATCAACGCGATCACCTGGTTCGTACGGATCGGCTTCTTCGTCGTCCCGGTCCTGGCGTTCTGGATCACGCGCCGGATCTGTCTCGGACTGCAGCACCGCGACCGGGACAAGGTGCTGCACGGCCGGGAGAGCGGCACGATCAAGCGGCTGCCGCACGGCGAGTTCGTGGAGATCCATGAACCGCTCACCCAGGGGCAGCGGTTCACGCTGACGGCCCATGAGCAGCGGACGGCGCTCGACCCGGGCCCGGCGGCCGACACCAACGGGGTGCGGCGGCCCGTGCCGAGGGGTGAGCGGATGCGCGTACGTCTGTCGAAGGCGATGTACGGTCCTGGCACCCAGGTGGAGAAGCCGACGGTGGAGGAGTACCGGGAGGTCACCAGCGGGCACGGGGACGGGCACGGGTCCTCGCACTGAGCGCCGCCGCAGACGTCCGCCGGCGGAACGGCGGCCTCCGCCACTGATCTCGGGGAGACGGGGAAACCGTGCGTCCGAGGAGCACTTCCGCTCCTCGGACGCACGGTTTCCCCCGTCCACTTCACCGGCAGGAGACTTGTCGATGGACCCGAAGACCCTGCAGGACCACAGTCGGCTGCTCATACGTCAGCGCGTACGGTTCATGGTCAACCAGTACGAGGTGCACACCCAGGCCCCCGACGGCTCGGAGGGCGACCTCGTGGCGTTCGCGCAGCAGAAGCGCATGGCCTTCAAGGAGAAGGTGACGCTCTACACGGACGCGTCCAAGGAGCAGGTGTTCGCCGAGTTCCGGGCGCGCAACATCGTGGATGTGGGCGCCACTTATGACGTCACGGACCCGGCGGGCGGCACACTCGGCTCGTTCCGCAAGCTCTTCAAGCGCTCGCTGCTGCGCTCCACCTGGCAGCTGGAGCAGCCGGGTGCGGCCGAGGCCAAGGGCGAGGAGAGCAACGCGGCGCTCGCCGTGGTGCGCCGCGTATGGGAGTTCATCCCTTTCCTCAACTCGGTGCCGTTCGCCTGGCCGTACCACTTCACCTTCACCTCGGACGGAGCGCCGTCCTTCTCGGTGACGAAGAAGTTCGCGCTGCGCGACAAGTACCTGGTGGACATCGCCGATCCGCGCCTGGACCGGCGTCTGGTCATCGCGCAGGCGGTCGCCCTGGACGCCCTGCAGTCCCGCTGAGGGCGCCCACGCGGGTGCCGCCCGCTCAGATACGGCCTGCCGGTGCCTGCGCCTCGGCGATCTCCGCCGCTTCCTGGGGCGTCTCCACCGAGGGCGGCGATCCCTCGAGCGGCTGCTGCGCCGTCTCCTTCATGCACGCGATGGCCACCAGACCGACGAGCGCCGCGCCCATCGCGTAGAACGCCGGGAGCATGTCGGTCCCGGTCACCTGGATGAGTGCGGTGACGACCAGGGGGGTGGTGCCGCCGAACAGGGAGGCCGACAGGTTGTAGCCGACGGCGAGGCCGCCGTAGCGCACCTGCGTGGGGAAGAGCGCGGGCAGGGCCGCGGACATCGTGCCGAGCAGGCACACCAGGGAGAAGCCGAGCATCAGCATGCCGGCCGAGACCGCGGCCAGGCTGCCCTGCTGCACGAGGGCGAAGGCCGGGATCGAGAGCACGAAGAAGCCGAGCATCCCCGCCGCGAGCAGGGGCTTGCGGCCGAAGCGGTCCGAGAGCCGGCCGACCTGGTTGATCACCAGCATCAGCACGATCATGGTGCCCACCAGGAGCAGCAGCCCATGGCTCTCGCTGTAGCCCATCTCGTCGGAGAGATACGTCGGCATGTACGAGAGCAGCATGTAGTTCACGACGTTGTACGCGCCGACCAGGCTGATGCACAGCACGAGGGTGCCCCAGTACTGCTGGAAGATCTTCTTCAGATCGCCCTTCGCGGAGGTCTCCACCGCCGAGGCGGCGTCGGAGGCCTTGTACGTGGAGGAGTCCTCCAGCTTCTGGAAGGCCGGGGTCTCGTCGAGGCGCAGCCGCAGATACAGGCCCACAAGGCCGAGCGGTCCTGCGACCAGGAACGGCACGCGCCAGCCCCAGTCCTCCATGCCCTCGCTGCCCAGCGCGGCGGTCAGCGCGGTGACCAGGCTCGCGGCCCCGACGTAGCCGGCGAGCGTGCCCAGCTCCAGGAAGCTGCCGAAGAAGCCCCGGCGCTTGTCCGGCGCGTACTCCGCGATGAAGGTCGAGGCGCCGCCGTACTCGCCGCCCGTGGAGAAGCCCTGAAGCAGACGGAAGAGGATGAGCAGGACGGGCGCCCAGAAGCCGATGCTGTCGTACGAGGGGATGAGGCCGATCGCGAAGGTGCCGACCGCCATCATGATCATGGTGAGGGCGAGCACTTTCTTGCGGCCGACCTTGTCGCCCATCGGCCCGAACACCATGCCGCCCAGGGGCCGCACCAGGAAGGCCACGGCGAAGGTCGCGAACGACGAGAGCAGCTGAGCGGTGTCGCTGCCCGAGGGGAAGAAGACATGGCCGAGCGTGACGGCGAGATAGCTGTAGATGCCGAAGTCGAACCACTCCATGGCGTTGCCGAGGGAAGCGGCCTTCACGGCCCGTTTGACCGCCGCCTGGTCCGTGATCGTGATGTCGGTGCGGCGCAGGCGGGGGTTGCGGCGGCGCTCGAGCGCACGGAACAGAAGGCGGTGCCGTCTGCGGGCCTGCGGATCGGCCTCGATGTCGTGGCCGTCGGAGGACATGGAGTGACCTTTCACTGAGGGGGCACCCGCTGAGCGGGCCGACGGAGCCCGCTTACCCGAAGATCCCGGCAAGATGCACCGTGCAACCGCTTTAGGTGTGTTTTGTGCCTCAGCCTTGCCCGTCCGACCGTGGTTCCGCCAGCCCGGCCAGTCCGGCCGCGTGGCTCAGGACGTCGACGAGCATCGGCAAGGTCACGCGTTTGGTCGAGGTGTTGCGCTGACTGGGGTGGTAGCAGCCGAGAACGGCCAGCTCGCGCCCGTCGTCCGGCCCGTACGCGGTGAAGTGGACGCCGTGTCCGAAGGCCGGACGCGGCCGTGGCAGCCGCCATCCCGCCGCGGCGAGCACCGGGAGCAGGGCCTGCCAGCCGAAGCCGCCGAGGACGACGACGGTGCGCAGAGTGGGGCGAAGCAGGTCCAGCTCACGGGCCAGCCAGGGCCGGCATGTGTCGCGCTCCTGGGGCGTGGGGCGGTTGTCCGGAGGCGCGCAGTGCACGGGTGACGACAGGCGCACCCCGTACAGGCGCAGTCCGTCGTCGGCGGCGACCGAGGTGGGCTGTGAGGCGAGGCCCGCCTCGTACAGGGCGGCCATCAGGAAGTCGCCCGAGGGGTCGCCGGTGAACATGCGGCCGGTGCGGTTGCCGCCGTGCGCGGCCGGCGCGAGTCCGACGACGGCGAGGCGCGCGTCCGGTGGACCGAAGCCGGGGACGGGGCGGCCCCAGTACGGCTCGTCCCTGAAGGCCGCCCGGCGGGTGCGGGCGACCTGCTCGCGCCACTCCACGAGCCGGGGGCACGCACGGCAGTCCGTGACCGCGAGGTCGAGCTCATCGACGGTCCGGCAGGCGACGGCCTGGTGGCCGGGAAACCCCGGACTGCCGGGCCGGGGAGCGTCCCTGTCGTCCATCGTCCGTGGCCTCCCTTCCCGCAGACGTCACCGCAGGACCGTATGCCCCTTGACCAGGCCGCCATGTGTGCGGCACGCGGGCGAGCCGGGCCGCCCGCCGGCCCTCACACCTGGGTCGCCGCCTCGATCCGTGCGAACTGCTCGTCGTCGAGGGCGACTTCGAGCGCCCCGACGTTCTCGGCCAGATGGGCCGCGGACGTCGTCCCCGGGATCGGCAGCACGGTCGGGGAGCGGTGAAGGAGCCAGGCGAGCGCGGTCTGCGCGGCGGTGGCGCCCAGCTCCTGGGCGATCGTGTCGAGCGGGCCGCCGGGTGCGGCGTGCGCGCCCATGGCGACCGGAAAGAACGGCACGAAGGCGATGCCCTGCCCGGCGGTATACGTGACCACGTCCTCGTGGTCGCGCGTGGCCAGGTTGTAGAGGTTCTGGACGCTCGCGACGGGCGCGGTCTCCTGAGCCTCGCGTATCTGCTCGACGGTCACTTCGGACAGGCCGATGTGCCGCACCTTGCCCTCCTCCTGGAGCTGCTTCAGTGCGCCGAGCTGCTCGGCCACCGGGTAGGCGGGGTCCAGGCGGTGCAGATACAGCAGATCGATCCGGTCCGTGCGCAGCCGGCGCAGGCTCAGCTCGGTCTGCTGGCGCAGATACGCCGGGTGCCCGAGCGGCACCCACTCGGCGGGGGACGGGCGGACGACGCCGACCTTTGTCGCGATCACCAGGTCGTCGCGGTAGGGGTACAGGGCGTCGGCGATCAGCTCCTCGTTCGCGCCCAGGGCATAGGCGTCCGCGGTGTCGATCAGCTGGACGCCCTGCTCGACGGCGGTACGGAGCAGAGTGATCGCCGCGTCGCGGCCGGCGGGCGCGGTCCAGATACGGGCCTCGGGCCCTGTGGGGTCGCCGGGGGCGTCCGCGAGGCGCATCGCGCCGTATCCGATCCGCCGCACCGGGAGGTCTCCGCCGATCAGGACGGTTGTAGGGTTCTCGGCCGTGAGCCGCGTGGTGTCCGTGGTGTTCGTCATGGCAGGGACGCTATGAGCTCACACCCATGTGAGGTTCAAGCACTTGTGAGGGGGGTCACAGTGGACGGGATGAAGATCGGTCAGCTCGCTGCCGAGACGGGCGTCTCCGTACGGCTGTTGCGCTACTACGAGGAGCAGGGGCTCCTGGCGTCCACCCGGACGCCCGGCGGCCATCGGGTGTACGGAGTGGACGCGCCCGCGACGGTCCGGCGGATCCGCCGCTTCCTGGACGCGGGCCTGTCCACGCGCATCATCGCCGAGATCATCGAGTGCGTCTGCGGCAGCGAGCAGGAGATCGAGCCGTGCCTGAGCCCGCTGGTCCTCGAGCAACTCTCGCGCGTGGACCAGGAGATGGAGCGGCTCGCGCTCACCCGTGAGTCGCTCGCGGAGCTGGTGGCTGCCGCCCGGGCCTGAAGGCCCGGGGGCCGCCCAAGTCTGAAGGGCCCGGGGCCGCTCAGGCCAGCACCCGCTTCCTGCAAGCGCTCGGCGTGCCCCAAGCCGTGCGCAGCGCCTGGGCCTTGCGGATCCACAGGGACAGGTCGAGCTCCTCGGTGTACCCGATCGCGCCGTGCAGTTGGAGCGCCGTGCGCGAGGCGTGATAGGCCGCCTCCGAGGCCGTGAGCTTGGCGGCGGCGAGGTCGGCGCGGGTCATGGTGAGGGCCGCGCCGTACAGCAGCGGGGTCGCGAACTCGAGCTTCACCAGCGTGTCCGCGAGCTGGTGCTTCACCGTCTGGAACGTGCCGATCTCCGTCCCGAACTGCTTGCGCTGCTTCACATACGCGACCGTCCGGTCCAGCAGCGCACGGCCCACCCCGAGCGTCTGCGCGGCCGCGGCGAGTGTGCCCCAGGCGTCGGTGGCCGCGAAGGCCGCGCGGTCCTGCGTGAGGAGTTCGGCGGGCGCGCCCGGTTCGGTCAGCCGGCGGGCGGGGTCGGCCGAGCGGTGGGTGGGGCCGTGTCCGGTGCAGGTGTGCAGGCCGCCGTCGGCGAAGGTGACGGTGAGGTCCGCTGTCTCCGCGTCCAGGGCGTACGGGCCGCCCGGCGCCTTGACCGTCGCGATCACGGCACCGGAGGCGATGCCCGGCAGGAGCTGCTTGGCGTGCGCGGAGTCGCCGGTCGCGGCGAGCAGTCCGGCGACCGCCGCCGTCTCCACGACCGGGCCCGGTACGGCATGGCGGCCCAACTCCACGTAAGCGACGGCCAGTTCGACGGGCAGCGGCCCGACTCCCTCGTACGCCTCGGGCACGGCGAGCGCGAAGACCCCGGCCTCCGCGAGCCTGGACCACAAGGCGCGTCCGGGCCCGAAGTCACCCGCGCCCCAGGACCGTACGACCGCAGGGACATCCGTGGCCGTCAGCATCGCGTCCAGGCTGCGGGCGAACTCGCGCTGCTCTTCGCTGAGCAGGAACCTCATGCGCGCCGTCCCTTCGGCAGGCCGAGCAGCCGCTCGGCGATGATGTCGCGCTGGATCTCGTTGGTGCCCGCGTAGATCGGGCCCGCGAGCGAGAAGACATAGCCCTCCGCCCAGTCGTACGGGCCGTCGTGGGAGGCCAACTCGCCGTCCGTGCCCAGGAGGTCGAGGGCGGTCTCGTGCAGGGCGATGTCGTACTGCGACCAGAACACCTTGTTCAGGGATGACTCCGCGCCGATCGTCTCGCCGGCCGCGAAGCGGGACGCGTTGGCCGCCGTGAACAGCTGGTACGCGCGGGCGCCGACCACCGCGTCCGCGACCCGGTCCCTGGCGGCCGTGTCGGCGGGGTTCCCCTGCTCGCGCCACAGGTCGACGAGGCGGTCCGCCGCCGCCATGAAGCGGCCGGGGGAGCGCAGCGTGAGCCCGCGTTCGTTGCCCGTGGTCGACATGGCGATACGCCAGCCCTGGCCGACCTCGCCGATCACGTCCTCGTCGGGCACGAAGACCTCGTCCAGGAAGAGCTCGGCGAAGGCCGGCTTGCCGTCCAGGCGGCCGATCGGGCGGACGGTCACGCCGGGGGCATGCAGGTCGAACATCAGGTAGGTCAGGCCGCGGTGGGGCCGGTCCGCCTCCGGGTCCGTACGGAAGATGCCGAAGGCCCGGTCCGCGAACGCCGCCCGCGAGGACCAGGTCTTCTGGCCGCTCAGCAGCCAGCCCCCGTCGGTCCGTACGGCCCGTGACTTCAGCGAGGCGAGATCGCTGCCCGCCTCCGGCTCCGACCAGGCCTGCGCCCAGATCACCTCACCGCTCGCCATCGACGGCAGGATGCGCTGCTTCTGCTCCGGGGTGCCGTGGTCGAGGAGTGTGGGGGCGAGGAGGTTGATGCCGTTCTGCGAGACCCGGCCCGGCCCGCCGGCCGCGTAGTACTCCTCCTCGAAGACCAGCCACTGGAAGATGTCCACGCCCCGGCCCCCGTACTCCTCGGGCCAGGACACCACCGACCAGCGGTCATCGGACAACCGCCGCTCCCAGGCGCGGTGTTGGGCGAAGCCCTCTTCGGTCTCCAGTGAAATGAGCGGCTGCGAGGGGACGTTGGCGCGCAGCCACTCCCTCGCCTCCTGACGGAACGCCTGCTCTTCGGGTGATTCGTCCAGGTCCACGGGCCGCCCAACTCCCTTCCCTAACAAGTGTTTGGTAGGTTAGCCTCCTGCTGTGACTGACAACAAGCCTGGGACTGACAACAAGCCGGGGGCCGGCAGCAAGCCTGGGGTCGGCAACAAGCCGCAGTACGTGAAAGGCCACGGGCTCCTCGACGGACGCACCGCCGTGATCACCGCGGCGGCCGGTGCGGGCATCGGGGGCGCGACCGCCCGTCGCTTCCTGGAGGAGGGTGCGTCCGTCGTCATCAGTGACGCGCACGAGCGCCGCCTCGCCGAGTCCGAGGCCGAACTGGCCAAGGAGTTCGGGCCGGACCGCGTGACCTCGGTGCCGTGCGACGTGACGGACGAGGATCAGGTGCGGGCGCTGTTCTCGTACGCCGCCGAACGCCACGGCGGGCTCGATCTGGTCGTCAACAACGCCGGACTCGGCGGGACTTCGGCGATCGTCGACATGGCCGACGAGCAGTGGTCGAAGGTCCTCGACGTCACGCTCAACGGCACATTCCGCTGCGTACGCGCGGCCCTGCGGCACTTCAAGGAGTCCGGCTCCGGCGGGGTGATCGTCAACAACGCCTCCGTCATCGGCTGGCGCGCCCAGGCCGGGCAGGCGCACTACGCGGCCGCGAAGGCCGGCGTCATGGCGCTCACCCGGACCGCCGCGGTCGAGGCCGCCGAGTACGGGGTGCGGGTCAACGCCGTCTCGCCCAGCCTCGCCATGCATCCGCACCTGGTGAAGGTCACGACGCCGGAGCTCCTGGAGGAGCTGACGGCCCGCGAGGCCTTCGGGCGGTACGCCGAGCCGTGGGAGGTGGCCAACGTGATCGTGTTCCTGGCCGGGCCCTACTCCTCGTATATGACGGGCGAGGTCGTATCCGTCAGCAGCCAGCACGCATAGGGGCGGGACAATGGACGCGTGCCGAAGCAGAACGACAGCAAGAACGTGACCCCCTCGCCCGCCCGCCGAGGTGAACTCCTCGCGACCGCCGCCGAGGTGTTCGCCGCGCAGGGCTACAACGCCACGACCGTCCGCAAGATCGCCGACGAGGCGGGCATGCTGGCGGGCAGCCTCTACTACCACTTCGATTCGAAGGAGGGGATCCTCGACGAGATCCTCTCCTCCTTCCTCGACGAGCTGTGGCAGGGCTACGACGAGGTGCTCGCCGCCGGGCTCGGGCCGCGCGAGACCATCGAGGCCCTCGTCACCGAGTCCTTCCGCGAGATCGACCGGCACCGCGCGGCCGTCGCGATCTACCAGAAGGAGTCGCGCCACCTCGCCCAGCAGGAGCGCTTCGCGTATCTCGTCGAGTCGCAGCAGAAGTTCGAGAAGGCGTGGCTCGGCACGCTCGAGCGCGGGGTCGCCGCCCAGGTCTTCCGCTCCGACCTGGACATCCGGCTCACGTACCGCTTTGTGCGCGACACCGTATGGGTCGCCGCGTCCTGGTACCGGCCGGGCGGGCAGCACAGCCCGGAGGAGATCGCCCGGCAGTACCTGTCGATGGTCCTGGACGGAATCGCCGTACGTACATAGCTCATGTCTCGTATGAGGGAGTTGTCATGGCCGAGGCCTACATAGTCGAAGCGGTCCGTACGCCGGTGGGGCGCCGCAAGGGCGGACTGTCCCAGGTGCATCCGGCGGATCTCGGCGCGCATGTGCTCAAGGCGCTCGTGGAACGCTCGGGCGTCGACGCCGCCGCCGTCGAGGACGTGGTCTTCGGCTGCCTCGACACGGTCGGACCGCAGGCCGGGGACATCGCGCGCACCGCATGGCTGGCGGCCGGGCTGCCCGAGGAGGTGCCCGGCGTGACGATCGACCGGCAGTGCGGCTCCTCGCAGCAGGCCGTTCACTTCGCCGCGCAAGGTGTGCTGTCCGGGACCCAGGACCTGGTAGTCGCCGGTGGCGTACAGAACATGACGATGATCCCGATCGCCTTCGCCTCCCGGCAGGCGGGTGAGCCGCTCGGCCTCACGGACGGGCCCTTCCACGGGTCGGTGGGCTGGCAGGAGCGGTACGGGAAGCAGCCGGTCAACCAGTTCCACGGGGCCGAGCTGATCGCGGCCAAGTGGGGGATCACCCGCCGTGACCAGGAGGAGTTCGCCCTCCGCTCGCATCAGCGGGCGCTCGCTGCCATCGACGAGGGCCGCTTCGTCCGCGAGACCGTCGCCTACGGGGAGGTGACCGTGGACGAGGGGCCGCGGCGCGACACCTCCCTGGAGAAGATGGCGGGCCTCAACCCTGTGGTCGAGGGCGGCACCATCACGGCGGCCTGCTCCTCGCAGGTCTCGGACGGTGCGGCGGCGATGCTGCTCGCCTCCGAACAGGCCGTACGGGAACACGGGTTGACCCCGCGCGCCCGCATCCACCACCTGTCCGTACGCGGCGAGGACCCCATCCGGATGCTCTCCGCGCCCATTCCGGCGACGGCGTACGCGCTGAAGAAGACCGGGATGTCGATCGGTGACATCGATCTGGTCGAGATCAACGAGGCCTTCGCCCCGGTGGTCCTCGCCTGGCTCAAGGAGACGGGCGCCGACCCGGACAAGGTCAACGTCAACGGCGGCGCGATCGCCCTCGGCCACCCGCTCGGCGCCACGGGCGTCAAGCTGATGACCACGCTGCTGCACGAACTGGAGCGCACGGGCGGGCGGTTCGGGCTTCAGACGATGTGCGAGGGCGGCGGTCAGGCGAACGTGACGATCATCGAGCGGCTCTGAGGGCGCGGGCGAACGGCGGGTCCTCCGGGACCCGCCCGCTCGCTAGGCGACGGACCTCGGCCTCGAAGCGGGCGCCAGGGCCGGGATGGACCCCAGCGCGGGATCCTGGCGCAGCACCGCGAGCTCCAGGTCCCGCAGCGCCCGCCCCGGCTCGGCGCCCAGCTCCGCCGCGACCCGGCTCCGATGCGTCCGGTAGGCGGCAAGGGCCTCGCCGTCCCGACCTGCGCGGTGGAGCGCCAGCATCAGCAGCCATACGAAACGTTCGTGCAGCTCATGGCTGTGCACCAGGCACTCCAGGTACGGGATCGCCTCGCGGTGCCGACCGAGGTCGAGCTCGATCTCGGCGCGCAGTTCGAAGTCCACGAGCAGGCGTGCCCGGGTGAAGGTCCGCTCCCGGTCGAGCAACGGCGCGTCCAGGCCTTCGGCCAGCGGGCCCGTCTTGAGGGCCCGCGCCTGGTCGAGCAGCCGGGCCGCCTCGGCCGGTTCGC
>NZ_JBEPEW010000073.1:0-40741 GCF_040300965.1 Streptomyces mesophilus | reverse complement strand
TGATTGTTTTTCTGTGTTGTGCTCTTCCTTTTTGTTCACCGTCCGCCCGCGGGCGGCGGGGCGGGGGGCGGGGGCCCGCGGGGCCGGCGGGCGGGCGGCGCGCGGCCCCGCCGACGAGGTCACGCTGTCGAACCGCCGGCCCCTGCGGCCCACTCGGGGCGCCTGGCTGTTCGATGTGCTGCTTGTGCTGGCGCTCGGGATCACCACCGTCTATTACGGCATCGACAACGCCGGCAACGTGGTCGTACGGGAGATCGCACCCGGCGTCCACAGCGTCGTGCCGCGCCCGAGCGGCCCCGGCGGCATGGCCTTCATGGTCACGCTCGCCCTCATCGCCTCGGGCGCCCTGGCCCTGCGCCGCCGGTACCCGCTCGCCGTGCTGTGCGTGGTGACGGCGGCGACGCTCGCGACACCGTCGAGCGTCCTGCGGCTGACCTTCTACGCGTTCGTCATCGCCGTGTACAGCGCGGCCGTCTACAGCCCGTACCGGATGACGACCCTCGCGGCGCTGGTGGTCTCGGTCGCCCTGGTCGGCACCTCGGGGAATTCGGTGACGCCGATCCTTCCCAACGAGTACGTGGTCCTGCTGATCCTGGCACCGATGGCCGTGGCCGCCGTCGGACTGCGCAGCTGGAAACTGCGCACCGACGAGAGCCGCACCCGGCTGTCCGCGCTGGAACGGGAACAGGCCGATTCGCTGCGCCGGGCCGTCGAGCAGGAGCGGGCCAGGATCGCCCGCGAACTGCACGATGTGGTCACGCACAACGTCAGCGTGATGATCATCCAGGCGGGCGCCGCAAGGAAGATCATGAAGAACTCACCCGACCAGGCCGCGGAGGCATTGCTCGCCGTGGAGGCGGGCGGACGGGCGGCCATGACCGAACTGCGGCACGTCATGGGCCTGCTCACGATGCCCGACACGGACCTGGCCGACGGGGACCCTGCCGGCATGGAACCGGTGCCGGCGCCCCAACCCGGCCTCGACCAGCTGGAGTCGCTGGTCGCACGGGTCCGCGACACGGGACTCGCCGTCGACCTGACGGTGACCGGGACGCCGCGTCCGCTGGCGCCGGGCATCGAACTCGCCGCCTACCGCGTCGTCCAGGAAGCCCTCACCAACACCGTGAAGCACGCGTCCGGAGCGACCGCCCACGTGACCGTCTCCCACGCGCCCGACCGGCTCCGGGTGGAGGTCACCGACACCGGCGGGCACCCGGGCGAAGGCACCGGAAGCGGCCGAGGCCTGATCGGGCTGCGCGAACGCCTCGCCGTCCACGGCGGAACCCTGACCACCGGCCGACGCCTGACCGGCGGTTACCGCGTGGAAGCCCTGATCCCCTTGGAGACACCATGACCGAGCCGCTGCGGGTGCTCCTCGCCGACGACCAGACCCTGGTGCGCACCGGGTTCCGGCTGATCCTCGGCGCCGACGGCATCGATGTGGTCGCCGAGGCGGTCAACGGCGAGGAGGCCGTCGACGCGGTCCGCCGGACCCGTCCCGACGTGGTCCTGATGGACGTCCGGATGCCCGAGATGGACGGCCTCGAGGCCACCCGCCGCATCCTCGCCGGCGCCCCCGGCGAACCCCGCGTCATCATCCTCACCACCTTCGACCTCGACCGATACGTCTACGCGGCCCTGTCGGCCGGAGCGAGCGGCTTCCTGCTCAAGGACGTGACGCCCGAGCAACTGACCGCGGCCGTACGCACCGTCCGCACCGGTGACGCGCTTCTCGCACCGGCGATCACGCGCCGCCTCGTGCAGCGGTTCGCCAAGCGCGGCGACGAAGCCGACGCACTCCACCGCGATCTCGCCTCACTCACCCCGCGCGAAGTGGAGGTGCTGGGACTGCTGGCCCGGGGCCTGAGCAACGCCGAACTCGCCACCCGCCTCCACCTGGCCGAGACCACCGTGAAAACCCACGTCGCCCGCATCCTCGCCAAGCTCGGCCTGCGCGACCGGGTCCAGGCGGTCATCGTGGCGTACGAGACGGGCCTGGTCAGCGCGGGCGACCGTGAGGCCTCCGAGGGGGCCTAGAGGTGCGGTGGCTCCCCAGGCGGCTACGCGCCTTCGGCCCAGGCGCGAAACATGGTGAGTACCTCGGTGAGGCTCTTCGGTCCGCAGGAGGCTTCGAAGCGGCGCTCTCGCACACGGGTGAAGATCCAGTCGGTTTCGCTGCGTCGCACGCTCTGTGCCGAGTAGCCCCTGTCTTCGAGCGAGGTCTCCTCGAGATCGATGGCAACCGTCCACCCCGGGTTGTCGAGTGGCCCGATCTTGACGCCCCATGAGTGCTCCCAGTCGCCGTCGCACTGCTCGGCATACCAACGCTGGAGCCAGTCGAAGACATGCTCGGTGCTGTTCACGGCCTGGATCTTAGGCAGGGCATGTTCGATGGTCGAAGACCTTCGCCACGCATCCGACAGAGCTCACGTGAAGTCCGGCATGTCGCTGTCCTGGGTCGGCAGTTGTGCGACGGCCGCGGCCCTCAAAGCCCGACGGACTGCCTGCCGGCCGTGCTCCTGCTCCAGGCCGCTGTCATCGACGGCCTTTCGAAGGACGCCCCCGCTCATCTCGCAAGCGTCAGGTGCGGGTTCTCAGCTTGGGAAGCTCGTGTGATCTAGGGCCTGTTGGGCATCTGACCTGCGGCGGGCCGCCCTGATGGCCTCCAACTTCGCTGAGCCGCCTCCCGATGTTCCCCGTGGTTTCCCGCTCAACCTGGCACGGCTCGTCAGGAATTCTGCGGTCCGACGAGAGCCTCCTCTAGGGCTTCGCCCCTCATCTCGACGATGACAGCATCACGTTGCATAGACGGCGGCAGGTCTGCGTACTCCTCTGTGCGACATACGACCCCAGCCCGGCTCGGATTGATGACAATCGCACCGAGCTGTGAGACCAGCTCCGCGACGATTGACCACACGCCGCCAGCGTGAGGGCGATGTACTGCGATGCCCAAATCATCAACAAACAGCTCGGCTTCGCTGCCGTCGGGAGCCCGGATCCAAAACTGAAGGCTCCCGTCCTCACACACCTTCAGCTCAGGGTTCCCGACATCGTGTGGTTCCAGTACGGCCCGCACCAGCTGCAGATCCAGCGGAACGGGGGATTCGCCACCGTCGACGAACTTGTAGATGTACGGGCTCCAACCCACGATTCCCCCAGTTGTCCAGGTGGCGCACATTACCCGGAGGTCCGCAGAGCCGACCGCCCCAGCCGCAGAAGGTGTCTCCTATCCCATGCCCGCATACGCGAGCGCGCCGCCGTGCGCGGGCTCTTGATGATGTAGGGAAATTCTGTCCGCGTCGCGGACCTTCGGTTGTCCTGCGTTCACGTGATGCTTAACGCTCCGACGCCACTTGACGCTTGACGGCTCCGTTGCCAGGTTGGCTGTCCGCGACTGCTGTCGTGGGGAGGTCCGGGATGATCTCGATGGAGTGGAACGTAATCAGGTACGCGGTGAGGCAGCGCTCGGGGCTCGGTGCAGCTGGGCGCTGACGAATCGCCCATCCTCGAAGTCGAGCCGCACACCGTCCAGATGGCTGAACGGCGCACCCCACGACGCATGATCGGCGTCGGGTAGGCAGCTCACCAGCGCCGGTTCGATGGAGCCGCCGTGTGCGACGACGAGCGCGGTCATGCCGTCTGGTACGGACCGGACCGTCTCGGTCCAGATGTTCCGGTGCTCCGCTGCAACGTCGGCGAGTTCACCGCCACCAGCGATCAACTCGGCGTAGCGGACGTATGGCTGCGGCCAGCCCCACTGGTCGTGGTGCTCGACCTCGCCCGGTACATACCCGGACGGCATGTCGGCGGTATCGTCCACAGCCCATCCCATGGCGACCGCCGTCTCGATCGCCCGCGGCGATGTGCTGGTCACCACGAACGCGAAGGGTCCCAACTCCGCGCCGACAGCTCGCGCGAGCGCGACCCCGTGCGCGGACAGATGCGAGCCACGGCCGCGAGCCGTTCCCTTTTTCGTCGGCGCATGCCGTCGAACCTCAAGCCACCGCATTCCACAACCCTACAAAGACGGGTACGCCGGCCTCGGTCGAGTGCTCGAGGCAAGAGCCCAGGTTGCCTTCAAGATTCGTGCAAGATCGCGATGTCGGGCTCGATTGACTGGAAACCGCCAGTCCTCATCCGACGCAGAAGCGTCAAGATGCGTCTGAAATAAGGCAGTAGCGATTCCGCCGGAGGCTGGTGCGCGCCGGATTCGCTGTGTGATCGGCTCAGGCCGCCTTACGAAGAGGGTTGAGAGTGATCACGTGTCGTGACTGCGGTGAGGGTGTCGTCACGGCGTTCCGTCTGATCAAGGGTGGGCGCCGACTGTGGGTCTGCCATGAGTGCGACTCGGTGTGGCTCGGTGATGCCCCACCCGCCGGCCGCTCGGAGGGCACGCTCTATCTGTACGTCGAGCCCTATGACGGCCCGGGAACACCCACGGACTGGCAGCAGATCGAACGCGTCGGTGCGTGCGTACCTCATGAAGGCGGGTGACGAGAATCGAACTCGCGCTCTCAGCTTGGGAAGCTCAGGTGATCTAGGGTCTGTTGGGCACCTGAGCCGCGACGGAGGGCGTTGGCGCTCCGTCTCCGCACGGATCGGCACCCCGGTGTTCCCCATGGTTCCCCGCGCAACCTGGTACGAGTCCGGCACGGTGGCCGCGGTCACATCGGGCATTGCTGTACCGCGTCCGACTGTCAGTACTGCATGACATTGTGCCGCCGTGACGACAACGACCGAGCTGACCCTCTTCGCCGACTACTTCCAGATACACCTAGCCGATGCTGACTCGGACGCTGATCTGGGCGATGCATGGACGGACAAGGCCGTTGCCGATCACCTTGCGGTTGCCCGGGATGCACTGGGTATCGGCACGACTGTCAACGTCGACGTTGCTGTGACTGTCGCCATCCTGTCCCAGGAGCCGGATGACGACAGTTCAGAGTGTGATCACGTTGTCGAGGGCAGCCTTTACATCTCGGCAGGGCGCCTGACAGTTCTTGGCTGTACGGATTACGGCCCAGATGCCGCCATCTTCGACGTTCGGCCAGGCTGGAATCGTGTCCGAGTGTCTCGAAGCAACCTGGCTCGGGCAGCCGAGGCCGATGTCGACTCTGCCGACAGTCCTGAGACCATCGAGAAGATCCGTATCCAGGTGTGGGCGACTTCGGAGCTTCCGGTAAAGGTCATTAAGCGGTGGCGGTGACCGGTTACGGCGAGATGCAAAGGTTTTGGAAAGCGCCCCGCCCCTTCGTCAGGAAGGGGCGGGGCGCTTTCGTACGGGACCGGGGCGGGTGTCAGTCGTCCTCCGCCGTCGTCCCGAGCAGTCCGCGGATATGTGTGGTCGCGTCGCGGAACTCCGCGCGGCCCATGGTCTCCGCGTAATCCCGCTCGGCCGGCAGGTCCACCTGGATGATCTCCTGGATGGTGCCGGGGCGCGGGCTCATCACCACCACGCGGTCCGCCAGGTACACGGCCTCCGCGATGGAGTGCGTGACGAGGAGCACCGTGGTGCCCGTCTCCCGCCAGATCCGGTGGAGTTCGACGTTCATCTGCTCACGAGTGAGCGCGTCGAGGGCACCGAACGGCTCGTCCATCAGGAGCACCGGCGGCCGGTGAAGCAGCGCACGGCACAGGGCCACACGCTGCTGCATGCCTCCGGAGAGCTCATGCGGCAGCGCGTCCTCGAAGCCTCCGAGGCCGGTCATCCGGATGAGTTCGTCCGCGCGCGCCCGGGCCTGGGCGGCCGGCAGCTTGCGGATCTCCGCCTGCAACAGGATGTTCTTCAGCGCCGAGCGCCACTCGAGCAGAGCGGCCCGCTGGAAGACGTATCCGATGTCATGGCGGGGTCCGGCGACCTGCTCGCCCTGCAGCCGCACCTGGCCGGACGAGGACTTGAGCAGACCCGCGACCAGCTTGAGCAGCGTGGACTTGCCGCACCCCGACGGGCCGACGATGGCCACGAACTCGCCCGGTGTGACATCGAGCGACACATCGGTGAGCGCGGTGACGTCCCGCTTCTTGCTGCGGAAGCGGACGGCCACGTCCTGGATCCGTACGGCCGGTTCCGGTCCGCTGTCCGCTGTCTTGTCCTTGACGAGTTGGGTCATGTTCGCCCCGTCGGGCTGGTCGATTTCCGACATCTGAGCTCCCGGCATGATCAGCTCTTCGGCGCCAGGTCCTGGGCCCAGTAATCGGCCACCGGCTTGGCGTTCTGGACCAGACCCGCGTCCTTGAAGACGTCGATGGTCGTCTGCCAGTCCTCCTCGGTGTTCGCACCGGGGGCCTGGCCTTCGGTGGCGTCCGTGTGCAGCAGAGTGAGCGTGGTCTTGAACTGTTCGGTCAGGACCTCCTCGGGCGGCAACTGCTCCGAGGCACCGTCCATCGACTTCACCGCGTCGGCGGGCGCCTTCTCGGCGGCGGCCCAGGACTCGCTGACGGCCTTCGCCATCCGCTTGGCCAAGTCGCTCTTGGCGAGGGTCTTCTGACCGGCGATCAGACCGTTGGAGTAGAAGTTCAGACCGTGCTCGGAGAAGCGGAGGTACTCGACGTCCTTCTTCGCCTTGTTGGCCATGGTCGGACCCTGGTCGCTCGCGTAGCCGAGCAGGGCATCCGTCTTCCCGGAGATCACCGCGGCGATCTTGCCCGCCGGGTCGGTGTTCTGGACGGTGACGTCCGATTCCTTCAGGTCGTTGGCCGCGAGGAAGGCCGGGAAGGTCTTCGACAGCGCGTCACCCGTCGTACCGGCGATGACCTTGCCCTTGAGGTCGGCGGGCGACTTGATGTCCTGGTCGGCGAAGAACTGCACGGAGGCCGGTGTGGTCTGCAGGAAGACGCCGAGGCTCTTGACGTTCACGCCCTGCTCGACGCCGGCGAGCACCGCGGGGGTGTCGGCCCAGCCGAAGTCGGTCTGTCCTGCGGCGGTGGCCTGCACGGTCTTCTGGGAGCCCTGGCCGGCCTGGATGGTCAGGTCGATGCCGTTGTCCTCGAAGATCTTCTGCGCCTTGCCGTAGTAGAACGGCGCGTGCTCCCCGTACGGATACCAGTTGAGCGTCAGAGTCACCTTGTCCAGCTTCTTGCCGTCCTTGCTGGTCGTGGTGCCGGAGTCATCCCCACCGCAGGCCGTGGCGGCGACCAGGAGCAGCGGGACGAGGCCTATCAGGGTTCTGCGCGGGTGCATGGTGGCCTGCCCTTTCACGAGCGGACGTCGGGGTCACTTGCCTGAAGTGCGGGACGGGGCTTGCTGGTTGTGCCGGTCATACGTGGCGGACGGACCGGATCTTTGCGGTTCGGGTTCGGGGGTCGCACGCCTTTGCGGTGCGGGTTCGGGGGCGCATGCCTTCGCGGTGCGGGTACGGGGGCGCATGCCTTCGCGGAGCGGGTACGGGGATCGCATCCCTTCGCGGAGCGGGTACAGAGGTCGCACGCCTTCGCGGTACGGGTACGGGGATCGCATGCCGGTCAGAACGCGGTCGTGACGCCGGACTCGCGGCGGCTCGCGTGCCAGGGGAGCAGCAGCTTCTCGGCGATCTCGACGATCACGAACAGCACGACGCCGATCAGGGACATCACCAGGAGGCCCGCGAACAGCATCGGGGTGTCGAGGTTGCCGTTGGCCTGCAGGATCACATAGCCGAGGCCCTCGTTGGCCCCGACGAACTCCCCGACCACGGCTCCGGTCACGGCCAGCGTGACGGCGACCTTGAGGCCGGAGAACAGATGCGGCAGGGAGGCGGGGAAGCGGATCTTCACAAAGGTCTGCCAGGGGCTCGCGCCCATCGTCGAGGAGAGCTGGAGCATCTCCGGGTCGACGGCCTTGAGTCCGGTCACCATCGAGATCACCACGGGGAAGAACGCGATGAGGACCGCGATCACGATCTTCGGTGCGATGCCGAAGCCCAGCCACACCACGAACAGCGGCGCGATGGCGATCTTCGGTACGACCTGGGCGAAGAGCAGGATCGGGTAGAGCGTCTTCTCCACGGTCGAGGAGTAGACCATGATCACGGCGGCGAACACCCCGATGGCCACCGCCACGACGAAGCCGATCAGCGTCTCGTAGGTGGTCACCCAGCTGTGCTGCCAGAGATAGTCCGGCTTCTCGACGATCACCTCGAAGGTCTTGCCGGGCGAGGGCACCAGATACGGCTCGACCAGCTCCAGCGCGGCGATCACCCACCAGGCCACGAAGCAGGCGAGCAGCAGGGCCACGGGACGCCAGCTCTTCTCGGCGGCGTCGGCGAACCGCTCACGCGCGCTCGGGCTTTCACGTAGCGCGACACCCGCGGTCTTCACGGGTGCCGAGGACAGTGCGCTCTGACTCACGAGGAACTCCCCTGAGGGTGACTGCAGTTGACGGAGAGCTGGTTGCTCGGGATGGTGCTCGGGCTTTCATCCGATCTTTCATCGGTACCTGGGCCTGCTCTGTGACCTGGTTGCGCTCGGGCTCTGATCGGAAACGCTTTCAGAAAGCGCTTTCTGGTACGCTCCCGGTCACGCTAATGACCGCCCGAGTGCACGGTCAATAGGTCGTGCACAGGTTTCCGCGCCGTCGGCCCCGCGCACCTCGGGGCCGAGGGGTCGCGCGTCCGCAACTCCCCGATCGAGAGGCCTGTGTTGGACATGGAACCGACCGGAGCAAGCTCGCAGCCGGCCGCACTCGCTTCGCTGGTCATCGACCGCGTCGAGACCTTCGCGGTGGCACTCCCCACGCACCGCTCCTTCGGCGTCTCCGGCGGCGCGGTGGCCGTCGCGGGACTGCCGAGCATCCGCGTCCTGGTGAAGGTGAGCGCCGACGGGGTGCACGGCTGGGGCGAGGCGACCCCGATACCCGCCTGGACGTACGAGACGTCCGAGTCGATCGTGACGACCATCGACCGCTATCTCGCCCCGGCCATCACCGGCCGTCCCGCCTGGGACCTCGACGGGGTCGACCGCGCCTTCGACCGCGCGGTGAACCGAGGTTTCAGCATCGGCGCCCCGCTCGCCAAGTCGGCGGTGGACGTGGCCCTGCACGATCTGCTCGGCCGCGCCGCCGGGGTGCCGTTGGGTGTGCTGTGGGGTCAACGGCGCGTCGAATCACTGCGGTTGGGCTGGATCGTGTCGGGCCAGACGCCGTCGCAGGTGGGCGAGAGCGTCGCCGAAGGCCTGGCGCTCGGCTACCAGGCCTTCAAGGTCAAGATCGGGCTGCACGACGAGGAGACCGACCTCGCGGTGGTCGCCGCCGTACGCGAGCACGCGCCGACGGCGCCCCTGTGGGTGGACGCCAACCAGGCGTACTCCGTGCACAGCGCCCTGCGAGTCGCCCGCCGTCTGGACGAGTTGGGCGTCACGGCCTTCGAACAGCCGCTGCCGGCCAACGATGTGGCCGGACTGCGCCGGCTGCGCGACACGTCTCCGCTGCCGGTCGCGCTGGACGAGTCCCTGCGCCACCCCTCGGACCTGGCGACCTTCGTGCGCCTGGAGGCCGTGGACGTGGCCATCGCCAAGGTGCAGCGCAGCGGCGGACTCACCCTGTCGCGGCGGCTGTGCCAGCTGGCCGAGGACAGCGGGGTGCGGCTGATGGGCTCGGGCCTCACCGACTCCGATCTGGGGCTCGCCGCCTCGCTCCACCTGTTCGCGGCCCATGGGATCGACACGCCCGTGGACCTCAACGGCCGCCAGTTCATCGGCTCCCCGTACGCCGGACCGACCGTGACGGTCGACAAGGGCGTGGCCCATGTACCCACGGGGCCGGGGCTCGGGGTCGAGGTGGACGAGGATGTGGTGCGGGAGTTGGCGGTGGACGTGCTGGCGTAGAGGCTGACTCACCGGGGGCGAACCCCAGGCGTCGGGGCCGGCGCGGCACGCCGAGGCCGGCCCGGCAGACGCGGTGGCTCGGCGTGAGCGGCTGACCGACCGGCAGGCGGCCCGGCAGACGCGGCGGGCCGACAGGCAGGCGTCCCAGCAGGCGAGGCAGGCCGGCAGGCGTAGGACGGATCCCGCTCCATCGGCCCGTTCTCAAGCCGCAGCTCCAGCAGGAGAAGGGCGCGCGCTCAGGCCGTGGGACCGGTGTCGTAGGCTGGCCGTCCATGGCAACAAGCACCTCACTGTGGTCCTTCGCCCTCGTCGTAGGGCTTCTCACCCTGACTCCCGGTCTCGACACCGCCCTGATCCTGCGCACCTCGGCCCTCGGCCGGCGCAGACGGGCCTGGGGCGTCGTCCTCGGAATCCAGACCGGCACTCTGCTCTGGGGTGCGCTCACCTCCCTGGGGGTGACCGCGCTCCTGACGGCCTCGCACCTCGCCTACACCACCTTGCGCTGGGTCGGTGCCGCCTATCTCGTCTGGCTGGGCGCCCGCATGCTGCGGGACACCTTCCGCGGCAGGCCCATGGCCGGGGAAGGCGACCCCGGCCTACTCGGCGGGGAGGACTCGGTCACCGGAGGCTGGCGGCAGGGGACGCTCACCAATCTCCTCAACCCGAAGATGGGCGCCTTCTACGTCGCGGTCCTGCCCCAGTTCATCCCCGTCGGCGCCCACCACTTCGCGATGGGGCTGGTACTCACGACCGTGCACGTCCTGCTCGGTCTGCTGTGGTCGGCCGCTCTGATCGGCTTCGCCCGCGTGCTGCACGGCTGGCTGCGCAGGCCTCGCGCCCGCCGTCTGCTGGACCGGATCACCGGGACCGTCATCGCCGCCTTCGGCGTCCGCCTCGCTCTCAGCGACTGAGCTCCACGCTCGGCCGAGCGCAGCGCCTGGGCCAACCGCAATGCATCGCCCAAGCGCAATTCCTGGACTGAGCACCACGCCCGGACCGAGCACCACACCCACCAGCACCCAGACAAAACGCGCCCCCTTCACGCCCCCTCACGCATCCACACGCCCACCCAGCCGCCTCCGTACCAACGTGTAGCCGAACCGTTCCTGCAGCACACGCCTTCCGGACAGCGAACACCCGTTCCCTTTCGGCGGGGCACCTGGGGCGGGCGAGTCCGGGAATGATCTGCGCAACGGCTGTGCCCCGGGCCCGAAACCCCGGCACTCCGGACCTACCCCGGCACTCCCGTATCCCCGTCTCAGGATGCGGAACGCGGATGGCTCATTCCGTGAGTCCAATTCCGGACCGGACAAGGGCGACTGTGTCCGAATTCTGTCGCCCAAGATGGACACTCTGAGCGTTCCGGGCCGATCCGACGACCCGGTCTGCCATATGCCGCGGAAACTGTTGCCCGAGGCATGTGGCAGCCGGATGGCCGAGGGGAATGCCTCGGGCGTGGACCGGATGGACTCACCGCACCCGACGCCGACCCGGCGTATGTCAACTGTCCGCTTTTGCGCCAAAGTTGCGAGACGATCTTGTGGTTGCCTCAAGCTTCAACAAGATGGTGTGGTGGCCTGTTCGGGACGGGACCACTTCGAAGAAAACTCCTGCTCGAACAACCCTGCGAGCAGGCTTTTCACGGAGGAAGGCTCGCGATGGACACCATGGGAACCATGGACAGCTACTTCACCAGCCGACGGCACCATCAACTCCGCGAAGAGGTCAGGAGTTTCGCCGAACGGGAGGTCCTTCCGCGGGTCCCGGCGATGGAGGAGTCGCGTTCCACTGCCCATGGCATATCCCGGCTGATCGCACGGCAGGGCTGGCTGGGGGCGACCATCCCCGAGGAGTACGGCGGGATGGGTGCGGGGCACCTCGCCAAGACCCTCATCATCGAGGAGCTGTCACGGGTCAGCGGAGCGATGGGCGCGATGGTGCAGGCCTCCCAGCTGGGCGTCGCCAAGATCGTGCACTTCGGCAACGACGACCAGAAGAAGACCTGGCTCCCCGCCGTGGCCGCCGGTCACTGCCTGCCCACCATCGCGGTCACCGAGCACGAATCGGGCGGACACGTCCTCGGGATGGCCGCGAGCGCCGTACGGGACGGTGACGACTACGTGCTCAACGGCCGCAAGGTGTACGTGGGCAACAGCCATGTCGGCGATCTGCACGGCGTCATCGTGCGCACCGGGCCGGGTTCCAAGGGGCTCACGGCCTTCCTGGTGGAGTCGGACCGTCCGGGCTTCTCCCTGGGCGAGCAGCAGCCGGCGATGGGGCTGCACGGGTTCAGCTTCGGCGAGCTGATCTTCGACAACTGCCGTGTCCCGGCGGCCAATCGGCTCGGCGCCGAGGGGGACGGCCTCTCCGTCGCGTACTCCTCCAGCGTCCTGTACGGCCGGGCGAACCTCACGGCCGTATCGCTGGGGATCCATCAGGCGCTCGTGGAGGAGACGACCCGCTTCTGCGCGGAGCGCGAGCGCTACGGCAAGCCGCTGCACGCGCTGTCCAACGTCAAGATCAAGCTGGGGCAGATGCAGTCCCGGCTGATGACCGCACGCCTGGCCGCCTATCACGCGGTGCATCTGCTCGACCAAGGCGCCGACTGCGACGCGGAGTTGATGAACGCCAAGGTCGTCAATGTCGAATCGGCCCTGGACTCGGCGCGCAACGCGATGGAGATCCATGCCGCGGCCGGCCTCTTCACCAACCGGCCCATCGAGCGCTTCCTGCGCGACGCGCACCACATCTTCGCGCCCGCGGGCACCTCGGACGTCCAGCTCCTTCGGCTGGCCGAGGTGGCCCTCGGCACGGCGAAGGGCAGCTGGTCGGAGCGGCTCAGTGAGCTCGTACGCAATCAGCCGACGGGTCCGGATCAGGACCTGGACTGGGCGGACGGCAGCTGGGGTCAGGTCCCGCCACAGCGCACGCACTGTGCCGGCAAGGTATGAACTCCCTTGCCGTGAACGGAACCTGTGTCCCCGGGCGGCTCGCCTGAGCGCACCGCGATCAGATGCGACCGTCCTCCCGGCGGTGGATCTGCTCGATCAGCTCGGCGGCCAGGGACTTGATCGTCTCGAGCCCCGCCCTCCCCCAGGGGCGCGGCTCGGTGTCGACCACGCAGATGGTGCCCAGCGCCATGCCCGTACGGTCGATCAGCGGCGCGCCCAGGTAGGAGCGGATGCCGATCTCGTCGACCACCGGATTGCCCGCGAAGCGCGGGTAGTCGCAGACGTCCTCGAGGACCAGGGCCTTGCGGCGGACCACCACATGCGGGCAGTAGCCGTGGTCGCGGGCCATATAGCGGCTGACCCCCGCGCTGGCCGCGGCCGCGCCCAGTTCGGAACCTGAGTGCGTGCCGGTCGGGGTGTGCAGACCGGCGAAGAACTGCCGGTTCTCGTCGATGAAGTTGACCATCGAGAAAGGCGCCCCGGTGACCTCGGCCAGACGGTCCGCGAAGGCGTCGAAGGCCGGGTCCGCGTGTTCGCCGAGGCCGAGCTGGCGCAGGCGCTGCACCCGGCTCGGCGCCTCCTTGTCGATGGGCGTGAGCAGGAGATGCCCGGTCGGGTCGTACGTCATGTCGTTGCTCCAAAGCTCGGGGCCGGAGTGGACTTGGTGAGCAGATGCTGGACGAGCGTCACCAGGGTCTGGATGCCGGACGAGGAGATTCTGGCGTCGCACAGGACCACGGGGACCTCGGGCCGCAGATCTATGGCGGCGCGTACTTCCTCGGGCTCGTAGCGGAAGGCGCCGTCGAACTCGTTGACCGCGACGACGAAGCCGATGCCGCGGCGTTCGAAGAAGTCGACGGCGGCGAAGCAGTCCTCGAGGCGGCGGGTGTCGGCGAGGACGACCGCGCCGAGCGCGCCCTCGGACAACTCGTCCCACATGAACCAGAACCGCTCCTGGCCCGGGGTGCCGAAGAGATAGAGCACATTGCGGGAGTCGAGCGTGATCCGGCCGAAGTCCATGGCGACCGTGGTGGTGGTCTTGTGCTCGACGCCGTCGAGCCGGTCGGTGCCGACGCTCACCGTGGTGAGCAGCTCTTCGGTGCTCAGCGGTTCGATCTCGCTGACCGCCCCCACGAACGTCGTCTTGCCGACCCCGAAGCCTCCCGCGACAAGGATTTTGAGCGCGGTGGGGAAGGGGTCCTGGGCGAAGGCATCAGAGCCGTCGTCGTAGGCCATCGAGCACTGCCTCCAATAGCGACCGGTCGGTGGGGTTGTGCGTGCGGAACGACGGGGCCTTCGCGGTGAGCGCCCCGCAGTCGACGAGATCCGAGAGCACCACCTTGGTGACCACTGCGGGGAGCCGTAAGTGCGCGGCCACCTCCGCCACCGAGGTGGGGCGGGACCCGATCAGACCGAGTGCGTCGGTGTGTTCGGGTCCCATCTGACCGGCCGGCAGGGCGCCGGTGGTCATCACCATCGAGAGAAGATCCAGGGCAGCGGTCGGCCGGGTGCGCCCGTTGCTCACCGTGTAGGGGCGCACCAGTCGGCCGGCCGCGTCGTCGAGCCACGGCCCGTCCTGCGGGGCCGCCATGTTCAGAGCCTCGGACCGGACTCGGCGGCCTGCCGCGCAGGTGTCACCAAGTAGGGCCGCACGCTCTTCACCAGCATCGCCATCTCGTAGCCGAGGACCGCCGCGTCGGCGTCCCGTCCGGCGAGCACCGCCAGACAGGTGCCGGAACCGGCGGTGGAGACGAACAGCAGGGTGGAGTCCAGCTCGACGACGACCTGGCGCACCTCGCCTCCGTCGCCGAAGCGCGCGCCGGCGCTGCGGCCGAGGGAGTAGAGGCCGGAGGCCAGCGCGGCCATGTGGTCGGCGCTGTCGGTGTCGAGTCCGTGGACGGATTTGACCAGTCCGTCGGAGGAGAGGAGCACTGCGCTGCGGGTGTGCGGTACTCGCTGCACCAGGCCGCTCAACAGCCAGTCGAGATCGGAGACATGGCCGTTCGGCACATCGCTCGCCATGGTGGATCGACTCCTTGGGGTACGAGGGTCCTGCGGCGGGGGGTTCAAGGGGGTCGCGGGGTACGCGGCGTTCCTGGAGGGCGCGGGTAATCGGGTCATCCGGTCGGGTCACTCCCCCGGCTGCGGAGGGACTGTTCGCGGTCCTGCGCGGGGTCCTGCGCCGGGTCCGCCGCCTCGGCGAGCCCGATGCCCCGCTGGAACGCGGCCATCAGACCCGGGTCGTGGCCGACCACGTGCCCGTTGTCGGGGCGTGCGGGCGGCTCTTCGCGCAGCTGTGGGGCGATGTGCTCCTGGGCGCGGCGCTTGGGCAGTTGCGGGCGGCCCATGGTGCCGCGCACCGCGCTGTGCACGGGCGCGGGCGAGCTGTGGTGCTCGGTGGCTGCGGCGCGGTCCTCCGGCCGGATCCCGGGGACGGCTTCGGACGGGGTGGCCCGCTCCTCGTGGGTGGCACGCACGGGGAGCGGCGAACCGCCGTTCAGGCGGCTGCCGTTGCCGGTCACCGGGAGTCCGGCGGAGGTGGGCTGGTACGGGGTGTCGTCGCGCTGCGGCTGTTCGGGTACGTGACTCAGCGACGGGGCCGGTGCGGTGTGCGAGGCGAGTGCGGGCGCCTCGGTGGTCCGGGTCACGGGCTGGGGAACCGGCTGCGGCGCGGGCCGTGCGACGGAACCGGTGTGCTGGGCGGTCGATCCCGTGTGCTGGGCGCTGGTGAGCTGGGCGGGCCCGCCGGCTCCGGTGCTCTGCACGCGCGGCTGTTCGGCGGTCTGCCCTGACTGCTGCGGTGCCTGTTCGGAGCCGAGCAGACCCTGCGGCAGCACGATGACGGCCTGGATGCCGCCGTAGATGTTCGACTGCAGCCGTACGGCGACACCGTGCCGCCGGGCGAGGGCGGAGACCACGAACAGGCCGATCCGGCCGTCGGAGAGCAGGCTGGCGACGTTGACCTGGTCTGGGTCGGAGAGCAGGGTGTTCATCTTGTTCTGCTCGGTGACCGGCATACCGAGGCCGCGGTCCTCCACCTCGACCGCGATACCCGCGGTGACATGGCTGGCGCGCAGCAGCACCTGGGTGTGCGGGGCGGAGAACACCGTGGCGTTCTCGACCAGTTCGGCGAGCAGGTGGATGACGTCGGCGACGGCGTGGCCGCGCAGGGTGCCCTCGATCGGGGGCACGAGCTTGACGCGCGAGTACTGCTCGACCTCCGCGATCGCGGAGCGCAGCACCTCGGTCATGGTGACCGGGTTGGACCACTGGCGCCGGGAGATGGCGCCGCCGAGCACCGCGAGGTTCTCCGCGTGCCGGCGGATGCGGGTGGCGAGGTGGTCGACGTGGAAGAGGCCCTTGAGCAGCTCGGGGTCCTCGACCTCGTTCTCCAGTTCGTCGAGGAGCTGGATCTCGCGGTGCACCAGGGACTGCAGGCGCCGGGCGAGGTTGACGAAGACCTCGACCTTCTGTTCGCTGCCCGCGTGGCTGGAGAGCTGGGAGGCCTGGACGACGGAGGCGACGGCCATGTCGTAGGCGCGGCCCAACTCCTCGGCCAGCTGCTCGAATTCGTCGGGGTCCTGGCTGGGGCGTCCGGGTGCCTTGCGGGGCGGCGGTCCTTCGCCGCGGCGCAGCCGCTCCACCAGCTGACGCAGATCGGCCTGGCTCCGTGCGCTGGTCTTGCGCAGGGAGATGAGCCGGTCCCGTGCGGTCCTGGCCGAACGCTCGGCGGCGATGGCCGCCGCGGCGATGCCGGCCAGGGCGACTAAGCCTGCTCCGGCGAGCACGACCCAGAGCTCGGTGTCGGGGCTTGCCTCGGTCGAGCGCAGGGTGAACAGGACGGCGGCCGCGCCGCACAGGGCCACCGCGACGGCGGGCAGCACCGCGATGCGCAGCATCTGTCGGCGTATATGCGGCTCGGGCATACCGGATCGCGCAGTCCGGTCGGCGCGGCTCGGCTGCCTGCCGTGTCGCCCGCCCTCACGGCGATCTGCGCGTGCGGCCGGTTCGCGGAGATTCGACATCAGCGTCCTCGGGTGGAATTCGCTCGGGTTCGGTGCGAGGTGTGGAGCGGAGGGTCGTACAAATGGCGTGGGTCCCGATGCCGTCTCCGGCAGGCGGAACTGTGCGATGTGGCAGCACCGCACGGCCGGTCGTCCGGACGCTGGCTTGCGTCCGGTGCGTAGATCGGCGGACACACACGGTAGTCGTGAACGCATCCTGTGCGCGGGCCAGTTGGCAAAGTCGAGCGAAGCCCGCCGAGCTCTGCTATATGCGTTCGGACTGGTGAACGAAGGTGCAGCCGGGGTCTTCGCGCACGTATCCGGAACCTCACGCGCCACACCCTCTCATCCCCCGGTGAACTCCCCCCACGCGACCTCCCCTTGACCGTCGTACCGGCGTCCGTCGCGTGCGGTGACCGCCAGGGTGCCGTTCCCGCGCAGGCGTCCGGAACCGTCCGGCCGGACGGTGAGGAACCGGCTGGAGAAGTGCGCGCCGCCGCCCACCGCGAGCCGTCCGTCCCGGGTCGGTTCGACGCCGAGCAGACGCAGATAGGCGAGCAGCGGCTGGGCGTGACTGTGCTGGTTGGCGACCGGCCAGGCCTGCATCGCGACGCCGAGGTCGGGCAACACCCAGGTCTGGCCCGGGCGTTCGGACTCGGGCGGCAGATAGGCGTCGGGGCCGGACAGCGTGCCCTCCCAAAGGCCGGGGTACGCCTCGGTGTGCGCGGAGAGGGACATCCGTCGCCATTCGTCCCAGGCGAGAGCGGGGTCGATCCGTGCCGCGGCCCAGATGAGCGTCGCGTTGATCGCGTACCAGTGGCCGCCCATGCCGTCGGCCTTGGGCGGCCAGTGGAGGCGCGCCCCGAGCGGTGCGTCCTTGCGCAGCAACTCGTCGATGGTGGAAAGCAGTTGGCGCGCCTGCACGTCGGTGGCGGCGCCGCACAGGATCGCCCAGGGCTGCCCTTCGAGCCACAAGGAGTCCTCGCCCACCTGTGCGCCGCCAGGTCCGAGCGCGCGCCGGAACCAGCGCCCGTTCCACTCCCCCGCCACGCGCACGCGCAACTCCTCGCCGTAGGACCGCGCCTCGGCCGCGGTCGGCAGGTCGCCGAGCCGCTGCGCGAGCCCGGCGTAGACGGGCAGCACCCATGCGGCCATGGCCGAGTTGAGTACGGATTCACCGTGGTCGATCATCGTCTGCCGGTCGATGCCGGCCTCATCGAGCGCGAGGTCGTTCCAGTCGGCGTTGAGGATGCGGACATGGCCGTGCTCGCCGGTCCCGACCACGTCCTTGAACCAGCGGAACTGCCGCCGCAGATGCTCCTGCAGCGGCACCTGCTCCGCCTTGTGCACGGGATGGAACGGCGCGGGCTGCGCGAACGCGGCCAGGTCCCCGGTCGCCGCCGCGTACTCGGCGGCCAGCCACAGCGTCCAGAGGTTCTGGTCGGATGGCTGGAAGAGATCGGTGCGCGGCTGCTTCATGTTGTCGAGCGCGTACGGGAGTTCGCCTTCGGGGCTCGCCCAGGCGCAGGTGTTCCGCAGCACCGACAGGGCGAGATCGGGCTCTGTGTGGACGAGCGGGAGCGCGTGCTGAAGCGGGTCGCGTGCGGCGCCGTTGAAACCGTGGCGGAACGAGTAGGCCGAGCTCTGGTCGAGGGTGTGCCCGCCGAGGACACCGTCCGCACAGGCTCCGCCCGTCAGCAGCGCGGCATGCCAGGGGATCTCGCGGGCGGCCTGCGGGGCCTGGTCCGCGGCGGCTTCGGGGAGGCGGCGGCGCAGGAGCTCGGGGTCGGCGATCGGGGGCGTAGATGTGTGGCCACCGGACGCGACCGCGAGCCCGAACCGGAAGTGCACCGACTCCCGCTGCCCCGGCCCGAGTTCGAGCGGCAACTCCACCCGGAGCAGCCCCTGCGCTCCCTCGGCCACAGCGCCGGGCCCTTCGAGCCGGAGCGTCTCGCCGCCTTCGTACGCGGGCCGCTGGGTGCGCGCGCCGATCTCCAGGTAGTCGAGGACCCGCTGCCGTACGTCCCATTCCTCGCTCAGGGTCCAACACACGCTTTCGGCACGGCGGTTGGTGACGACGACCTGGATCCGGACGAACGGGTCCTCGCCCTCGGGCACCGTCACGGTGCGTTGCATTGCGAGGTCCGCGGACTCGGTGCCGACGCGCAGATACGTGGGTCCGAACACGATCCGCGGATCGTGCCCCTCCGCGCGCGCCGACGTCAGGAGCACCGACTCCCCGTCGTGCACCTGGCTGACCCCCGTGCCCTGCGGTTCGGGTTCGGTGAGCCAGCGCAGGTCCTTGTGCTCGTCCCAGAGCCCGCACCGGCCGTCCGTATCGGCCACGAGGGTGAGCCTGCGGTTGCCGAGGTGCACCCAGCGGCGGCGGGTCGGCGGGTCGATGACTCGGTTCCAGGCGGGCGGCGGCGGTCCGGTGCGCAGGGCGAACGCGGGCAGTCCCGAGTCGTCGATCCAGCGTCCGTATCCGCTCATGGCATCCCTTCGCCGCCCGATCGGCCCGTCGGGCGCATCGTGCCACACTGATCGCATGAGCAAGCCGACGACTGTGGACGCGTATCTGGAAGGCTTCGCAGGTCCTGCACGCGAGCTCCTCGATCAGGTGTGTGCGCTGGCCGGTGCGGCCGTGCCGGACGCCACCGGTGCGATCAAGTGGGGCCATCCCGCCTGGGTCCACCCCTCGGGGACGATCCTGTTCGCCCTGAGCGGCCACAAGCAGCACGCGAACGTGGTCTTCACGCCCAGCACCCGGGAAGCCTTCGACGCGAAGCTCACCTCGTTCGAGACGGGCAAGGGCTCGGTCAAGCTCCCGTACGGGGAGCCGGTGCCGGGCGAGCTGCTGCGCAGGATGATGGCGTACCGGGTGCGTGAGCACGAGGTGGACGGCGTCAAGTGGATGTGAACCGCCCCCGACCGCCGGGCCTCGGCGGTCGGGGGCGCTGCTGACCCTCAGCGGTGCTTGAACCACCGCATGGCCGGCAGCGGGCGGTCTCCGTATCCGAACAGCGCCTGGTTCTCCCACGCGTTCCCGGTGGACGGATCGGCCGGATCCCAGCCGTTGCCCGCGACCGCCGTCCAGGTGGCGTCCCACCAGAAGACGCCGAGTCCGCGGCCCCCGGGTACGGCCTCGACGACATTGAGCACGTCACGGAACCAGGCGGACTGCCCCGCCTCCGTCGCCGGATACCCGGACACCAGTTCATCGCTCCGGTCGATCACGTTCTCCCAGCTGTCATCGCTGTCGAGCCGGAAGGGGTACGCGGTCTCGGCGACGTACAGCGGCTTCCTGTACCGCGACGCCAGGTCGTCCAGGTTGGCCTGGAGGTCGGACAGGTCGCCGTGCCAGTAGCCGTAGAAGGAGAGGCCGATGACGTCGAAGGGCACGCCCTGGGCGACGGCGTTGTCGAACCACCAGCGGTAGAGCGCGTTGTCGCCGCCGTGCGCGAGGTGCAGCGCGACGAGCGTGCTCGACGAGACGGCTTTCGCCGCCTGCGCACCCGACGTCAACAGGCCCGCGGTCCGGGACCAGTTGGAGGTGCTGCCCGCCGGCCAGAGCAGCCCGGTGTTGATCTCGTTGCCGATCTGCACCATGTCGGCCGTGGTGCCCTGCCCCTTGAGGGCGTTGAGGACGTCGTAGGTGTGGTCGTACACGTCGGTGCGGAGTTGGCTGTACGAGTGGCCGGCCCAGGCGGCCGGCGGGGACTGCACCCCGGGGTCGGCCCAGGTGTCGGAGTAGTGGAAGTCGACAAGGAGCTTCATGCCCTGGGCCTTGATGCGCTTGGCCTGGCTGAGGACGCGGGCCTTGTTGTTGTAGCCGTCCGCCGGGTTCAGCCAGACGCGCAGGCGCGCGTAGTTCATGCCCGCGGACCTCAGGGTGGCGAGGGCGTCGGTCGCCGTGCCCGCACCGTCGCGGTAGACGCCTCCGCGGTCCTCGTTCTTCTTGAGGGAGGAGATGTCGGCGCCCTTCACCGGCACGCCGGTGGAGCCGGGCGTCAAGGTGAAGTCGTCGAAGTTGGCCCACTGGCCCGCGGCGGCGTCCGAGGTGAGGCTGACGGTGCAGGCGCCGCCGGTGACCCTGACCGAGGTGACCAGGCGTATCCACGTGCCGTTGGGCGTGGGCGGCAGATCGGTGCGCTGCTCGGAACTCCCGCAGTTCTTCAGGGAGATGTACGCGGAGTTCTGCCCGCCGCTGGAGCGGACCCAGCCGCTGAGCGTGTGGTTCCCGTCGGTGAGACCGGTGAGGTACTGATACGTCTCGACCTTGTACGCGGAGGCGGAGTAGTGGCTGAGGCGGTGGCCGCCCCCGTGGCCGCCGGCCTCGGAGAAGGAGGCGGCCGTCGTGCCGTACTCGGACCAGCCGCTCGGTGCCGCGCTTCCCGCACCGTCGGCTTCGAAGCCGGTGTTGGTGAGGGTGCTCGCGGCCTGGGCGGGTGCGGCGGGCACGCTGGACAGGGTGGCCAGGGCGAGCGCGGCCGCAAGGGTCCAAGTGGTGCGTACGAGAGGGAGCTTCATCGTCGTCCCTTCGACGTGGGGGGATGTGAAGAACCCCGCCCGGAGCCTCCCCTGATGACGTTCCGGGCGGGGGGTATGTGTGCCTGGCGGAAGCGCCCGTGCCGGGCTCGGTGCCAGGCGATCCGGCGCATCCGGCACATCCGGCGCGACCAGCGCGTCCAGCCGCAGGGCGCCTCAGCCGTCCAGGCGTACGACCCGCACCGCGCCCGCGGGTACGGTGAGCCGACCCGAAGCGCGGTCGACCGTGAGCAGTTCCGTGCCCGCGTCCGGCAGCGGGATCTTGACATCCGCACCGGTGTGGTTGATCGCGAACAGGTACTCGCCGGCGGCCCCGCTGCGGCGTACCACCTCGACGTCGCGCGGGAGTTCGTCGCGCGGCTCGATCCCGGCGTCCGCGCAGGCAGGGGCGAGGATCGCGGCCAGGGCCTCGGCGTCCAGACGGGTGGAGACGTACCAGGCGGCGCCTTCGCCGAGGCGGTGGCGGGTGACGGCGGGGCGGCCCGCGGCGAGTCCGTCCGTATACGACCACACGGTCTCGGCGCCGCGCTCGACCACGAACTCGGTCCATACGTCGCCGGTGAGTGCCGCGCCGTCCGGTCCGGCGAGCGTGACCTGCTGTCCCTTCAGGAGCGGCGAATGTTCCTCGACCGTGAGGCCGAGGACGTCACGCAGCACACCCGGATACGGACCGGGGTGGACCGCGTCGTGTTCGTCGACGATGCCGGAGAAGTACGAGACGACCAGCGTGCCGCCGCCCTCCACGTACGCGCGGAGGTTGCGACCCGCCGCCTCGGTGGCGAGATAGAGCGCGGGCACGACGACAAGTGGATAGGCCGACAAGTCGGCTTCCGGGTGGGCGAAGTCGACCGTGAGGTGCTGGTCGTAGAGCGCCTCGTAGAAGGTGTCGGCGCGTTCGCGGGCGTCGTGGTCCTGGCTGGGGCGCCACTCCAGGGACTGCGCCCACCATGAGTGCCAGTCCCACAGGACCGCCACGTCGGCGACCGTGCGGGTGCCGCGGATCTCGGCCAACGCGCCTACGTCCGCGCCCAGTTCAACGACCTCGCGCCACACCCGCGAGTCGGTTCCGGCGTGCGGCAGCATCGCCGAGTGGAACTTCTCGGCGCCGCGCCGCGACTGGCGCCACTGGAAGAACATCGCACCCTCGGAGCCGCGCGCCACATGCGAGAGCGAGTTGCGCGCCATCTCACCAGGGGCCTTCGCGGGGTTGCGGGGCTGCCAGTTGACACCGCTGGTGGCGTGCTCCAGAAGCAGCCAGGGCGCGCCGCCCGCGACGGAGCGGGTGAGGTCGGCGGCCATGGCGAGGTTGACGTGGGTGCGCCGGCCGTCGGTGATCAGATAGTGGTCGTTGGTGACCAGGTCGACCTCGCGGCCCCAGGCCCAGTAGTCGAGGGAGTCGCACTGGCTGAGCGCGGTCATGAAGTTGGTGGTCACGGGCACGCCCGGGGACAGCCGGTGCACGATGTCCCGCTCTGTACGGAAGTTCTCGCGCATCATCGCGTCGGCGAAGCGCCGGTAGTCGAGCGCCTGGGCGGGGTTGCCCACGGTGGGGGTCGTACGCGGCGGGTTGATCTCGTCGAAGCTCCCGTAGCGCTGGCTCCAAAAGGCGGTCCCCCAGGCCTCGTTGACCGCTTCGAGCGACCCGTGGGTCTCACTCAGCCAGCGGCGGAAGGCGGCCGCGCAGGTGCCGCAGTAGCAGGCGGAGACGGGCACGCCGTACTCGTTGTGGACGTGCCACAGGGCGAGCGCGGGGTGGCCGGCATAGCGGGTGGCCAGAGCGGTGGTGATACGGGTGATGGCCTCGCGGTAGGCCGGGCTGCTGTGGCAGATCGCGCCGCGTGAGCCGAACGCGTAACGCACTCCGTCGGCCGTGACCGGCAGCGCCTCGGGGTGGGCGCGGTAGAACCAGGCGGGCGGCGCCATGGTGGGCGTGCCCAGGTCCACGCGGATGCCGTTCTCGTGCAGCAGATCCAGGACGCGGTCGAGCCAGCCGAACTCGTAGGCGCCTTCGGCGGGTTCGAGCAGCGCCCACGAGAAGATCCCGACGCTCACCATCGTGACGCCGGCCTCGCGCATCAGACGGACGTCCTCGGCCCAGACGCTTTCCGGCCACTGCTCGGGGTTGTAGTCACCGCCGAAGGCCAGTCGCGTCAGGCCGACGGGAGCCGCATCCGGCTCGCCTGCGCGGGTGGTGTCCGCCATCAATCTTCTCCCGGGCTTCGATCTACTGGGAACGTGCACACATCGGCTCAGCCAGCGTGCCCGCACACAATTGCAGCCTCGCAGGCCATTGACAAGTGTCCTAGGTGTTTCTCTACTGTGAACGCTCACAGAGACATGGTGGGCCCCGGAAGCACGACCGGAGGCTCGAGGCCACCCTCCGTCCGCACCGCCGATCGGCGCATTCCGCCTCGCCCATGCGTGGCCGGAAGCCGACAGGACGGGCCCGGATTCAGGCCGTCATTCAGGTCAGGGAGAAGAGATCCATGCCGAACACCCCTCACGGGCGCCTGCTCCGCTGGAGCGCCACCGCCGTTTCGGTCGCCCTCGGCGCGACCGCACTCACCGCCTGCGGCTCGTCCGACGGCGACGACAGCGAGACCGCCTCGGGCCCGGCCTCGCTCACGTACTGGACGTGGACGCCCGGCATGGACAAGGTCGTGGACCTCTGGAACGAGGGACCGGGCAAGAAGCAGCAGATCAAGGTCACGGTGAAGAAGCAGGCGTCCGGCGACACGCTGGTCACCAAGATCCTCACGGCGCACAAGGCGGGCAAGGCACCGGACCTGGTGCAGGCCGAGTACCAGGCACTGCCGACCCTCGTCAGCAATGACGCACTCGCGGACATATCCGGTGAAGTCGACGGTATCAAGGGCAAGTTCGCGGACGGCGTATGGCAGCAGACCACGCTCGGCTCGGACGCGGTCTATGCGGTGCCGCAGGACTCCGGGCCGATGATGTTCTACTACCGGGAGGACCTCTTCAAGCAGTACGGCCTCGAGGTCCCGGCCACCTGGGACGCGTTCGCCGAGACCGCCCGCGCCCTGAAGAAGAAGGCGCCGGACAAGGCCCTCACCACGTTCTCCGCCAATGACTCGGGCCTGTTCGCGGGCCTCGCCCAGCAGGCCGGCGCCAAGTGGTGGACCACCGAGGGCGAGAAGTGGAAGGTCGGCATCGACGACGCGGCGACCCGGAAGGTCGCCGACTTCTGGGGCGGCCTCGTCGAGGAAGGCGCGATCGACAACCAGCCGATGTACACCCCGGCCTGGAACAAGGCGCTCAACACCGGCAAGCAGATCGCCTGGGTCAGCGCCGTATGGGCGCCCGGAACCCTGACCACCGCGGCGCCCGACACCAAGGAGAAGTGGGCGATGGCCCCGCTCCCCCAGTGGAACGAGGGTGAGAAGTCCACCGGCAGCTGGGGCGGCTCGTCCACCGCGGTGACCACGGACTCCAAGCACCAGGCGGCCGCCGCCAAGTTCGCCGCATGGCTGAACACCGACCCGAAGGCGCTGACCGCGCTCGCCAAGGAGGGCGGCATCTACCCGGCCGCCACCACCGCGCAGACCTCGGACGCCTTCGCACAGCCCCCGGCCTTCTTCGCCAACCAGCCGGACTTCTACACACGCGCCGCCGAGATCGCCGAGACCACCGCGCCCTCCGCCTGGGGCCCTAACGTCAACGTCGCGTACACCTCCTTCAAGGACGCCTTCGCCAAGGCCGCCAAGGACAGGTCGGACTTCGGCGCGGCTCTCACGACCATGCAGAACAGCACGGTGGACGACCTCGAGAAGCAGGGCTTCGAGGTCGCCGAGTGACACGCGCACGCCGGGGGCCGTACGGGGTGAAGGGCGCCCCGTACGCCTTCCTCCTCCCCGCCGTCCTCCTCTTCGCCCTCTTCTTCGCACTGCCCATCGGGTACGCGGTCTGGCTGTCGCTGCACAAGATCGAGGTCAAGGGCCTCGGTCTGGGCAGCGGCGCCCGCCAGGAGGTGTGGGCGGGCCTGTCCCACTACGCCGACACCCTCACCGACTCCGAACTCCTCGACGGCGCCCTGCGCGTGCTCGGCTACGGCCTGATCGTCATCCCCGTGATGCTCGGCCTCGCGCTGCTCTTCGCGCTGATGCTGGACAGCGAGCGCGTCCGGTTCACCCCGGTCACCCGGCTTGCGATCTTCCTGCCGTATGCGATCCCGGGGGTGGTGGCCGCGCTCCTGTGGGGCTTCCTCTATCTCCCGGACGTCAGCCCGCTCCACTTCCTGCTCGGCAAGGCGGGCCTTCCGCAGCCGGACCTCCTGGACGGCGGCCCGCTCTACATCGCGCTCTCGAACATCGCGGTCTGGGGCGGCACCGGCTTCAACATGATCGTGATCTACACCTCGCTCAAGGCGATCCCCGTAGAGGTGTACGAGGCGGCCAAGCTGGACGGCTGCAGCCCGCTGCAGATCGCGCTGAAGATCAAGATCCCGATGGTGGCGCCCTCGCTCGTGCTCACCTTCTTCTTCTCGATCATCGCCACGCTCCAGGTGTTCAGCGAACCCACCACGCTGCGCCCCCTCACCAACTCCCTGTCCACCACCTGGAGTCCGCTGATGAAGGTCCACCAGGACGCCTTCGGCAAGGGCGACATCCACTCGGCGGCCGCGACCGCCGTGGTGATCGCCCTGGTCACCCTGGTCCTGTCCTTCGGTTTCCTGCGCCTGGCGAACTCCCGTACCAAGCAGGAGGAAGCAGCCCGATGAGCTCCCTCGCCGTACGCAAGACGGTGCCCGCCGCCGGCACCACACCCGGCACGGCCCAAGGTCCGCCTCTGCGCCGCCGAATCGCCCTGATCCCGACGCTCACGCTGGTCGTCGGGGCGCTGTACTGCCTGCTCCCGGTGGCCTGGGTGGCGATCGCGGCGACCAAATCGGGCACCGAGCTGTTCTCCACGTTCACCTTCCTGCCCGGCACCGGATTCGCCGACAACGTGGCCGAGTTGAGCGCGTACCGCGACGGCGTGTACTGGACCTGGATGGGCAACTCCGCGCTCTACGCGGGCCTCGGCGCCCTGCTCTCCACCGCGGTCTCCGCGATCAGCGGCTACGCGCTCGCCATCTACCGCTTCCGCGGCCGCGAGACGGTGTTCGGCGTGCTGATGGCCGGCGTCCTGATGCCGCCGGTGATCCTGGCCGTTCCGCAGTATCTGCTGCTCGCCGAGGCCGACTTGACCGACTCGTACGCCTCGGTCCTGCTGCCGCTGATCCTCTCCCCGTACGGCATCTATCTCGCGCGGATCTACGCGGCGGCCGCCGTACCGTCCGACGTGGTGGAGGCGGGCCGGATGGACGGGGCGGGCGAACTGCGGATCTTCACCCGGATCGCGCTGCCGATGATGGTGCCGGGCCTTGTGACCGTGTTCCTGTTCCAGTTCGTCGCCGTCTGGAACAACTTCATGCTGCCGTACATCATGCTCAGCGACGACGAGAAGTTCCCGATCACGCTCGGTCTCTACACCCTGCTCGAACAGGGGGCCAACACCCCCGCCCTGTACACCCTCGTCATCACGGGCGCGCTGCTCGCGGTGCTTCCCCTGATCGCCCTCTTCCTGGTCATCCAGCGCTTCTGGAGCCTCGATCTGCTGTCCGGAGCCGTAAAGTCGTGACCATGAGCAACGCGGGGGCCCGACGCAAGGCACCGACCATCCATGACGTCGCGCGGGAGGCGGGCGTCTCCCGCGGCACCGTCTCGCGCGTGCTCAACGGCGGGCACTATGTGTCACCGGCGGCGCGCGAGGCGGTCGAGGCGGCGATCAAGTCCACCGGCTACGTGGTCAACCGGCACGCCCGTTCGCTGATCACCGGCCGTTCGGACTCGGTGGGCTTTCTCCTCACCGAACCGCAGGAGCGCTTCTTCGAGGACCCCAACTTCAATGTCCTGCTTCGCGGTTGTACGCAGGCGCTCGCCGCGTACGACATCCCGCTGCTCCTGATGCTGGCGGGCACGCAGGACGAGCGCCGCCGTATCACCCGGTACATCACGGCCGGCCATGTCGACGGGGTGCTCCTGGTCTCCAGCCACTCGGGCGATCCGGTGGCCGAGGAGCTGCGCGCGGCCGGGGTGCCGCTGGTGGCCTGTGGCAAGCCCATCGGGCAGGCGTCCAAGGTGAGTTACGTGGCGGCCGACGACCGCGACGGTGCGCGGGACATGGTGCGCTTTCTGCACGCCTCGGGGCGCCGGCGGATCGCCACGGTCACGGGTCCGCTCGACACCCCCGGCGGTGTGGACCGGCTCGCGGGGTACAGGGAGGTGCTCGCCGAGCTCGGGATCGAGGTCGACGACCGCCTGATCGAGCACGGCGACTACAGCCGGGCCGGCGGCGAGGCGGCCGCCGAGCGGCTGCTCACGGCGGCGCCGGATCTGGACGCCGTCTTCGTGGCCTCGGACCTGATGGCGCAGGGCGTCCTGAGCGCCCTGCACAAGGCCGGGCGAAGGGTGCCCGAGGATGTGGCGATCGGCGGCTTCGACGACTCCCCCGCCGCCCTCGCCTCGTCCCCCGAGCTGACCACGATCCGCCAGCCGTGGGACCGGATCGCGAACGAGATGGTGCGGGTACTGCTCGCCCAGATCGGGGGCGAGGATCCGGCGGCGGTGATACTGCCGACGGAGTTGATCGAGCGCCGGTCGACGTGAGTCATCGCGGAGCGGCGTAAGGAGAGGCCAGGGGTGGTTCGACGAGAGGGCGGGGGTCCAGGCCCCGCCCCCTCTCCTCGTACGCCCGGTTGCTAGCTCGCCGGCGTGACCACCGTCTCGGACTGCTTCTCCGGCTGCTTCTCCAGCGGTACGACGGCATCGGCCGCAGCCGCGGCAGGCGCCGCCACGGTGCGCCACCACGGCGCGGCCGGCACCGGTCCGGCAGGCTCGAAGGGCAGTCCCGGGTACGGCAGCGCAAGGTCGACGCCGGCCTTGTGCGCCCCGGTGAGTGTGCCCTCGCCGGGCTCCTCCCACGGGTGCGGAGCGAGGTTGAACGTGCCCCAGTGGATCGGCAGCAGCACTCCGTGCGCGCCGCCCTGCAGGTCGAGATGCGCCTGCACGCCCTCCTCGGGCGTCATGTGGATGTCCGGCCACCACTCCGAGTACGCACCGATCTGGATCATCGTCACGTCGAAGGGGCCGTGTGCGCGGCCGATGTCGGCGAAGCCAGGGAAGTAGCCGGTGTCCCCGCTGTGGAAGACACGATGCCGGTCCGAGGCCACGACCCACGAGGCCCACAGGGTGTGCTGGGTGTTGCGCAGCCCGCGGCCGCAGAAGTGCCGGGCCGGGGTGGCGGTCAGGGTGAGGCCGCCGACCTGCGTCGACTCGTTCCAGTCCAGCTCGCGCAGCCGGTCCGGGGATACGCCCCAGCGCTCCAGGTGGGCGCCGACGCCGAGCGGCACCGCGAACACGGTGTCCGTGCCGGCCAGCGCCTGGATGGTGGGCAGATCGAGATGGTCGTAGTGATCGTGCGAGATCACCACCACGTCGACCGGGCCGAGGGCGGCCAGGGGCAATGGCACCGGGTGCAGCCGCTTGGGCCCCGCGAACGAGAACGGTGAGCAGCGCTCACCCCACACCGGGTCGAAGAGCACCCGGCGGCCGTCGATCTCGGCGAGCACGCTCGAATGCCCCATCCAGGTGATCCGCAGCCCGCTGACCGGCGGCTTCGCCAGGTCGGCCAGCGTGGTCGGGTGCACGGGGATGGTGCCGGCGGGGGCGCGCCGTACGCGCTGTTCCTTGTCGAAGTACGTCTTGGCGAACGCGGCCTTCGAGCCCTGGGGCCCGACCTTGGCGTCGACGGGGTTCTGGAAGGTGCCGTTCGCGAAGTTGGGCGAGCGGCGGATGCGCTCCATGCGCTCACCGGCCGGGTCCGCGCCGAACCCGAGAGGCCGGAGCGAGCGGAGTGACGAACTCAGGGAACGCGGCGCGGTCACGGCAGCTCCAGGGTGGGGGTCGTGGGGGCTTCAGTATGGGCGCGCGGGCGCATCGGTCCCTGGCGCACAAAGGGCGGAGCGCTGATCGGCGTCATGCCCTGCTCAACGTGGAAGGGGGACGCAAGATTCCGGGGACTGCGGCCCGTGCGGTACGCCACAGGGGTGACGGGACCGGAATGCGGCGACCGACCGGCGACCGCAGACAGCGATCGGCGACCGGCGACCAGCGACCAGCGACGACAGACCACGGAACACCGATCACCGACCGAACGCATGCCCGAGGCGCCCTAGAATGTCTCCCCATGACCGTCCGCGCCGCCCCGCGCCCCGACCGGACGCGGGCCGAGGCCCGCATCGCCGGTCTGCTCGGCGCACTCGGCCTGGGCACGGCCGTCTGGCTGGACACCTGGGCGGACGGGGAGATCGCGCATGTGGCGTTCGTGATCTGGGCCGCCGTGGGCATCGGTGTGTTCACGGCCGGGATCATCACGCAGTGCGGCCGGATCCGCCGCGAGCGGGGCAGGTCACCGCGGGCTCCCGGCACCTCGCACAATGAGGGGATCGCGTCGCGCCCGGGGACCCCGGTCTCGGTGAGCACGCAGGACTCGGGGAGACAGCCCCTGGTGCCCGCCCCACGACAGGAGAACCCGCACGGTGTCACGGCAGCGCAGGAAGCCCACGCGTCAGGACCGCGAGTCGGGCGGTAAGCCCGCGCAGGGCGAGGGCGGGTCGTCCAAGCGCAGGGGCCGCTCCGCCGCCGGCGAGCGCGGATCGGACCGCCGTACGCAAAGCCCCTCGGCCGGAAGGCGGTCGACGGGCAGCACCGAACCCCGCCGCCCCACCTCTCCCGTCCGGCACCCCGCTCCCGAGCCGACCGGCCACTCCCCACACTCTCCGGACCTGAGGGCCGACTGCGCCAACTGTTTCGCGCTGTGCTGCGTGGCCCTCCCGTTCGCCAAGTCCAGCGACTTCGCCGTGAACAAAGCGGCCGGCACACCCTGCAAGAACCTCCAGCAGGACTACCGCTGCGGCATCCACACCGACCTGCGCACCAAGGGCTTCACCGGCTGCACCGTCTTCGACTGCTTCGGCGCCGGGCAGAAGGTCAGCCAGGTGACCTTCGTCGGCGAGAACTGGCGCACCTCGAAGCAGACCGCCCGCCAGATGTTCGCGGTCTTCCCGGTCGTACGGCAGCTGCAGGAACTGCTCCGCCACCTCGCCGAGGCCCTCACGCTCGAAGCCGCCCGCCCCATGCGCACAGAGCTGCTCACCTCGTACGAGGGGGTCGACGCGCTCACCCGCAAGGACGCCGACACCCTCCTCGCCGCCCACGTCCCGGCCGTACGGCACGAGGTCAACGCCCTGCTGCTGCGCGCCGGTGACCTCCACCGCGCCCAGGCACCCGGCCGCCCCCGCAACCACCGCGGCGCCGACCTCTTCGCCGCACGCTTCGCCGAGGCCGATCTGCGCGGCGCCAGTCTGCGCGGCGCGGTACTCGTCGCCGCCGACCTCAAGGGCGCCGACCTGCGCTGGGCCGACCTGATCGGCGCGGATCTGCGCGATGCCGATCTCTCCGGCGCGGACCTGCGCGACACGGTCTACCTCACGCAGTCCCAGCTGGACGCGGCCAAGGGCGACGCCGGGACCCAGCTGCCCGACGGACTGCACCACCCGCCGCACTGGGCACCTGGCCGGCGTTGACATGTCCGCGGACGCCTCCCGATACTGAACGGCCGATCAGTAGCCGCTCCCGCACGGAGGCACGATGCCCCACACCCCGCTGCTCACCCTCACGTGGAACGACCAGGTCACCGGACACCGGGGTCACTTGGTCGTGGACCGGCTGGTGCGCGGGGTCAGCAGCGGCGGACTGAGAATGCGCGCGGGCTGCACCCTCGACGAAGTTGCCGGCCTGGCGCACGGGATGTCCATGAAGGAAGCCCTGCACTTCCGGCCCGGCGCCCGGTACATCCCGCTCGGCGGCGCCAAGGGCGGCATCGACTGCGACCCGCGCTCGCCCGAGGCGTACGGCGTGCTCGTCCGCTATCTGCAGGCGATGCGCCCGTACGTGGAGAGCTTCTGGACCACGGGCGAGGACCTCGGCCTCACTCAGGACGTGGTCGACAAGGCGATGGCGGAGGCCGGTCTGGTCTCGTCGGTCCAGGCCGTGTACCCGCTGCTCGACGACGAGACCGCGGCGCGGCAGCGGCTCGCGGACGCCTTCGCGCTGCGGGTGGACGGCATCGGTCTCGACGAGCTCGTCGGCGGCTGCGGCGTCGCCGAATCCGCCCTCGCCGCCCTGGACCGCGCGGGAATCCCGTACGCGGGGAGCCGGGTCGCCGTGCAAGGGCTCGGCACGATGGGCGGTGCGACCGCCCGCTTCCTCGACCGGGCCGGACTGAAGGTGGTCGCGGTCGCCGACATCCGGGGCACCCTCACCAACCCGGACGGTCTCGACGTCGAAGCGCTGCTCGCCGCCCGTGACGCGTACGGAGCCGTCGACCGCGCCGCCCTGCGCCCGGGCGACCGCCAACTCCCGGGCGACGCCTGGCTGTCGGTGGACGCGGACGTCCTTGTCCCCGCCGCCGTCTCGTATGCGATCGACGAGCACAACCAGGAACGGATCACGGCCCGCTGGATCGTCGAGGCGGCCAATATGCCGGTCCTGCCCGAGGCCGAGCGGCTGCTCGCCGAGCGCGGGATCACCGTGCTGCCCGATGTCGTGGTCAACTCCGGTACCAACGCCTGGTGGTGGTGGACGCTCTTCGGGGACATCGGCGCCGACGCCGACGAGGCGTTCGCGTACACCCGCCGTGCGCTGCGCGAACTGGTGGACGCGATCCTCGAGCGGTCCGCGGCGAACGGCGTGACCCCGCGCTCGGCCGCGCATGCGCTCGCCGAAGAGCGGCTGGCCGAAATCGCGCAGCTCTACGGCCACTACCGCTGACCCCGGCCCGTCCGGGCCGGTGATCGCCAACTAGGGTGAGCGCGTGGCAAGGGTCCGGTTGAGTGTGGAGGAGCGGCGCGAGGAGCTGTTGCGCGCCGCCGTCGAGCAGATCGAGCAGCGCGGTGTCGCCGCTGTGCGGATCGCCGACGTGGCCGCCTCGCTCGGGGTCAGCAACGCCCTTGTCCTGTACCACTTCTCGACAAAGGAGAAGCTGGTCGCCGCCGCGTTCGCGTACGCCGCCGAGGGCGATCTCGCCCATCTGCACAAGCTTCTGGGCCGTCGCACGACGGCCCTTCGCCGGCTGCGCGCCGCGATCCGCTGGTACGCGCCGACCGGCACCGCCAAGGGCTGGCGGCTGTGGATCGAGGGCTGGGCGGCGGGTCTGCGCGAGCCGGTGCTGCGCAAGGTGACCCGGGATCTCGACCAGCAGTGGAAGTGCGCGCTCGCCGAGGTCATCGGCGAAGGCGTCGCGGCGGGCGAGTTCCGCTGCCCGGACCCGGCCGCGACCGCACTGCGGCTGACCGCGCTGCTGGACGGCCTCGCCGTGCAGAACACCGCGTACGCATCGGGCCCCTCGCGCACGACCATTCTGACCTGGGTGGACGAAGCGCTGGCCGGTGAACTGGGCCTTGCCCGTGAGGCGTTGACGCGGAACGCGCGCTGAGCGCGGCGGCCCGGCGGACACTCGAGTCCACCGGGCCGTACGTCTGTTGCGAGCTCGACCGGCGGCTCAGCGCAGCTCGTACACCTCGGTCACCGTGATCCGGTCCTCGATCTCGCCGGGCGCGACCGGCACACCTTCCTTGTCGAACTGCACCGCCGGAAGCGCCACCGGCCGCGGCATCCCGCTGTCGCCCTCGTTCACGGAGACCAGCCGCCCCAGCTTCATGCCGCTGAGCTCGGCGTACTGGGCAGCCTTGGCGTGTGCGTCCCTGTGCGCCGCCGTACGGGCCCGCTCGCGCAGCTTGCGGGTGTCGGCGACGTCGAAGGCCACCGAGTGGATCCGCCCCGCGTCGCCGGCGGCGTCCATGACCTCCTGCAGAACGGAGCCGGCCTTGTCGATCTCGCGGACGCGCACCGAGAAGACCTGTCCGGCCTGGTAGCCGGTGACCTTGCTGGCACCGTTCGGCTCGTGCTGGGTGACGGCCGAGACATTGAGGCTCTCGGTGCGGACGTCCTTCTCCGCGACGCCCGCCTTGCGCACGGCGGCGAGCATCGCGTCGGCCGCCTTGTTCTGCGCGGCGAGCGCCTGCTGCGCGGTCTTCGCGGTGTTCTCGACGCCGATGTGCAGGACGGCGATGTCGGGCGCCGCCGTGGACTGCCCGTCACCGGTCACGGTCACGAGGGTGGGCGCGGGGGCGGGCGCGCTGTGCGGCGCGGGGGCGGCCGGCTCCGCGGCGAGTGCGGGGACCGCGCCCGCCGTGAGCATGCCGCCCGCGAGGACGGCTGCCGCGGCGGCGCGGACGACGAGCGGTGACGGAGTGCGTACGGCCATGGGGTGAGGTCCTCCGGATCGGGGGGTGCGGTGCGCCCGGGCGGGGCGGCCCGGGCGCGCGGACATCCCAGCACCGACGGCCCGCCCTGCCGGTGCGCCACTCCCGGCGGACCCGCCCTGTCACCTCTCCGGTCCAGCCCGGAAATCAGCCTCCCCCAGCCCTCAAACGTCAAGCAGGACCCCTCAGATTCACGCCATCGAGTGACAGCGCTCCGGCGCACGACCCCGACTTCATGCATGGCCCTTAGATTCGGCGCCGGACACCCCGGCCCCCGGTGTCGCCCGAGCTGCGGCAGCAGACGACCTGGGGGAAAGGTGTTTCCCGACGCTCAACAGTCCGCGCCCCTGATGCGGCGCGAAGGCGAGCGGCTCACCGTGGAGCTGCACGGCGAGCTGGACGTCGCCATGGTCCTGGACATCGAGGACCCGCTGCTCCAGGAGCTTCGCCTGCCGACGGCCGAACTCGTCCTCGACATCCGCCTGTTGACCTTCGTCGACTGCAGCGGGATCGCCCTGATCGAACGGCTGCGGGCGCGCCTCGACCTGACCGACGGCCGTATGGTCCTGATCTGCACGGACCCGTTCGTGCTGCGCATCATCACGTACCTGGGCGTACCCGACTCCATCCCCGTGCTGCCCAGATCCCCGTACGACTCGTACCGGGCCCAGCCCTCGGCCGACGGGTGAGGGCAGGGAGACCAATCGGCAGGCGGCCGCGGGAGGGCCGGCCGACGGGCGAGCGGGGAGATCAGCCGACCGGCGCCTTCAGAGGCAGCAGATCCGGCCGCTTCGCCGACACATGGTCACCCGAGGACTCCCCCCGCAGCCTGCGCCCGATCCACGGCACCAGGTACTCGCGCGCCCACTGGATGTCGTCCCTGCGCACTTCGAGCGCGGTGCGCGGCGGCAGCTCGGGCCAGGCCTGGTCGGGGTCGGCGGGGATCTCCAGACCGAGCACCTGGGCGGCGCGCAGCGCGACACGGGTGTGCCCCTCGGGCGACAGATGCAGCCGGTCGCCGTCCCAGGCGCGCCGGTCCTGCACCGAGCGCAGCGACCACAGATCGAGCACCGGGCACCCGTAGCGGTCGGCGATGGCCCGTACATGCGCCGTGTAGGTGGCGATCTTTCCGCGCAGATGCCGCAGCACCGGCACGTTGCGGGTGTCGAAGCCGGTGGTCACGACGACCGTGCCGACGGCCGCGGTCAGATCGGCGACGGCCCGCTCGAAGCGTTCGGCGACATCGTCCGGGTCGGTGCCGGGACGGATGATGTCGTTGCCGCCGGCGCAGAAGGAGACCAGCTCAGGGGCGAGCTCCTTGGCGCGCGGCACCTGGTCCTCGACGATCTGGTCGAGCAGCTTTCCGCGGACCGCGAGGTTGGCGTAGCGGAAGCTGTGCTCGGGGTGGCGGTCGGCGAGCAGCACGGCGAGCCGGTCCGCCCAGCCGACGAAGGCACCATCGGGGCCAGGGTCTCCGACGCCTTCGGTGAAGCTGTCGCCGATGGCCACATAGGAGGCGAAAACCGCCGGGGTCACGGCGGTGAGGGCTGCTGGTGTCGTCGAATCGTCTGCCACGTCGGGATATCTTTCACCCCGGTACGTGACCTACGCCACCGTAGGTGCCTCTTGACGGCTGGTGAGATAGGACACTCGTAAAGTCTCGCCCAACCTGGAATACGCCCTCATATCCCAAATGCCCGGCATCCGGGGTCTCGTGGACCCCGGATACCGGGCGGGACTTCAGTGACCGGGCGTCAGAGCGATACGCCGTGCGAGCGCAGGTACGCCACGGGGTCCACGTCCGAGCCGTAGCCCGGGCCGGTGCGCACCTCGAAGTGCAGGTGCGCTCCGGTGGAGTTGCCGGTCGAGCCGACGAGGCCGATCTGCGTACCGCCGTCGACGCTCTGGCCGGTGGACACCGACAGCTGCGACATATGGGCGTACTGCGAGTAGCGGCCGTCGGCGTGCTGGATGACCACCTCGTTGCCGTACGAGCCGCTCCAGCCCGCGGAGACGACGGTGCCCTCGCCGATGGACTTGACCGGGGTGCCCGCGGGGGCCGCGAAGTCGGTGCCGGTGTGGTAGCCGCTGGACCACATGGAGCCCGCGGTGCGGTACTGCGTGGAGACACCGGCGGCGACCGGGGCGGTGAAGCCGGAGGTGGTGGCGGCGGCCTGCTCGGCCTTGGGCGCGGGGGCCTCGGCGGCCGGCGCTTCGGCGGTGTCGGCCGGACCGGCGTCGTTCTGAGCGGAGGACTTCGAGGCGTCCGCCGGCGCCCCCTTCTCCGTGCCGGTCGCCCCGGCGGCGGCCTGCACCGCGGCACCGACCTTGAGCTTCACGCCGGGCAGGATCAGGCGGGGGTCGTCGCCGATGACCTTCTTGTTCGCGGCGTACAGCGGCTTCCAGCCGGCGTCGATGCCGAGGTCGTCGGCTATCGCGGAGAGCGAGTCGCCGGCGACGACGGTGTAGGTCTTGTCGGCCGACTCGGCCTTCTTGACCGGCACGCTCTTCACCGGGGCACTGGCCACCGCCGCGGCCTGCGGCGTGGCGGCCTGGGCGCCGGTCGCGCCGAGCAGCGGCAGCGCGAGTGCGGCGCCACCCGTGCCGGCGACGGCGAACGAGCGGGTGAGGCGGGCGGACTTGGGACGGCGGTGCTTACCCTTCGCGGGCATGGCGCATTCCTTCTCCGTCGCCTGCGAGGTGAGCTGTCGGGTTAGGACTGGAGATGTCCCGTCGCACAATGCGACTTCACCCCAAGCCGCTCCGGTGGGACCGGAGACGGCGTCTTACCGTTGGGTCCCCCGCTCCTGCCGTGCACGGGTGTGGGGCGAATTCCGGTGGCGGCAGGATTGGGCGTCCACCGGGTTGTCGGTGACCGTAAGGGAGCGGTGAGGCGGAAAACAAACATCTCAATTCCCTTGGACCACACAGGAGCTGATCCATTCCGGGAATTGCCGTCACCCTGCGTGGATAAACGATCTTTACCATCCGCATACCCAGCGGAATTCACCGACGAAGATCGCCACACACCGTCACGGATATGATCCCGCTCACGCCCGAAACGCCACCACCCTTTAATTCAGGGCCAGTTACCCCTTAGGTACTGAATCGGGCATTAGGGGCGCACCCGACGGAACCGGTAGACACCGGCATCGAAGTCCCCTTCGAGTCCGGTGCGCAGTCCGTGGTGCAGCAGTACCGAGCCCCGGTGCACCTCGTCCGTCCCGAGGAGTTCGTACGAGGCGTCGGCCGCGATCCCGTGCAGGCGCACCCTCGCCACGGGCTCCCCGTACCGCTGAGCCTGCAGCCACGCCAGGACCACGACCTCGTCCCCACGTACGTACTGCACCGCGCTCAGTCCGCCCCGCGGTGCGCGCAGCCGGTACAGCTCGCCGCGCTGGACGGTGTCCCGGATCTCCTTGTAGAGCGAGACCCACGAGCGCGCCTCGTCGAGCTCCTGCCGCGTCCACTCGGCGAGGTCGCCGCCGACTCCGAGCACCCCCGCCATCGCGCTGACGAAGCGGAAGCGCAGCGAGCTGACCCGTCCGTTCAGCTGCACGTTCGGGCTGTCCGTGACCCAGGCGGCCATGACCCGCGGCGGGTGGACATGAGTGAATCCGTGCTGGATGTCCAGCCGGTCGAGCGGGTCGGTGTTGTCCGAGGTCCACACCTGGTCGGTGCGGCTCAGGACGCCCAGATCGATACGGCCGCCGCCGCCCGAGCAGGATTCGAAGGCCACTCCGGGATGGGCCGCGCGCAGTCGGTCGAGCAGTCGGTAAAAGGCATGCACATGCTCATTCCAGAGCTTCTGCGGATAGGCCTCGCCCGGCCAGCCGGCATCGGTGAAACACCGGTTGAAGTCCCACTTCACATAGTCGATCGGCGCCGAGGAAAGCAGCGTGTGCAGCTGCTCCCACAGATACTCCTGGACGTCTTCGCGTGCCAGATTGAGCACCATCTGGTGACGGAATTCGGTGCGTGTGCGACCGGGATGGTGCTGCACCCAGTGGGGATGCGACCGGTACAGATCGCTGTCGGCGTTCACCATTTCCGGCTCGACCCAGATGCCGAACTGCATACCGAGTGCGTGCACTTCATCGGCGAGGGGCTTCAGACCGCCGGGGAAGCGCTCGGGGTTGGGCGTCCAGTCACCGAGCCCGGCCCGGTCACTGACCCGCGCCCCGAACCACGCGTCGTCCACGACGAACAGCTCCACACCCATCTCGGCCGCATGGCGGGCGAGTTCCAGCTGCTGGGGCGCGGAGATGTCGAACCCGGTCGCCTCCCAGGAGTTGAAGAGGACGGGCCGCACCCGGTCCGCGTCAGGGATCACATGCTCCAGCTGATACGCGTGCCAGGCCCGGCTCGCCCCGCCGAAGCCGCCGCCGCTCCACAGCCCGGCGAACACCGGCGTTCGCCAGGTCCGCCCGGGTTCGAGGAGTACCTGCCCCGAGTCGTCGTGTCCGGTGCCGCCGGTGATCTGCACCAGGCCGCCGGGCAGCTTCTGTACGGCGATCCGCCAGGCGCCCGACCAGCCGAGCGCACAGCTGTAGACCTCTCCGTGCTCCTCCCCCGCACCGTCGGCGTCGAGCGCCACCCACGGCAGGGACTGATGCCCGGTGTGGCCTCGCCGGCTGCCGATCACATGCTCCCCGTACGCGAGCGGCACCCGCTCGACCCGTGACTCGGCCGCCCAGCGGCCGTGCAGCTGGGTGAGCCGCCAGGCGCCACGTTCGGGCAGCGTCCAGGCCGCCGAGTCGGCCCGCAGAATCTCGACCGGGGGCCCCTGGCCCTCATGGGCGAGTTCGGCGTCGCGCTCGACGACATCGCCCCGCATCGCGTACCGCAGGGTGATACGCAGCCCGTGCACGTCATCCGTGAAGCCGAGCTTCAGCGCCCCGTCGTCCTGCACGGCCTGGGCGAACCGCCATTCGGTACCGCGTACTTCAGGAGTACGAACCGACAGGGCGGGCCGCACGAACCTCGGCCCGCCCTCGACCGGGTACTCCTCGCGTCCGTCGAGCGGGGACTCGAACCCGCTTGCGGCGGGCTCGGGTTGGACCGCGAGCGCCTCGGCGTCGGCGAGGGCGATACGCGGACCCCAGTGCAGATGCAGCAGTTCGTCGCGCTCCGTCAGCATCAGTGCGTAACTGCTCGTGGGGCCCGAGAGCAGCCAGATCCGTCCGTCTCCGCCGACCTCGATCATCGGGCCCCCACCATTCGTCAACACATTCCGACAGGTACGCGCAGGTGCGCACATCATCCGCGCTCGGCGCGCTCCGCCGCAATGGCCCGGCACCCGTCGTTCGCATGGAGTTCGCCCGTACCGACTGGCCAGAATGTGCGGGCGGGCGCAGATGATTGCCCCAGGAATCCATGTCGTATCGTCGAATGCGCGTGCACCTGATGCGCAGCCGCCGGCAGTCCTGCCGGCGACCACAGTGGGAGGAGCCCCCGTGACGCAGCAGATCCCGTCGACAGAGCCCGAACTCGCCGGGGTACGCAACTTCCGCGACGTGGGCGGCCTGCCGACCACGGACGGCAGGCGGGTACGCCACGGTGTGCTGTTCCGCAGCGGTCATCTCGCCCATGCCACCGAATCGGACGCCCAGTTCCTCACCTCGCTCGGTCTGCACACGATCTTCGATTTCCGCAACGCGGCCGACCAGAAGCTCGAGGGCGCCGACGTCGAGCTGCCCGGTGTGCGCAATCTGAACCTGCCCCTGACGGACCCGGCGGACGGCGCCGAGTTCTGGCAGATGGTCCGCGACGGCCAGGTCGAGGAGTTGCGCGGGATCCTCGGCGACGGCAAAGCGGCGGCGCGGATGTCCCAGACGTACCGTGTGATCGTCCGTGAGCGCACCGCCGACCACCGGCGGGTGCTCGCCGAGCTGGCCGAGGACAGCGTGCCGGCGCTGATGCACTGCGCCGCGGGCAAGGACCGCGCGGGCCTGTCGATCGCGGTGACGCTGCTTGCGATCGGCGTCGAGCGCGAGGCGATCATCACGGACTACCTGGAGTCCAACGCCAAGCACCGCCGCTACAAGGTGCGCCGCTCGAGCGATGCCCCCGAGGCCTGGTCGGCCGAGGTGATGGAGCTGCTCAGCCCGCTCTTCGACGCGCGCGCCGAATATCTGGAGGCGGCGTTCGACGAGATGGAGAAGCTCTGGGGCTCCGTCGACCGCTATCTGGAGGAGGGCCTGGGCGCCACGGCCGAGGTCCGCGAGAGGCTGCGGGCGAAGCTGCTGGACTGACCCTCGTACGTGGTCGCGTGCTCGGCGGCCGGACCTACTGGTTCCGGCCGCCGAGCACGAACAGCAGGTACACGAAGAACGCGAAGAAGTGCCCGGCGATCAGGTACACGAACAGCCTGATCACCAGGCCGCGCGGGAACTTGTCCTCGATGAACCGCCGTGTGCCGCCACGGGGTTCGGGAGTCGCCCCGCCAGCGGAATCGTGTGCGGCCCCGCCAGCCGTTTCGTGCGCCGCCCCGCCACCGGTTTCGGATGTCATCGCCGGACCTCTTTCGTGTACGCGCCGAGGCAGAGCGCCTCGACCGGGCTCTGCAACAGGGTGTGGACGAAGAGGAGTTCGGCCCCTTCCAGGCCGTCGGCCGCGATGCGGTGCGGTGTGGCCGAGTCGAAGTGGGCGCTGTCGCCGGGCTCCAGGACGTAGGCGGTGTCGGCGAGCCGTAGCCGCAGCCGGCCGGTCAGGACGTACAGCCACTCCTCGCCGGGGTGCACGCGCACGATGTCGCCCTGCGCGCCGTACGGCACCTGGACGCGCAGCGCCTGCATCCCGCGCCCTGACGCGCCGGCCTGGCGGTAGGTCCAGCCGCCGGCCGCACTCGGCTCCGCCTCGGCGGCCCGGAGCACGGACTGGCGCTCGGCGGGGGCCTCGCCGAGCAGTTCCGAGACCGTCGTACCGTAGATGCGTGCCAGCGTGAGCAGCATCGGCAGGGACGGCTGGCGGTGCCCGGTCTCGAGCCGGGACAGATGCGCGGGCGAAAGCCCGGCGGACGCGGCGGCCGCTTCGAGCGTGAGCGCCGCGCG
>NZ_JBEPEW010000072.1:0-40745 GCF_040300965.1 Streptomyces mesophilus | reverse complement strand
GGCCGCCGCCGGCGCCCGGGCGCTGTGGCCCACACTCACCGCGGGGCTGCTCGCCGCCCAGCAAGGCAACGGCACACTCCTGCACTTCGTGGTCTCGAAGGTCACGGTCGCACCGTTCGGTGGTCCCTACGCGACGCTCCAGGAGCAGCACACCGCGGTGCGGTGCGCCGACTGGCCGGAACTGACCAACCTGGCGGAACACCGTGCCGCAGCGAAGAAGATCGCCGCACGCGGCGAGCGTCTGGGCAGCCGCGCGGCCTACAGCGCGCTCAACTGCGCGCGGTGGCCCGCCCAGAACAAGGACCGCTTCACCAAGGAGCTCACCGGCGCCGGCGCCCCGCCGATCCTGGTGGTGGGCGGCCGCGTGGACAACGTATCCCCGTACCACTGGGCCCTGACCATGACGAAGCGCCTCGAGGACGCAGTCCTGCTCACCCGCGAGGGCGTCGGTCACACCTCGTACCGTACGAGCGGCCGGTGCATCGACGACGCGGTGGACGCGGCGCTGATCGACGGGGACCTCCCCACCGAGGGCACGGTCTGTGACGCCGTGCCCCCGGGCACGACCCGGCCGCCTGCGCCCCAAGCAGGGACAGCCGAGTAGGCGCTGGGCCTGTGTGCTTCGGGCAGGAACACGCGACAAGCTGCGCGAGCCGCCGGCGTGCGGAAGCCATCAGCCGTTCTGCGCGCGCACCTTGTTCATCGCGGCTTGGATCTGCAGCCAGGTCGGGTCCGCGCCCGAGGCTTCGGTCACGGTGTCCAGGTCCTCCTGCTCCCATGACCGTTCACCGTCGGTCAAGGACAGTTGCGACTCAAGGTCCGTGCTGTCGTCGGAGACCTCGGAGGTGGAGTCCACGAAGGTACACACGGCCCCGGCCATCGTCTCCAGGTCGCCGGGGCGCGGGACAGCGGACACGGAAAGGAGCAGGACCTCGCCGGCTCCGGTGGCCGCCACGAGCTGTCCCGTCGCCAGCGTGCTCACAGCCGTCACCGGTGAGCCGGCCAGCTGGTGATGCGGTGTGACGCGGTCGTCATCGAGGTCGAGTTCGAACAGGGTGCCGTCCGGCCCGCCGATCCACAGCACACCCGGCCGGGCGTCGAAGGCGATGTTGTGCCGGGACCAGTCCGGCTCGTCCACGGACTGCCCCGCAGTCGCAGGCGGCCCGGACTCGCTCTTGTCCTCTGCGTCGAGGGTCGTAAAGAGCGTCAGCCGCAGCGAGGGGAACGCGTAGACCGCCAGGGTCTCCGCGTAGGCGTTGCCGCGGATCGCGAAGTGACGGCCGTCCGAGCTGAACACCGGGGCCTCGTAACCGTCGACATCGATGATCAGCGCACGCCGCAGGAACCGGAGCGGGCCCGACGTGTCATCTGTGCGGGCGAACAGCATGAGGGTGGCGCCCTGGTCGCTGTTGTACGTAGTGACCAGACCGCCCGCCGGATGCTCCACGATCCCGGTGTCCCAGCCCCGGCCCGAAGTGACCTCTCCGCTCAGCAGATCGATCGTGTCACTGCGGTCCCACATGCCACTGTCGTCGTGGGCCGGCCAAGCCCACAGGGCGTTGCCGTCCGGACTGAAGGCCACGTGCTGGTAGTCGGCGACGGGAACGTGGACCATCGCGAGGTCCTCCTCCCCGCCGTACGCTCGGGGCGCGCCGTCGGCAGGAGGCTGCCTCCAGTGCAGTACCCGACCGTCGTGGGCCACCGCGAGCGCGGGTTCTGCCGGATGCCAAGCGACTGAAGGTGTCGCCCGGTCCCAGCTCCCTACGTCCCCGTACGGATCCAGCTGAGCTCCGATCGTGGCCAGAAGATCCAGCCGCCCCGCCGAGCAGTCCCAGATGTGCACGGCCGGACGCTCCGCATCAAGGCCCGCCACCAGAGGCAGCCGTGGGTGGCACACCAGTCGCTCCACCCGCGATTCGCCGTCCACACCCAGCCGCGCCACGATCACTATGTCGGTCATGCCGGCACCCTACGAGGCGCCGCTGACAGCCACGGGTGCCGGCGAGCGCCAGCGTCCTGGGGGGGGGCGGCGGACCGTACCGGTCATGGGTACGGACACCGGGTGCGGCCCAGGTCAGCCGCCGCCGTAGACTCCCCCAGGTCCGTCGCTCAGGGCGCCGGCCACCAGCACGTGAACCAAGGAATGGAAACCGCAGTGAACGCCAGCACCGATGCGCCGATCTACGAGGAACTCGTCAAGGAGCTCGGAGACGTCCCCGGCGAGGTACGGTCGGCCGCCGAGAAGGAGCTCAACAGGCTTCAGAACGTCTTCGGCCTCGAGCGCCCCCGCAGGACGCAGTAGCGCTCCTCTCCCCCATGACCCCCGTCAGGCGGGGAAGGAGAAGTAGAGCGCGTCGCTGTAGAAGGACGCGAAATGCTGCTGCCAGTCGGTGCGAATCGACGCCAGCCAGTCGTCGTTCTCCCCGGCGATCGCCGCCTCGGCCTGGGCCACGGCATCGGGAATGTCCTCGGACACCAGTCGCCGCACACTCGCTGCCGGATCGTCTCCCGTCATCGAGACGATCTCCCCGGTCTCCAGGACGAAGTACTTCGCCGCCTGCTTCTCGAGGTGGGCTGTGGTCCGCGCGACGCAGTCCCCGAACTCGGCGTCGTCCCCCAGGCCCTTGCCGACCGTGCCCAGGAGGTCACGGAGCAAGGACGCCCCGCCGGCGTAGTCCGCGGCGATGCCGATCGGAGGGTTCCAAATCATGGACGGGACGATCGTCGTTCCGCGCCCCACCAGGAGCTTGTGCGCGAGCGGAATATCCCAATTGTGCTCGGATATGCAGCGGATTTGCTGAGGGATCTCTGCCTCGTTCGGCATCGAGTCGGCGGCGTAGAGATACGAACGATTAGCCATGGCGGCGACGCTAACACCGGGCACTGACAGGGTCGCCACCAGCCGTCCTGCGGGCGCCGGACCGCAGCAATCCTCAAGACCTGCGAGCTGATGCTCGGCCAGGGGGCGGGTTGGTGCCCCGCAGGACGTCCCCTCGCTCGAGATGCAGATCGTCCGCGCCTGCGCCGGTAAATACGAGACGGGCACCGTGAGGCGGGTCCACCTCGTCGACTGGCACCTGGGGATACCGGCGGATCTCTGCCAGTACCAAATCGACGACTCGTCCGCCCGGGCTGGTGCAGCGGAAGTGCGCGCCCAGGCGTGTGGTCGCCAGGCATCGCACGACGACAGCCACAAGAGCGCTGCCAGCGGCATCCACCTGCACGATCTGGACCTCGGGGCCGGGTGCCTGCGCTGGAGTCGTCGTCACGTCGCCATGCTCTCAGGACTTTCGACGAGATGGCCGGGCGCTTTGTGCAGAGCAGCCACTCGAACCCGTCTCCGCTCGTCACTCCACAGCGCGGCCGATGAGTTTGTGGCTCCCGGGCGGTCCAAGCTTGTAACACCGAAGGAAAGGACCCCGCCATGTCGGAGCTTCTCGTCGACTTCATCACCTCCCTCGACGGCCACGCATCTGGAGAAGGATGGCCCGGATTCTGGGGCCTCGAGGGCCCGGAATACCTCGCGTGGCTCGGCGAGCAGCCCAAGGCCACCTACTTGATGGGAGCGAACACGTACCGCCTGATGTCGGGCTTCGCCGCAGGCGAGGTCCCGAGCGGCCAGGACGAGTTCCGGCCCGAAGAAGAGGCATCCGTCGACGAACTCACGCAAGCGTCCAAGGTGGTGTTCTCCTCCTCGCTCAAGGACCCGCTGACGTGGGCCAACGCCACACTCATCCGCGACGACGCCGTCGAGACGGTCCGCGCCATGAAGGCGAACGGCTCAGGACTCCTCAGCACGATCGGCAGCCTCAGCCTGAGCCGGTCCCTGCTTCGAGCCGGGCTCGTCGACCGCTTCCGGGTCGTCATGTTCCCGGTGATCACCGGAGCCACCGGCGAAGAACGCATCTACGACGGCTACCCGGACGTCGCCCTCGAAATGACCGACCACCGCACCTTCGACGGCCGCATCCAACTGGTCGAGTACAAGCCCCGGGTGCTCGAACACCCGCCGCTGCACGTGCCCGCGTGACGTCAACCCGACCGCTCTGAGTCAGGACGACTGCGAGGCGTCCGGCACCCAGAAGGCAACAGTCCGTTGTGGCTACCGAATTCAGCCATGGAAGACCCATGGCGTACGAGTTCTGCCAGCGGATGGTGGGAGGCTGCGGCATCCGGGCTGGGGCCGCGCCCCAGCCCGCCCAGTCGGCGGTTCCGATGGTCTTCGCCGCTACGATTTCCCGTCAACGTCCCGCGTGCAGGTGGACATCTCAGCGCAGAGACTGAATCGCACACGCCTCCCCTCGGCGATGTCCCCGGAGCCGTCTGGAGTACCGAGCTGATACACCTTGAGCCCCGTATTCTCCAGGTAATCCCAATCCACCACTTGCCCGTCACTGCCGGTGACCGTGAGACGAATACGCGCTTCTCGGTTGTCCGCATAATTGTCGTGCACCGCTAGCCGCTCACCGTCTGCCCAGAACTGCGCCCGGTAGTGGTAATCCAGGTAGTCACTCCCGCAGATGTAGAGGTATGCAGCTGCGTTGCGCCCGCCGGAGTCAGTAGAGCTTGGCCACGACTTGGTGTGCGTGCAGTAGTCGATGGCTGCACCTGCCGCCGGAGCAGTGATCAACCCCGCTCCGAGTACAGCAACCGTGGCCGTTGCGACGGCGACGACCTCGCGTAGCGAACGCCGGAACATAACTCGCCTCCCCGTGCGCCGTTCTGAGGCGGCACCTCCCCGCGCGCCCAGCGATTCCAGGCACCATTCCAACGAACTTAGGTGGCTTTGCGGACTGGTCAACCTGAGAAGTCTCAGTACGCCCCATGCATACGTGCGCCGACGCGCCCCTCGTCTCTGCAGCGGGCAGAGAGGGATGCGTTCCACCGCGGCGGGATTGGCCAGCAGTCCAACAGCTGCTCTCTCCTCGCACGCGAGGCGAGGTACCGCACAGAGTTGTAAGGCACGATCAGGAACCCGTTGCTCTCACGGACCGGCATGTCGCCGCAGAGCCGAGGTCAGTAAAACCAGGTAACGACTCGCACATGGTCCGCTCCGTGCAGGTCGCTGAGTGTCCGCATCACATTCCAGACCGGCCCCCAGCCGCTTTCATCTCCAGCGACCGATACTCGAGTTCGAGTGCCGGAGTCGTCCGTCTCCTGCCAGTCGGCAGCCGCAAGCTCGGCCCACGTGATCCACGTCGTGCCATAGGTGTCAGGAGAACCGCCGTAGCCGGCGCATTCGGTCTGGAGCCCGTCGGAGGCGTCCGTCGGGAGGCCGCGACCTTCGGCCAGGGGGCGGAAGCCCAGGTAGTTGCGGATACCGAAGAGGCAGGCGAGAGCGTCGTAGGCGTTGCCGGTGTCGAGGAAGAAGAGGTCGATAGCGGCGTGCCAGACGGAGTCCTCGTCGTCAGGGCCCCACAGGCGGGCACCTGGCCGACACTCGATCATTCCGCTGACCTCGGTAGACATGGGGGCATGTTGCCCGCACGGGCCGTGAGTCGGCATCTGAATATTCTCCGGTGCACCCAAGGTGGACCCGCAGGTGCCGACTGCCCGCGGCCTCGAGCAGTTCAAGCCGCTCTGGATCAACTCGCAGTTCGGCTGATCATCACAGCCGACATGATCGAGATACACCGTCAGATGGCTGGAAGGAGGACGAAGAGGAGGTACCCCAGCCTCAGATACGGCGCCCTTCTGGTGGCGTACGCGCCGTTTGTGAGAGTCGCGCCGGCGCCGGAGAGTTCGAAGCCAGACAAACCTCTCGACGCACCTCGGTCGCCCTCTACTGACCCAGACCGTCGCCTATCGAATACGCAGGCGTCGCGGAACAGTTGGCGAGGGACGCGGATCACGGCGTCTGGCATGATCATGCCGACCGGCTGGGCCGCCCATCCTCATGCGTCCGGCCCACCGGCCGATCCGGATCGCCTCCACTCGAAAGGTTCCGCTTCATGCGCATGAAGAGACTGCTCACAGCCGGCGCGGCGGCGCTCCTCGCCACCGTCGGAACCCTTGTCGTGGGCTCCCCCGCTCAGGCCGTCGACTGCGACCACGTCTGGTACACCGACGAGTCCGACTCGATAGGCTCGGTCGACCAGGGTGGACGTCTGTGCTTCGCCGAGCACGGCGACTACGTTTTCCTGACCGACTACGACGCCGACGGCTACAGCGTCGTCCTGGCCGTCTTCATGGATGGCACCGGTCAGCTCCTGTACACGCTCAAGGCATCGGGTGCCGGCGACGTGCAGACTGCCAACGCCGGCGACGGGATCGCCTACCACAACCTGCCTGAGGTGAACGTCAGGTTCCGGATGTACCTGACCAAGTCCGGTTCGGGCCAAGTCGGCCTCGTCTCGCACGTCGTGAACAACGACCACTGAATGACGGGGCGGCCGCCGTAAGACCGGCCGCCCCAGATCGGCGCAGCCACAACGATCGGAGACCGCGAGGGGGAACATCGCATGGTGCGCCATGACGTCGAGGCCGAACGTGAGATGTGGGACCGGTATGCTGCGGCCCCCAAGAACGACACCCGCGTCGACAGCGAGCCGGTGTTCGAGTGGACGCAGTGGGGCTCTGCCCATGGGCCCGACATCGAACTGCTCGGCGAACCGGCGACGGTGCTCGACCTGGGGTCCGGGCCCGGGCGTGAAGCGGCCTACCTAGCCGCGCGCGGCATGGAGGTGACCGGGATCGACCTGTCGCCGGTAATGGTCGAGGCGGCGGCGAAACGCTGGGCTGGCACCGGGGAACTGCGGTTCGTGTGCGCCGAGGCGATCAGCTATTTATCGGCCGGCACCAAGCGGTGGGATGCGATCTATTCATCGTGGGGTGCGGTCTGGTTCACCGACCCCGAGGTTCTACTCCCGCTCATCGCCCGGCACTTGAGCCCGGGCGGCCGGTTCGTTGCCGCCCATGCTCCGGCGATCCCCGGCGCGTACGGGCCGCAGGGGATGTACGGCGACGGGTTCAAAGGGCGGGCGCACTTCCACTACCGCTACGCGTACACCCCGCGGCGGTGGCTGAGCCTGATGGGGCGTGCCGGTCTCGTCGACCCCGCCGCTGAAGTCGTACCGGCGCCGGTCGCAGGGGACGTGGGCACGCTCCTTCTGACCGCCCAGGGCGCGTGATTCACGGCGCGCGGCGCTGTGCCGAGGGCGCGCTGGATGCGGATGGTGTCGACGGATTCGGCGAGCAGCTCGAACTCGGTCGTGGCGTCGCGGGCGATGAAGCGCAACAGCTGTCCGTACTCCAGAGTGCGGCCGGCCTGGGCCTGTTCGGCCGCGTTGTCGCGCCAGGCTCGCAGTTGACCAGGAACGTCGGGGGCATCTCGCGGGAGCGGGATCAGGGCGCCCGCCGGGATGCCCGCGGCATCCGGGGTGGGATCGAGGCGTTCGGCGATCCAGGTGGCGCGCTCGCGCAGCCACCACAGCGCCAGGGGCAGGCTCGGAGCGCGGTAGGTGCCCAGCGGTACGCCGACCAACTGCCCGGCACAGACGCCGTAGCCGGTTACTTCGCAGAGAAATTCCTCGTGCACGTCGCCCCCATCTGCGGTCTGTCCGCACAGGTCGGCGCGGTGACGAGGGATCGCGCGCGAGAGTACGGACGGAACCGGATCGCTGGTGCCCTGGCTGCGGCAGGACACATCGTGTGCACGTCGAGGTTGGGCCGCCTCGGCGCTCAGGTCTGGTCGAGCCTGTGAGCATGACGGTCACGCCGATCGGCACCTCGATCGCGTACGGCTATTGTTCCCTCACAACCCGTGATCGTTGGCATATGCCGGGGAGTTATGGCTGGATCCGCGCTCTGCTTCACCTGCCGCACCGGCAACACCCGCTTGGAGCATGCGAGTTACGGAGCACCAAACCCAACTCCCGCCGCACCGGACATTCGACGTGGCCGAAATACCCCCTGAGCGACTGGGAAGCACCGACGAAAAGGTGCCTCCTGCAGTGACGGAAGTCGCGGTGAGGCGCACCCTTTCGCGTTGGTGAGTCGCGTTTCTGTCGGTCATCGCGGATCCGGGCAGGACCGAGCCGCGTCTGCAGTGATCTGTTCAGCTGGCAGGAGCCGCGATGCGTCCGGTGGGGGTCCTGGTGCCAGGGCGATCGACCTGTACCCGGCCTCAGGTGTTCAGCGCTGCCGCGAGGATTCGTACGCCGTGGCTGATCCCGGACTCGTTGACGTTGCCGAAGCCGAGTACCAGGGCAGGGCTGAACGCGGTCGGATCGGTCGCGCCGGCGGTGCGGTAGCGATCTAGACCGTAGACCTGGACGCCCTGGGCGGCGATGCGGTCCACAATGTCGGTCTCGGTCAGCTCCGGGGGGAGCCGCAGGAGGGCGTGGCAGCCTGCGTCCAGGCCGTCGAGCCGACTGCCGGGGGCGTGCTCGGCAAGTTCGGTGACCAGGGTTTGGCGGCGGGCGTGGTAGATGTCCCGCATCCTGCGCAGGTGCCGGTCGAAACGTCCGGACTCGATCAGCAGCGCCAGTGCGCTCTGGTCGAGTGCGGGTACTCCGCGGCTGGTCAGGTGCTTCTCCCGCACCAAGGGCTCGAGAAGTCGTGGCGGGACCAGCAGCCAGCCGATCCGGATGCCTGGCGCCAGCGTCTTGCTCACCGAACCGAGCGCGATGACCCGGTCCGGTGCCAGCCCTTGCAGCGAACCGACCGGCTGACGGTCGTAGCGGAACTCGGCGTCGTAGTCGTCTTCGAGAACGAGTCCGTCGACCTCCTCGGCCCAGGCGATCAGGTCGCGGCGGCGCTGTGCGCTCAGGACGACTCCGGCCGGGCATTGATGAGCCGGTGCGACCAGGACGGCACGGGTTCCGGAGGCGGCCAGCGCCGCCACGTTCACACCCTCCTCGTCGACGGGTACCGCGATCGGCGACAGGCCGGCCCGGGCAGCGAGTTCGTCGTGCTCACGGGGTCCAGGGTCTTCCAGAGCGACGGTGTCGTGGCCGGCGTGCGCGAGCGCACCGAAGACCAGGTTGAGCCCGTGCCGGAAGCCATTCACGATGATCGTGTCCTCGGCTTCGGCGGTACCCGCCCGGACGCGCCGGTGGTACCCCGCAAGGACACTGCGGAGGTGTCCGCAGCCCGAGCCCGTTTCATCGCCCATGGCAGCAGACCCCGCCCCTCGTGCGGCCTGGGTGAGCGCCCACAGCCAGTCCTGCATCGGGAACGAGGCGAGGTCCGGGATCCCGTACTCGAAGTCGACCTCGATCGGCGCCGGTCGGGTGCTCTCGACCCGTTCCGGTCGCCGCGGCGCTTCGCGTGCGGCCATGCTCGGAGCGACCCGCGTTCCGGATCCGGTCGCGCTGATCAGGTAGCCCTCCGCGGCCAGTTGGGCGTAGGACTCCACAACCAGACCACGGGACACCTGAAGTTGGTCGGCGAGGGACCGGCTGGACGGCAGACGTTCCCCCTCGGAGAGCCGGCCGGTCCGGATCCAGCCGCGCAGCTCGCGCTGGAGCTGCTGTCCAATCGGTTCGCGACTCGACCGGTCCAGGCCGATGAGCAGCTCCGGACCAAGCCCGACCCAGCGCACTGCCATCAACGCCACCCCAAGTGGTCCACTCGACAGCCTTCCAATTGGTACTACAGGTAAGACCATTCTTGGTCGAGAATCGAGGTCCTGGCAACAACAACAGCAGGAGGGACCGATGATGACCTCGACATTCATCGCTCACGATGGCGGTGGGCTCCGATGACCATCGGCATTCTGCTGGCGTTGCTGGCCGCCGTCGGGTACGGCACCTCCGACTTCATCGGCGGCTTCGGATCCGGGCGGGTCTCGGCCTGGGCGGTCGCGTTCACCGGGCAGCTGGCCGGTGCGGGAGCGATCGTCGGCGTCAGCTTGGTGATGCCCGGCACCCCGTCGCTACGGGACTTCGGCTGGGCAGCGCTGGCCGGTCTCGGCGGCGCGATCGGGTCGGCCTTCCTCTATCGCGGTCTCGCCTCCGGCCGCATGGGGATCGCGGCACCGGTCTCGGCCGTCGGCGCCGCGATCCTGCCCGTCCTGGTCGGCACCGCCCTCGGCGAGCGGCCGACCTCGCTGGTCTGGCTCGGCGTGCTCGTCGCGTTGCCGGCGATCTGGCTGGTGGCTCGCGAGAGTGGCGGAGACCCGGCCGGTCGCCGGCCGGCGATGATCGACGGCGGAATCGCCGGGCTGGGCTTCGGCTGCCTGTTCGTCGCCACCGCTCAGATTCCGTCCTCCGCCGGCGTGCTGCCGCTGGCCGCCAGCCAGTTGATCGGTGCTGTCGTGATCGCCGTGATCGCCACGGCACTCCGCAAGCCCTGGCGTTCCAGTGTCAGGCACCATCACTGGGGCATCGCCGCCGGCGCCCTCGGCGCGGTCGGCACCTGTCTCTACCTCGCCGCCACCCAGGCCGCCGACCTCGGCGTGACCGCGGTCCTCACCTCGCTCTACCCGGCGATCACAGTGGTGCTGGCCGTCGCGGTCCTGAAGGAACGTATCCGCCCCACCCAGCGCGTCGGCCTCGCCGCTTGCGGAGCCGCCGTCGTCCTCGTCGCCATCGGATGAAACCGACCAAGGAGAGACTGACATGACGTACGAGCTGCCCGACCCCGCCCCTCAGACCGCCGCAGGCAAGGTCCTCTGGCACTTCACGATGTCGCTCGACGGCTACGTCGCCGGCCCGAACCACTCCATGGACTGGATGACCGGGATCGTCAACCCCCGGGCCGACATCATCCAGGAGTACATCGAGACCACCGGTGCCATCCTCGGCGGCCGGGACGGCTTCGACGCCTTCCCCGACGCCGACTCCACCTACGACGGCACGTGGAAAGGCACCGTATTCATCCTCACCCACCACCCCGAGGACGCCCCGCCCACCCCGAGCACGACGTTCCTGAACTGCGGCGTGGCCGAAGCGATCCGGATCGGCCTCGAATCCGCCGACGGCAAGAACCTGGAGATCCTCTCCGCCTCGATCGGCCGGCAGGCCCTCGAACTCGGTCTGATCGACGAGATCGACCTGCACATCGCCCCCGTCCTCCTCGGTGACGGAATCCGTCTGTTCGACAACCCGGGTGGCTCCCCAGTCAAACTCCAGCTGCTCAATGGCGACATCCCCGCAGCCGAGATCAACGTCAGGTACCGGCCGGTCGCGAACAACCAGCAGCCATAGGCACAGCCAGACTGCTCACAGCCCGACTCCACGGCACAAGCACGCCGAGGAGGTGGGAAACGATCTCCATCAACGCAGGATCGCCAAGGTGACGCACCTCCCTTACCGCTGGTCGGCGAGTTCCGTCGGTGTCCCACTGGGTCGAGCCTGATCTCAGTGCGGCGCCAACTCCTCGTCCGACCACAGTGACGCGCCGGCATGGCCCAGCAGCAGCTTGGGGTAGTAGGTCCAGGCGAACCATGGTGCGGTCCGTGACGGGCCGAGCAGGCCGTCCAGTACGAGCCCGCCCGCCGTCAGGGCCACTCCGAGCGTTCGCCGCCGTGCCGGGGCGCGACGGATCGCGACCGTCGCGGCCACCATGTACGCGTACTGGCTCGCGGCCCACACGGCAGGGTGGACGCGGCGGCTCGCGGCCCACACGGCAGGCTGGACACGGCGGGTCGCGCTCCCGCCCGGCAATCCCGCATCCAACCGCGCCACCACCGCGGGGTGGACGTGCAGCGCGGCGAATGAGTAGTGCGCGGCGTTCCCCTGGCCCCGGCGTTCGTACCAACGGGCGCACGCCCGCGTGTTGTTGACGTACACGCCGCCTGCGAGGTCCACCGCAAGCAGACACGCGATGGCCGCGCTCCCTGCGCCGGCCCCACGTGCCCTGGCCACAGTCGGCGCCGCGACCGCACCTGCCACGGTCGTCACAGCCGTCAGCACATGGTTCGCCCGCGTGGCCTCCGGGCCCACGAACTCACCCCACGCCCGGCGCAGCGCCGCCCTCGCCTCCGTCAACGATCCTCCCGAGTTGTGATGTGGTCTGCGTCCCGTCTCAGCATCTCCAGATCCTTGTCCCCGTGACGTACCTCCACTTACGTGGCTTCGTTCACGGGTCGTGAATAGCGTTCGTCGTGTGGCTGTGATCCACGAACAGCCGTTACTCAGGCTTGACACCGCAGATCGCACACTTGCCCGCCTGAGCCCATCGGCGATGGTTGTACTCGTCCAGCGTCAGGCCGCAGCGGCAACGAAGGCTCCGCCCGTATACGTGATCGGTCCCCCTGCAGGTGTAGCGCTCCCGGTTCCGATCGCTGCTGCTTGTCTGCACTTCACTTTCATGGATGTGGGGGGTACGTGACTCGTCAAAGGGCCTCCGCGATGGATGAGATGGGGGCAGGGGTGGCGGCGGCGCCCGCGACTGCAGGGCAGATCGCCACGCGTCGCTAGGATCAGCGCTCTCAATGGGAGTGCGATGCGAACATCCGGTCGGGGCGACGACGGGCAGAAGTGCGCGCTGTCCTCGGACGAGGACGAAAGCGACTTCTGGGGCTTCGCTCAGGAAGCGGAGGGGTTGTTCACGTCCCTGCCGGATGAGGATGGAGCGCGACGAGTGCACCTGGCGGGTTGCCTCCCGCAGGGTGGCCTACTCAGGTGCGTTGACCACGTCGGCAGCCGTCGTGCAGCGGCGGGGAACGCCCGGATCGCGCTCCTCGACGGTGACGGTGCCACCATGGGGTCCTACTTCGTCAACGAGGTCACCGTCATCGACGTCGAGCCCTCCGCCAGTGGTGCCGGCCTCGTCGACCTCACGGTGACGCTCTGGTGCGAGGACGCCCTGCGCGGAGCGGAACCGACCGTGGGAGCTGGTCCGCACTGGTCACCTGAACCACACCGGAATGTGGCACGAACTCGCACCCGAGGACAGGCACGCGTGGCTGTCGGTGGCCCTGTGGTCCCGGGAGTACCAACGCCAGGGGAAGCCCGATGCGCCTGCAGGCCAGGTGTTCACATTGGATGGCCGACACATCGTCGTCCGCAGGAGTACGTCATTCGGACTCCTGCGGACGGCGACGTGTGGGATGCCGAGGTGGACAGTTGGTCGCTGGTCTCGCTGACCGAGGGTGAGGAGACGGGTTCAAAACGAACAGGCAGGCCGCCGGGTCGGACGTAGGCTGCGGCTGTGACGGTGAGATATGTGTTGGACGGAGGCCAGGTCAGGACCCTGGAGGACTTCTGGCGGATCGCCGGCGAGAGCATTGGCTGCGGCGGATACTTCGGTCGGAACCTCGATGCCTTCGCCGACTGCCTCCGCGGCGGCTTCGGGGCACCGGACGACGGCGACTTCATGATCGAGTGGCACAATCACGCGGCCTCCCGTCAGCATCTCGGATACCCCGAGACCGCCCGTCAGCTGGAGATACGACTCGCTCGGTGTCATCCGGCGAGCAGGACCCGCGTGAGCGCCGAGCTTGCAGAAGCTCGCGCTGGACGTGGCCCGACCGCCTTCGACTGGCTGGTCGAAATCATTGAAGGGGAACTTCCCGGGGGCCTGCTCCTTCGTTAGCCAGGTGGACCGGCACGATCCTCGAGACCGGCACCGAGTCCTACCGGCTCGCACAGACCAGGCCCAAGCAGCAGGAGCAGACGAAGAAGTAGCCCGAGGGCAGTCGGCCGATGGGATCTAATCCCTGCTGCCTCGGGCTTGGCGGTCCAGGAACTCGATCAGCCGTGTTTCCGAATGTGCAAGCCTCTCCCGTTGTTCGCGTGGAAGCGAGGCGAGGGCGTCGACCAAAGTCTGCTTTCGCGAAACGTGCACCATGTTGCCGGAGTAGATCCGACAACTGGAACACCATGCGAGTCCGACGCACCGCTCGAACATGGAAGACTCGGGCGGATGGAAGCGGTACTGGTATGAGCGGACTGGCGTTTCGCAGGCGGCGCAGATCCGTTGGTCCCCGTCGACGACCGTGCCCCAAGTCCCGACCTTGCGCCAAGGCTGCCGCCCGGCCGGTGCTCTTCAAGTCGTCATGCCTGACATTCTCTCCTGCGGCCAGGCTCAGCACAGCCATCCCGGCGAAGGTGGGGCCGCAGCAGACCGAAAGCCGTGGCCACCTCAAGCCGGAACCAGCCGTGACTCAACAGCTCGCCGGCATCCCCGAGGGATACCTCGCAGCCTGCCGCCAGTTGGACGCCTCGTCCCCGTCGGACGCCTCCGCGAGCCAGTCCACCTTTGCGTCAAATGTCGGCAGCTTTCGGCGAGTTGATGCGGAGGTAAGTGCAGAGGTAGGCGCGGAAGCAAGTCACGCGCCCCCGGCAGCGAACCACCGGGGGCGCGTCGCGCCGTACCTGAGTCAGGGGTTGTGGTTTACGGAGCGGTGCCCCACAGCAACTCGCCGCCGGAGTACACGCCGATCTTCGGTGCGTCCGTGTACGAGCTCGCGGTCCCGTGGCTGTAGTCGTCCGCCTCGTTGAGGTTCGACCAGTCACTGCGGTGCAGGCGCAGCTGAATGTCACCGGTCGAGGCGCCCGCGGCGAGTGTGCCACCGGTGACGTTGACCTTCAGATAGCGATTGGCCCCGGCCGTCGTGCCGTTCGTCGACACCGAGTGGGTCAGGTTCGCGCAGCCGATCTGCGCCCAGTCACACCACGTCGTGTACGACGAAGCAGAGTCGTCGAACCAGTAGCGGACCTCGACGCCCGTGAGGCTCTGCGAGGTGGAGCCGGTGTTGATCAGCTGCAGGCTCATGCGGATGGCGTTGTCCGCCGGGCTGGTGTCGCTGGTCTTGAACTGCACCTTCAGGTTGCCGGTGCCGCTCCCGCCGCCCGACGTCGTCGTACCGGCTACTTGGGCGGACTGGGCCGACGCGTTCCCGGCGGCGTCCCGCGCCCGGACCTTGTACTGGTAGGTGGTGGTGGCGGTCAGCCCGCTGTCGGTGTAGGTCGTGCCGCCGGTGGAGCCGACGAGCGTCCCGTTGCGGTACACGTCGTACGACGCGACGCCCACGTTGTCCGTCGAGGCGGTCCAGGACAGGGACACCGAGGACGAGGTGGTGCTCGTCGTCTTCAGCCCCGCCGGGACGCTCGGCGCCTCCGTGTCGTCGCCCGGGTCGCCGCCGCCGTCCAGCGGCGGGTAGGCGTTGGCAAGCAGCATCCGGAACTGTGCCGAGAACCAGTGGCCGGCCAGCGGGGCGTCCGCCATGGCGCCGGTCGGGTTGTTGCCGTTGCGGTCGTTGCCCCCGTACGTCGGGTCGCACATCCGGTCGAAGCCCTTGCCCTCGTCATTGTCGATGGGCTCGCTGTTGCCGTCCGACTCGCCCGGGGGCTTGGCCCACACGTACGCGTCGATGCCCGGCTCGGGCGCCGTCTTCGGGCGCTCGCCGACGCCGGCACCCTCCTGGTTGCACCAGTTGCCGGTGTGGATACGACGGTCGACGCGGCTGCCGTCGACGTAGGCGTCCACCGAAGTCAACGGGCCGGGGCCGGTGGGCCGGGCGGTGCCGCCCCAGCCGCTGCGGGCGGTGTCGATGAGCATGCCGATGTCGGAGTTGAAGCCGCCGCGGCTGACCAGGCGGTCGCGCAGCGCCTGGGCGAAGGACAGCTCGTCGACGTAGTAGTTCCAGTCGACCCACTTGGCCTGGCGCACGGTGGTGCCGTTCACGGAGTCGGTGACCTTGAAGTGCGGCTCCTTCACCGCGTTGTAGTTGGCGGTATTGACGATGAAGCCGTGCACGTCGTCGACCGTCGCGCCCTCGGTGGTGGCGGCCTTCTTGAACTGGTCCACCGCCGGGTCGAAGTTGCTGTCCCAGCCGAGCCAGCCGTGGTGGCCCGCGTCGATGTAGTTGTAGACGTTGGGGATGTCGCCGAGCTTGTTCAGCGCATAGCCGACGCCCTTCTCGTACGACCCCAGAGCCTTCACGTTCCGGCAGGCCTCGGTGGAGCCGGCCGCGCTGCCCGCGTTGGTCACCATGTTGGGCAGCGAGTCCGGCTCGATCAGCGCGGAGATCCGCAGCGAGGCGTACTTCGGGTCGGCGAGGATGGCCGCGATCGGGTCGATGTACTCGGTCTTGTACCGACCGAGCTCCTCCGCCTTCAGCTCGCCGTTGGAGGCGAGCGCCGCGCAGTCGCGGCCGGGCAGGTCGTAGATGACGACCTGGAAGAGCGTGGCGCCCTGCGTCAGCGCGTGGTCGAGGTGGGCACGCAGGCCGCGGCCGTTGGCGGTGCCGGTGATCGCGGCGATCCGGTCCATCCAGACGAAGCTGGGCTGGTCGGCGATGGCGGAGCCACCCGGCTCGGCCTTCGCCTTGGCCGACCAGTCGGGGTTGACGTAGGGCTTGGCGCCCACGTACGGGTTGTCGACGCGGGCCGCCGCGCCGGCCGAGGCCGGTGCTGTGGGCAGCGCGATGCTGAGCGCGGCGCCCATGGCGAGCGTCGACAGCAGCGCCGCGAACCTCCTGATGCGGCTCTTGCGTCTGAGGTGCGTGGTGGTGTTCATCGTGGTGTGGGGTTCCTCTCGGATAAGGGTGTGCGCAGGTGCGGCCCGGTGGCGGGAGGCAGCGGGAAGGATTCCCGCCACCGGGTGTCTGGGGGGTGGATCAGGGCGCGGTGCCCCACAGGAGCTGGCCGCCGGAGTAGACGCCGATCTTCGGAGCGTCCGTATACGAACTCGCCGTGCCGTGGCTGTAGTCGTCGGCCTCGTTCAAGTTCGACCAGTCCGCCCGGTGCAGCCGCAGCTGGATGTCACCGGTCGATGCACCCGCGGCCAGCGAGCCACCGGTGACATTGACCTTCAGATAGCGATTGGCCCCGGCCGTCGTGCCGTTGGTCGACACCGAGTGGGTCAGGTTCGCGCAGCCGATCTGCGCCCAGTCGCACCACGTCGTGTACGACGAAGCAGAGTCGTCGAACCAGTAGCGGATCTCGACATCCTTCAGGCTCTCCGCACTGGAACCGGTGTTGACCAACTGGACGTTCATCCCGACGGCGTTGTCGGTCGGGCTCGTGTTGCTCGCCTTGTACTGCACCTTCAGGTTGCCGGTGCCCGTGCCACCGCCCGGTGCGGTGGTGACGCTCACCGGACCGGTGGGCGGCGAGGCATTCCCGGCCGCGTCCAGGGCGCGCACGGTGTAGCTGTACGCGGTGGACGCCGTCAGGCCCGTATCGGTGTAGGTCGTGCCTCCGGTGGAGCCGACGCGCGTGCCGCCGCGGTAGACCTCGTACGCCGTGACGCCGACGTCGTCCGTGGCGGGATCCCAGGCCAGCGTGGCGGACGACGGACTCGCCGCGGTGGAGCGCAAGTTGCCGGGCACGGTTGGCGGCGTGGTGTCTCCGCCGCTCGAGCCCTTGCCGGCGTCGAACGAGAAGGAGTTCACGCCCAGCCCTTGGCCGCCCTGCCAGATCTCGAAGCCTGCCTCGGCGTCGATCAGGTAGTGCGCGGGGTTGATCTGGCCACGCGCGGTGGCGTCGTCGATGAGGTCCTTCACGTCCAGGTCGGTCACCGCGGTGGCGCCGCCCTGCAGCACGTAGGAGATGACCTTCCAGCCGGAGGCGCCGGGGCCGGTCCATACGTCCCACGTCCGGCCGTCCGCGGTGAACGTCGCCGTGCGCGAACCGATCGGCTGGACGCCGCCGCGGTGGTTGATCCAGATCATCACCTCCGTGCCGTCCGGCTGATCGTCGGTGGTGGGCGTGGAGTTGAACCACAGGTCGTACGCGGCGTTCCAGGCACCGGAGGCGACCTGGGTGGTGTCGAACGTCGAGCGGGCGCTGCCCAGTTCGCTCACCTTGATCGGCAGGCCGCTGTTCGCGGTGCACGCGCCCCAGTGGCAGCCCTTGTAGCTGGACGGGTAGGTGGCCGGCGGCCCTGCCGTGGTGAGCGAGAAGTTCGCCTCGGTCAGCCGCCAGGCGCCGGTGTCGGGGTCCACGCTCACACACTGGCGCGCCGAGGAGTTCCACTCGTTCTGCTGGTAGGTGTATGCGCCGCCCTGCAACGCGGTGGTGCCCCACGGGGTGCAGTCGGTGATCGGTGCGGCCGTCGCCGGGCCCGCGCCGGTGAGCAGTGCGAGCCCGGCGAGCAGTGCGCTCGCGGCAAAGGCGGCGAGGACGCCGCGCAGATGACGTCCCGTCACGGCTCCATCCCCCAGACGAGTTCTCCGCCCACGTACGCGGTGATCTTTGAGGCGTCCGCGAAGGAAGAGTTGGTGCCGCGGCTGTAGTCGTCGGCCTCGTTGAAGTTCGACCAGTCGCTCTTGTGCACGCGCAGCTGGATCTCGCCGGAGTCGCCGCCTGCGGCCATGCTGCCCGCGCCGGCGGTGAAGCCGACCTCCAGATAGCGGTCCGCGCCGGACTTCGGGCTGCTCATCGCGACCACGCGGTGGGTGATGTTGGCGCCGCCCAGCATCGCCCAGTCGCACCAGGTGGTGTACGAGGACGGGCCGCCGTCGCCGGTGAAGTAGTAGCGGACGGTCAGTGTGGAGAGGCTGAGCGCGCCGCCGCCGGTGTTGACGGCCTTCAGGGACATGCGGATGGCGTTGTCGGTGGCGTTGGAATCGGTGCTCTTGTACTGGACCTTGGCTCCGCCGGTGCCTCCGCCGGCCTTGGTGGTGCCGGTGACCTCGGTGGACAGTGCGGAGGCATTGCCTGCCGCGTCGCGGGCGGCGACCTGGTAGCGGTAGGCGGTGGCGGCCGAGAGCCCGGAATCGGTGTAGCTGGTCGCGGTCGGAGTGCCGACCGGGGTGCCGTCGCGGTAGACGTCGTACGCCGCGACGCCGGTGTCGTCGGTGGAAGCCGTCCACGACAGCGACACGCTGGTGCTGGTCGTCGCGGTGACCTGGAGGCCCGTGGGGACGGTCGGCGGGGTGGTGTCGTCGCCGCCTGGGTCGCCCTCGTCGCCGAGGAGTTCGGCGTACGAGGCGAAGGAGAGCGCCAGCGCCGCCTGCGCCCAGAAGCGGTGGTACGTGAAAACCGGCGGAGCGCCGCCGTCGAGGTATGCCTGCACCTTCGACCAGCCCGGCTCCTGCTTGAGCCACGGCCGCATCCCGATGAAGGTCGCACCGGCGCCCAGCTGCACGCCCTGCGGGGAGGTGCCGGACCAGCCCGCGGGGAAGTGGACCGGGTTGTCGAAGCGGTCGTAGTCACGGCGGGTCTCGGGGACGGCGATGCCCTGGGCATCCGCGTGAGCGGCCATCGCGTCGAGCAGGGCCTTGGCCAGTCCGGCGGCGTCGGCGTCCCCGGACTTCGCCGCGTAGTAGATCAGCGTCATGGCCAGCGCCGCGCCCACGCCCACGTCGTCGCCGTAGTCGACGACCGAGACATGCAGGCCTGCGTTGGCGCCGGGAGAGGCGGCGTTCCAGGTGTCGGGGGCGCCGGTCCAGCCGAGCGTCGAGGGGAAGCGGTAGCTGCCGTCGGCGCCGACGGTGGTGTGCTCGGCGGCCCAGGCCACCCACTTGTCGAGGACCGTCTTGGCACTCGCGTTGCCGGAGACGTAGTAGCACTGGGCGACGCGCTCCATGCACCAGACCTGGAAGCCGAACCAGTTGTTGCTCGGCGGGTCGTGATACACGGGCTGCCAGTCATACGCCATGCCGTAGAAGGTGGGCGTGCCGGCCGGCGGCGTGCCGTACTGGCCGTCCCAGCTGTTGGAGCAGCCGCCGGCGAGCCCGCCCTCGGCGGACTGCAGCCAGCGCAGGAACTCCAGCTGCCGGGTGAGGGACTTCTGCCAGTCGCCCTTGGCGGTCGGCGACTTGGGGACGAGCGCGGGGACCGTGGACAGTACCCAGGCGGCCAGCGGGTTCTGGTAGCCCTGGTGGGCGATGCCGTCGCCGATCCGCCAGGCCCAGCCGCCGCCGGTGCCGGTGGAGCCGCCCCAGGCGTAGTACCAGGACAGCAGGTAATGCTGGGCGTCGCGGCCGGAGGCGGCCTCGCAGCCGGTGGGGCTGGTGCAGTTGCCGATTTTCTTGAAGTACTTGTCGAACATCGAGTAGCGCAGGTAGTCGCCCATCTTCGCGGCCCTGGCGACGGAGGCGGCGACCTGGCTCTCCTTGCCCTGCGCCCGCGCCCAGGTCAGCGCCCAGTAGGCGGCCTGCACGGCACGCGCGTCGGCATCGGGGGCGTTGGTGTACTTCCACTGCTTCGCGTACGAGGCGTCCTTGACGAAGAGGTCGAGGTAGCCGTTGGGCCCGCCGTACTTGAAGAGGTCCGTGGTGGGCTGCGGAACGGTCTCCCAGACGGACTCCTGCGCGCCGCGCTGGTAGCTGTTGATGAAGGAAGCCATCTTGCCCGGGCCGAGCTGGTCGCCGGTGCCGGGCTTGTTGCCGAAGCCGTAGACGTTGTCGAGGTCCATCAGCCAGTGCATGCCATAGACATCCATCGTCCCGTAGGAGGAGGCGAGTTCGGCGGCGAGAGGGTCGGAGCCGACGGGGACGGCCGGATTCAGCTCGGACGGGTAGCTGGTGACCTGCGGGTGCTCGGGCGCGTAGGTGGCGGGCTTTGCGGGGCTGTAGGAGTCGTTGGTGGGCTGGTCGATGTGCGGCGGGATGATCGAGGCCTCGGCGACCTCCCAGGACTTGTTGAACGGGGCCCAGTCGCCGGTGACCCGGCCGTACGCCGCCTCCAGCCAGATCCAGAAGCTGAACGCCTCGGAGGTCGTCTGATGACCGTGGTCGGGGGCCTCGACGATCAGCGTCTCGACACTGTGGAACGGGATGCCGTCCGGGCTGAAGTAGCCGTTGTCCGGGTTCTTGATCTTCTCGTACTGGGTGAGGAAGGCCTGGGTGTACGGGCGGTCGGCAGCGGCCGCGGCCGCTTGCGGGCCGGGCGGGACCTGGGCCTCGGCGGACCGGGCGAGACCCTGCCCCACGCCAAGGGCGACGAGCGCCCCGCCGGCCGCGGTGGCGAACGAACGCCGGGACAGTAAGTCAGACTTTGGTGATCTTTCGGGCATTTCGTGCTGCATGGGCTCGGCTCCTCCGTCAAGGGTGGGGTGGGAGTGGTGAGCGCGACCGGACCGCACATGGAGCGCGGTACCGGCGACGGCTTTGGGCCGCCTAGTGCACGGTTCGATGCGCCTGCGAAAGAGGTGCTCGTACCGCGGATGTCGTGGTCTGCCTCGTCCACGTTCGACCTGTCGGTCGCACCGAACTGCGGCTGCGTCGCGCCGCTTGCGTCTCCAGGGGCGAGGCCGCCGCGGCCGCGGCGAAGCTGCGAGGCATCCGCCGCGTGGCGGGCAGCGTCATGCCGGTTCCTCTCTCCGAATGCAGGAGGTGACGGTTGTCGCCGAACCCCACGAACCGGCATCCCTCCGGTCGCAGAACTCCGTCCCCTCCTCGCGGCTCTGGCGAGGGTGTTGCAAGACTTGAAGCAGTGGGAGCGCTCCCAAAGTGCCGCGCAGAGGTGTACCTGTCAACAGGCCGGACGCAGACTGGCCATCATCTGACGAAATTGGCTCCACTTCGGGCGCTGTGGATGTTGCCGCTCGGCGAGCGTCCGAGGGGAAGCGAATCCGATCTTCCTCGACTCATGATTTCGATCGGTCGATCGTGGCGCTGATCGCCAAGCAGGCCCGCCTATTGGGCGTAATCGCGCCCGAGGTGCCGCGTATGGAGAGACGGCCACACCCCGGCGAATTACCGGAGGTCGATCAAGCTAATAGTCACGCCCTGGAAGCAGGACTGGGTGGCCTCGAACTGTAGCCACGGACGCAGGGTCCGCGATATCTCAGAGGCCGTGAACAAGAATTTCCATCAGGATCTGACGGGCCGCCATAAACGTCAATCGACGTACCCTTCCCCGATCAACTGACTTAGCCTGCAGGCCAAAAGAAGAATGCGAATCGCCATACCAGAGAAGGGGTGAAAACGTCCACGCCGATGGAGCGCCTGTGCTCGTTGCAGGGGTTACTACCTGCCAGGATGCGGGGAAGGCCACACACTGGAACGCCACTGTCTCCAGCTGCTCAACCCAGAATTGTTCCGCATGCACCAGAGACGCGGCTACCGAGAATCCGGCGCGATGACACCCTCATGTGCGCAGAAATAGTTGACGGCACGTCACAGGCGAATGCTTTGGCGATCACAGGGCTCCACGTTCCGACTCGGCCCGATAATTGACCAGCTAGACCGTCCTATACCGAGAGGGCGGTGAGCCTGAGCAACAAGCACCCATCATCCTTACCAGTTGCCGCCCCACCCAATGCGGATCGTAGTGAAATGACGGACCGGAACACGGTGATTCTCGAAGGCAACTTTTCCGGCCAATTTGACCGCTTGGATCACGAGTTGATGCTGGCGATCATCACGGATGGAGATCCACAATGGGCCGCTTGTGCAGCCGATCGGGCACGTACTGATGGCCAGGCGTCTGGAGGACCGGTGGCGGAACGCAACGTTGAGCGGCGCACGACAGGGCGGCGTGGCCTCGCCAGTTCGGTCCAACATCCATCTGGACCGGTTCGATCAATTTCTTGAACAGTCGCCGTTCCAGAGCAAGTTGAGCGCCACGCGCACGGCCACGCACCCGTGGTCCGTGACACCACCGACCTCCTCCGCTGTCGGCGCCTCCTTGTAGCCTCCCCACCATGCCGACTGAACTGGCCCACGACCCGCGCCCGGCCCTCTCCCGGGCACTTGACCAAGCCGGGAAACAGGTTGCGGCGGTGACTCCCGATGAACTGAGCAACCGCACTCCCTGCGCCGAGTACGACGTTCGCGCGCTGCTCGGGCACATGGTTTCGGTACTGCACAAACTCATCCGAGTCGGCACCGGACAAGGTGCCCGCGACGTGCCCGAAGTGATCGACGACATCGCCGACGACAGCTGGACAAGCACTTTCACCCTGGCCCGCAGCGAGGTCGAGCAAGTGTGGGCCGACGACGAGCAGCTCGACCGAATGATTACTCTCCCGTGGGCCACGCTGCCCGGCCGCGATGTTCTCGAGGCGTACGCCCACGAGTTCACTGCTCATTCCTGGGACCTCGCCCATGCCACAAGGCGGCTTGCCGAACTCGACCCCGACCTTGCCACGCGGGCACTCGAGGCATTTACGAAGTTCGCCCCGCCGGAGGACCGCAGCCAACAGGGGCCGTTCGGCCCGGTCGTCACGGTGCCCGACGATGCCGGCGTCTACACCCGGCTAGCCGCGTACCTGGGGCGCCGACCATAGCCAGCAGCGCCCCTCGTCACCTTGGGCCGACAGGACCACCGGCTTTCGGGCGTGCATGATCCGTAATCGCCATACATGTCTCCTCGCTTCGCATGCGCAGCGCTGACCAGGTGTACCGCAGCGTCGTACAACGTGGTCCTCAAGGGGAAAATGCCCGCGCGCATCCAGCAGGCCCATGCCACGATGCTGCTGCTCGGCCACAGGGCGGCGGGGCAGGGCAGGAGCTCCGGGGGCACAGCATGGGACTTGACTACAGTTACGAGATCTTCGTGCCCGCGCGGAACGTCGCCACAGCGCTGACCGCACTCACCGAGCTCGCACCGCCGGAGCGCCACGTACCGCCGCTCTCCCTCACGCTGCCCGGTGGCATCGGGCTCGAGGTCCCTTTCACCTCGAACTTCAAGAGCGATCCGGTCGATTGCACCAGCGCTGCCACGCTCGAGCTCGACACCAGCATCATGGTCGCCCCTGACGACGCGGTCCTCGAGGACCGCGCCGGCCGCCCCATCGAGCCCGACGAGTTCGGCCGTATTCTGGTCGGATACGTCTACCTGACGGTCACGTTCGCGTCAGAGCTCCACCCGGGATACGCCTCACTCGACTTCTGCGCGGCCACCTCCTCCATGAGCCGGATGTTCGAGCGCTCCCCCAACATGCGCGCCGTATTCACCGACCTGACCGCCGCCTGTGGCGGCGTGTGCTGCCTGCTGGACACCGAGTCGGACCACTTCACGATCTGCTGGCTGAACGGCCGCACCGTCCATGACACGGTCCCCGGCCCTCGCTTCCCCGACGACCGCGCCCTGGTCGGCATCTGGCCGGTCCCGCACACCTAGACCTGGGCCAGGAAGCGTGAACTCGCCGAGGCCCGGCGGGAACTGGCCGGGATCACGTAGCGTGGATCAAGGAGAGGGGACGGTGCGGTGGAGTTGAAGACCGTTGGAATGTACCGGGAGATGTACGGGGGCCGGCACGATCACCTGCCGTCGTTCTACGACTCCGTGGCCACCGAGGAACTACCCGACCGGGACGCCGTGTTGAGTTACCTGCGCCGCGGGCCCGGTGTCTTCGACATCATGACCGCCGAGCCGCACTTCTTCGAGGAGGACCGGTACATCCCTGGCGGCCCCTCGATGCATTCGGACGGCGTGTGGCTCTGGCGGGTGGACTCCATCGAGTATCTGACGCAGCAGCCGCTGGTCATCCCGGCCGAGTTCGTCGCACATGTGCGGGCTGCGGGATATGAGCCCCCGGCATCCGTTGAGTGGACGGATGAGTTGAGCGCAGCCGTGGATGTGTATTTCTGAGGCACGTGCGCGCAACTACCCGTACCGGATAGGGATGTCCGGGGATTACATGGCCTGCTCCAGCGCCATCCGGAAGTCCGCCGCGCTCCGGAAGCCGATCTCCGGGCGTTCACGAAGTGCCTGATCGATGACGTCCGCGAGCGGCGCCGGAACACCGGGATCGCGTCGGCGGATGGGAACGGCCGGCTCCTGCAGGACGACCTGCCAGGGGTCCTTCCCCCGAGGGAACTCGCGGGGTGTCTTGCCGGTGAGCGCGTGATAGAGGCAGGCGGCGAGAGCCCAGACGTCCACCGCGGGCGGCGCCTTGCGGAAGTTGACGACCTGCTGGCGGGGCATGAACATCGGCTTGCCCGCCGTGGCACCGGTCCGGGTGAGGCCGCTCAGGCCGGCCTGGTCGAAGGCCTTGCCGATGCCGAAGTCCGCGATCTTCGCCGTCCTGGAGCCGTCCAGGAGAATGTTGGACGGGGTGAGGTCGCGGTGGATGACGCCCTGCTCATGGGCGTGTTCCAGTCCGCGCAGGGCCTGCAGGGTCAGGGGTACGGCCTCGTCCACGGGGAGGCGGCCGCCGCGTCCGGCAAGGAGGTGGTCGAGGCTGCCGCCGGTGCAGTACTCGGTGGTCAGATAGAAGATGCCGTTGGCGAAGCCGGCATCGTGCAGCGCCACCACATGCGGATGCCGCAGCGCCCGGGTCAGACCCACCTCGCGCAGGAAGCGGGCCCGGGCCGTGGCGTTCGCCGCGACCTTGGGCAGCATCACCTTGAGCGCCACCTGCTCGCCGGTCGACTCGTGCCGCGCCAGATACACCGCGCCCATTCCGCCCCGGCCGAGCTCGCGCAGCACGGTATAGCCATGGATGGCCTTCAGGTCGGCGCGCCCGCCCTTCGCCTGGTCGAGCAGCTGCCGCAGCACGGCGGCGGGTTCCGACTGGCAGGCGGCGCACAGCACTTCCCCGTCCCTGCCGGTGCCTCCCACCTCGCGGCCGCACCGGGCGCAGGCCCCCAGGACGCGGGTGGACTGCGCTCGCGTGACGCCGACGCGCAGCACGGTCTCGCCGACGCGGATCTCGTCGCCGTCGGACAGATCGTGTTCGGGGTAGGAGTCGCCGGCGGCCTCGGCGGGGGTGAGCCCCTCACGGCGTTGGCCGATCTTCTCGCCGTTCACGTAGGTGCCGTTGAGGCTGCCGAAGTCACGTATGCGGATGTCGGGCGGGTTGATGTCGATGAGGCAATGATGGCGGGAGACGGTGCGATGGTGCTCGTCGTTCGGCAGCCGCGGCGAGCAGTCGGCGGCGCGGCCGACGACGCAGGTGGCGCGGCCGTCGTAGACGTACTCGGCCGGGTCGAGGCGTCCCTTGACGAGTGTGAGTTTGACAGTGGCGGGCGGCGTCGTCATCAGGGCTGCTCCGTTACGAAGGTCAGCGCCCCGTCCGCGGCATCCGCACGGACCACCGAGCCGTCGGGGATGTCGCCGTTCAGGAGGGCGCGGGCGAGGGGCTGGACGAGAAGGCGGTCGACGGACTGCTCCAGGAAGCGCGCGCCGGCCCGGCGGTCGGTGCCGTGGCGCAGGAGCAGGGCACGAGCCGCGGGGGTCAGGGTCAGGGTGATCGCGCGGGCGGCCAGACGCGTGCGGACGCGGTCGAGGATCTTGTCGAGCACGGGGTCCAGATCGGCGTCGGACAGCGGGGAGAACACGACGATCCGGTTGATCCGGCCGAGGAGTTCGGGGCGCAGGTGCCGGCGCAGGGCGTCGAGGACCGGCCGGTGCGAGGGGTCCTCGTGACCGGGTTCGGCGGCGCGCGGGCCGCCCCTGGCTGCGGGCACCGCCGTTCCGCCCGGGGACGCGAATTCGACCGGCGGCGCCCCGGCGAATCCGAAGCCTCCCGTCGGCCGCGCAGCCACCCCTGTGCCCAGATTCGACGTCAGGATCACGACCGCCTCGGAGAACGGCACCCGCCGCCCTCGCGCGTCCGTCAACTGACCCTCGTCGCAGATCTGCAGCAGTACGTCCAGGACTTCCGGATGCGCCTTCTCCACCTCGTCGAAGAGCACCACGCTGTGCGGATGGTCCCGCAGTGGGCCGCTCAGCTGTCCCTCGCGGTCGTGCCCGACGTATCCGGGTGGAGCACCGAGCAGCCGTGAAACGGCGTGCCGTTCCTTGTACTCCGACAGGTCGATACGCACCAGCCGCCGCTCGTCGGTGAAGAGGAAGTCGGCCAGTGCCTTGGCCAGTTCCGTCTTCCCCGTGCCGGTCGGCCCCGCGAAGAGCAGCACCCCCACAGGCCGCCGCGGATCGCCCAGACCGGACCGCCCGGTGCGCACCGCCTCGGCCACGGCCCGTACGGCCTCGTCCTGCCCGACCACGCGGCGGCGCAGATGCTCCTCCATCGCGAGAAGCCGGTCCGCTTCCGCCCGCGCCACTTGGTGCAGCGGCAGCCGGGCCTGTTCGGCGACGACCGCCGCCACCTCGTCCCGGCCGATCGGCAGCGGCGGTGCCGGCTCGGCGTCCGGACTCAGCGTGCGGATGCGGGCCGCCGCGCACGCCTGGTCAAGGGCGTCGATGGCCTTGTCCGGCAGCCGCTGGTCGGGCAGATGCCGCATCGTCAGGTCCACGGCCGCCTCCACGGCCTCCGGTTCGATCCGTACGCCGTGGTGCGCGGCGAACGATTCGGCGATGCCGTCGAGTATCGCCAGCGCCTCGTCCCGGTCCGGCTCGTCGACCCAGACGACTTCGAAGCGGCGCTGCAGTGCCGGATCGTCCTCGATGTCGCGGCGGTACTCGCCGGGCGTCGTGGCCCCGACGCACCGCAACTCGCCTCGGGCCAGCGCGGGTTTGAGGATGTTGGCGGCGTCGCTCGCCCCGCGTCCTCCGGCCCGCAGGACGGTGTGCAGCTCGTCGATGAAGAGGATCACGTCCGGCGCGTCCCGCGCCTCGGCCAGGACCGCTTGCATCCGCGCCTCGAACTCCCCGCGGTATTGCGCGCCCGCAAGCAGCGCCGACATGGACAGCTCCACGATCCGCGCCCCGGCCAGCTCGGCAGGGGCTCCGGGCGACGCGAGCCGCTGGGCGAGGCCTTCGACGATGCCGGTCTTGCCGGTGCCCGCGTGGCCGACGAGGACCGCGTTGGCCTTGCGCTGCCGAATGAGGATGCGGGCGAGGGTACGCAGCTCGGTGCCGCGTCCGATGAGCCGCGGCAGTTTCCCGGCCCGGGCCAGGGCGCTCAAGTCGCGTCCGTAGAGGTCGAGATGCGGGGTGTCCGGCACCGCGTGGAAGAACGCGGCACGGGCGTCGCTGATCCCGTACGACTCGAGGACGTGCCGGCCGACGGGTGTGAGTTCGTCGAGGACGGCTTGCAGCAGATGTACGGTGCCGGCCTTCTCCGGGCCCGCCAGTTCCGTGGCGCGGCGCAAGGCCCGGCGGGTGGCGCGGCTCAGCGGGCGCTCGCCCGCGCCGGGTCCGCCCTCGACGACCAGTGCCTCGCGCAGACTCCGGCGCAGCCTGCGGGGACTGATCCCGGCGCGGGCGAACGACTCCATGACCCGCTGGGCATCGGCCTCGATCGACTCCCGTACCCCCGGCTCCTGCTGACCGCGCGCGAGGATCGCCGGCAGATCAGGGCGGCACAACGTGCCCATCCCCACCAGGAGATGATCCGGCTCGACCTCTAGTGCCCGGCCCGAACGTGCCTCGACCAGCGCCCGGGCCAGCACGAACAGCACGCTGTCGGCGTAGGCGGCGTCCCCGCTCATGTCCCCCTCCTGTCCCCGCTGCGGTCCCTGCTCATGGCGCGCCGCCGGCTGTCGCGATCATCGGCCCCTGCTCCCCCATCCCGTACGTGACCTGTCCCGACCCGTGCGGGACCTGTCCCGACCCGTGCGTGATCCGCCCCGTCCCGAACGTGACCATCGAATCCCGCGCGGCGTCCCACACGCGTCACAGCCCCGTCCCACACCCGTCCCACATGGCAACACCGGCCGCCGAACGTCACGTTGCGGCCGTCAGCTCCCAGTCCAGCTCCCACAACCGCACACTGCCGTCCTCACTGCCGGACAGCAGGTAGCGGTCGTCCGGCGTCAGCGCCAGGCCGTTGACCTGCCCCGTATGACCTTCCAGGGTGCGGACATGCCGTCCGGTGGCGATCTCCCAGATCCGCACGGCGCCCTCCTCGTCCCCCGAGAACGCGAACAGCCCGTCCGAGCTCAGCCGCGCCGTCCACACCACGTCCTCGTCGTCCCGCTCCTTGCTGAGCCCCCGCACGAACTCTCCGGTCACCGCGTCGGTCACCCACAGCGTCCAGTCCCCGTGATGCCCGGAGCTCAGCACGATCCTGCCGTCCGCGCTCAGGCAGACCGACGTCACCCAGACACCCGGGTGCGGGGCGGTCACTTCCGTCCCGGATTCCATGTCCCAGATGTGCAGCGTGCCGTCGAAGCCGGCGGACACCGCACGCCGCGCGTCGGCGCTGAGCCACACGCTGTTGGAGTGACCGCCGGGCAGGGTCCGTATCAGATCGACGGCCGTCAGGTCCCACAGCCGCAACTGACCGTCCAGACAAGCCGTCAGCACCAATCCGTCCGCACTGACCGACGCCGTCCCTCGGTCCCCCGTCGCACCCGTACCGCGACGGCCCCGAAGTCCGTCGCTGGGATCCGTGTTGAGCACTGTGGGCCAGTGGCCGTGCGGGGCCGACCGCAGGACGATGCGCCGGTTCCCGCTGGCCACCACCCGACGCCCTTCGGACAGGAGCGCGACCGTCCCCGTACCGTCGTCCTTCCAGGCCGCGAGCTGCGCACCGGTCTTCGTGTCCCACAGCCGGACCTGCCCGCCGCCCGACGCGCAGACCTTCACACCGTCCGGGGAGATCGCCACCGACCCCACCGACTGGATGTCCGTCAGCTCCCACGCCGCACGCACCGACCGCACCCCGGACCGCACCGCTTTGGCGCTGAGCACCCGCCACAGCTCCATCGCCCGCGGATCACTGGCGTGGCCGGGCACGGCCCTGGCGCGCTGCACCAGATCCACCGCCACCGAAGTCCGGCCTGCGGCAAGGGCCTTCTCCGCGCCGGCCAGGAGCGCGGCACTCCAGCGTCCGTGGCGGTCGAGGTCGGCCTGGCGCCGGGGCCTGCCGAGGACCGGGGTGGCCGTGAACGTGCCCGGGGGATCCCACTGCAGCCACCGCGCGTCGTCCATGTCCATGATCGTCGCTCCGTCGTCGCCGAGTCGCAGCCGCAGCTCCCGGAAGCGTGTGTTGTGGTTTTCGAAGGTCCGCAGGCACCGGCCCCGGTCCAGATCCCACAGGCGTATGCGGCTGTCGTCCTCGACCCCGGAGAGTGCGTAGCGGCCGTCCGGGCTGAGGACGAGCGTCGTGACCGTCCAGCCCGGTGCGGCCATGGTGGCGATCTCACGGCCCTGGTCGATATCCCACACCTTCAGCTCGTGCCGGCGCGGGCTGTTGATCGCGGCGACGACGGCACGCCGGCCATCGCGGCTCAGAGCGACAGTGTCGACCTGATGACGCTGCTCCGGCATGGTCCACAGGAGGCTGCGGGAGGCGAGGTCCCAGGCCTGAACGGTGTCGTGACCGGTGAGGGTGAGGGCGCGGCCGTTGCTCACGTCGAACGCGGTGATGTCGTCCTGCGAGGTGATGACGTACGGCTGTCCCTCGGGGAAGTCCCAGGCGGTGAGGCCTCCGCCGGCCAGCGCCACGACGGTGCGGGCGTCGGGGGTCAGCCGCACCTCGCTGACCTGCGGCAGCCGCTTGACGCCGAGCCGGCGGTCCTCGGGCAGGTCCCACTGCCGTACGACGCCGCCGGCATCGGCGGTGACCGCTCGGCGGGCCGTGGCGTCGACGGCGACGATATCCGTGTCGTGGCCGGTGAGGGTGCGGTGGGCTTCGCCGGTCGGCAGATGCCAGAGCTGGACCAGGCCGCCGGGCCCGCCGGCCAGCGCCCAACTCCCGTCCGGGTACAGCCGCACGTGCCGCGGCCTGCCCGTCCAGGTTTCCTTCCAGGGCAGCGGTTGGGAACGGTCCGTGGTGCCCTGGCCGGCATCGAGCGCGGTGCGCAGCGCCGCGGCCTCCTCGGTGCGGGGGCGGGCGCGGTCCATTTCGTCCAGGAGCGGCCCGACGCTGCCGTGGTCGCCGCGCTCCAGGTGGACCTGGGCCAGCAGATGGCGGACCTGCCAGGCATCAGTGACGGTATCGGCACGCAGGCTTTCCAGCGAAGCGACGAATTCGTCGTCGAGCAGCTTGCCCTGCCGCCACTGATGCAGACCGCGGTTGTACGTCGCGACGAGATGACGCGGGTCCGCGGCGAGCGCGGCCTCGAACGCCTCCTCCGCATCGGCGGTACGTCCGAGGTCGAGCAGCGACAGGGCACGGTTGTTCAGCTCGTCGGCGCGGAGATCGGCCCCGGCCGGTCGGGCACGGGGGTAGGGCGCACCGGTCATGTCCTCGTACAGGCCGGTCAGTACGTCCGCCACGTCCGCCAGCGAGGCCGGCCGGCGGGCGGGATCCTGGCGCAGGCAGCGGGCGAGGAGGGCCCCGATGCCCGGCGGCATGGGCGGCCCGTCCTCGTTGTCGGCCCGGTACTCGGCCAGGGCCTCCGCCGCGGCGGGACCGGCCAGCCAGGTCACCTCGCCGGTGAACATCTCCAGGACCAGGACGCCGAAGCTGTACACATCGGTGCGGCGGCTGACGCGTTCGCCGGCGGCCTGTTCTGGCGAGGCGTAGGCGAGGGTGAGGCCGGCGTGGGTGACGAGAAGGGAGCCCTCGTCCTGCTCGGCGCCGGGCTGGGTGCTTGCGGCGGTGCTCGGGAGGGCCCGGGCGAGACCGAAGTCGGTCACCTTGACCGTGTCGTCGAGGTCGACGAGTACGTTGCCGGGCTTGACGTCCTGGTGCACGAGACCGCGGCTGTGCGCGTAGTCGAGGCCCCAGGCGACCTGGATGGCGAAGTCGACGATGCGGGCGAGGACTTCGGCGGGCCGGCCCTCGTGCAGCCGTCCGTCACGGATCCAGTCGGCAACGCTGCCACCGCTGATGTACTCGGAGAAGACACGCGGTACGCCGTCGATCGTGCGCACGTAATGACAGCCGCACACATGCGGATGCAGACCGAGGGACACCCAGGTCTCGGCCTCGGCCACGAACCGGTCGAGGAATCCCGCACCGGCGAGCAGCTCCGGGCGCGGTGACTTCATGGCCAGCATGACGCCCCACTCGAGGTGCTTCACGCGGTGGACGAGGCCCATTCCCCCTTGCTCATGGACCATCCACACCTCGTACTGCCCGTCCACGACATACGGCTCCAGCCAGCGCCCCGCCACCACAACTCCCCCGTGCCATCCCGCACTTCAGCGGTGATCAAGACTGCCACCCGTACCCCGGTCCGCGTGCTCACTCCAAAAATCCCGACGGACCGTCAGCCGCCGGACGCGACCTCCGCCCCTGAGGCGTCCTCGGCGGTGGCGGCGTCCCGCACGGCAGTGGCATCCAGCACCGCGCGCACCGCCGCACACAGCAGCTCGTCATCCCGGACCGCGCCCCAGTGGTCATGGCGCACGGGGCGTTCGTCCGCCTCGAGGAGGGCGTGCAGCACAGGCAGGGCCGAGGTGACGGACGCCGGGTCGGCGGCGGCGACTTCGGCGAGGAGGTGCAGGGGGTCGAGGACCGTGGCGCCGGCGCTGCCGGGTGGCGGGCAGATTCCGACGAGGTCGATCAGGGCCTGGACGACCTGCCGAGGGTCCGCGGTGAGCCGCCACAGACTCCGTACGGTCCTCATCGCGTCGGAGCAGTTGCCGTGCCTGATCCGTTCCCTGGCGGTGGCGGCCAGTCGCCGTGCGACCCGTTCCGCGACGGGCGGATGCGTGGCGGCGACCTCGGCGAGCAGCTCCAGGGCCTCGACACCGCCCGGCGTCTGGTGGGCGTCGGCAGCGCTCCGCGCCGTCAACTCCTCCAGTCCCGGGAGTACTTCGTCCGGGTCATCGGTGACCCGCCACAGCGCCCGGGCCCGCTCCACGGCACCCTTCGGCGCATCGGACCAGCGGCCGGGCTTCCTGCTCAGCGCCTCGCGGAACAACTCGCGCAGTCCGTCCGCCGCCGAGGCCCCGAGCGAACTGCCGAGCGTGACGCAGGCCCGGAGCAGGGTCGGCTCGGGCAGTTCGGGGCTGGGCTCCGGGAAGCCGCGGTGGTCGGTTGAGTGCAGCAGGGCGCGTACGGGTTCGTCGTCTCCGGTGAGTGCGTGGTAGTCGAAGGGGCTGATGGAGTCGAGGTCCGGGTAGCCCGAGGTCTCTGGGTGCTTCAGTCGTCGGCGCAGCCGGTCGCGATGGGCGGCGGCGACGGGACCGCTGTCCATCCGGAGCAGTGCGTGCGCGGCCACCATCAACGTCTTTTCGTCATCGAGGAGTTCGATCAGCCGCGGGATGACCCGTCCTCCGTCCTGGTGCCATCGGCGCAGGATCGTGTGGTACGCGTGCGGTTGGTGCGCCGAGGCCGCGAGGCAGGCCAGGAGGGGGTCGAGGAGTACGTCGGCATGGGCGGCGAAGGGGGCGAGCGCCTCGGCGAGACTGAGATCGCCGGCGTTCCAGCCGCGGTCGGCCGAGGCGGGGTGGCCGTACGTGAATCCTCCGGGGGCGCCGAACCCTCCATGGACGGTGAACCCTTTGTGCGCGGTGAGCAGTTCGGCGAGAAGGGGTACGCAGCGGGCGTCGCCGATGCGGCTCAGGGCCCGACCGGCGTGTTCCCGCACCGGTGCGTGGGCTTCGTCCGCCGACGTGAGCTGGGCGGCGATGCGGTCGGCCCACGGGTGCGCGGCCGGGCCGCACATGGCGAGCACCCGCAGCGCGAACACACGGTTGTCCGCATCGGTGTCGTCCACGAGCCCGGCGACGGCGGGCAGGAGGTCGGGGACGGCGGAGCGCCAACGGGATATCACCCTGGCGGCGACTCTGAGGCCGCCCGCCCGCGTTGCCGCTTCGTCGTGGCCCAACAGCGCGCGGGCGAGGCCGAGTCGTCCGGGCAGGTCCGCGCCGAGCCGTCGGTCGGCTGCGGTGATGACGTCGATACGCGTGAAGGAGTGCTCCACGGGGACATGCGCCGATGCGCCCGCGGAGGCGAGCAGGGCTTCGGTGGTGGCGCGGGCGTAGCGAGGGTCGGCGTGGTCGGGCAGCGCGCGGCGCAGCGCCTGGACGGCGTGCAGCCGGACGTCGTGGCGTACTTCGTCGTACCAGGCGAGCCAGGCCTCGATGTCCTCGTCGAAGTCGGGCTCCGCGCCCTTGCCTTGGTCGGTCGTACGCGACCGCAGCCAGGCCAGGGCCGCTTCGCGGTGGCGGATGGCGTAGCGGGCGAGCTCTCCGACGGCGAGTACGAGGCGTTCGGCCTGCCACAGGTCGGGCTCACTCTCGAAGCGCGTCCGCAGGACGGGGATGAGGGTGTCCGCGTGGGCGGCGGCCTGTGCGAGTGCGCGGACCGCGCCGGCCCTGATGAGGTCGTCCTCGTCGTCGAGCAGCGGCAGCAGCCCACGTGCCGCACGTGCCCAGGCGGCCGGCCACGAAGGGTCGACGGTGGGCCGCCACTTGCCTTTGAGGAGCGGGGCGACCTCCGCGGTGGGGGCGGTGTTGCCCGTCTCGGCGATCTCGGCGACCGTCTGCAGGATGTCGCAGCGCACCGTCACGTCCGGATCCCGGGCGGCCTCGACGAGGAACGGCACGATCTCGGCGGCCGCCGCCCGCACCGAACTGCCGTCACCGACGGCCGCGAAGTACAGACTCGTGCACATCTCGTCGGCCGCGTCGCGGTCGGCCGACCAGAGCTCATCCAGCACCTGCGCGTCGTACCGCTCGGTGCTGTAGGGATCGACCACCTTCGCCCAGTCGACCTGTGCGGCGAGCCGCGCCAGTCGTCGCGCCTTCGCCTCCTGTGCGGACATGGCGCCGCTCGCCGCCCTTCGTCAGGTCTGCGGGGTGAGGCCGAGGCGGGGCAAGGCCAGAGAGCGATTGCCCCTGCGCCCGTCCCACGCCTCGTAGACGAGCGCCTGCGGTCCTGCGATCCGCAGACCGTCGCGCAGCCCGGTCACGGTCATCCCCGCCAGTTCGCGGTACGCGGCCGAAGGGGACGGCCAGGGCAGTTCCGCCCACCAGTTGTGCCCGTACACGGTGTCCGCGGGCGGCTTCCATCCCGCATCGGTGATCAGCCTGCTGCCCGCTTCCCCGGCGCGCAGTGCGGGGTCGAGGTGGTGATCGCCGACCAGTTCGGCCTCGACCGTCGTCTCACTCTGCAGGAACTGCGCGTACCTGCCTGTCTGCCCGGCCTCTCTGATGATCAGCACCGAACCGGCGGACAGCGAGGCCAGCTCCTCGGCGAGCGCCTCGCCGAACCCGTCCCACCCCCTCACAGCAGCCCCTCTTCGTACGCGTCCATCTGCCGAAGCTCCTCGTCGAGCGCAAGGCGTTTGTTGGTCGCCAGCTCCAGGTACACCGCGCTTCCCGAACGACGCAGCACCAGGGTGGTGTCCACGCCGGCCCAGTGGATCTCGGCATCCGCACCCGGCCTGCGGTCCGTCGGTTCACCCAGCGACGTGCCCAGTGCGGCGGCCATTCTCACGAAGGCGTCCAAGGGCAGGTCCCACTCCACCGTGTAATCGGTCAGACGCAGCTGCACGCGCTCCACCAACTGCCCGTCCTGCGCACTCCCCCGGCGGGCGGTGGCACGGCCGGTCCTCTTGAACCCGGTGTCGAGCAGCTCCCAACGCGGCCGGATCATCAGCGCCTGACGCGGAAACTGCGCCGACCGCCTCGCACTCGGCGTGGCCCCCAACTCCCATGTGCAGTCCAAGGACCGCAACCGTGCCGCGAATTCGACCACTTCGGCATCGCTCAACGCACGCCATTGCGTCATACGTCGTCAGAGGCGCGGCGCCGTATTCGGCCCGCCTCCGTCCTCCCCACGCTCCACGCGGCGATACCGCACCAGATGACCCTGTGTTGTGTATCGGTGCAGGCACTCGCACCGAATGATCCGTCACAGACCGGGCCCCACAGGCTACTTGGCCATCCGGGGACCGGAATGGTCAGGGCCACCTCAATGGCGGGAGGAGGGGCGCGCGCTCAGGGTGTGCGCGAGGTTTCCCGGTGCGGTCCTGGTGCGGTGCCGGTGCCGAAATCCAGACAGCGGCCTGCTACGCCACCAGTCGGGAAATGCCCTGATGTGCCATGACCGACCAGGCGGACAACTACATACAGTCCTCCCGAAGCCACTAGGGTCTCATTTCCCGATACGTACCTCCGGGGTGTATGACGCGTCCCGGCAGAAGGCAGTTCACCATTGGAGTTCCATGGAAGGTGACCAGAGCGCGGGGTACCCGGGCCGGGTCCCTTTCGGGGTCACGCCCTTCGTGGGCCGCGGTACGGACATCGCTGCTGTGCTCGAACTGGCCCGCGCCTCCCGCCTGGTGACCCTGACCGGCCCGGGCGGAATCGGGAAGTCACGCCTGGCAACACAGGCCGCACTGCACATGGCCGAGGAGTTCACGGACGGCGCATGCATGGCGGACCTGTCACCGCTCACCGAATCGGCCCTCCTGGCCGACAGCATCGCGGCATCCCTGGGGCTGCACGACGGCAACGCACGTTCGTCCGCCGACGCCATCGCGGATCATCTCCGCGACCGCAACGTGCTGTTGATCCTGGACACCTGCGAGCATGTGGTGGACGAGTGCGCCGTACTCGTCGAGCGGCTCCTCAGCCAGGCGCCTCGCCTCCATATCCTCGCCACCAGCCGCCAGGCCCTCGCCGTCCGGGGCGAGCATCTCTTCGACGTACCGCCGATGGCGCCGGACGATGCCCTGGACCTGTTCGCGCGGCGCGCCGCTGCCGCCGTCGCGGACTTCACCGTCGACGACACCAACCGTGATCTCCTCAACCAGTTGTGCGGCCGGCTCGACGGCCTGCCGCTCGCCCTGGAGCTGGCGGCCGTACGCCTTCGGGCCCTCTCCCTCGGCGATCTGCATGCCCGCGTGCTGCGCCGCTTCGACATCCTGGACGCACAGCGCTACGGGGCCGTCCCGCGCCAGCACACCCTGCGTGCCTCCATCGAGTGGAGCCACGCCCTGTGCACTCCCGACGAGCAAGCGCTGTGGGCCCGGCTGTCCCGGTTCGCCGGTCCGTTCAGCATCGACTCGGCGGTGCAGGTCTGCCACGACGGCGAGCTGACCGAGGACAGGATCGTCAGCGGGCTGATCGGCCTGGTGGACAAATCGATCGTGCAGTACTCGGGCCAGCGTTCGACAGGTCTGTACCGACTCCTCGACACGTTGCGGGAGTTCGGGATGGAACTGCTGCGCGAGCGGGGCGAGGAACAGCAGATCAGCGCAGCTCATCTCGTCTACTACACGCACCTCGCGGAAACCTTCGACCGGCAGAGCCTGACTCCGGGCCAGGCGGATCGCGTCGCCACCCTCCGCGGCCAGCACGCCGACATCCGCCGCGCCATCGACCACGCACTGAGCCATGGCGAACCGGACTCGGCGGCGCGGCTGATCCACGGCCTGTGGTTGTACTGGCATATCACCGGCCGCCTGGCCGAAGGCCGTTACTGGTGCTCCCTGCTCCAGGACAACAGCCCTGACACCCCCTCACACCAGGTGGTGGCGCGGGGAGTTGCCGGATATCTGGGCGCCGTCCAAGGACACCCGGACAGCCTGCTGGAGACCCGGGACGCTCTGGCCGTGGCGGACCTGACGGACGATCCACTCCTCGCGGGCCGGGCCCGGCTCTACTTCCAGCTCGCCGCTTGCATGAACGGCCTGCCTGACGAGGCATCCAAGGCGTTCAAGGAGGGAAGCGGACTGCTGACCGCCGCACGCGACGGCAACGGCCTGCACCTGATGCGAATGCACGACGGGCTCAGGCACGTACTGCTCCAAGATCTCGACGGCGCCCTGGCGACCAGCGAACGAGGCCTCTCGGACCTGCGGAGCGAGGCGCCCGGTGTCGAGGGATGGGTGCACGCCACGTACTACTACGTCCAGGGCCTGGTCCACATGATGCGCCAGGACCACGCGTCCGGCACGACCGCCTGCCGCGCGGCCCTGCGCGTGGAGCGCGCCCTCGGTGATGTCACCGGGGCGGCCCACAACCTGGAACTGATGGCCTGGCTCACCGGCGGCAGCGGACACCTCACCGATACCGCGTGGCTGCTCGGAGCCGCCGACTCCCTGTGGAACCGCATGGGAGGCCGCCTCACCGGCAACGCCGCGCTGGAAGCCGTACACCAGCGGTTCGAGTCCGCCGCACGCTCCCGACTCGGGGACGCCGACTTCATGGCGCTCTGGCACAAGGGTGCGGCCCTGTCGATGGAGGACGCCATCGACAGGGCCGTCTCCGACCATCACACCCCGAGCCCGAAGCGCCAACCCCTCACACCCCGCGAGCAGGAGGTGGCGGGCCTGGCGGTATCCGGCCTGTCCAACCGCGAGATCGCGGAGAGCCTGGTGCTGTCGAAGCGCACCATCGACGTCCACATGGAACACATCTTCACCAAGCTGGCCATCACCTCCCGCCACGACATCTCGGCCCGCCTCGACACCACGTAGGCCACGAGAAGACCGCAGCAGGGGTGGACCGCCAGTTGTCCGGGCCCACTCAGCTAGTCGCCACCACGCGTCGTCAACGGCGCGCCGTGGCCGAACTGGACTGCCCTACTGGTGGTCACGTAGCGGCGTGACGCGGCTCTCGTGACGAGGAAGGGTGGGATGGGCGCCCCGCTTCCTCTGCCTGCCTCGATAGCGGCGAGGAGATCTCTTAGTTCGGAGATGCCCTGGGAGGCCGGACAGCCCACGCGATGGTCCGCAAGGATGCGGTGGGCTCGACGCCAGGCCCGAGAGACGCGGCCTCTGCTGCAATCGATACGGACCAAGGCGTACCGCGCGAGAAAGCAAGCCCAATCGTCGCCTTGGATCCGGGACTGGGTGAGGGCCCTGCGTGCGGTCCGAAGAGCCTTGGCCGGGTCGGAGTGCGCTTGGACCAGAGCGAGTGTGGCCAAGGCCAATGAGCGGGAAGGGCCCGAGAAGGCATGTCCCGGCATGGTGCGCGCAGCATCGGCGAGGAGCTCTGTCGCGCTTTCGACATGCCCTTGGTCCCAGGAAATGAGCCCTTGGACGAACGCGACGCTGCCTGCTGCGGCACTGTCGTTGCCGAGCATGGCGCTGGGCCATGCCTCCTGGAGCAACCCGGCAGCCGTTTCCGGTGCCGTGCGTGCCAGAAGCCACGCGCCCAGCCAGCCTTCCCGTGTGGACACAGGCGCATCGGGTGGACATGCGGCGCGCAGCCGCAGAAGGTGCCGGCGGCCTTCATCCGCGTGTCCGTACGCGATCCACCAGAACCAAAGGTCCGTAACAATCCCCAGTGCGGCTTGAGCCTGCTGCGGCAGGCGCGCGGCGCGTGTGAGCGCTCCCATGAGGTTCAGGTGCTCCTCCGCGAGCAGGTGGGCGGCTTGACGGCGGCTGCCGCAGTTCCACAGGTGCTCGGCGACCTGGGCGATCTGCCGGCCATGGACCAGATGACGTTCCGCGGCGATGTCCGCTTCACCGGCCCGTGCGAGGCGGTCCTGACCGAACTCCCGTACCGCCGAGGACATTTGGTAGCGCATCGGTTGCAGACCACCGGGATCACCGATCGCGGTGAGTACTCCTTGCGCGGTCAGCCGAGCAAGACACCGCGGGATGTCGCGGGGCTGCACACTGCCGCCCGTACACAGGAAGGCCGTGGAGGACTCGGTGAACGTGCCGGTGAACGTGCTCGCCCTGCTCCACACCGTGCGCTCGGCGGAGTCACAGTCGCCGTAGACCGCCTCGAGGCTGTGGTGCAGTGAGGCCTGACGGGCCAAGGTCGCGTCGGGATTGCTCAACCAGCGTTGACCGGCCTTCAGGCGGTTGGCCAGTTGGTCCAGTTCGAGCGTCCTGAGCTGGTGGGCAGCTTGCTCGATCGCAAGGGGCAGCCCGTCGACGCGTCTGCATACCTCCCGTGCAAGCAGCAGTTCCGCCGCGTCAAAGCGCCGCCCTGGGCGGATAGTGCGTGCGCGGTCGAGGAAGAGGCGCACTGCGGACGATTCGCCGTGGCTTCCGGCGTCGCCCTGATCGAGTGGGCCGAGACGGACCGTGTGCTCAGGGCCGAGCCCAAGCGCACACCGGGCGGTCACGAGCACGCGCAGTTTCGGCAGGCGGTTCAGCAGATGTTGCGTGAGGGACATGCAGGCTCGGTGGACCGGATCCACATCGTCCAGGACCAGTACGACCTCCCGCGACCGTCGCAGCATGACACCGAGACCGCTGACCACGGCATCGCGCCGCCGCCTCCCACCCGCTGCCAGCGCTGTCAGGATTTCGGCGATCGGACCTGTCTCCTTGCGTGCGCTGCGGGTCGTCGAACCCGATCCGGGCCAGCGCACCACCAGTACCGTCCGGCCGTGGTCCGCTCCCGCCAGAGCGGCCTTCATCAGCACGCTCTTGCCGACTCCGGCTGCGCCGGTCACGCTGATCAAAGATGCGCCCTGGTCCAACAGGCTATGGATCTGCTCGAGTTCCCGTTCGCGGCCGATGAGGCCTCCGTCGCCGAGCCCCGTCCGTGGTGTTGGCACCAAGCCGCCGATACCGCTGGTCACCGCTGGCCTTCCGTCACATGCATCGTCAATGGTCCGTTACGGCTCGCGACAGTCGTATGCCATAAGGCGGAACGGTTCTTCGCCTGGTGGGCCTTACGCGACTCGAGCGCACAACGGTTCATCCAACGGCGCGCAAGGCCCCAGGTATTGAGGTCCAGTTGCCAAGCACTCGGCATGGCTACTCGTATGAACACGCGTTCTGGTACCTACATCTGAAGGGGCGGCCGAGAAGGCATCAGCAAGTTCAGATGGTGGCCGGGCTCCAGCGCGTCGGTCACACAGAGGCAGGGAGAGCCGACGTAGCGCTCCCTCCAGGAGGTGATCCGCCCACGTCTTCGATCTAGGTATACGTACCTCGGGGCTCTGGTGGTGTGCCGACCTCTTCGGCTCGACTCCCTCTGGCCCCGGAGCGGGCTGCAGCGTACGCGCAGTTCTTCGGCGTGTGTGCGCCGCATCACGCACAGACGGATCCGACTACGTCGCATGACCTCTCACCGGCCCGGCCGGAGCATGGTGCTGCCCGGAGAGTGCGCGCCGTGACGGGCTGCTTGGGCCGGTCTCTGTCCGAGTGAGTGGGCGGTGCTGCGTCGAGTGGGGTCGTATTGCCGGTAGCGTGCGGGGTCTATGGCGTCGCACCAGGGGGCGCCGGAGTCTGGAGGCACCACCGCATGCTGATCGCTCAGCGCCCTTCGCTGACCGAAGAGGTCGTCGAC
>NZ_JBEPEW010000071.1:0-41207 GCF_040300965.1 Streptomyces mesophilus | reverse complement strand
CCGGTTCGCCGGCCCGCCACGCGGCGCCGCCACCCGCCCCCGCCGCACCGGCCGAGCCGTGGACTCCGGAAGCCGCACGGGCCTCGATCGCCAGCGTGGTGTCCGGCACCCTGCGCGGCCGGGCCCCGGCCACCGCGTACGACGAGACCGGGGACAGCGGGCAGCACCCCGCGCACAGCCGTCCCGCCCCCACGGCGGACGAACAGCCCTTCCCCAGCACCATGGATACACCTGACGGAGGCCAGCCGTGACCGGCACCATCGCTCGACTTCCCGACCTGGGATGGATGCTGCACCCGCTGATCGCGATCCCCGGAGTGCGGCACGCGGTCGTGGTCTCCGAGGACGGGCTCCGACTCGGCCACGCGTCCGCCGAGGACCTGTCGGGACCGGTCGCCGCGCTCAGCGTCGGCGAGGCGGAGGCGCTGTCGGCCGCGAGCGCGGCGATGACCATGACCGGCCGTTCCACCGCCGGGCTGCTCTTCGGCGAGGGTGCCAGGATCCGGCAGATCATGGTCGAGTCCGACCTCGGGTTCGTCCTGTTCACGCACGCAGGGGCCGGCGCCCAGCTCGGCGTCGCCACCGACACGCAGGCCGACGTGGGCCTTGTCGCCCAGCAGATGCAGCTCCTCGTGGCGAAGATCGGTGCCCAGCTCAGCGCCCAGCCCCGGGAACAGGCCGCCCCCACGTCATGACGAACGGTCCTTGGGAACGAACCTCTCCCGTTCGCCCCTATGTGATCACCGGCGGGCGTGCCGAGTCCGAGGGCGGCCCACTGTCCTGGGAGTCCCTGGTCATGGCCACCGACGCGGCCTTCCCCGCCGCGCTGCAGCCGGAGCACCAGGCGATCCTCACGCACTGCCAGGGCCTGTTGTCGGTTGCCGAGGTGGCCGCCCACCTCGGACAGCCGCCCTCGGTCCTGCAGGTGCTGCTCGCCGATCTCCTGGAGTGGGGGCTGATCGTGACGCGCCCGCCCATCCCGCCGGCCGAACGTGCCGATGTGACCATGCTCAGAAAGGTTCTCAGTGGTCTCGAAAGCCGACTTTGAACCGTGGCCCGAGGCTCCCGCGCCCGCCGGCCCTCAGGCTTCCCCGGATTCCACCGGCAAGTACGTCGCGCAGAGCGTCACGGGCGCCGCGAAGATCCTCATCGTCGGCCCCCTCGGGGTCGGCAAGACCACCTTGATCGGCACGGTCTCGGAGATCAAGCCGTTGTTCACCGAGGCCGTGATGACCCAGGCCGGCGCCCGGGTCGACGCCCCGGCGCACGGTACGAAGGACACCACGACCGTGGCGCTGGACTTCGGCCGGATCACCGTCGCAGGCGATCTGGTGCTCTATCTGTTCGGCACACCCGGCCAGCACCGCTTCCTGCCCGCCTGGCGTGATCTGGCCAAAGGGGCCCTCGGCGCACTGGCCCTGATCGACCCGAGGGACGTCGCCGCGTCCTTCGACGCGCTCGGCCATCTCGAAGACCTCGGTCTGCCGTTCGCGGTCGCCGTGAACGTCTTCCCGGACAGCCCCCAGCACCACGACGCCGAACTGCGCAAGGCGCTCGACCTGCTGCCCGACACGCCCTTGGTGCTGTGCGACGCACGCGATCAGACCTCGTCCATCCAGGCCCTCATCGCGCTGATCCGCCACCTCATCCTTGCTGCCACGGAGACACCATGAGCACGCAGCCGCCCCCTTCCGCAGCGGACGGCTCCCGCTGCCCGGTCACCGGCGCCACCGCGAGCGGACCGACCGCGCTGTACGGACCCGATCTCGACGGCGACATGATGCCCGCCCTCTACGAGCAACTGCGGGCGACGTACGGGCCGGTCGCTCCGGTCGCCATCGCGCCGGGCATCGACGCCTGGCTGGTGCTCGGGCACCGTGAGCTGCTGCAACTGACGCGCGAGGAACAGGACTTCTCGCACGATCCGCGCCGCTGGACGCTGCTGCGCGAAGGACGGGTCCCCGCGGACTCGCCGCTGCTGCCCATGGTCGGCTGGCGCCCAGCGCTGCTGTTCACCGACGGCCAGCAGCACCGCCGGATGCGTACCGCGGTCGCCGACGCACTCGCCGGGATCAACGGGCACGAACTGCGCCGCAGCGTCCGCGACATGGCGGAGAACCTGATCGCCTCGTTCGCGGGACACGGCGAAGCCGACCTCGTCGCCCACTACGCGCGCCTGCTCCCGATGCAGGTGATCATCCAGCTGCTCGGTGTGGACCAGCACACCGGCCGCGCCCTGGTGGAGGCGATCGCCGGCACGGTCTCCGCCACCGCGCGCTCCGGCGACGCCAGCAAGCGCATGGCGCAGATCCTGCTCCAGCTGATCGACGAGAAGCGGCGCCACCCCGGCGACGACATCACCTCCGCCCTGCTGCACCACCCGGCCCAGCTCACCGACGAGGAAGTGCTGCACAACCTCGTGGTCATGTTCGTCGCCGGCAACCAGACCACGGTCAACTGGATCGCGACCTCGCTGCGCATCCTGCTGTGCGACCCCGCCTTCCGCTCCTCGCTCACCGGCGGACATCTGAGCGTCGACGACGCCCTCGACCTGGTCCTGTGGCGCTTCCCGCCCACCCAGAACTTCCCCGCCCGCTACGCCACCCGCGACATGACCTTCGGCGGACAGCCCGTACGCGCGGGCGACATGCTCATCCTCGGACTCGCCGCGGCCAACGCCGACCCGCAGATCCTGCCCGCCGACGGACAGCCCGTCGTGGGCAACCGCTCGCACCTCGCCTTCAGCGCGGGCCCGCACACCTGCCCCGCCCAGGACCCGGCCCGGCTCATCACCCGAACCGCCATCGACACGATCCGCCACCGGCTGCCCGACCTCGAACTGGCCGTCCCCGAGAGCGAACTCGAGTGGGTCAAGTCCCCGTGGAGCCGGGGCCTGGCCGGCCTTCCGGTCCGCTTCAGCACTCCTCATCCGCGTACGACACCGCCCCGGCACACGCCCGCGGCTCACAGCGGTCCCTCCCGATGAGCGGCGTCCCGCGTACCCCGTCCCACCTCCACCAACTGAGTATCAGGAGCCCCTCGTTGGATACTTCTCCGGCGCAGACAGAGCGCACGTCCCAGCCCTCGACCGCTGCCGCGCACCGCATGGACCCGGCCGGCGGCTGCCCGCACGCGGCCAACGCCCGGCTGCTCGCCCAGGGCGCGGTCGCCTCCGTGGTGCTGCCCGGTGAGGTGGAGGGCATGGCCGTCCTCGGGCACGACGCGCTCAAGGAGTTCCTGGCCCATCCCGATGTGGCCAAGAGTGCCGCGCACTTCGCCGCCCTGCAGGCCGGACAGATACCCGAGGGCTGGCCGCTCAAGACGTTCGCCACCGTGCAGGGGATGACCACCGCGGACGGCGCCGATCACAAGCGCCTTCGCTCGCTGATGAGCCGTGCCTTCACCCCGCGCCGTATCGAAGCGCTCCGCCCGCGTATCGAGAAGCTGACCTCGGATCTGCTCGACAACCTCGAGCGGGCGGCCGAGGCCGGCGACGGCGTGGCGGACCTGCGCACGCACTTCGCACTGCCCCTGCCGATGGGCGTGATCTGCGAACTCCTCGGCGTGGACGAGGAACACCACACCCGTCTGCACCACCTGTCGAACCAGATCGTCGCCACGGACATCAGCCCCGAGCAGTCCCTGGCGGCGAACCGGGAGATGATCGAGGTCCTCGGCCAGGTCGCCGCCGCCCGCGCCGAGAACCCCGGGGACGACCTCACCTCCGCCCTGATCGCCGCCCGCGACGACGACGGCGGCCGGCTCAGCCCTCCCGAACTCATCGGCACGCTCATGCTGATGATCATCGCCGGGCACGAGACCACTCTGAACCTGATCACCAATGCCGTACGTGCCTTGTGCATGCACCGCGACCAGCTGGACCTGATCACCTCCGGCCGGGCGAACTGGGCGGACGCGGTCGAGGAAACCCTGCGCTGGGACAGCCCGGTCAGCTACTTCCCGTTCCGCTACCCGACCCGCGACCTCACCTTCGACGGCACGGTCATCCCGCAGGGCACCCCGGTCCTCGCCGGATACTCCGCCGCGGGCCGCGACCCTGAGGCCTTCGGCCCCGACGCCGACCGGTTCGACGTGCACCGCGACCGCACCAACCGCCACCTCTCCCTCGGGCACGGCGCGCACTACTGCCTCGGCGCCCCGCTCGCCCGTATGGAGGCCACCACCGCCCTCGAGCAGCTCTTCACGCGCTTCCCCGATCTGGACCTCGCCGTCCAGGAGTCGGAATTGCCGCGCCACGCCTCCTTCGTCGGCAACAGTGTTCAGCGCCTTCCCGTCCGGCTGAGTTGAGCGGACCGGCCGGCGAATTCCAGCCGGTGGATGAGCGGCAGGCCCTGTCTGCCGCTCATCGTCCGCCCGTATCCGCGGACGCCGTTGGACGATGACTTGTTTCCGCTAATGTGCGATCCGGGCCTCCATGGAGTCCCTTCCCTCGCTGCTCGAGACAGATATTTGCGGGAAAGGTATGCATGGATGGTCACGGTCGAGGCTTTTCTGGACAGGGCGCTGGAGATCACCGGAGTCACCGGCGTCGCGGTCGTTGATTTCCAGCAGCGCAGAGTCCTTGGCTCAGCGGATCGCGACAGCGGTCTGGACATGGACAAGGTCGCCTACGGCGACAGCGATGTCATGCGCGCGAAGCTGTACACACTGGAGCTCCTCGGCTACCGGCCGGACAGCGTCGAGGACATCCTGATCACCCTCGAACGCGAGGTGCACATCATCCGCCCGCTGCTGCGTCTGCGCGAAGGCGGCATCTTCGTCTACCTCGTCGTGGACCGCGAACAGGCGCTGCCGCTCGAGGAACTCCGCAGCCGTATGCGGGAGTTGGAACCCCTCCTCGAGCTGTAGCGGTTCACGGCTCGCCGTCGGAAATTACCTTCGAGTAAGGTGACGGGATCATCGAAGGAGAGGCTTGTCACCGTCATGAAGACACGCATCGAAGTCGGCGACAAGGTGGACGACTTCACGCTCCCCGACGAAACGGGCACACCCCGCGCGCTCAGCGAGCTGCTCTCGCAGGGACCGGTGGTGCTGTTCTTCTATCCCGCGGCCCTCACACCCGGCTGCACGGCGGAAGCCTGCCACTTCCGCGATCTCGCCGCGGAGTTCGCGGCCGTCGGCGCACAGCCCGTGGGCATCAGTGCCGACCCCGTCGCGCGCCAGCAGGAGTTCACCGAGCGGCACGCGCTCGGTATGCCGCTGCTGTCCGATCCCGACGGCACCGTACGGGAGAAGTTCGGCGTCGCCCGCGGGTTCTCCCTCGTACCGACGAAACGCATCACCTTCGTGATCGGCACCGACCGCAGCGTCCTCGAGGTGATCCGCAGCGAGATCCGCATGGGCGTCCACGCGGACCGGGCCCTGACCGCCCTTCGCGCGCGGTCGTAGGGCCGAGCCCACCTCACTCCAGGTCACATGTCCTGGCCGGCTTTGTACAGCGCGCGGGTGATGCGCTTGTGGAGGCCGGCCTGCGGTTCGCCCGGCGTGTTCGGTGCGGCCTCGACGATGATCTCGGCCAGATCGCGCAGCTTGGTGTTGGTGTGCTGGGAGTGGCGGCGCAGCACCCGGAAGGCGAGATCGGCATCGATGCCGTACAGCGCCATGAGGATGCCGCGGGCCTGGTCGATGGTCGCCTGCGTGGCTCGCGCGCGCTCGATGTCGCGTTCGGCGGCCTCGGAGGCCTCCTTGGCGACCGGGGTGGTGACGTCGATGAAGAATCCGCGCAGGGTCACGACGACCCCCTCGTCGTCGAGGCGCCCGTCACCGACGACCACGACCTTGAGATCGCGGTCGGCGGCGTCGAGGATGCGGTGGTAGCAGGCGAACGGCTCGCCGGTTTCGCGTGCGGCGGCGAGTATGGCGTCGATTCGGTCGACGTCGTCCGGATGCTGGTGCTTGCGCAGGAGCCGGCTGCTCGGTGTGACGGCGTCGGGTTCATAACCGTGCAGCCGGTACATCTCGTCGGACCACCACCAGGTGTCCTCCGTGAGACGGTGGACGAACACCCCTGTCACTTCACCGGTGTTGTCCGAGGGCTCCGGGTTCAGCTCCACTGTGAACAACCTCCTGCGTCGCCGTGGTGCCAAGGTCGTACCGATGGATGCGGTGGCATCTTCGGACGGGTTTCCCCAAGGGTAGGCAGTCGATCACCACGCGGACATCCGTTCGGCCGGTTTCGGTACGGGGTACACCGTGCGGCCTTTGGATCAGCTGGTTGTAGCGGCGGGCCGGGTGGGGGCGACGGCGACCGGCATGCCGGCTCCACGGGGGGTGCTGTGGAGGATGGCCCGTTCGGCGGCGGTGGCCTGTTCGGCCCACTCGGGCGCCAGAGCCGCGTAGGTGGTGACGTCGTGCCAGTGCCCCTGGGTGTGGAACAGCTGGCGCAGCGTGGCCTCGGGGTGGAGGCCGGCGGCGAGCATGACGTCCTGCATACGGGTGTGATCGGCGCGGTGTCCGGCCCAGATGCGGTGCAGGCCCAACGGGCCGAAACCGTAGGCCATCAGCAGGCGGCCGGCTTCGTGGCCGTGGCCGCGGACGGGGGAGTCGGGCAGCAGCACCAGGCTGGTGAGCATGGCGTTGCGGCCGTACTCCTCGACGAGCAGGCCCATGGTGCCGACCATGGTGTCCTGGCCGGGCGGGCATACGGCCAGGGTGTGCCGGCGTCGGGGGTGGGTGTAGGGCTGGGCGAGATGCCGGGCGAAGGCGTCCTGGGCCTGGCGGGCGTCCATGCGGTCGATGCCGAGGTAGCGGGTGAGCAGCCGGTGGGTGTGGATGCGTTCGAAGGGCGCCAGGTCGGTGGCGCGCAGTTCGCGCAACCACAGGTGTTCGCCGTGCAGTTCGGGCAGGTGGTTCACCGGGCGGCTCCTGCCGTCGGAAGCCGGAGACCTGTGGAGTTGTCCCCGTCGCGGGGGGCGATGAGGGTTTCGAGGTCCACGTAGTAGCGGCCGGACGCGACGGGGTCGCCGAGCAGGATGCGGCGTGCGGTGTCGGTGACCAGGGCGCCGCCCAGCATGACGCCGCTGGCGAGCTGGGGCCAGCTGGAAAGGGTGTCGCCGATACGGTTGAGGGCGTCGGTCATGGCCGGGCTGAGGCGGCTCTCGTCGCAGATGCGCAGCAGGTAGGCGAGAGTGTCCGCGGCATCGAGTTCTCGTACGTCGCGGGCGCTCAGGTCCGCGCCGCGGCCGTGGAACAGCGGCCGCTCCGGCTCGAGGTCGAAGCGTTCCACGTCGAGCAGGCCCCGGTCGTTGGCGTCCATGAGGACCGGGACGCGGTGCCTGCGGGCGTGTTCGCGGGCGGCGGTCTTCACCCAGGGCGTGTCGCACTCCTCGACGAGCAGGTCGAGCGGGTGCTCCCGGTCGCCGAAGAAGGACTCGATGGTGTCCTCCGTGAGCCCGTCGTGCCAGAGCTCGATGTCGAGGTAGGGGTCGATCTCGTACATCTGCCGGGCGCACAACACGGTCTTGGGCAGGCCCAGATGGTGGACTCCGGCCCGCAGGCGGTTGAGGTTGCTCAGGGAGAGGGTGTCGAAGTCGGCGAGGCGAAACGATCCGCCGATGCCTTCCATGGCGCAGGTGAGTGCCGCGCTGTTCCCCACCGAGAGGCCGATCACGGCGATCCGCCGCTCGAGCAGGCTCTGCTGCTGGGCGGCCGTGATCTTGTCGCGGTTGCGGTCGGTGCGTACCCGGCGGAACTCGTTGCGCGGGAGCACGTGCACCAGCCGCCCGGACCACGGGTACCAGGCCCAGGTTCCGTAGCGGCTCGGTTCGACGCCGTCGGTCAGCTCCTGCACTGCGGCGTCGAGTTCAGGCCCTGCCAGGTGGTCACCGGGGCGCAAGCAGCGCGCCAGCTCGACGAGTTGCTCGTCGATACGGTCGTGCATCTCGCGTACGGCGCCGGAGGCGAGCAGGGCCTTGAGTGCGGAGCGGTCGTCGGCCTCGGCGGGCCGCCACAAGGCGGGCCGGACGGTGGCCTGGTGCCTGGGGTGTTCGGGCGCGGGGCAGGGCCCGTTCCCCGGAACGTCGGTAAACGAATCGATCACGAGGCGGAAGCTATCAGCGGCCGATCTTGGAAAGCCCATACGCGCGCGAGCGCAAACGGTCGAATTCATGCGCGGACTTTCACTACCTCGCGCCCCCTCGAATCCTCTTCAGCAAAGGGCCGTTGAGCCGGGGGAGTGGCGCGCGCGAAGAGTGATGTGCTTATCGTCTCGGCCCTGTTTTGCGAGTCTCCGGCCATGGGGACGGGCGATGCCCCTGGCATGCAGGGGGGCATCGCCCGGCATGCAGGGGGGCGTCGCCTGGCATGCAGGGGGCGCATCTGCCCGTCTGGCTAGAGCGGTTCGTCCCCGCCGGCCGCCCAGGCGAGCATGGCCGCGGGGTCGGCGTGAGCGGCTTGGCGGCGGTAGGTGTCGTAGGTGCCGGCGCCGACCAGCTGGCGTGCGGTGCTCTCGCCGGCCTCGCGCAGCGGCTGCACATCCGGTGCGCCGCGCTGGGGGTGGCCGACCGCGTCCCACAGCCGCTGCCCCGCGCCGGATGCCAGTGCCGCGGAGCGGCCGTCGCCGTCGGCGGAGAACGACGCGGCCAGCATGTCCAATCCCAGGGCGATCCCGAAGGTGTCGCCTATCTGCTGCTTGGAGTTGAGCATCGAGCGGGCGTGTTCCAGGGCAGCGTCGCTGTGCTGCTCCCGCAGCGCGATCACACACAGCTGGTAGTCGGTGTAGGACCGGATCCAGTGCTCGCCCATGGCCACGCACTGGGCTCGCAGCGTGCTCGCCGCGTCTCGGCTCTGATCGAGGAGGCCGATGCCGGTGAGCGCGAACAGGCGCAGCATTCTGCACATCATCGCCGCCTGCTCGGACGGTGCGGCGGGGCCGTCCTCCCCGTGTGCGTTCTGGAGGGCGTCGTCCAGGAGGTCCAGGGCCTGTCGGGCATTGCCCTGCAGCAGATCGCTCATGGCCTGCAGGTAGGCGGCGCGCAGCAGCCCGGACGCGTTGCGATCACTGTGGGCCAGCGCCAGGCACTGGCGGGCCAGGTGCGTTCCGGTGGCGTGATTGCCTTGCAGCAGATGAGTCAACCCCAGTGCCCAGATGGCCCGTTGCCGCATCTGCGCCTGCTGCCCGCTGTCTCCGGCCTGCAGGGCGCGGGCGAGATAGTGCTGGGCGGTGTGCGCGTGACCGCAGCAGGTCCAGTAGAAGCCGGTCAGGGTGGCAAGCTCGAGCGCCTCGTCGACGCGGTGGGCGAGGAGATGGTCGAGGGCCGCGCACAGATCGGGGTGGGCGTCCTTGATCGTGCGGTACCAGCCGGTCTGCTCGGCGCTCGTCCAGGTGGCGTCGGCCTCCCGCGCCAGCGTGAGGAAATGGGCTGCGTGGGTCGTGGCCATCGAGTCCAGTTCCCCGAGCTGCTCGAGCCACAACCGCCCGTACTCGCGCACCGTGTCGAGCAGCAGATAGCGCTCGCCGCGGCGGGTGACCACCGACTTGTCCGCCAGGCCCGCGAGCGCGACCTCGACGTCGCGCATGGACAGCGGGCCGCCGGCACACAGCGCCGCGGCCATCGTCCCGTCGAAATGCCCCAGCACGATCGACAGCCGGGCCCACAGCAGCCGTTCCTTGGGCGTGCACAGTTCGTGACTCCACCCCAGCGCGGTGCGCAGCACATCGTGCCGGCGCGGCGAGACGGGGTGCAGCTGATCTGTTTCCTCGCGGCTGAGATCGTTCCGGGGACGCTGCAGAAGCTCCTCGATACTGCTGTGGCGCAGCGCCCCTGCGGCCAGCTCCAGGGCCAGGGGCAGACCGTCGAGGTACGTGCACAGGTCGGTCACCCGGTTCAGTTCGCCGGGCTCGGGCAACACGCCCATCTGAGTCGCACGCTGAAGAAACAGCTCCGCGGCATCGGTCGCCACCGGCAGCGGCTCGACCGGCACGACGTACTCGCTGTCGAGGTGGAACACCTCCCGGCTGGTGGCCAGGATCGTCAGGTGCGGGCACTGATCGAGCAGTGTCTCGATCAGCCGGCGGCAGGCCGGCAGCACATGCTCACAGGAGTCGAGAACGATCAGCAGATCCCGCTGGCCGATCCACTGGCAGATGACGTCCAGCGGCATACGGGGCGTGTGGTCGGACAACCCGCACGCATCCGCGACCAGGGCCGCCATCATCCGCTCGTCGGGTAACTGCCAGAGATCGGCCCAGCTGCTCTCGCCGCCGCCGGCGGTCTGTTCGAGCTCCACCACCCGCCGGGCAAGTCGGCTCTTGCCGACCCCGGCCACACCGGTCAGCGTGATCAGCCGATGCACCTTCAATGCGCTCTGTAAATCGGCCAGTTCCCGATCGCGCCCGATGAACACGGCCACCCTCCCCGCCTGTACGACCAGGTTCGCCTGCCGCCGCGCGCCGTCCGCGTGCGACGCCACGCACCGTCCGCGTACGACGACGCCACGCACCGTCCGCGTACGACGAACCGCACAGCCGCGCGGCGGATGGCATGCCGCGGCACGAGGCCGAACCCCTTCCACAACCTTGCAGGCATCCTGGCAGCCCCGCACCCCTCGCGGAATAGCGAAGTCGCAAACCCAGGGGACTCTCGGCAGCAGAATCGTTCTTGGGTCCTCGGCCGTTGTGCGCTGTTCACGGTTGAGCAAGGATGCATCCGTCCGTTGCCCTGATCAGCAGTTCAAGGGAAGGCATTCGCATGCTTGTTGGCATACGCCTTGGCGTGGCCGGGTGATCAACATGCTGGCGCTGGCGAACAACGACGCCATGTACGCCGTCCGCTTCCTCCTCGAACTGCTCTCGCTGTTCTGCTTTGGAGTCTGGGCCTGGCGCAAGGTCCCCTCCCCCTGGCGGTGGCTTGCGGTGGTCGCGCTGCCCGTCGCCGTGGGCTGGGCATGGGGCACTTTCGCCGTGCCGGACGACCCGTCCCGCTCGGGCGAAAGCGACGTTCATACTCCGGGCCCCTTGCGCCTCCTCCTGGAGCTTGCCGTGTTCTTCGGCGCGGTGGCAGCGCTCTACCTGGCGGACCTGCGTCGCGCGGGCCGCTGGCTCCTCGCCGTCATGATCGCGTATCAGGTTCTGGCCTATGACCGCATCGGCTGGCTCCTGACCCACTGAGAGCCAGCCACATCAGGGCCTCCCTGCCGGACCGTGCACGTGGCTACTGTTCGGTCATGGACACCAAGGGGCGGGGCTGACGTTCACGGACGGCATGCGGCACTTGGTTCGCCGTCCCTACCTCGCCATACCTGCGGCGATCGCCGCGCCTGGCCTTGTCTGGACGCAGGACCACCTCCATATCGCACTCGCCGTGCCCGCAGGAATCCTGCTCACGGCGATCGCCACGGCGCCGCTCTTGATCAGCTTGGAGCGCCTCAAGAACCCCGATCGTCGGCCCCGCGGAGATCGACGCAGCCGGTGACGCGTGAGCACGCGTCACCGGCCCAAGCTGCCTTGCTCCAGGAGGCCCACACCACCGCTTGATCACTTCCCGTTCGGGTACCAGTGCTCCATGGTCACCAATGCCACCGCGCCCTCCGACGGATATGTACAGCCCGAAGTCGACATCCCGGCACTGACCGAAGTGCTCGACGGGGAGTACGCCGAGATCCGTGCCCTCGTCCGTGCCAACCTCGTCACGTACGCCTCCGTGCTCGAGGAGGCCGAGAGTCTTGGGTTCGACGAGTTCCGTGAGCGCGTGCGCGAGCTGGTGGTCACCATGGCGGCGACCGGGCAGACGGGGATGGGCTTTCCCGAGGAGTACGGCGGCGGGGGCGACGTCGGTGCTTCGATCGCGGCGTTCGAGACGCTCGCGTTCGGTGATCTGTCCGTCCTGGTGAAGGTCGGGGTGCAGTTCGGTCTCTTCGGGGGCGCGCTCCTGCAGCTGGGCACCGAGCGCCACCACAAGGCGTATCTGCCGGATGTGATCTCCGGGAAGCTCATGGGCTGCTTCGCGATGACGGAGACCGGACACGGCTCCAACGTCCAGGCGCTGGGCACGGTCGCCACGTACGACGCCGAGAGCCAGGAGTTCGTCATCACCACCCCTGATGACCAGGCGCGCAAGGACTACATCGGCAACGCCGCCCGGCATGCCCGACTGGCGGTCGTCTTCGCCCAGTTGGAGCTGGACGGCGGCCGGTCCGAGGGTGTGCACGCGTTCGTCGTCCCGATCCGGGTCGACGGCGAGGTGGCGCCCGGCGTCCGCATCGAGGACGACGGACGCAAGATGGGTCTCAACGGCGTGGACAACGGGCGGATCTGGTTCGACGGGGTGCGCGTACCGCGCGAGGCACTGCTCAACCGCTTCGCCGACGTCAGCCCCGAGGGCACCTACACCAGCTCGATCGAAAGCCCCAACCGGCGCTTCTTCACCATGCTCGGCACCCTCGTCCAAGGCAGGGTCAGCGTCGGCGGCGGCGCGGTCAACGCGAGCAAGGTCGCGCTGGCGATCGCCACGAAGTACGCGGTACGCAGGCGCCAGTTCGAGGCGGACGCGAAGGCGGGGGAGCAACTGCTCCTCGACTACGGGATGCACCAGCGCCGACTGCTCCCGCTCCTCGCGCACACGTACGCGCTGCACTTCGCGCAGGACGTCGTCCGCACCCAGCTGCACGAGGTCTTCTCCGGCATCAAGGACGACGAGCAGGCGCGGCGGGAGCTGGAGTCGCGGGCCGCCGGCACCAAGGCGCTCGCCACCTGGCACGCCACGCGCACCATCCAGGAGTGCCGTGAGGCGTGCGGCGGCGCCGGCTACCTCGCCGTCAACCGGTTCGCCGCCCTCAAGGCCGACAGCGACATCTTCACCACCTTCGAGGGCGACAACCATGTGCTGCTGCAGCTCGTCGCGAAGGGCCTGCTCACGCATTACGCGAGCGAGTTCGAGGACATGGACCAGCTGGGCATGGTCCGGTTCGTCACGGGTCTCGCCGTCGAGACGGTCATCGAGAAGACCTCGGCCCACAAACTCCTCGAGCGGGTGCGCGATCTGTTGCCGGGCGGCGACGACTGGGACCAGGAGGCGGGCCTGCTCGACACCCGCTACCAGCTCGCCATGCTCCGCTACCGCGAGGAGCACATGCTCGCCGGTGTCGCCCGGCGGCTCAAGCGCGGTGTCGAGGACCAGAAGACGCACCCGGGCACGGTGTTCTCCCGGGTCCAGGACCACGTCATCGCCGTGGCCCGCGCCCATATGGAACGCCTGGTGCTCGAGGCGTTCGCCGACAAGCTGCGCGCGATGCCCGACAGCGACAACAAAGTGGCGCTGGGACTGCTGTGCGACCTGTTCGCCCTGACCACGATCGAAGCGGACCGGGCCTGGTTCATGGAGCACGGACGGTTGACCGTCCAGCGCTCCAAGGCCATCAGCCGCGAGGTGAACGACCTCTGCCGCAAGGTCCGGCCGATCGCCGAGGACCTCGTCGACGCCTGGGGTATCCCGCCGGAGATGCTCCGCGCGCCCGACCTGATCGGATAGCTGCGATATGGATCGAGGGCGGCACCCTAGTGGTGCCGCCCTCGCGTCGTCTTTTCTCCCCTCGGCTCACGGGGCGGCTTCCGTGGTTCAGCGCGAATTCACGATTCCGTGGCCGACAGCGCATGGGTGACGGGTGCATTGAGGCGCAACAGGTTCAACAATGCGAAATCCGCAGGCAGTTGAAGGAGAAACGCTTCTGGGTTTCTCTTGATGTATGCCCTACGCCACTCATGCACGCCGCATCGCTCCGGGCACGGTGCGGCGTGCCGAAACCGTCCAGCCCGGGATGAGCGGACCCAACGCGTTGTTCGTCGGTCGGGTCGGCGACTGGACGTGGGAGACCGTGAGCGAGGTCTGCGACGTCGACGCCTTCCGTGCCCGGGATGCCCACGGGCGGCCCTCCTATCTGGCATTCACGTATTACCGGGTGATGGCCTCGGCCGGCACGCACCCCGGAATGCTGCAATTCGGCGACAGGCTCGACGTGGTGTCGCAGGTGTTCGGGGCCGGAGGGCAGTCCGTGCTCACCGTGCATCGCATTCACCCGGTTTCCCAGGGAACAAGGCCTCTGGGTGACGGGCCGCTCGACCCCGAGGAGATTTACGAGCGGCGCAGAGCGGACTGTATTTACGTGGAGAATTTCAACAGCTGGATTTCCCGGGGGAGTTCCGGCACGAACACGGAGCTCGTGCGCTCGTGTCCGCCGGGCTTCACCTTCCGGCATCTCCCCACCCTGTCCGCCCGTCACTCGCCGCGTGCCGCCCTGCGCGCCGCACGCCGTCTGCGTCGTGTCGGCGACCCCGCTGCCGAGGGTCGTGTCCCGATCAGCCCGCCCCTGACCCATCTGCAGCCGGTCGATCTGACCCGCGACGTCAACGGCGCCGGGCTGCTGTACTTCGCGTCCTATTTCTCCGTCGCCGATGCCGCCGTGCTGGGACTCTGGCGCCATCTGGGGCGCGGAGACCGGCAGTTCCTCCAGCGCGCCGTCACCGACGTCCGGATGTGCTTCGTCGCCAACACCGAGCCCGAGACCGTGCTCCGTACTCATCTGCAGGCGTGGAGCCCCGCAGGCACCTGCCGTGACGAAGTCGCCGACATCGTGATCGAGGACGCCCGCGACTCCCGGTTGCTCGCCGTCTGCTCACTGCGCCTGGCCGCCCCGCCGCGCGCTTTCTGAGGCGCACGGAACGCCTGCACGCTGCCTGCGGCGCGCCACCGCCTGCGCACTGCCTGATGCGCGCTACGCGCCTGCGCACTGCCCGAGGCCCGCGGCACGCCCACGCACTGCATGCCCCGCTATCGCGCGCTCCCGCACGGCCTGACCTCCGGCGGCATGACCTTCGCGGCCCGCCCGCGACCCCAACGGCAATGCCCGTATGGCCACTTCACGAAAGCTGAGGACTCCATGTCATCGAAGACACCCGGCACCAAGACCGCCGTGATGTTCCCCGGACAGGGCGCCTATCTACCCGGCTCCCTGACGGACGTCCACCAGGACGACCGTGCCGCGCAGCTGGTGGGGGAGGTGCTCGAGGCGGTCGACAAGGCGGCTGCGGCCGCAGGCACCGCTGCGGTGTCTCCGCTGCTCACCGAGCGCTCCGCACCCGCCGTCGACACCCTCGTCAAGGACGATCCCGAGCGACTCCATCTCGCCATCTACGCTGCCTCCCTGGCCTCGTACAAGGTGCTGACCGGTCCGCTCGGCCTGGAGCCGGACGTGCTGTTCGGGCACAGCGTCGGCGAACTGACCGCACTGGTGGCCGGCGGTGCCCTGTCGATCGCCGATGGGGCGCGGCTCCTCGCGGCCCGTGACGCGGCGTTCCGTGCCGCGCCTCCGGTGGCGGGCGGGATGTTCGCGGTGCCGCTGGGCGCAGGGCGGCTCGCCCGGCTGGTCGAGGGCTGCGGACTGGCCCGTACGCGCATCGCCGCCGACAACGCGCCCCGCCAGGCTGTCGTCTCCGGACCCGACGACGAGCTCGATGCTCTCGCCCGCGTCCTCGATGCCCTGGGGCTGCGGCACTTCCGTCTGCGCTCGGCCCATCCTTTCCACAGCCCGCTGCTCGCCCCGGTCGTGGCGGAGTTCAGGCCTGCCGTGGCGGAGGTGGAGGTGTCGGTGCCGCAGCTGCCCGTGTACTCGCCCACCTGCGGCGGCTACTACCGCGACATCGACGAGATCCGGGACGCGGTGGTCCATCATCTCGTCCAGCCCGTCGACTTCCGGCAGACCGTGACCACGCTGTACGGCGACGGGATCGACCGCTTCGTGGAGACGGGCCCCAAGTCGATCCTTGCCGACCTCGTCACGCAGTGCCTGCCGGATGTGCTGAGCGTCGCGCCGCTGCGGGCGCGCGTCGGATTCGCGGGCCTGCGGGCCGCGTTGGAGGGGGACACCTCCGCACCGGTCCTCTCGGCCGTGGCCGACGCCGTCGGCGACGTAGCGGTGGAAGACGAGCCGGAGTCGCCTGCGACCAAGGCGGCGGAGGAGACCGCGAAGCCGAAGCCGAAGACGGGCGGCCTGCCGGATCGGGCCACCCTCATCGAGGAACTACGCGCCCTGTACGCGGAGGAGTTGGAGTACCCCCTGGACGTCATGGAACCTGACGCGGACCTTGAGGCCGACCTCGCGGTCGACTCCGTCAAGCAGATCGAGCTGTTCGCGCGCGCCCTCGACCGCTACGGGCTCCCGCAGCCCGAGGCCGCGCTCCGCGTGACCACGTATACGACGCTGGAACGGGTGGCCGGGCTGCTCGGCGACATCGAGGGCGGGCTGCGGTGACCGCGGTGCCCGGGCCGTTCGCCGGCCGTACCGTCCTGGTCACAGGAGGGGCGCGCGGCGTCGGCCGGTACATCACGGAGGAGTTCGCGCGGCGTGGCGCGCATGTCATCGTCAACTGCTTCCACAGTGAACGTGCCGCGCATGATCTGGTCGCTGACCTGGCCGGTCGCGGCCTGTCCGCCGAAGTGATCAAGGCGTCCGCCGCCAAGGCGGACCATGTGGCGCGCATGATGGCCCAGGTGGAACGTGCGCACGGCGGGCTCGACGTCCTGGTGAACAACGCGGCGCGCGGTGCGTTCGTCCCGCTCGCCGAGTTGGAGGAGGAGGACTGGCAGCGCGCGATCGACCTCAACCTCCATGCCGTACGGCACTGTTCACTCGCCGCGCTGCCGCTGCTTGCCCGCCGTCCCGGCAGCAGCGTGGTCAACGTCTCGAGCCACGGCTCGCGGCACGTCGTCCCGCACTACGGCCTGGTCGGCGCGACCAAAGCGGCCATGGAGAGCCTGAGCAGGTATCTCGCGGTGGAGTTCGCGCCCCGCGGGGTGCGCGTGAACGTCGCCGGGTGCCAGGTGATGGACAACCGCGTGGGCGATATGTTCCCGCACTCCGACCGGATGAAGCAGGCCACCCTCGACGCGACCCCGTGGGGCCGCCTGCCCACCGAGACGGACCTCGCCCGCGCCGTAGTGCTCCTGGCGAGCCCCGAGGCGGGCTTCGTCACCGGCCAGACACTGCTCGCCGACGGTGGCCTCGCCTGCGGGGCGGCACTCCATGCGCCGCCCGCACGCGCACCTCAGGCCATCGACGATCCTGCCGAGGTACCTGCCGTACGGAGCGAGAAGAAAGCGGAGCCCGAGCCCGCTAGCACCACCCGGGAACTCGCCGCGTCCGGACCGGACTCCGCGTCCGGACCGGACTCCGCGCCCGGACAGGTCTCCGCGTCCCTACAGGACTCCGCGCCCCGACAGGACTCCGCACCCGCCATCGCCGTGGTCGGAACCGGCCTGCTCCTGCCCGAGGCCGACTCGCCCGACGCCTTCTGGGAGGTGCTCCGGCGTGGCGAGCCCGTCTTCGCGGGCCAGGAGCGGCGCTATCCGATGGAGCACTTCCACTCCACGGATCCCACGGCCGACGATGCCACGTACACCTCGTTGGCCGGGATGATCGACCGGCCGCGACTGCATCCACGGGCCGCCGAGATCGAGGGGGCCACCGAGGTCGAGCGGTGGCTTCGGCATACCGTGCTGCAGGCGCTCCACGGACGGTCCGTCCAGGAGCGCCGAGTGGGCCTGTACTTCGCCGGCTGGCCCGACGGAACCCGAGAGCTGGAGGAAGGAGCGCTGCGCCGGCTCCTGGAGAAGGAAGCCGAGTCGGCGGGGATCGACCCGCACGAGCTGCGCACCGCGTTCGCCCGCATGCTGCCCAACGCCGAGCAGCCGCAGCGGTTTCTGCCCGACCGGCTGTTGCGCCGAGCACTCACCGGACTCGTACCGGCAGAGGCCGACTGTGTGACCGTCGACGCGGCATGCTCGTCCGGGCTCTACGCGATCGACCTGGCCGCCCGTGCTCTGCGCGCGGGGGAGAGCGACATCGCCCTGGCCACCGGGCTCTCCCTGTGCACCGTCCGGTATCTGATCCTGTTCTCCAAGGTCACCGGGCTGAGCCGCAGCGGTGATGTCCGGGCCTTCGACGAGAAGGCCGACGGGACCCTGTTTTCCGATGCCGTCGCCACCGTCGCGCTCAAACGCCTGGATGATGCCGAACGGGACGGCGACCGCGTGCTCGCCGTGCTCGACGGCTTCGGTGCCTCGTCCGACGGCAAAGGCAAGGGGATCTACGCGCCCAACCCGCGCGGCCAGCGTCTTGCCCTGTCCCGCGCCTACCGGGACGGCGGCGACGCGGTGTCCTGGGTGGTGGGTCACGCCACCGGGACGCCGGCCGGGGACCGGGCCGAACTCGACGCCCTTTCCGCCGAGGTGGGAGGTGATGATGGCGACGTGGTGGCCTGCACGGGGAACAAGTCGGTGTTCGGACACGGCGGCTGGACCAGCGGGCTGGTCTCCGTGGTGCACGCCGTGCTCGGCCTGCACCATGCGGTGGTGCCGGCCCAGGCCCGTTACGCCACACCGGGCGCCGACGGGCTGCCGGCGGGAGTCGATGTGCCGCAGGAGGAGCGGCCGTTGCCGCCGGCGCGAAGGGTCGGAGTCTCCGCGTTCGGCTTCGGCGGGATCAACGCCCATCAAGTGCTCACCGCCCCGACAGCCCGTCCGTCCCGCCGTCCCCTCCGCCCGCACCTTGTCGCCGATCCGTTGGTGCTGGTCGGCTGGAGCGCGCTGGTCCCGGGCGCGGCCGACTCGGCGGCCGCGCTGGACGCCGTCGTCGCCGGGCATCCCCGCAGCTTCGGGGAGGTCTACCCCGCGCCGGACTTCTCCGCCGTACGGATGCCACCGCGCAGTGCGCGTGCGGTGGACCGCACCCAGCTGATGGCGCTGCAACTGGTGGACCGTCTCGCCTCCGAGCACGGACGTCTGTGGCAGCCGGTCGCCTCGTCGACTTGTGTCATCGCCGCGCACGCCGGTCCCACCCGGCTGTCCCAGGAGTTGTCCGTACGCTGTTTCGCGAGTGCCCTGGACAGTGCCTTCACGGACGCCACGCCCCGAGCCGCGCGCTGGTGGCACGAGCACCGGACCCGGCTCATGTCACGCGTCGCGAAGGTCAGCGAGGACTCACTGCCCGGGCTGCTGCCCAATGTCATCGCAGGCCGCATCGCCAATCAGCACGACCTGCACGGGCCGGCTTTCGCCACCGACCGGGGACGGGCCTCCGGACGCGGCGCGGTCGACGTCGCCGGGCGCTACCTGCGGGACGGCGACTGCGAGTTGGCCCTGGTGCTCGGCACCCACGGCAATACGCTGCCCGGCTCCGGTGCGCTGTTCGACCAGCCGGACGAACGCATGGCCGAAGGCGGCTTCCTGCTCGCCGTCACCACGGCGGACCGGGCCCGGGAGCACGGCTGGCCGGTACTCGCCCCACTCCCGGACGCACCGCGGCGGAGCCTCGGGAACGAGACCCTGTGCTACGGGGGAGCCGACGACCTGGCCGCGCTGCTGCGCGGGGTGCTGCGGCCCGACGATGCGGCGGAGGAGAAGGCGCAGTCCGTGGGCACCTCACCCGCCGCCTCCGATGCGCGCACGGGTCCGGACCTCCTGCGGTTCGAGCTGACGGCCGAACCCGTCGACACCACCACCGAGCCGAACGGCGCCGAAGTGCCCGCGCTGCCGGCCGGCTGCCTGGTCATCGTGGACGACGCCGACGTGGCAGAGGCGCTCGGACCGTCGGTGCGTGACGCGGGCGCGACCCTCGCCGTGACCGACGAACGAGCCCCGGACGAGCTGCGCCTGGACGTCGGCGTGGAGTCCGTCGCCGCGCTGGTGGAGCGTGCCGGGCACCCCTCTCATGTACGGGTCTTCGCCACACCGGCACGTACCGCCTGGCCCGGGCGGCCCGCGCCGGCTCTGATCGCAGCGCAGGAGGCCACGTTCCTCGTCCTGCAGCAGCTCGCGAAGAAGGTGGAACACGGTGGTTCCGCCGTCGTCTGTCTGCTCGATGCACAGCACCACGGAGTCGCGCATCCCCACGGCGCGCTGTTCACCGGCATGGTCAAGAGCGTCCTGTGGGATCTGCCCACAGCCTGGCTGCATGTCCTGACCACCGATGCCGAACCCGTCGACGCCCTCGACCAGATCGGCGAGGCGGCGCGGCACCGCCCCCAGATCCCGGTCAGTTTCGTACGCCACGGCATTCGGCATACGGAGACCCTGCGCCCGGGACCGAAGGCCGTGCCCGGCTCCGAACCGCTCGACGAGAACAGCACCGTCGTCGCGGTCGGCGGTGCGCGCGGCATCACGGCCAGCATCCTCGATCGCCTGGCATCGCGGCACCGCTGCCACATCTGGCTGCTCGGCTCCAGTGACCTCGACGCCCTCACTCCCGCGATGCGCAGCGAGTCGGACGAGGAGTTCGCGAGCAGGCGGCGCGGCTTCATCGCCGAACAGCTGCGCTCCGTGCGAAAGGTGACGCCCCGCGAAGCCGTGCGGCGCTTCGACCGGCTCGCCTCCGCACGGGAGGCGGCACGCACCGTCGACCGGCTCAAGGCCGTGTGCGGGGCTGACGCCGTGCACTACGTACGCACCGACATCACCGATCCGGCGCAAGTGCGGGCCGCGGCCCGGCGTATCGCCCGGGCGGACAAGGAGATCGATCTGCTGGTCAACGCGGCCGGACTGCACGAGGCGGGTGACTTCACCACCAAGCCGCTGGACGTGTTCCGCCGTATCCGCGATGTGAAGCTGCTCGGCTACCACGCCCTGCGGGAGGCCTTCGACGACGTCCCTGTGCGGCGCTGGTGCAACTTCGGTTCCATCACCGGAGTGCTCGGGCTGCCAGGTGAGATCGACTACGCGGCGGCCAACGACCTGCTCGGATCGGCGGCCAGGGCAGGCCGGCATGACGCGGAACGCGAGGAGTTCACCGTGGCCTGGACGATGTGGGCCGAGAGCGGGATGGCCACCCGGGCGCTGGTCGGCGATGCCGTCAAACGCCGCGGCCATCTGTCGCCCGTGACCGACGGCCAAGGTGCGGAGCACTTCCGGCAGGTGCTGAGCCGACCCGGACCATGCCCGCCGGGCGTCGTCCAGCTCGGCGCCGCGGAGCGCTCGTTCATGGCCACGCTCATGCCGCAGCTCGCTTCGGCGCCGCTCCCCGACGATCCGCCCGGCGCCTATCTGGGGATCCCGGCCTGGCGCGGAGTGGGCGCGGTCGAATGGGAGCTCGCCTTCGACGACCATCAGGCCCGCCTGGTCGCCGAGCATCCGGTCACCGGCCTGCCCACTCTGCCCGGCACCCTCGTCCTTGCCCTGCTCGCCGAGGCGGCGGGACGTCTCGTCCCGGGCGCCAGGCCCGACGTCCTCCGCGAAGTCCGCTACCACCGGTTCGTGCGCGTGCGGCCCGACGGCCCGGTACGGCACCGGGTGCGCGCCGAACTCACCGGCCCGGCCACCGTCTTGGTGACCATCACATCGACGACCACGGCACCGGACGGGCGCGTGCTGCGCCGCGACGCACTGCACACCCGGGCGTACGTGGATCTGGACAGCGGCCCGGAGCCGGCCGAGCCCCCGGCGGCGGCCGGCGGCGAGCCCGCCCACGATCCGTACTACGAACCCGGTAGCCCGATCCCGCTGCGTGGCTCCTTCATCAACACCACCGACCACCGCTCGAGCCCCGGTGGCGGACGCAGTCTGTGGCTGCCGCGGTCGGCGCCGGACGCACGGTTCTACGGCCGGATGGTCCTGCCCGCCCTGCTCATCGACGCCCTGGCCCGCACCCATATGCTCCGCCCCGCAGGCACCCCTGACGTGGCGATCAGCGCGCCGGTCGGTCTGGACCGGCTGGAGGTCTACCAGCACGGCAACGATCTCGATATGCACCGCGCACACCCCGACGGCGTGCGTCTGGTGGAAGATCGGGCCACCGGCCGCTATCACGCGCTGAGCCGGGACGGAGAGCCCATCCTGTCGTTCGAGGGCATGCGCATCTACAGCGTCGGTGCCGTGGATGTGCAGACGACCGATCCGCAGAGCGCGGGCTGACCGGGGAACCGGCCGGACAACGGAAGTTCATGGACGGCGTACCGCGTTCCGTCGGCGACAAGGGCGCGGACGCCGTCCACCGCCCGAGCCCGTTGCAGGGCGTCGAGGAGCGTCACATTCGCCGCTTTCGCGTATGCCTCCTTGGCCGTCCACAATCGTGTCAGGGCCCGCGCGTCCCACTCGGCGATCTCCCCGTCGGGCATGAGCAGCGAGGCGATCGCGTGAACTCGGCGGGTCTCGAACACCGCCTCCACATCGATTCCGCACAGCACCCCGCGGGCCAGCGCCAGTGCGGCCACGGCGCCGCACGAGCTGAGCGAAAGGCTCCAACCGTCGAGGAGCGGGCGCCCGTTCGCACCGGTGTGCAGCGGCACGCTGCGGGGAGAGACGCCGAGCAGGTCGCCGAGCACCTGACGTACCGCCGTGCGGCGTTCCACGAAAGCGATGCGATGCTCGCGCCGGACATAGCGGGCGGCCCGTGCCCGTTCCCGCGGGTCGAGCGACTCGGGCCGCCCCTCGTCCACCGATCCCGTGCCGACCCCGGCGAACACCACGATCCGCCGTTCCCGCGGCCCGCCGCTGTCCCACAGCAAGGTCATTTCCATGACGTGCCCGCGGGCGACGGCGAGGCTTCGGCCGCGTACTGCAGCAACCCGCGTACGGCGCGGTGTCCCGTGTGCGGCGAGAGCGCGCGCAGCAGGGCGCGCGTGGTGTCGCCGACCGCGTGGGAGCGCAGTCCCTGCCGTGTGTCGACGAAGGCACGGCCCGCGGCACAGGCTTCTTCCACCTGTCCGGAAAGGAACAGCAGCTGAGCGCGCCGCCCCTGGGTCAGGGCCAGGGAGCGCCGGTCGTGCGGGGCTCGCACGTCCACCGAGCGCCGCAGGGCTCGGATGGAAGGCGCGAGCCGGCCCAAGTGGCGGTGCGCCTCGGCACGCTGGAACACGACCGCACTCATCGGATAGGAGCGAAAAGGGCGCCCGTCGTCCTCGCAGTCGGCAGCCAGCAGCGACTCCGCCTGGTCGAGCGCTCGGAACGCGGCTTGCTCCTCGTGCAACGCGGCCCGCGCCACGGCGAGTTGCGACAACGCGTACGCACGCACCGCCGCCGGGGCGCGGCCGGCCGCCGCGTCCACGGCGGAAAGGGCACTTTGCAGCGCTGTTCCGTGATGCCCGAGTGTGAGGGCCTGGGCGGAGAGGGCGCGCAGTCCGATCGCCCAGGACACGTGGTCACCGGCCTCGTTCGCCAGCTCCATCGATGTGGTGAAGCCGTGCTGCGCACGGCCGTGCGCCCCCATGTCGGCATGCATCAGCGAGAAGACGAACAGCAGATGGCTGCCCACCTCGCGCAGTGCACGTTGTACGTCGGGTGCCGCGGGCGCCCGCAGCCACACCGCGAGGGTGTGGGCGAGGTAGTCGGCGAGGGCGCTGCGCGTAAAGCTGCCGCCGTGGGTCTGCATCGCGCGCACGAAATGCCGCACCGCGTCGCTCAGGAGCGCGACCTCCGCCGATCCGATCCGGCGGGGAGCCCCGCGCCGTTCCGCCGTCGCTGAACGGGCTGCGAGCTCCCGCCATTTGGGCAGTTGCTCCATGTCCCGGTAGGGCACGGCATCCGACTCCGACAGCACCACGGTCCACGACCCCGCGTATCGCGCAGGCTGTGCCGGCAGGTGTGCGAAGCCGAGCGCGTCCGCCGTCACCGTCCGGCCCAGGCGTCGGGTGAAAGCCTCGGCCACCAGCTCCGGCACAGGTCCCTTCGGCTGGGAACCGGCGAGCCAGTGCGCGACCGAGGTCCGGTCGTAGCCGTAGCGCAGACCGACCTCGGAACCCGCGGCGTTCACGGCCCGCGCACAGGCTTCCTGAGTCCACCCGGCTTCGTTCAGCAACTCACGTAAGCGATGATTGGACGCACGGCGCCGAACCATTTCTGTCTCCCGTCTGCGGACATGTCGGCCGGACGGGCCGAGTATGCCCTGGGCAAGATCGCCCAACCGAGAGCTCCGAGTCGATAACGGGTTCGAGATCGTTCAACACGTTCAACGCCATGGACCGGATTTCGGCTGCCACCAACGGATCGTTCATCGATGCCCGTCCTGCCTGCCTCGGGGAGCCTGACAGGACAAGACTCCTTCAGGATCCAGCAGTTCGCTATCGGGAAGGGCCGACTGGAGTCAGTTTCCGGAATGAGTGCATCCGATTTCAACCGGTTCAACGTGCCCGACGCGGCGGCCCGTGGAATCCGAACAGGTCGCCGTGGTCCACTCGATGCACCGGAGCTCTCCGCGTCGTTCGTCGCCCGTCTGCGCAAGTGGGCCATCCATCTGCCCCATCGGCAAGGAGCATGTCATGGACGACCAGCAATTCCGTGATGCCCTCGACGTGGCCCACCGCATCGGCGGGAAGGAACCCACCGACACCTTCCTTGCGGCACTCGCGGACCTGAGTCCCGCGCTCGGCCGCCACATCGTCACGTACATCTACGGCGACCTGCACCGGCGGGGGCAGTTCAGCACGGCGCAGCGCGAGTTGATGACGCTGGTGGTGCTCGCGACACTGGGCGGTTGCGAGCGCGAACTCGCCCTGCATACAGGTGTCGCGCTCGACGCCGGGCTCACCGCGGACCAGATCGTCGAGGCCTTCGTGCACGTCGGCGCCTACGCGGGCACTCCACGCGCGGTCAACGCCGTACTCGCCGTCCGGCAACCGCTCGCCGAGCGCGGCCTGCTGCCGGTCACCGACGCGGCCGGACCGCCGGCCTGAGCAGAAGGAGACGCGCCCGATGACCCCTCGCACCGCCTTCCTGTTCCCCGGGCAAGGTGCCTATCTGCCGGGCATCCTCACCCGCATCGCCCCGGAAGTACCCGAGGTGGCCGCCTTGTTGGCGGAGATCGACGAGGCTGCGGAGGCCGATCCGCAGTCAGGCGTCGCCTTTCTGCTCACCGACACGGGTGCGCCCGCGCTGGACGTCCTTGTCGAGCACGATCCGCTCCGGCTCGACCTGGCGCTGTTCGCCGGTGCTCTGGCCACGTACCACGTCATCCGCGCCACGGGAGTGCGGCCCGATGTTCTGGCCGGACACAGCTTCGGCGAACTTGCCGCTCTCACGGCCTGCGGAGCGCTGACCGTCCAGGATGCGACCCGGTTCATCGTGACGCGGGATTCGGCCTTCCGTAAGGCGGCACCGCCGGCCGGCGGCATGCTGGCCATGCCCCTCGACGGCCGCCGCACCGCCCATCTGGTCGGGCTGCTGGACGATCCCGCGTTGGCGCTGGCCGTGGAGAACGGCCCGGACGACTGCGTGGTGTCCGGTCCCGCCGACGCGCTGGCCCGGGCGGCCCGCCTCGCGCGCGCCCTCGGCGTCGACTCCGTCGAGGTGCCTGCCGCTTACCCCTTCCACAACCCTGTGCTGCGCGATGTGGCCGACGAACTCGCCCGCCGCACCGCCGAGTGGACGGTCACCGAACCTCGTACGCCGGTGTTCTCGTCCGCCCTCGGCCGCTCCATCACCACCGAGTCCGACGTCCGGCTGCTGGCCGCATTCCACCTCGTCCGCCCTGTCCGGTTCTACGACGGGCTTCGGCGCCTGCACCAGGACGGGGTACGGGCCTTCGTCGAATCCGGACCACGCACGCTGCTCACCCGGCTGGCCAAAGCGGCCTTGCCGCCGGGTGTCACGACGGTGGCCCCGATGGACCGGCGTCGGACACCCGCGGAGGTCGCCGAGTCCCTCCAAGGAGCGGCGCTGCCGGCTCGCTGGCCGGCCGCGGAAGCCGTGGGGCTCGCGTCATGAGTTTCGCCGACGAGGGTCGGGCGCACGGTGAGCATCCGGCCCCGGAGCCGGACGCGGATCCGGTGGCAGTGGTAGGGATGGGTGTCGTCGTGCCGGGCGCAGACAGCCCGGAGACGCTGTGGCGTCAACTCCACTCACCCAAACCGGTGTTCGTCGAACCGGGCCCCCGTTTCGATCTCGACCAGTACTGGTCGGACGACCCTGCCGCAGCCGACCGCAGCTACTCCCGGCTCGGGGGTTATCTCCATGACTTCGTGCCTTCCGCCGGATTGGCGAAGTGGGCCCGCGACCAGCGCGAGCCGGCCGCCGTGTGGCTGCGCCATGTGCTGCTGCAGGCGCGTGATTCCATGCGATCCACCCGCCCTGCACCCGGCGGCTCGGACCGCGCACCACGCACCGGCGTGTACATCGGGGCCTGGACGGGTGGCTACCCCGGCCCGGCCGAGTCCCATGTGCTCGAATCCGTGGTCCAGGCCGTGCACCGAGCGCTGGGCTCACCTGACGCGGACATGGTCCGCACAGTGCTGTCCGCCCACTACCGGCATGCGCACACCGACCGCACCCGGACGCTTCCGACGGCAGTGGTCCGTACCGCCCTGGAAGGGATCGTCGCCGAGCCGGCCGAACTCATGGTCGTGGACACCGCATGTTCCTCCGCGCTGCATGCGATCGATCTGGGCACCAGAGCGCTCCTCTCGGGAGCCTGCGACGTGGCCTACTGCGGCGGAGTGCTCGCCCTGGCACCGGCCAACGGCGTCTTCTTCGGGAAACTGCGCGGCCTGTCGCCTACAGGCCGGGTACTGGCCATGGACCGCGCGGCGGACGGAACGCTGTTCAGCGACGGCGCAGCCACGGTGGTCCTCAAACGGCTCTCCCGCGCACGGGCGGAGGGCGACGAGGTGCTCGCGCTCCTGGCAGGATTCGGCGGGGCCACGGACGGCCGTGGCAAATCCATCTTCGCGCCGAACCCGGCCGGTCAGAGGCGCGCCGTCGAACGCGCCCGAGCCGTCAACTCCCTGGGCGCGCAGGACATCGGCTGGGTGATCGCGCACGCCACCGGCACTCCCGCAGGGGACCTGGCCGAACTGCGGATGCTCTCCGATGTCGCACCCGCCGACGGCTATGTCTGCACGAGCAACAAATCGGTCCTCGGGCACAGCGGCTGGGCCGCGGGCGGCGTCTCCCTCATCCACGCGATCCTCGCGCTCCAGCACGAGGAGATCCCGGCCCAGCACGAGTTCACGGCTATGCCGGACGCCGTGTCCGACGCCCGACTGACCATCCCGGTCGCACCGCTGGCGTTCCGCGCAGGCCCGAACAGGGCGCGTACGGTCGGTGTTTCGGCCTTCGGCTTCGGAGGCACGAACGGTCACCTGCTGATCCAGGAACCACCGCGGAGCGACTGGCCCAGGACCTCGCACCCGCGCTCGTCACCGCCACGGAGCGCTGATCCGACCGTGCTCGTCGCATGGAGCAGTCGGCTCCCGAGTGCACTGAGCCGGCCGGAGGTCGAGGCCTGGCTGCGGGGAACGGGCAAGGCGCCACCGGCCCACTTCGCTCGTCCGTACCCGCTGCCGGATTTCAAGTCCGTACGGATGCCGCCGAGGACCATGCGCGGGATAGATCCGTCCCATCTCATGGCCATCGAGTCGGCCAACGCACTCACCGCGGAATGGGGCTCCCTGGGGGAGGGGCTGCGGGAGCGCACAGGTGTCATCGCGGCATACACCGGGATGCCCCTCGCCCTCGCCCGGCTGGCCCTGCGCTGCTCCGCGGACGACACGCTCGCCGCCCTGGCCCGGGCCGGAATGCCGTCTCGCGTGCTCCAGGCGGCAGAGGAGTGGACCGGGGAGGTGCGGCGCACGGTGCCGGCCCCGAGCGAGGACAGTCAGGCGGGGGTGATGCCCGGTGTCATGGCCTCGCGGATTGCCGCGCACCTGGACCTGCACGGCCCCACCATGACCATCGACGCAGGCCCGGACTCGGCCTCGGCCGCACTCCGCGTGGCACAGCGCCTGCTGGCCACCGGCGATCTGGACGTCGCCCTCCTGGCCGCGGTCGCGGCACAGCCCGTGTCGCTGCCCTCGGACGGAGCCGCCGAGCAGGCGGAAGGAGCCGCCGGGCAAGCGGAAGGAGCCGCCGAGCAGGCGGAAGGAGCCGCCGGGCAAGCGGAAGGAGCGTTCCTGCTCGCCCTCACCTCGCCGGCGACGGCACGCGAACACGGCTGGCGTCCCCTGGCCGAGGTGGACCCTGACCCCGGACCGCGGCACCACGTTGAAGTACCGGCCGGCGCGACGGCCTATGCAGGTCTGCATGCCGTACTCGCCCTCCTCGGCGCGGCCGCGCGTACGGACTGATCACTCGAGGCTTCAACCGCTCTGGTCCAGGCGCTGGTTGGGAGCCGAGACCCTGAGGGGTCCCAGTGCCCTGGCCGGATCATCGGCGTGAAGCCGATGCCGCTGTGGCACGCGACACATGGCGACGGCGGTCGGTTCGGATCTGCCCCCGACGCACAGCGCCCGCCCCAGGCGGCATGCCTGGGGCGGGCGCTGTGCGGGTGGGGCTCAGGCGGGAGTGATGTTCTCCGCCTGCGGGCCCTTCTGGCCCTGGGTGATGTCGAAGTTCACCTTCTGGCCCTCCTGCAGCTCACGGAAGCCCTGGGCGTTGATGTTCGAGTAGTGGGCGAAGACGTCGGGGCCGCCGCCGTCCTGCTCGATGAAGCCGAAGCCCTTTTCCGCGTTGAACCACTTCACGGTTCCAGTAGCCATGTAGTCCTCCAAGAGACTCGTGATCGGTTCCCGCACGGTGCGGGAACCGGAGGTGATCGTCCTGGCCCTCCGAGACTCTGAACAGCAAAACGCCCGTGAACTCGCGCTCACGGGCGACCGGTACTTCGGAACCATGACAGCTGAGGGTGACGCTACACGCACAGACCCCCGAACAGGCACCCCCTTCGCCAACTTCCCGTCCGGTCGGGCCGGATCTGCGGCTGCCGGGAGGGGCGTCGAGGCCTTGTTTTAGGGGCACTTCGGCGCGTACGGGACATTTTTCCCTTCCTGTTTGACGCGTTCAGCCGTTGAGGTGGAGGCATAACCGGTTCGGAGTCATACCCCGGGGTCGGGTTCGACCGGTCCCGGCCGCAGCGCGCGGACCGCCTCCAGTTGAGCGGCGAAGGCCAGGCCCAGAAAGAGGGCGATCGAGGTGAGGTAGGCCCACAGCAGCAGGGACATGAAGGCGCTCAGCGGACCGTAGACGGCATCGAACGAGCCGCTGAGGGAGAGATAGCGGCTCAGTATCCAGGTGAGCGCGGTCCACAGGACGAGGTACACGGCGGCGCCGAACGCCAGCCAGGTGTAGCCGGGTTGGCGCCGGCGCGGGGCGCGCCGGAAGATGACACTCGCCGCGATGAGCGCGAGGACGAGACCCAGCGGCCAGCGCACCACACTCCATACGGTGCCGGTCAAGGCGTCGATGCCGTACACCGCCGAGGCAGCCGCACCCAGAGCCTCACCGGCAACCATGAGGACGAAGCCCAGGCCGAGCGGCAGGGCGGCGGTGGCGGCCATGGCGAGGCCGCGCAGGTACTTCCGGTGGAAGGGCCGGTCGCGTTCGTTGCCGTAGATGCGGTTGGCGCCCCGTTCGATCTGACACATGGCCGTCGTGATGTTGAGCAGGGAGAACGCCAGCGCCAGCCACAGCGCGGCCTGGGTCCCCTCGTCGGCGGTCCGCCGGCTGCGCGCCAGCGCCTCGTCGATCACTTCGCTGCTTGTCCCGAGCGGCATGCGCTGCAGGGTCTCCTGCGCGAACCGGCCGATGCTCTCGGTGTGCAGGACGGCCGAGAGCCCGACGAAGACGATGGCCATCGGGACCAGGGCCAGGACCGTCTGCAGGGCAAGCGCCCGCGCGTGGCTGAACCCGTCCGCGTAACGGAATCGTATGAACGCGTCCCGCAGCAGATGCCAGCCGCCGTAATGGCGCAGTGCCTCGTAGGCCTCGTCGCCGGAGAGTTCGGGCCCTCTCATGTCCCGTGTCTCGGGGACCGTCGTCGCCGTACCCATGAACCGCCCCCGGATCCCCTCGGCCGAGCACGCCGTGCGCGGGCTCGTCCGGGTCTCTGTGCCCCGGCACACCTCGCTCAATCCGGCGCGGTTTTCCGGGCGCCACGTAGCGCCGGATTGTCAATGTGGCATCTGTTCACGAGTGGTGGAGGCCCATACGCTGAGCGGCTTTCGCACTTGAGGGAGGGCTGGTGAACGGTCTTCGTGCGTTATTGATGTGCTTGGTGATCGCTTGTGCCTCATCGGTGGTGCCGACTGCCGCGGCCACGGCGCCTTCGGCGCCACCCGTGGCCGCCGCGCCGCGCTGGGAGGCGCTCCCGGTACCGCCGGTGCCGTCCGGGTCGGCGAGCGTGTCCGATCTCGCCGCCCGCGGGCCGGACGACGCCTGGGCCACCGGGGTCGAGCATGCCGCCGACGGCTACCTGTGGCCGTTGCTCTACCGGTGGGACGGCAGCACCTGGAGCCGTGACACCACGTTCCCGGGCGCCGGCGAGTCGGGGCACCTGGGCAGGATCCAGTTCGTCGGCGAGGAGGTGTGGATCTTCCACAGCGGTGCCGGGGGAGGCGAGATCCTGCGCTGGTCGGCGGGCAGTTGGAGCACCGTTCCGCTCCCGCAGACCCTGTGGTACTACCAGGACTTCGCCGCGGTGCCGGGCGCCGCCTGGGTGGTCGGCGAGGACGAGACCGGCGTCAAGGTCCTGCACTACGACGGCTCCCGCTGGACGACCCAGACCCCGCCGGACGGCGTGCTGTTCTACAGCGGTATCGAGGCGCGTGCGGCCGACGACGCCTGGGCCATGGTGGACCGCACCGACGAGGGCAGCCAGATCCTGCGCTGGGACGGCACCGCCTGGCGCGACGTGGCCGTACCGGTGCCGGCCGGCGGCAACGTGCACAACATTCTGCTCGAACCGTCCGGCCGGGCCACGTTCGGCGGCATGCGCTCCATCGACGGCGCGTCCCGCACCTTCCTGATGACCTTCAACGGGCGCGCGTGGCGGACCACTTACCCGCCGCTGGGCGAGACCTACACCTACGGCATGGTGCGCGGCCCGGACGGTGCGCTGTGGCTGCCGATGCGCAGCGAGCGCGCCTTCCAGTCGAAGTACGCGCGGGTGGACGGCGCCCGCACCACGTTCTCGTACGGGCCGGAGCGTACGAACGCGATCGACGTCCAGCCGCGTGTACTGGCGCGAGCCGGGGCTTCGCTGCTCGCGTTCGGGACCGTCGAGATCTACGGCTCGAGACCGACCCTGATGAGCGAACGGCTGGGAGGCTGACCATGGCACGTCGATTACTCGTTGCGGTTGTCGCCGCCGTGATGGCCGTCCTGGCCGTCATGACACCGGCCGCGGCCGATACGTCGTCCTGGGTGCACGTTCCGGTCCCGGCCGACGTACGCCCCCAGGCCGCGCTGAACGAGGCCGTGGCGTTCGGCCCCGACCGGGCCTGGGCGGTGGGCGCCGACGCGGTGGGCCGCCAGGCGCCCGGCTTCCCGCTGGTGCTGCGCTGGGACGGCGCCGCATGGCAGCGCCAGGCCCTGACCGGCATCGACTGGCAGGGCGAACTCCACTCCGTCGCCGGCACCGCACCGAACGCCGTATGGGCCGTCGGACGTGACTCCGCAGGCGCCGCGCACCTGCTGCGCTACGACGGCAGTACCTGGCGCGAGAGCCGCGCGCCGCGTGGTGTCCGACTGGACAAGGTCGTCTCCGGTGGCGGCGAGACCTGGCTGATCGGCGGCAGGGACGCCGGACAGGCTCTGCTGCGCTGGGACGGACGTGCGTGGCGGGACCTGCCGGTGCCGCCGGGTGCCGTGTACGGCCTGCACATCCTGGCGCCCGATGATGTCTGGGCCGCCGGCGCCGCCACGAACGGTGCGGCGGTGTCGCACTGGGACGGACAGGCCTGGCAGCAGACGATCGTGGACGGCGGCCCGCGCGCGGGCGTGGGCAGCATCCTGGCGGTGTCCCCGACCGAGGTGTGGGCGGGCGGTACGGCAGGTTTCATCGGCGGGCCCATCGGCCGCCCGATCCCGCCCTTGCTGACGCGCTTCGACGGGCAGACGTGGAGCCGGGTGGCGCTGCCCGCGGACTTCGGCTCGGTCAGTTCCTTCGCCCCCACCGACTCCGGCCGGCTGGGCTGGGTCGCGATGTCCAACTCGATGAAGTGGGCCCCGCCGGGCAGCTCCCCGCCGCTGGAGCCGGGACCGGATTTCCTGGCCTGGGACGGCCAGTCGTTCACCGGCCACAGTGAACCGGCTGTGCCGGGGGAGGGCGACTCCTCGGTGCTGCGGCTCGCCCCCGTACCGGGCACGAGCACGGTGTGGTCGGTCGGCCGCGCCGCCGGTCCGGAGAGTACCTTCGCGCCCCGGATCCTGCGCTTCGGCTGACCGGACGGCCGGGGGCAGTATCCGGAGCGGACACTGCCCCCGGCCGCACGGCCGCGAAGAGGAGCAGCGCACGTGCGGCGCACACGGCACCGTCCACGCCTCGCGCTGTTGAGCACGGTTCGTCAACTGACGGCGATACGAGGCCCGGTGGGGCGGCGTGTGATGGCCCGGGCGATGCGCCGCGCCTCGGCGGGGTGCTGCCGCAGATTGCCTTCGAGAGCGGGCCGGTAACCGATGAAGTGCAGGCCGGGCATGCTCCGGTGAGGCCGCCCGTGGGCGTCGAGCGCGTCGAGATGTCCGACGAGGCCGGTGAGGCCGGGGTCATACCCGGTGGCGGTGAGGATCACGTCGGGCTGCAGGCGTGTGCCGTCGCGAAGGACGGCATCGCTGCGGTCGAGGCGGTCGATGGCTTCGACGACGGTGAGCCTGCCGGCAGTGAGGTGAGCGACGAAACCCTGGTCGACGGCGACGGTGACGCCGCTGGTGCGCATGCGCTCGTACGGGCCTTGGGCCGGGGTGGGCAGTCCGTAGGGGGAGAGGTCGCCTGAGGCGTGGCGGGCGACGGCGCGGGCGATGCGGTCGCGGAGTCGTTCGGGCAGTGGGCGCAGGGCGAGGGTGAGCGGGTGCAACGGGATGCCGTGGAGTTGGCGCGGGAGGATCGTCGGCGGGGTGCGGACGGACACCCAGAGCCGTTCGACACCGGCGTCGACGAGATGGCCGGCGATCTCCACGCCGGAATTGCCGGCCCCCACCAGCAGGACCCGCCGGCCGGCGAAGTCGGCGGCGCGGCGCACCGTGGCGACGTGCCGTATCGGCGGCCGGAAGTCTTCCTGCCCGGGCCAGTGGGGCACCTTGGGGATACGTTCGTGCCCGGTGGCGACGATGACGTGCTGACTGCGGTAGGTCCGGGAGCCGGTGTCGATCCGCCAGCCGTCGGGCGCCCCGTCGATCCGGAGGACCTCGACACCGTGGTGGATGCGTAACCGGGCCCGGCGGGCGAAGCGTTCGAGGTAGGCGATGTAGTCGTCGCGGCCGACCCAGCGGCCGGAGCGGCGGGGGATGCGCAGTCCGGGCAGGCCCGAGGTCCAGCGGATGGTGTTGAGGCGCAGATCCTCGTGACGGTGGCGCCAGGAGGTGCCGACGCTCTCGCCACGCTCGAGGAGAAGGGGGTCGATGCCGCGCCGGCGCAGGGCGTCGGCGGCGGCCAGGCCTGCGGGGCCGGCCCCGATGATGGTGACGGTGGGGGACATGGCGTTCCTCCTGGCTGTCATCGGCTTACGGACTGGCTGTCATCGGCTTACGGGCGTGCGCGGCGCGAGCAGTACGGATGCGGTCGGCGCGGGCCGGAGCAGGACGAGGGCGAGCAGACATCCGAGGAGGGCGAGAACGGCCGCGGCGGCGAACGCTGTCCGTAGTCCGGCGAGGTAGCCGGCGGTGCCGGTGACGTGGCTGGCCAGGAGCAGCAGGGCGGCCACGCCGAGCCCTGATCCGATGCGCTGGGCCGTGTTCACGATGCCGGCGGTGACTCCCGCGTCGGCCTGTTCCACCGCGGTCACCGCGGGGGCGGTGACGCCGATGAACGAGGCGGGCAGCCCCACTCCGAGCAGCAGGGCGGCGGGCAGGATGTCACTGGCGTAGTGGACGGTGGCGGGCACGGTCGCGAACCAGGCCAATGCGGCTGCCTGCAGGGCGAGTCCGGCCCACAGCAGGCTGTGGGTGCCGAAGCGTTCGGTCAGGACGGGCAGGGCGGTGCGGGAGGCGACCAGAGCGGCGAGCGCGACCGGCAGCACGGCCAGACCGGACTGTACGGGGCTGTAGCCCTGGGAGTTCTGCAAGTAGAGGGTGAGCAGCACGAACGCCGGTACGTGCACCGCGCCGACCAGGGCGCTGACCACGGCCGAGCCGCTGACCTGGCGGACACCGAGCAGCCGCAGCGGCATCAGCGGGGCCGTGCTGCGTGCCTGGACGGCGGTGAAGGCGGCAAGCAGCAGCAGCGCGGCGAACAGAGCGACAAGGGCCGGTATCCGGGTGGCCGGGTCGGCGAACGCGCCGATCGCGTAACCGAGCAGCAGCAGACCTGAGGTGCCGAGGACGGCGCCGGGCAGGTCGAGACGCCTCGCAGAGCGGTGCCCGCCGGTTTCGTCGGCGGGCAGCAACCTGCCGGTGAACAGCAGCGCGACAGCCCCGACGGGCAGGTTGATCAGGAAGATCGACCGCCAGCCGAACGCCTCGGTGAGCAGGCCGCCGGCCGCCGTGCCGAGAGCGGCGCCGACCGCACCCATCGCACCCCAGACACCGAAGGCCCGGCGGCGGGCGGCCGGATCGGTGAACGTCCGGGTCAGCAGGGCGAGTTGGGCCGGCACGGTGACCGCCGCCGCGATGCCCTGCAGTGCACGTGCCGCCAGCAGCAGCCACGGGTCGTCCGCCAGGCCGGCCAGCGCGGACGCGCCGGTGAAAAGGGCCAGCCCGAACGTGAACACCCGCCGGGCACCGAGTACATCGGCGACCCTGCCGCCGACCAGCATGCAGCCGCCGAAAGCCAGCAGGTAGGCGTTGGTGACCCAGGCCAACGAGGCCTCGCTCAGCTGCAGTCGGGCGCCGATGCTCGGCAGGGCAACGTTCACGATGGTGCCGTCCAGGAAGACCATGAGCTCCACCGCGGTGATGAGTACCAATGCTGCCGTGTGACGGTTCATCAGCCGGCTCCTTCGCTAGAGTGCCACTACAGCGAATGGTGGACTAGAGTGTCACTACAGTCAATCCCTTGGGGGAACGTCGATGACACCGCCCGCTTCCGGCGTACGTGCCGCCAAAGCCGCCCGGACCCGGGCTCGTATGCTCACCGCCGCCTGCGAGTTGTTCACCGAGCGCGGCTACACCGCCACGACCATGCAGGCGATCGCGGCCCGGGCCGAAGTGGCCGCACAGACCCTGTACTTCACCTTCGAGACCAAGCGCGCGATCCTCAAAGAGCTCCTGGACCGCGAGGTCGCCGGCGACGGCGCCCCCGTCGCCACCCTCGACCGCCCCTGGGTCGCCGAAGCCCTGGCCGCGCCACCTGAACAACTGCTGCGCACCCTCGTCGAGTCCACCGCGGACATCCATGCCCGGGTGGAGCCACTGCTCGAGGTCGTACGCTCGGCCGCGGCCGACGACCCGCAGATCGCCGAGCTCTGGCAGACGAACATCGGCCAGCGCCATACCGTCCTGGCCGTCTTCACCGGCGCGCTGGCGGCCAAGAATGCCCTGCGCCCGGGCCTCAACGCCGTCCGCGCGGCCGACATGGCCCTGGCGGTCCTGTCGCCGGAGAACTACCGCCTGCTCACTCGCCATCAGGGATGGGACGGCGCCGCGTGGGCCGACTGGGCCGCCGAAAACCTGATCAGGACCCTGCTCAAATAACCGGAGTCTTACTCTAGTGAAACCGACGGCGCGGCGACCGGGCGGCTGCGCTCATCGAGGGGTGACTCGCCACCGTGTGGTGCTCCGGGCCGGCTGCCTCAGTCGCCCGGCAGTTCGCGGAAAGCCGTGGGCGCGGCCAGGATTCCGCCGTCGACCCGCAGTGTCGTCCCGGTGATCCAGGAGGCGTCCTGGGAAGCCAGGAAGGCGACAGCGGCCGCGATGTCCTCGGGCTCCCCGACCCGTCCGAGCGGATACAACGCCCGTACGGCGTCGAGCTGTTGCTCACGGCCGGCCCAGGCCGCGGTGCGCACCGTGCCCGGAGCGACCAGGTTGACGCGCACCCCGCGCGGGGCGGCGTGATCGGCGAGGGTGCGCGTCAGGGAGGCGAGCCCCGCCTTGGCCGCGCTGTAGCCGTGGTTCCCGAAGGACGCCTCGCCGTTGACCGAGCCGATGTTCACGATGGCGCCACGGCCGGAGGCGGCCAGGTGCGGCAGCGCCGCACGGGCGCAGCGGAAGGCGCCGTTGAGCGTGACGTCGAGATCGCGCTCCCAGACCTCATCGGACTCGTCCTCGAACAGCGTCGCGTCCGTTCCGCAGGAGGCGGCGTTGTTGACCAGGACATCGAGAGCCCCCAGGCGTTCCACGGCGTACGCCACCGCCGCCTCCACCGACGTACGGGATGCCACATCACAGGCCAACGCCCAAGCATCGGCGCCCTTTTCGCGCAGAGCGCGAGCCGTCTCCTCGACCGCCGACCCGTCCACATCCGTCAGCAGCACCCGCCCGCCCTCCTGGGCGATGCGCCGTGCCGTGGCCGCGCCGATCCCGCGAGCCGCCCCGGTGACCAGTACGCCGTGCTCCTCGAAGCGCTTCATCCGACTCAACGTACCGATCACCGGTCCGACCCCACCAGGGTCCGACGAGTGGCATCCCCGCTGAGGGCGCTTTCGGCGATCCGGGTCGTCCGCGCAAGGGTCGAGTGCGACGTGGACGGCCTCGATCCTTGCGTACGAGGGCGGTTGCCTACGGCTCGTACAGAGGCAGGAAGTGGATGACTGCCTGCTCGTACGGATGGGCCGCACGGACGGCCTGCTGGATGGCAGCGGCCTGCTCGACGTCGCAGACCGACTCGATCCGGCATTCCTCGCTGTGCTGCACGGCGCCCACCTCGCCGTCGTACGGCTGTGAGCCGGGCAGGGCCTGCCAGGTGCCGGTCACCTTCCAGACGCTGGAACACCGCGCGTACTCACCGACCCGCCCCGCGCCCGCCTCATGGAGCGCGTCGATCACCGCCTCCGCGTGACTGTCGGGAACGGATATTTCGATCTTGAGGCGCGTCATGGCAGGACCCTAACAACCCGGGCGATCACGAGATCCGGAGGGCCACCGCCATCCGTTTGGCGTGCGGTGTCGGCAGCGGGGGATCGGCCATTGGTGTGGGTTGGGGGTGGCCATACCGGTGGTGGTGGCCGAGGCGCGGCGATGGCGTGCGGTGGGCGGGCGGACGGTGGCGATGATTCACCTCGATCTGTTCGATTCCAGGGCCGGCCTGTGCGCGGCACAGTGCGCCGGAGCCTGGCGACTTCCGTGAGGTCAGGCACATGGGTAAGGGCTCCCGGCGCGTACGACGTCTGCTGGCGTGTGGTCTGTTGTCGTTGGCGGCCGGTGCGGTGACGGCCGTCCCGGCACTCGCAACCGGTTCCGATCACGAGCACGAGGAACCCGTGGGGGATCCGCACGCTCAGCACGGGGCGGGCCCCACGGTGAAGGTGCGCCCGCACGGCAAAGCGGGCTCCGACGTGTTCGCCGTGACGGTCCGTGCGATCGGCGCCGAGACGCGGTCACCGGCCGCTCGCGCGGGGGAGCGCGTCACGTACGAAGTCGTCGTCCGCAACCGCACCGCGCAGGACTTCCCCGAAACCGAGATCGTGCAGATGCTTCCGGGCGGCGCGAAGGTGGTGTCGTCCGAGCCCGAAGGGTTCGTCGACCAGGAGTGGCTGGTCTGGCAGTTGGGGCTCGATGCGCAGCAGAGCGTGACGCTGCACTCGACGGTAGTCGTCCCGCCGTCCGACGACGCCGACGCGCCGCGCTCACGCAGCGCCGTGTGCGTACGGGTGGAGACAGCGGCCGGGTTCAGCGGGTGCGGGGCGGATTCCCGTCCGGCGAAGAAGCACTCCGCACCACCGCAGGCCGCCCCCGGTGCACCCGGTGCCCCGGCGGCCGGAGGCAAGGGCGCGGACGGCGACAGCAAGCCGGTCGCGGCCGAGGCGGCCCCCCAAGCGACCGCGGCTTCGAGTGAATCCTCCGGGTACAGGCCGCTGTTGATCGGTGCGGCCGTATTCATCGCCACCACGGGCTTGCTGACCGCCTGGGTCTTCGGTCTGCGCCGGGGACGCACGTCGCACCGCTGACGCGAGCGAACTCGTCTGCCAGGCGAGCCGGTTGAGCTCAGATGCTCCGGTAACCCGGGCGGCGTAGGCATGGTCATACGCAGGTTCGGCGGCCTGTCCTAGGCGCTGTGGCGGGCTTTGGCCAGGGGGATACGGGCCACCGGTGCCAGCCCGGCCATCAGGAGCAATGCGCCGATCGGCAGAAGATCCAGGTTGGCCGCGAACAGTACGAAGCCCCCGAGGACCGCCATGGGACTCCACAGGGGCAGCAGACGCGGGGTCGCGGCAACGAGCATGGCCAGCAGGGTGAGCCAGCCCAACTGGAATGCCAGTGGGCCGATCATCTCCAGGGGTTCGGGCAAAGGTGCTGCTGAGTCCACAGCTGCGAACAGGTCACCGATGATCACCCAGAGGAAACAGGCGACACCGAACATCCCGGCTGCCGCGGCCGCGTTCGCGAGCAGTTGCCTGCGCGCGGTGGCGACGGGGACGAGTTGCCGCAGCCTGACCGTCACCACGCCGAAGAGGACGAAGCCGAGCAAGAACAGCGTATGTCCGAGGTTCCAGGCGAGCCCGGGCCCATGCTGTCCGTCCATCCCGTCGACGAGTCGCAGCAGGCCGTACAGGACGAGCAGAAGCGGGGCGATGAGCCAGAGCCTTGGCATGCCCATGTGTTTGGAGGTCATGCCGGAAGACTCACAGGCTGCAGACCTCGAGCCTATTGGGGGCGCCCCCAACGAACCCCGGAATGCGTCCCGTAGGGGCCGACCGCCGCAGCAGTGGAGCCGGCCATGACGGCGACCCACCCGTCAAGGGCGGGAGTCGTCCGCTTGGCCGAGGTGTGTTCGGGCTGCGGCCGACCAGTGAGGGGCGTGCCACCGGTCGGCGATCTCGGCGGCCCGGGCGAAGTGGGCGGCGGCGTCATCGTCGCGGCCGAGCAGCAGGGCGAGTTCGCCGAGCGTGTGAGCGACCGGACGCAGCCCGAGCGACAGGCTCTCCGCGCCGGCCGGGGGACCCTCACGGTGGGGGCGCAGGTCCGCGTAGACCTCCTCGGCGGCATCGCGGTCATGGAGCGCGACGATCGCCATGGCGCGCAGGCTCGTCAGGAAAGTGAAGAAGAAGTCGTGGCGTATCGGCCCCGGGGCCGTGCGGGTCCGGCGTGCCTCGTCGACGCGGCCGGCGGCGTGCAGGGAGAGCGTGAGCAGGTCGGCGAGCATCGGGCCGAGCGCCTCGTGGAGCGCCCGTACCTCATCGAGATGGTCGCCGAGCGTGCCGGCATTCAGCCAGAGTGTCGCCCGCGCGAGGCCGATGAAGCCGGTGTGCACCGATCCCGCGCGTTCCATGCGCGCGACGGCCTCTACGTAGCGGCGCTCGGCGTCGGCGAACCTGCCCTCGACGAGTGCCTGGGCCGCGAGCGCGATCTCGGCGGCGCTGATCGCCTCCGGCATCCGGTAGGCGCGGGCGAGGTCGAGGGTCTCGCCGATCAAACGGCGCACGGTCGCCGGGTCGTTGGCCGCGGCGGCGTTCGCGGCGAGGCCGAAAAGCCCGGTCACGCGGTAGACGGGCAGATCGTGCTCGACACCGATCTCCGCCAGCTCCCGGGCATACTCCTCGCTCCGCGTGTCGTCCGACAGGACAAGCAGCGCCGCGGCCCGCAGGCGGGGATCGGTGGCGAGGCCGAGTGCTTCGCGCGCCGCGGCCACGACCGTCGGATCGTCCTCGCCCACCAGCTCATTGGCGTACGCGACGAGGAGGCGGCAGCGCGCCTCGGGGTCGAGACCGGACCGCTTGAGCAGGCGGCCGAGGCGGTCGACGACGGGGCGGTCGACCGTGCCGTATGTGCGGGCCTGCCAGGGAGTGGGCTCGGTCCAGGCGGTGAACGCGGCGATCATCAGGTCGTCGCGCCCGATCGACTCGGCGTACTCCACGGCCTGTTCACGCGTGCGCCTGGCAGCGGCGACGGCCCCGGCCCTGATCTGCGCGCGCAGCAGCCGGCCGAACAGGTCGACACGCTCGTCCGGTGCACAGGAGCCCGCGGCCGCGACCGCGTCGGCGAGCAGCGCGGCGGCCACGTCGTGGGCGTAGCGCGCTTCGGCCAGTTCCGCGGCCCGTACGCAGTAGCCGACGGCCTTCGGTGACCCGGCGCGCGCATAGTGGTGGGCGAGCGCCGCGATATCACCCGTGCCCTCCAGGGCAGCCGCGATCCGGGCATGCATCCGGGCGGCCCGCAGCCGGCTGACGTCGGCGACCAGCGTTTCCCTGACCAGTGCGTGGACGAACCGGACGAGCCCCGGCCCGGGCTCGTCGAGCAAGCCGGCGATGACGCCCGCATCCAACGCGTCGAGCACGCCGTCCTCGTCGGTGTCGGCCGCCTGCACGAGCACATCAACCGAGCTCTCCCGGCCGGCCACCGCCGCGAGGCGCAGGACGGCCACCCCGCTCTCCGGGAGTCTCGCAAGGCGGCGCCGCAGCACGTCCCGTACGCCCTCGGGGACCTCGGAGAGCGCGACCAGCGCGCCCTCGCCGGTCAGCAGCCGCGCGCTCTCGCGTACATAGAAGGGGTTGCCGCCGGTCCGCTCGGCGATCCCGGCCACGGTCGCGTCGTCGGCCTCGCACTCGGCGCGTACGAGTTCCGCCACGTCTTCGCCGTTCAGGCCGGGCAGCTCGAGCCGGAGCGGCGCGGTGCGGGCCAGGGCGCCGAGCGTTTCCGTGAGGCGTTCGCTCTCGTCCGCGCGGTATGCCGCGACGACCAGGATCGGGGCCTGAACACCGACACTGCCGCCGAGCAGTTCCAGCGTGGCCGCGTCCGCCCAGTGCAGGTCGTCGAGGACGACGGCGACCGGCCGGCCGGCGGCGGCCGCCGCGAGCCAGTTCCACACGGCCTGCCGCAGTCTGAACCGCCCGGCCGTCGCGTCGCCGTTCACCGGCGCGGCGTCTGCGAGCAGCGGCGCCAGGGCGTCCGCGAACTCCCCTGGAGGGACGCTCGCGGCCACCTTCCGCAGCGCCTCGACCCACGCCCATGCGGGCGGTGCGCTGTCCACGTCGGGGCAGCGCCCGGTGGCCACGAGCCATCCGTCCCGCTCGAGTCGCGCGCCGAGTTGGCCAAGGAGGGAGGACTTGCCGAGCCCCGCCTCGCCGGTGACGAGTGCGACGCGGATCCCCTCGGTGGCGGCGTCCCCGGCGGCCGCGCACAGTGCCGCGAGCTCGGTTTCCCTGCCCACGAACGTGGCCTCCCGCGCTGGGGGCGGGGTGGCGCCGGGCCCGTT
>NZ_JBEPEW010000070.1:0-41452 GCF_040300965.1 Streptomyces mesophilus | reverse complement strand
GCCGTGTCCACCGCGCTGCGTGCACCGCGCTGTGTGCACCGCGCTGTGTGCACCGCGCTGTGTGCACCGCGCTGTGCTCACCTGGCTTGAGCGCCGCGCAGCCGCGCAGCCGCGCCAGTTCCCGTAACCCGATTCCTCCAGGCCGCGGCAGATGGGAAGATCACCGGATGCCGGTCGATGCGCACCTTCTCGCCGCGTTCACGCTGAGCACGGTCATCGCTCTGGTCACCCCGGGGCCGGACATGCTGTTCGTGCTCGGGTGCGGCATGCGGGGCGGTGCCCGTGCCGGGCTGCTGGCCACCGCGGGCGTGATCACGGGAGACGCGCTGTACATCGTCGCGGCGGCCGCCGGACTCGCCGCACTGCTCACGGCGTTCCCTGTCGTGTTCACTGTGCTTCGGATCGCGGGGGCCGCGTATCTGATCCACCTCGGCGTACAGATGATCCGTCGCCGCAGGAGAAGTCAGGCCGGCGACCAGGTCGCCGGCGGGATGCCGGGACGGCGCGCCTTCCTCAACGGCGTGGTGTCCTCCATGGCCAACCCGCAGACGTTCGCGTTCATGGCCGCCTTCCTGCCCCAGTTCATCGATCCGGCGGCGGGGCCGGTCTGGCTGCAGTTCGCCGTCCTCGGCGGCGTATTGATCGTCCTGGAGTTCCTGGCCGACGGCACAGTGGGTGTCCTGGCAGGACGGATCGGCGGCTGGCTGCGCGGCCGTGAGGCGGTGCGCCGCAGGATGGACGCCGCGACCGGAACCGTCTTCATCGGCCTGGGCGTCACCCTCGCCACCGACCGCTGACCTCAGCCTCCCTCACCTCGAGGCGGCCTTCCCGGTCACCCCTGGCCCGCCCGAACCTCCAGCGCCGACAGAAACAGCTCGAGCGCGGTCTCGAACGAACTGACCGCCATCAGCGGCAACTCACCCCGCACCTCCGCCAGTTGCGGAAACTCACCCTCCGACAGCACCTGATAGGCCTCCGCCCAGGCCCGCGTATCCGCCCCCCGCCGCTCGGGCGCGAGCGCCTGGTGCGCCGCGTCCAGGGCAGCGTGGCCGAGCACCGTGTCGATGAACGCCGCGTAGTGCCGTACCGCCGTGGCCTTGTCGAAGCCGCCGCGCCGCATCAGGCCGATCCCGATCTCCACGGCACGGAACTCATGGGGACGGCGCGTCACACGGTACGCGGCGAGCGCGGCGATCTTCGGATGCCGGCTGTAGCCCCCGTAGACGCGGTGGGCCATCTCGCGCAGCCCCGCCAGCCAGTCGCCCTCGGGCGCGAAGCCGCCCATCGTCTCGCCGATGATCCGGTCGGCCACGGCGAGCAGCAGATCGTCGGTGTCGTGGAAGTACCGGTAGAGCGCGCTCGGATCGCAGCCGAGCGCCGCACCGAGCCGGCGGACGCTCAGCGCCTCCGCGCCGTGTTCGCCCGCGAGGCGCAGCGCGCAGTCGACGATCAGCTCCTCGGTGAGGACCGTGCCCGCCTTGGTCGGTCTGCGCCGCCGCCGCTCGACCGGAACCCGCCCTGCCGCCATGGCATTCCCTCCCTCGGCCGCCCTTATGTCAACACCATTGACGCAACTTTGGCAAGGCTGTTTGCTCATCGCCTCCGCTCGGCTCGTGCATCACTCCTTGTCCCTGGCCTGAGGAGCTCAACGATGAACAGCTCTACGTCCTCCGGCGCGCCCCCGCGGCTGCACCGTTCCCTCGGCGTCGTCGACGGCGTCGCGCTGGCCGCGTCCAGCACCGCCGCCACCACCAGCGTGGGCATCGGCATGGGCGCGCTCGCCGCGACCGTCGGTCTGCACGCCCCGGCGATCCTCCTGGTCGCCTTCCTGCCGATCCTGGGCATCGCCACGGCGTACGCCCGCCTGAACCGCTCCGAGCCCAACATGGGCAGCGGATACGTGTGGGTCGGCAAGTCGATCGGGCCCTGGCTCGGCTTCCTGACCGGCTGGGTGACGCTCGTCGGCACCGTCATCTTCATGGCGTACACGAGCGCGGTGACCGGCTCGGTGGTCCTGCAGTTCGCGAACAAGGCGGGGCTTCACGAGCTCCTGGGCATCGGGCTCGACCCCAACTCGACCGCGTTGAGCACGGTGTTGGGGCTCGGGGTGCTCGCCGCGGTGACGGTCACGGCTGTCACCGGCGTACGGCATGCGACGCGCTTCCAGACCTGGCTGCTCGTGTTCGAGTACGCGGTGCTGCTCGTGTTCTGCGGCTGGGCGATCGTCACCGGGGAGCACGCCTTCGACTGGTCCTGGTTCGACCCGTTCGCGATCGGGGACGGCACGGCCTTCGCGCAGGGCCTGGTGCTCGCGGTGTTCTTCTTCTGGGGCTGGGACGCGGCGTTCAGCGTCACGGAGGAGACCAAGGACACCCGGGACGTGGGACGTGGCGGATTCATCGCCCTGTTCACGATGCTGGCGATCTTCCTGTACGGGTCCGTCGCCTTCCAGCGCGAGTTCTCACTGACCGAGCTGATCGAGCAGGGGCCGCAGGGACTCACGTATCTGGGCGAGCAGTTGGCCTCCGAGCCCTGGGCGACGCTGCCGCTGCTCGCGCTGATGTGCTCGGCCGTGGCGTCCCTGCAGTCCAGCGTCATCCCGACCGCGCGCGGTCTGCACGCGATGGGGCGCGACCGCACGATGGGGCCGCTGTGGACGAGGATCAGTCCGCGCTACGGGTCCCCGGCCGCCGGCACCGTCGCCGTCATGGCCATCGCCGCCGTCGTCGCGCTGCTCGCGCTCGCCATTCCGAAGCTGAACGAGATGATCCTCGCCGCGGTCAACTCCATCGGCCTGATCGTGGCCCTGTACTACGGCCTCACCGCACTCGCCTGCGCCGTACGCTTCCGCTCCGATCTGCGCACCGCTCCCGGGCAGGCCGTCCGCTCGGTCCTCGCCCCGGGACTGTCCGGAATCGCCCTGCTCTGCATCGGCGGCTATCTCGGACACTCGTACTTCACGATGAGCGATCACTTCGAACTCAGCCCGGACAACGGCTGGTTCATGCTCGCCGTGCCCTCCTCGGTGGTCGCGTCCGGACTGGTGATGGCCGCCTGGGCGAAGTACCGGCGGCGCTCGCCCTACTTCGAGAAGCGGGGCTTCTCGCTCGCCGCACCCGAGTCCACTCGCTGAGTCCTTTTCTGTACCGCACACCGTTTCGACCGCAAGGAGTTCCTCGATGCACGCCGATCTGGTCTTCACCGGCGGCCCCGTCCACACCGTCTCCCCCGCTCGTACGCGCGCCACGTCCGTCGCGATACGCGGGGAACGGATCGTCGCCGTCGGGCAGGACGAGGTGCGCGAGCTGATCGGGCCGCGTACCGAAGTCGTCGACCTGAAGGGGAAGTTGCTGATCCCGGGCTTCCAGGACGCCCATGTACACCCCGTCGGCGGCGGGATCGAGCTGGGACAGTGCGATCTCAGCGGCGCGACAACGCTCGACGCGTACCGCCGCCGGATCCGCGCCTACGCCGACGCCCACCCGGACGCCGAGTGGATCACCGGCGGCGGCTGGGCGATGGAGGCCTTCCCCGGCGGCCTGCCCACCGCCGCCGAACTGGACACGTTGGTGCCCGACCGTCCCGTGTACCTCACGAACCGCGACCACCACGGTGCCTGGGTCAACTCCCGCGCCCTGCACCGCGCGGGCATCGACGCCCGGACACCCGACCCTGCCGACGGCAGGATCGAGCGGGACGCCGACGGCTCCCCCACCGGGATGCTGCAGGAAGGCGCCGCGAACCTGGTCGGCAGACTGCTGCCCGAACTCACCCTTCAGGAGACGATCGCGGGCCTCCTGCGCGCCCAGCACCTGCTGCACTCGCTCGGGATCACCGCCTGGCAGGACGCGCTGCTCGGCGAGCTCGGCAACCTCAAGGATCCGACGCCCGCGTATCTCGCCGCCGCGGGCGACGGCCGGCTCACCGCGCGGGTCGTGGGCGCGCTGTGGTGGGACCGGGCGCGCGGCACCGAGCAGCTCGACGAACTCCTCGCGCGCCGCGAGGCGGGGACGGTGGGCCGGCTGCGCTGCACGAGCGTCAAGATCATGCAGGACGGTATCGCCGAGAACCACACGGCCGCCCTGCTCACCCCCTATCTGGACGGCTGCGGCTGCACATCGGACAACAGCGGCATCAGCTTCGTACCGCCCGAGGAGCTCCAGAAGTACGTGACCGCACTGGACGCGCACGGATTCCAGGTGCACTTCCACGCGCTCGGCGACCGTGCGGTACGCGAAGCCCTCGACGCGGTGGAGGCGGCGCGGCGCGCGAACGGCTTCTCCGATACGCGGCCGCATCTGGCCCACCTTCAGGTCGTGCACCCGGACGACATCGGGCGCTTCCGTGCCCTGGGCGCGAGCGCCAATCTGCAGGCGCTGTGGGCCGCGCACGAACCGCAGATGGACGAGCTGACGATTCCGTTCCTCGGCGCCGAACGCTCGGCGACGCAGTACCCGTTCGGTGCGCTGCTGCGCTCGGGGGCGACGCTCGCGGCGGGCAGCGACTGGCCGGTCAGCAGCCCGGATCCGGTGCAGGCGCTGCATGTGGCGGTCAACCGGCGGCTCCCCGAGGCGCCCGAGGGGACCGGGGTGTTCCTGCCGGAGCAGCGCATCGACCTGGGGGCCGCGCTGGCCGCGTACACGGCGGGCAGCGCGTATGTGAACCATCTCGACGACGAGACCGGGACGATCGCGCCTGGGTATCTGGCGGATCTGGCGGTTCTCGACAGGGATCCGTTCGCCGGGCCCCCGGAGGAGATCTGTGCGGTCCGGGTGGAGCAGACGTTCGTGGGGGGCGCCCGGGTGTTCTCGCGCTCGTAGCCCGGAGGTCCCTGGGGCAGCGCGGCGGCCCGTCCTTCCGGAAGTTCCGGACGGACGGGCCGCGGGCTTCGTGATACGTCCCCGAGCAGGACGCCTCGCGCATCGATCGGCCGCTCCTCGACTCCGGTCGCCCTCACCAGGTGAGGACAGCGACGTGACCGGAGCCCACGCCTATCTCCTGCCGGTACATCCGCTCCTCCACGGGCCACGGGGCGGAGCCTTCTCCGCAACATAGGCAGCACCATGTCCCGTCCCCGAGGAGAACCCCGCCGCCGCCGCGCCGCCGCTCGGCGGGGTCCAATCGGATGACGAACCGTCAGCAAGTTCCGCCGATCGTTTGACATCGCGTCAGGAGTTCGGGGTGGCTGGTTGACGCGCCGTCAGGATGCAGGGGCCGACCGTCAGAAACCCTCACACCGGGGGAGGTTCATGCCTTGCCGTCCTGGCCCGCTGCCGCACTGACCAGCACTTCTCCCGCGGCCGACCGGAAGTACAGGACCGAGCGCGCGGACCTGCGGCGCACCGCGAGCCCCGCGTCGAGCAGCACTTTGAGGTGGCGGCCGACCGATCCGAGGCCCTGTCCGGTGAGGGCCACGAGCTGAGTGGTGGACTTCGGAGAGTCGAGCAGGACCAGGACACGCGCTCGGGCCGGTCCCAGGAGCGCGCCGAGCGCTTCCGGCACGCGCGCACGATCGGCCTCGGCGAGCACACCGGAGCATGTGTACACCACCGCGTGCCGGCTGCCGTCCGGCCGCCAGGCGACCCAGGCGCCCTTCATGGTCACCGGGACGAACAGAAGCTGGGTGGCGTCGAGTTGGCGCGGCGGATAGTCGTACGCGTTGATCCGCAGCCGGCCGTCACCGAGCCAGCGCATCCCGGGTCGCAGTCCGTCGAGTGCGGCGCTCCAGCCGCTCCTGCCGAGCTGCGCGGTCCGGGCGGCGATATCGGCCTCGAGGATCCTGCGCCGGCGGTCCCAGTCCGGCCGCACCGTGTGCGTCCAGACCCAGTGCAGGAGGTCCGCCGTGCGTTCGGCCAGGTCGTCGCGGTCCAGCTCGGGAGGCAGTGGTCCGCCGAGCGAGACCGTCAGGTCGGCGCGCGCGGCCGCCGCAGGGGTCGCAAGGAGCTCGGTCAGCTCTTCCTCGAAGGTCGACTTGCCCGCGGGGTCGGGAGCGGGCGTCAGGTAGTCCGCGGTCCAGGCGGGGCCGAAGGCGGCGTCGATGATCTGCGCGGTGAGCGGTGCGGCGGCGAGGTGGGCGCGGTAGGCGGGCAGGTGGGCGTCGAGCCAGGCGCGCTCGCCGGGGTGATGCGGTACGCCGCGTACGAGGGCCCGGAGGGCGGCGATGGTCTCGGTCAGCGGGGAGATCACGAAGCGGCTGTTGGCGAGCGTGTCGGTGCTGATCAGCCACAGGCCCATGGTCCGGCTCCGCTCCGTTCGACCAACCAGTGCTTTCGCGTCAGCGCGAAACTCTAACGCCCGCCGTCCACTGCCTGCGCACCCTCCCTCCATGCGCACCTACCGCGACCTGTTCTCCACGCCCGAGTTCACGCCCCTCTTTCTCGCCTCCGCCGGCCATGTCGCCGGGCAGACCATGAGCGGTCTGGCGCTCGCCACCCTGGTGCATGCGGCGACCGGTTCGCCGCTGCTGACCGCGCTCGCCATGTTCGGCCCCTCGCTCGCCCAGGTGCTCGGCGCGACGCTGCTGCTCTCCGCCGCCGACCGGCTGCCGCCGCGCGCGGCGATGACGGGCCTCGCCGTGCTTTTCGCGGCAGGCACCGCCGTACAAGCGCTGCCGGGGATGCCGGTGTGGGCCCGTTTCGCCGTGCTCATCTGCCTGGGGATGGCCGGTGCGCTCGGCGGGGGCGTGCGCTACGGCCTGGTCAACGAGGTACTGCCCAGGGACGGTTATGTGCTCGGGCGCTCGCTGCTCAACATGTGCGCGGGCACGATGCAGATCGCCGGATTCGCCCTCGGTGGCGTGCTTGTGGTGACGCTGTCCGCACGCGGAACGCTGCTCGTGGGCGCGGGTCTGTATCTGCTCTCGGCGCTCTGCGCCCGCTTCGGCCTGTCCCACCGGCCCGCCCGCGCGCAGGGCCGGCCGTCCGTGGCGCAGACCTGGCGCACCAACGCCCTGCTGTGGTCGGACCGTTCGCGCCGCCGCGTCTACCTCGCGCTGTGGGTCCCGAACGGCCTCGTGGTCGGCGCCGAATCGCTCTTCGTCTCGTACGCACCGTCGCGGGCGGGTGTGCTCTTCGCGTGCGCGGCGGGCGGCATGCTCCTCGGCGACATCCTCGTCGGCCGTTTCGTCCCCCCGACCTGGCGCCGACGCCTGGGCGTACCCCTCCTGCTGCTGCTCGCGGCGCCGTACCTGCTCTTCGCCCTGACGCCGGCGGTTCCGGTGGCGCTCCCGCTCGCCGCACTCGCCTCGGTGGGCTTCGCGGCGAGCCTGGTCCAGCAGGAACGCCTGATGGCGCTCACCCCGCATGAGCTGAGCGGCCACGCGTTGGGCCTGCACACCTCCGGCATGCTCACGATGCAGGGCGTCGCGGCGACCCTCGCGGGCTCCCTCGCCCAACTCACTTCGCCCGCGGCGGCGATCGCGGTGATGGGGTGTCTGTCGCTTGCGGTCACCCTGACGCTCGCCCGGGGGCTCGGAGCAGCTGATGCCCGCGCAGCGGCCCCCGTACCCGCGAGGACCGCGGAGAGCAGTGCGTCCTGAGACGGCACCGCTCATGCCGCATCGGGCAACGTCCGCCGACGAGGGTCATTCCGTCGGCGTGCCGATCCGCAGCCGGTTGCCGTCAGGGTCGCGCAGCTCGATCTCACGCGCCCACGGGGCATCCTCCACCCGCACACCGAACTCGGAGGCGACGGCCTCGACATCCAGAACGCGAAGGTAGACCAAGGTGTCGGGGCGGGCATCGCCGTTGTGCTCCGACAAGAACAACCGCACCCCGCCCCGGGCGACCTCGACGAATGCGGGAAGGTCCGGGGCGAAGCGGTGTTCCCACTGTTCGGCGAAGCCCAGCCGCGCGTACCAGGCGACCGCCGCCGCAGCGTCCTCGACGCGAAGAATGGGAATGACTTCCTCGTGCATGGCGCCATCGTCGCAGACCGCCCGGGGCGGACCTTGCCCGATGCGGTACTAGCAGGTCGTACGGCCGCTCATCGCACGCCGGTGCCCGGCTCGTCCGACCGTACGGTCCTGCGTCTCGGTCCTCTTCGGACGTGGCGCCGAGAAGAGCGGATCCACCGTGAGCAGCGCGATCCCGACCGGGGCGGCCAGGGCGCGCAGGGCCGGTTCGGACAGGCGGATGCGGGGGTGGTGCGCGCCCAGGAGTGAGGTGAGGCGCTGCTCGGACGTGAAGGCGACGGCGGTGCGGAAGCCGAGGGGCGTGCGGAAGAAGCGGGGACTCATGCCCGTGGGACCCGGCCGGACGGGGACGAACAGGGGTCCGGCCGGGCCCTGTTCACCAGGCTCGGCGTCCTCGGCGAAAGCGGCTGACGACATGACGTACTCCTCACGGGGCGTGCGGGCCCGGGCGGCGATCGCTGCTGAAGCGACGATATGCCCGGGTGCGCCGGACGTGCGCAGCCGTCTCACCATGCTGACGCCGGCTTGACGCACGGCTGTCGGCGTCCCGCTCCGTGAGGCCGGTGGTCAGCCCTCGTCCGCGAACCGGTCCCGCAGCTCCCGCTTCAGGATCTTGCCGCTCGCGTTGCGCGGCAGTTCGTCGACGAACAGGACGCGCTTGGGGGCCTTGAAGGCCGCGAGCTGCTCCTTCGCGTGCGCGACGAGGTCCGCCTCGGTGACCTCGCCGCGGGCCACGACCACCGCCGTGACCGCCTCGATCCAGCGCTCGTCCGGCAGCCCGATGACGGCCGCCTCGGCCACCGCCTCATGGGTGTACAGCGCGTCCTCCACCTGCCGGGAGGCCACCAGGACTCCCCCGGAGTTGATCACGTCCTTGACCCGGTCGACGACGGTGAAGTAGCCCTGGGAATCCCGCACCGCGAGGTCACCCGAACGGAACCAGCCGTCCCGGAAGGCTTCCGCGGTCTCCTCGGGCTTGTCCCAGTAGCCCTCGCACAACTGCGGTGACCGGTAGACGACCTCACCCGGTGTGCCGTCCGGCACCTCCTTGCCGGACTCGTCCACGACCCGGGCCTCCACGAACAGCACCGGCCGCCCGCACGAGTCCATCCGGCCCTCGTGCTCCTCGGGTCCGAGCACCGTCGCAAGCGGCCCGATCTCGCTCTGCCCGAAGCAGTTGAAGAAACCGAGCCCGGGCAGCCGGGCCCGCAGCCGTTCGAGCACGGGCACGGGCATGATCGACGCCCCGTAGAAGGCCTTGCGCAGCGCGGTCAGATCGCGCCGGGCGAAGTCGGGGTGGTTCGCGAGGGCGATCCACACGGTGGGCGGCGCGAACAGGCTGTCGTGTCCGGCCTCGACCAGATCGAAGATCCGCTCCGCCGCGGGCGCGTCGATCACGGTGTTCTCCGCGCCGACCGCGAGATACGGCAGCAGGAACACGTGCATCTGCGCCGAGTGGTACAGCGGCAGCGAGTGCACGGGCCGGTCGGTCTCCGCCAGGCCGAGGGCGTGGATCGCGCTGACGTACTCGTGGACCAGGGCGCGGTGCGTCATCATCGCGCCCTTGGGCAGGGCCGTGGTGCCGGAGGTGTACAGGAGCTGCACCAGGTCTTCCGGGGACGGTTCGGGGCCGTCGTACGCCGGGGCCGTCCGCAGCCGTTCGAGCAGCGAGTCGTCCTGGTCGCGCAGTGCAAGGACCCGTACGTCATCGGGGAGTCGGCCGGCGAGCGCGGGATCGGCCAGGACCAGGGTGCTCCCGGACTGGCCGACGATGTACGCGAGATCGTCCCCGGTGAGGTGATGGTTGACCGGGACGTGCACCAGACCCGCGCGCGAGCAGCCGAGGAAGCCGATCAGATAGGCGTCGGAGTTGTGGCCGTAGGCCCCCACGCGGTCGCCGGGCGCCAGGCCCGCGTCGCTCAGGACCCGCGCCGCCCGCGAGACCGCGTCGTCGAGTTCGGCGTAGGTCCATGTGCGGTCCGCGTAGCGCAGCGCCACCCGCTCGGGGGTGCGCCGGGCGCTGCGGCGGAGCATGGCGTCGACCGTGTTGCTGCGTACACCCGTCATGCACGTGATCCTGTGCCGGACCGCGGACGCGGGTCAAGAGCCGTGTGCGCGGGACGCTCCTGTGTACCGGCACAGCCCTCCTGTGACCCGGCACAACCACCGCGCACGGAGGGACGACAGGTGACCTACCGGTAGGTACGCTCAACTGCCCCTGCCCGCACACCCGTTGGGAGGACCCATGCGCCAGCGCGCGAGACGTTTCGTACTCCTCGCCACCGCGCTGCTCACCGCGGCCGCCACCGCAGCGCCCGCGCCCGCCGCAGACCAGGACCGCGGCGACCGGCATCCGTCGCACGGCGGACTTTCGGCCACCATCCGCTACACCGAGTACGGCATCCCGCACATCCTCGCGGGCAACTACACCGATCTGGGCTTCGGCACCGGGTGGGCCCAGGCCCAGGGCAATGTCTGTGTCCTCGCCGAGGGGTTCGTGACGCTGCGCGGCGAGCGGTCCAAGTACTTCGGCGTGGACAAGGCGCCCGACGGCTCGCTGTCGTCGGCCACGACGAACGCCTCCAGCGACCTGTTCTTCCGCGGGGTCAAGGAAGCCGGCACGGTGGAGAAGCTCGCCGAACTCCCGCCGCCGCTGGGCAACCGCCCCGAGCAGAAGAAACTGATCCGCGGGTTCGCGGCCGGCTACAACGCCTGGCTGAAGCAGAACCGCATCACGGATCCGGCATGCAAGGGCGCCGACTGGGTGCGGCCGGCGTCCGAACTCGACATGTCACGACTCGCGTTCGCGCTGTCCGTCCTCGGCGGCCAGGGCCGTGCGGCGGACGCGATCACCAGCGCGCAACCGCCTGCCGCGGGCGCGCGGTCCAAGGACGTCTCCCCCGCCGAGAAGGCCGAGGCCGCTCGCGCACTGTTCGCCACGGACGAGTCGGCGATGGGCTCCAACGCGGTCGCGTTCCACGGCAGTACGACGGCGAACGGCCGCGGTCTGCTGCTCGGCAACCCGCACTACCCCTGGCAGGGCGGACGCCGCTTCTGGCAGGTGCAGCAGACCATCCCCGGTGAGCTCAATGTCTCCGGCGGCTCGCTGATCGGTGCGGTGACCCCGTCCATCGGGTTCACGCCGTACGTCGCCTGGAGCCACACCGTGGCCACCGGCGTACCGATGAACCTGCACCAACTGGCCCTGGATCCGGCCGATCCGACCACTTACCTGGTGGACGGAAAGCCGCGCAAGATGACCAAGCGCACCGTCACCGTCGAGGTGAAGGGCGGCGCGCCCGTCACCCGCGACCAGTGGTGGACGGAGTACGGCCCGGTGGTCACCTCACTCGGCGCCGAGCTGCCGCTGCCGTGGACGGCCACGACCGCGTACGCGCTGAACGACCCCAACGCGGCCAATCTGCGCGCCTCCGACACCGCTCTCGGCATCGCGAAGGCCCGCAGCGTCAAGGGCGTCCAGGACGTCCTCCGCACCACTCAGGGGCTGCCCTGGGTGAACACCATCGCCGCCGACTCGGGCGGGCACTCGCTGTACACGCAGTCCCAGGTGCTGCCGCGGATCACCGATGACATCGCCGCGCGCTGCTCCACCCTGCTGGGCAAGGTCACCTACCCGTCCGCGGGTCTCGCGGTGCTCGACGGTTCGCGCTCCGACTGCGGTCTGGGACGTGACCAGGACGCCCTGCAGCCCGGGATCCTCGGTCCTTCGCGGATGCCGACCCTGGTGGACGCTCCGTACGCGGAGAACTCCAACGACAGCGCCTGGCTGGCCAACGCCGACCGCCCGCTGCGCGGGTACGAGCGGGTCTTCGGCAATATCGACACCCCTCGCTCGATGCGTACCCGAGGCGCCGTCGAGGACGTGGCCGCGATGGCGGAGCGCGGGAAGCTGACCGTCGCGGATCTGCAGCGGCAGCAGTTCGCCAACCGGGCACCGGCCGGCACCCTGGGCGCTGCCGCGGCGGCGGGGGCCTGCGCTCAGCTGCCGGGCGGCAAGGCAACAGGCAGTGACGGCGCGGTCGTCGACGTGACGAAGGCGTGCGCGGTCCTGAAGAGCTGGGACCGGACCATGGACACGGACAGCCGGGGCGCGCTGCTCTACGACCGGTTCTGGCGGGGCATGCGCTCCGCTCTCGGCTCGCAGGGCGTGTGGACGGTGCCCTTCGACCCGGCCGACCCGGTCCGCACCCCGCACACCCTCAACACCGCCTCGCCCGCGTTCGCCCGCGCCCTGGCCGATGCCGTCACCCAGCTCACCTCGGCCGGCATCGCCCTGGACGCCCGCCTCGGTGAGAACCAGTACGTCGTACGGGGCGGCAAGCGTCTGGCCGTGCCGGGCGGCACCGAGTCCCTGGGCGTATGGAACAAGATCGAGCCGGTGTGGGACCCCAAGTCCGGCTACACCGAGGTGAGTACGGGCTCCAGCCATATCCAGGCGGTCGGCTGGGACGGCTCGCGCTGCCCGGTCGCGCGGACCCTCCTGACGTACTCCCAGTCGCAGAACCCGAACTCGCCGCACTTCAGCGACCAGACGCGGCTGTTCTCCCAGGAGCGGTGGGTGACCTCACGCTTCTGCGAGAAGGACATCCACCGGTCGCCTGACCTGAAGGTGGTGAAGGTCAAGGAGCGCCGTCACTGACGGACCATGCTCAGCGAAGGCCCGAGGGTCGTGCCCCTCGGGCCTTCGTGCTGCGCGCTCCCTTTACGCGCCTGTCGTGTACCTGTAACTTCCGCGCTGCAATAACTTGCAGGAACTTTCCGGTTGTTCTTGCAGTCGCGCGCTGAACTCCTCACCCGGCAGCCCGTATCGGAGAGACGCCCATGAGACACAGACCCTTCCGCCTGCCACGACGTCTGCTCGCGTCGTTCACAGCGGCGGCCGGCCTACTGACCCTGGTCTCCGGGACGCCCGCCGCCGGTTCGGCGCCGGAGGCGACGGCCGCCGGCGCGAACACCGCGACCGTCTTCTACTACACGAAGACCAAGAACTGGCCCTCCACCTACCTCCACTACGCGCCGGACGGCGGCTCGTGGACGACCGTGCCCGGTACACGGATGGAAGCGGCCTGCACGGACTGGGTGAAGCAGACCGTGGACCTCGGCTCGGCCACCGGTCTGGCCGCCACCTTCAACAACGGAAGCGGCACTTGGGACAACAACGGCGGCGCGAACTACGACCTGGGCACGGGCGTCCTCACGGTCAAGGACGGCGTGGTCGCCCACAGCGACCCGTGCGCCGGCACCGACCCGGGCGAGCCCGGCAACGAAGCCACCGTCTACTACTCCACGGCGACCTCCGGGTGGACCACGGCCAACCTGCACTACGCCCCCACCGGCGCCTCCTGGACCACACCTCCTGGCATCGGTATGGCGGCCGCCTGCACCGGCTGGTGGAAGAGGACCGTCAGCCTCGGGACGGCCACGACTCTGCAGGCCACGTTCAACAACGGCAACGGCGTGTGGGACAACAACAACGGTGCCGATTACGCCCTTTCGGCCGGGCTCACCACCGTGAAGGACGGCACGGTCACCAAGGACGCCAAGGATCCCTGCGCCACCCAGGAGCCCGACACCCAGCCGCCGACGGCACCCGCCAAGGTCACCGCGAACGCCACCCACACGTCCATCGTGCTGACCTGGGAGGCGGCGACCGATGACACGGCGGTGACCAAGTACCAGGTCACCCGCACCGGCGGCACCAAGGGAACGGTCGTCACCGACGTCGGCTCAACCGTGCTCTCCGACACGGGACTGGAGGAGCGCACCGTCTACACGTACACGGTGAAGGCCCTGGACGCGGCCGGTAACACCTCGCACGCCTCCGCCGAGGCCAAGGCGACGACGGGCGAGAAGGCACCGGAGCCCGCCGCCGGGACCCCGCTGGGCACGGATCCGCGCAAGGACCCGATCTACTTCGTCCTCACGGCCCGCTTCCGCGACGGCGACCCGGGCAACAACCGCGGCGGCAGTCAGCATGTGAAGTCCGGCAACGCGGCGAACGACGACCCGATGTTCCGCGGCGACTTCAAGGGCCTGGTCGACAAGCTCGACTACATCAAGGCCCTGGGCTTCTCCGCGGTCTGGGTCACCCCGGTCGTCCTCAACCGCTCGGACTACGACTACCACGGCTACCACGGCTACGACTTCTACAAGGTCGACCCGCGTCTGGAGTCCGCCGGCGCCTCGTACCAGGACCTGATCAACGCCGCACACGCCAAGGGCATGAAGATCTACCAGGACGTCGTCTACAACCACAGCTCCCGCTGGGGCGCCAAGGGCCTGGCCACGCCGACCGTGTACGGCGTCCGCGACTCCCAGTGGAGCTGGTACTACGACGAGAAGAACGAGGGCTTCACGTACGACGGCCTGACCGTCGAGCCCAAGTCGGGGAAGTCCTACTACAACGGCGACCTGTGGTCGACGGCCGAGCCCTCCGGGAACACCTGCCTCAACTGGGGCAAGCCCACCGGCGGCAAGAGCCCGGAAGGCTACACCCTCTACAACTGCCAGTGGCCGAGCCCCACTTCGGGCATGTTCCCCAAGGACCTGTACCACCAGTGCTGGATCGGCAACTGGGAAGGCGAGGACTCACGCTCCTGCTGGCTGCACGAGGACCTCGCCGACTTCGACACCGAGAACACGGCCGTCCAGAACTACTTGATCGGCGCCTACAACAAGTACATCGACATGGGCGTCGACGGCTTCCGCGTGGACACGGCCGTGCACATCCCGCGCACCACCTGGAACCGCCGCTTCCTGCCGGCCATCAACGAGCGGGTGACCCAGCGGTTCGGTGCGGACAAAGCCAAGAACTTCTTCGTGTTCGGCGAGGTCGCGGCCTTCGTCAACGACAAGTGGAACCGCGGATCGGTGAACCATTCCGCGCAGTTCTACACCTGGAAGGAGCGCAAGGAGTACGCGGCCGACGACGCCGCGGCCGCGCTCGAGATGTACGCGTACGAGCAGCAGCAGGGCACCGGCAGCCAGCCCACGTCCACCAACGCCTTCCTGGACGGCAACAGTTATCACGCCCCGGACCACAGCAAGTTCTCCGGGATGAACATCATCGACATGCGCATGCACATGAACTTCGGTGATGCGCCGAACGCTTTCGGCAACGGCAAGGACTCCGACGACTCCGTCAACGACGCCACGTACAACGTGGTCTATGTGGACAGCCACGACTACGGGCCGAACAAGGGCAGCGAGCGCTACGCGGGCGGCACCGACGCGTGGGCCGAGAACATGTCCCTGATGTGGACCTTCCGGGGTATCCCGACGCTGTACTACGGCTCGGAGATCGAGTTCCAGAAGGGCAGGAAGATCGACTGCGGGCCGAGCTGCCCGCTCGCCACCACCGGCCGCGCCTACTTCGGCGACCATCTGGCGGGGTCGGTCACGGCCACCGACTTCGGCAAGGCCGGCTCGTCGAGCGGCACGGTCGCCACGACGCTGGACCAGCCCTTGGTCAAGCACCTGCAACGGCTCAACCTGATCCGGCGGGCCGTGCCCGCGCTGCAGATGGGCCAGTACTCCACGGAGGGCATCAGCGGCCAGATGGCGTTCAAGAGGCGCTACACCGGCGGCGGCACGGACAGCTTCGCGCTGGTCACGGTCACCGGGTCGGCCACGTACACCGGAATCCCGAACGGCACGTACACCGACGCCGTCACCGGAGACGTGAAGACCGTCGCGAACGGCACGCTGTCCGTCGTCGCCCCCGGCAAGGGCAACCTGCGCGTGTACGTCCTGAACGGCCCCGGGAAGATCGGCGACAGCGGTCCGTACCTCAGGTAGAGCTACGGAACCTCAGGTAGAGCTACGGGCTGATCGCCAGGAACACGAACGACGCGAACACCACGAGGTGCACCCCGCCCTGGAGGAGAGTCGCCTTGCCCGGCACCACGGTCAGGGCGCTCACCACCATCGTCAGGGCGAGCAGCACCATATGGGTGGCGCCCAGGCCCAGCTCGAGCGGGCCGTCCAGCCAGATCGAGGCTACGGCGATCGCGGGAATCGTCAGACCGATACTCGCGATCGCCGAGCCGTGGGCCAGGTTGAGGCTGATCTGGACCCGGTCGCGGCGGGCCGAGCGGAAGGCCGCGAGGGTCTCGGGCAGCAGCACGAGCAGTGCGATCACGACACCGACCGCCGACTGCGGCAGCCCCGCCTTGTCGATCACGGACTCGATCGTGGGCGAGATGCCCTTGGAGTTGCCGACCACCGCGACCAACGAGGCAAGCAGCAGCACCAGGCTGACGAGGGTCTCGCGATTGGTCGGCGGATGGGCGTGCGCTTCCTCGTCGAGCACCTCGCCATCGCGGGTGACGGGCAGGAAGTACTCGCGGTGGCGGATCGTCTGCATCGCCACGAACAGCAGATAGAGCCCGATCGAGACGATCGCGGCGAAGGCCAATTGCGCGCTGGTGAACTGCGGCCCCTGGACCCCGTGGGTGAAGGTCGGCAACACGAGGCTGAGGGTCGCGAGGGTGGCCACGGTCGACAGCGCCGCGACCGTCCCGTCCGTGTTGAAGGCGGCTACGCCATTGCGCCAGGCGCCCACGAGCAGAGTGAGGCCGACGATGCCGTTGCAGGTGATCATGACGGCGGCGAACACGGTGTCCCGGGCCAGCGAGGACGCTTTCGGCCCGCCGTCCGCCATCAGGGTGACGATCAGGGCCACCTCGATCAGCGTGACGGCGACCGCGAGCACCAGGGAGCCGAAGGGCTCGCCCACCTTGTGCGCCACGACCTCGGCGTGGTGGACGGCGGCGAGGACCGCGGCGGCCAGGCAGACGGCGACGATCGCCACCATGAAGCCGGGCAGGTCACGGCCCCAGGTGAAGGCCAGGACCACGAGGGCGATCAGCGGGACGGCGGTCGTCCCGACGGTGGTGAAGGTGCCCGGTTTCGCAGCTGCCATGATCCAACGCTGACAGCTCCCCGGACAGACCACACCCCCGGTGCCGGGGCTCCGGGGGTGGCTGGCGGGATCACATGGGCCGCTCGTGGCCCTCCCAGTAGGGCTCGCGCAGCCGCCGCTTGTACAGCTTCCCGTTGGGGTCGCGCGGCATGGTCTCGATGAAGTCGACGCTCTTGGGACGCTTGTATCCGGCGAGCTGCCGCTCGCAGTGCGCGAGGATCTCGGTGGCGAGCGCGTCGCCGGCCGTGTACCCCTCGGACGGCTCGATGACCGCCTTGACCTCCTCGCCCCAGTCGGCGTGCGGAATGCCGAAGGCGGCGGCGTCCGCGACGGCCGGGTGGGTGAGCAGCGCGGACTCGATCTCGGCCGGGTAGATGTTCACGCCGCCCGAGATGATCATGTCGATCTTGCGGTCGCGCAGATACAGATAGCCGTCCTCGTCGAGCATCCCGAGGTCGCCGACGGTGAAGAAGTCGCCGATGCGGTTCTTCTTCGTCTTCTCCTCGTCCTTGTGGTACGAGAAGCCGCCGGTCTTCATCTGCATGTAGACCGTGCCCAGTTCACCAGGTGGCAGCCGGTTGCCGTCGTCGTCGAAGATGGCCAACTCGCTGATGGGCCAGGCCTTCCCGACCGTGCCCGGCTTCTTCAGCCAGTCCTCCGCGGTCGCAAACGCACCGCCGCCCTCGCTGGCCGCGTAGTACTCCTCGACGCAGGTCCCCCACCACTCGATCATCGCCCGCTTCACATGGTCGGGGCAGGGCGCGGCGCCATGGATCGCGTGCCGCATGGACGACACGTCGTACGAGGACTTGACCGCGTCCGGCAGCGCGAGCAGCCGGTGGAACTGGGTCGGCACCATATGCGTGTGCGTGCACTTGTACGTGTCGATCAGACGGAGCATCTCCTCGGGCGTCCACTTGTCCATCAGAACCAGCGGATGCCCGATGTGCAACGACGCACCCGCGAACTGCAACACCGCCGTGTGGTACAGCGGCGAGCAGACGAGGTGCACATTGCCGTCGAAGGGCTTGATGCCGAAGATCCCGAGGAAACCGCCGAGATGCGCCTCCTCCGGCAGCTTCCCGGACAGCGGACGGCGGATGCCGCGCGGGCGTCCCGTCGTACCCGAGGTGTAGTTCATCACCCAGCCTTGGGTGCGGTCCTCGGGCACCGACTCCGGCTGTCCGTCCAGGAGTTGGTCGTACGGCCTGAATCCCTCCACGGAGCCGACCGCGAACCGCTGCCCGGCCGGCAGCTTCGCCTCGTCGGCGGCGTGGATCGCGGCCTCGGCGAACCGCTCGTGCGCGATGAGCACCTTGGCACCGGAGTCGGAGACGATCCAGGCGATCTCGGGGCCGACCAGGTGGTGGTTGACGGGCACGACGTAGAACCCGGCCTGGGACGCGGCGAGATACGCGGTGAAGAACTCCACACCGTTGGGCAGCACGACGGCGAACGCGTCGCCGCGCTCCAGGCCCGCGGCGCGCAACCCGTGCACGAGCTGGTTGACGGCGGCGTGCAGCCGCCCGGCCGTCCACTCCTCGCCGTCGGGGGCGATGAGCATGACGCGCTCGGGGTCGGCCGTCGCCTGCGCCCAGAAACCGTTGGGTGCTTGGGACATGAAGGCTCCTCCTGGCTTACGGGGTAGGCCGGGGTGAAAGTCGGGGTCGGTCGGGAAGGGGCCGGTCGGGGTGGTTGGTGCGTCCGGAACCGGGCTGTCAGTCCCGGCCGGCGATCTTGTTGATGCGGTCGATTGCGCGCTCGAAGCCGCGGGTGAGGTCGTCGAAGACCTCCTGGACGCTGCGTTCGGCGTTCATCCGGCCGACGATCTGGCCCACGGGCGTGCCGAGCAGCGGCGAGATCTCGTACTTCTGGATCCGCGTGAGCGCCTCGGCGACCAGGAGTCCCTGCAGCGGCATCGGCAGCGTGCCGGGCCCGTTGGGGTCGTCCCAGGCGTCGGTCCACTCGGTGCGCAGCTGGCGCGCGGGCTTTCCGGTCAGGGCGCGCGAGCGGACGGTGTCGCCGGAGCCCGCCGCGAGGAGCTTCTCCGTGACGGCCCGTGAGTGCATGTCGGCCTCGGTCGTGGTCAGCCAGATCGATCCGGTCCACACGCCCTGCGCGCCCAACGCCAGCGCTGCCGCGACCTGTTCGCCGCTGCCGATGCCGCCGGCCGCGAGCACCGGCAGCGGTGCGACGGCCTCCACACACTCCGGGGTGAGCACCATCGAGGCGATCTCGCCGGTGTGCCCGCCGGCCTCGTAGCCCTGCGCGACCACGATGTCGATGCCGGCCTCGGCGTGCTTACGCGCATGGCGGGCGCTGCCCGCGAGCGCGGCGACGAGGACGTTGTTGTCGTGCGCGCGCTGGATCACATCGGCCGGTGGTGAACCGAGCGCGTTGGCGAGCAGTTTGATCGGGTAGTCGAAGGCCACGTCGAGCTGGTTGCGGGCCACCTGCTCCATCCAGCCGGTGATCCGCCACCCCGACGCCTCGCCCTCGGCGAGCTCCGGGACGCCGTACTTGGCGAGCGTCTCCCGTACGAACTCCCGGTGAGGCGCCGGAATCATCGCTTCGACATCGGCCTCGCTGACGCCCTCGACCTTCTTCGCGGGCATCACGACGTCGAGACCGTACGGCTTGGAGTCGGTATTCGCCTCCATCCAGTCGAGGTCGCGTTTGAGTTCGTCGGGGGCCGTGTAACGGACCGCGCCGAGCACGCCGAATCCGCCGGCCCGGGTGAGCGCGGCGGCCACGGCGGGGAACGGCGTGAACCCGAAAACGGCGTGCTCGACTCCGAGTTTCTTGCTCAGCTCCGTCTGCATGCGGGCAGGATGCCGCAGCCGCGCGGGCGAGGGAAGAGATTTTCTGACTGAGTGTCAGATTCTTTGCCCACCACGCCACTCGACCCGCCACAAGCACGGACTCTTGACAGGGACACCACCGCGAAAGAAGGTTTCACTCGGCTGTCGAGATCGCGAAAGTATCTTTCAATATCGATACGCGGAGGAGTACGGCATGCGTGAGGCGCACGCAGAGAACACCGGCGAGGTTCCCAGACGAGCGGCCCTTTCCCGGCGCCGGTTCGGCCAGGGCCTGATGGCGCTCGGCGGCGCCCTCGCCCTGGTGCCCTTCCCGGCGGGCCCCGCGACGGCGGCAGGCACCGCGGCGGCCGAACAGGGCCATGGACGCACCCTGCGCCGGGGCTCCGCCGAACAGGCGGGTCTCCTGCCGGGCGAGCTGCGCCAACTGGTCCTGGACGCCGAGAAGTTCCTCGGCCCCTCCCCCAAGCACCCCTGGTTCGCGGGCGCCGTGCTGCTCGCGGGCCGCAGCTCCACCGTCGCCCTGCACGAGCCGATCGGCATGGCGGTGCGCTACTCCGCGTACGACGAGAAGACCGACACCGGCGTCGAGTTCCCCGCGGACCAGCAGATCCCGGCCGCCGAGGACACCGTCTACGACCTCGCGTCCGTCTCCAAGCTCTTCACCTCGATCCTGGCCGTGCAGCAGATCGAACGCGGCACGTTGGAGCTGGAAGCCCCCGTCGCCACCTACCTCCCTGACTTCGCCGGCGGCGGCAAGCAGGACGTCACCATCCTCCAACTCCTCACGCACACCTCCGGCTTCCGCTCCTGGATCCCGCTCTTCAAGGAGCCGACGTACGAGGCGAAGCTCCAACGCCTTTGGAGCGAAACCCTCCTGAACCCGCCGGGCACCAAGTACCTCTACTCGGACCTCAACCTGATCTCGCTCCAGCTCGTCCTGGAGAAGATCACCGGCCGAGCGCTCGATGTACTCCTGCGCGAAGAGATCACCGCCCCGCTCGGCATGCGCCGCACCCGCTTCAACCCGCCCGCGTCCTGGAAGCCGAAGATCGCCGCGACCGAGGACGCCCGGCTGCCCTGGTCGGGGCTCGACCGCGGCCTGGTCTGGGGCGAGGTGCATGACGAGAACGCCTTCGGTTTCGGCGGGGTCGCCGGCCACGCGGGGGTGTTCTCCTGCGCGTGGGACCTCGCGATCCTCGGCCGCTGTCTGCTCAACGGCGGCTCCTACGGCCGCGCGCGCATTCTGAGCGAGGATTCGGTGGAGCTGATGTTCACCGACTTCAACACGGAGTTCCCCGGCGACGAACACGGCCTGGGCTTCGAGCTCTACCAGCACTGGTTCATGGGTGCGATGGCCACCCCGGGTTCGGCGGGCCACACCGGCTTCACGGGCACCTCACTGGTGCTCGACCCGACCACGGACTCGTTCCTGGTCGTACTCGGCAACTCGGTCCATCCGGTGCGCAGTTGGCGCTCCGGCTCGGCGCCACGCGTCGCGACGGCCAACCGACTGGCACGTGCGGTGCCGGTGCGTCCGGCGAGCGGGCGCGAGGCGTGGTTCTCCGGCATGGCGGGCGCCACGACCGCCACCCTCGCGCTGCCCTCCCTGGACCTGCCCGCGCAGGCCCGGCTGCGGTGCTCCCTGTGGTGGGACACCGAGCCCGGCTCCGACCGGCTCCACCTGGAGGCGTCCACGGACGAGGGCGCCACCTGGTCACCGCTCGCCTTCACCACGGAGGGCCACGTCTCAGGACCGCACCCGGACGGATCGGTCACAGGGTGGTCGGGCCGCACCTGGCACACCGTCACCGCCGACCTCTCCGGGATCGGCGGCGCGGCGGCCCGGCTGCGCTGGCGCTATGCCACGGACCAGTTGTACGTGGGACGCGGCGCCTACGTGGACGGACTACGCGTCCAGTCCGGCCGGCACAAGCTGTTCGACTCCGACCGGCCCGCGGACGCACGGCGCATCGAGGCGACAGGGTGGACCGTGTCCCGCGACTGAGAACGGCCGACTGCTACTGAGGGGGCTGGTGCGGCGGCTGCGGGGCGTACGGGGTCTGCTGCTGGTACGGGGCCGCCTGATGGGGCGGCGCGTAGGGCTGCTGACCGTACGGCTGCGGCTGGGGCTGCTGACCGTACGCCGGCGTTTGCGGGTGTCCATAAGGCTGAGGCTGCCCGTACGACTGCGGCTGAACGTGTCCATAAGGCTGAGGCTGCCCGTACGGCTGCGGCTGAACGTGACCGTAAGGCTGAGGCTGCGGCGCGTACGGGCTTCCCGGTGGAACCAGCCGCAGCCGCCCCGTCGGCTCGGTGAGCGGTACGAACCCGCTCGCCTGCAGCCGTTCACCGCACTCGCGGCGCCACTTGCGCCGCACCAGGAAGCTCACACCGGCCACCACCAGCGCGACACCGAGCAGCGCACCGAAGAACACCGCCAGATCCGCCTGCCGCAGCATCTGGAAACCGACGATCCCGCAGGCGATCGGGACGGCGACCAGACGCCGCTTCTCGTTCTGGGCGGCGTACATGTCGAAGCGGATCCGGGTCCGCAGCAGTTCCGGCACCTCGGCCGGAAGCTGCGGCAGGGGTCCGCCGGCCTGCGGGGCGTACTGCGCCCAGGCCTGCTGTGCGCGCTGCTGCGCGGCCGGGTCGGGATCGGGGACCAGCAGCATCTTCAGGCCCTGCATGGTGAAGACGACATCCGCGTACTGATAGCCGAAGCGTTCGCCGAGGGCGGCGAGCCGGGAGAGCTTCTTCACGGAGCCCCAGTAGCTGGTCACTTCGACCGGCTGACCGTAGGCCATCGTGTTCAGCATGGTGCGGATCTGCCCGCTGGTACTCATACCGTTCTCCCTCCCGTACGTGCGCCACCTTCGCACACGCGGACCAGTCCCCGACAGCCTCCCCTTTCGCGCCCGCCCCACCCGTCCCATCTAGGACAGGAACAGACCTATTTCGTCCCTAGAGTCGAAGACGTCGCCGATCCCGGCAGGCGCTCCGTACCGCGAAGGGACCCAGCCATGAAGCACTCCGCGCCCCAGGGCTACACCTCCGTCGCACCCTGGGTCGTCACCGACGACACGGGAGCGCTGCTCGACTTCATCACCGCCGCCTTCGACGGCGAGGAGATCGCCCGGGTCCCGGTCGAGGACGGCAGCATCGGCCACGGTGAGATCAGGGTCGGCGACACGGTCGTGCTGGCCTTCGACCGGCGGGCCGACTGGCCGGTGATGCCCTCGCTGCTGCGGATCTACGTGCCCGACGCGGATGCCGCGATGGCGGCCGCCGTCGCCGCGGGCGCCCAGGTGATCACCGAACTCTCGGACAGCGCCTGGGGAGACAGGGGCGGCCGGGTGCGCGATCCCTTCGGGAACATCTGGTGGGTGGTCAGCCGCGTCGAGGAAGTGGACCCGGAGACGTCCTGGCGTCGGATGTCCGAGCCGCCGTACGCCGAGTCGATGCGCATCGCGCAGGAGACACTGGACGCCGCGCTCAGCGGCCGGTCCGCCGGCATCTCCAGTCCCCCGGTCCGCCTCGCCGACTGAGACGCTCTCTGCGGCCCGGTGCGTCAAACCGGCTGAAGCACTCTCAGGGGCCGGGTACATCCAGCCGGCCGAGGCGCTCTCTCAGGGGCCCGGTGCATCAAACCGACCGAGGCAGCTCACTCCCCCAGCACCGCCATCGCCGCATTGTGTCCGGGAATGCCGCTCACCCCACCGCCGCGCACGGCGCCCGCCCCGCAAAGCAGCACATTGGCGTGCGCGGTCTCCACACCCCAGCGGCCCGTACCTTCCTGCGCGTACGGGAAGGCCAGGTCGCGGTGGAAGATGTTGCCGCCGGGCAGGCGCAGGTCGCGCTCCAGGTCCAGCGGGGTCTTCGCCTCGATGCAGGGCCGGCCCTGCACGTCGGTGGCGAGCACCTCGGCGATGGGCTCGTCGAGATACGCGTCGAGCTGGGCCAGCGTGGCCTTCAGGAGTTCCTCGCGTACGGCGTCGTTGTCCTCGGTGAACAGCCGCGCCGGCGTGTGCAGACCGAACAGCGTGAGGGTCTGGTAGCCGAGGGCGAGAAGGTGCTCACCGAGGATGCTCGGATCGGTCAGCGAGTGGCAGTAGATCTCCGAGGGCGGCGCGGACGGCAGCGCACCGGCCGCCGCCTCGCGGTACGCGGTGGCCAACTGCTCGTATCCCTCGGCGACATGGAAGGTCCCGGCGAAGGCCTCCCGAGGGTCGACGGATGCGTCACGCAGCCGGGGCAGCCGCTTGAGCAGCATGTTCACCTTGAGCTGCGCACCCTCGGCAGGCGCGGGCGGCGCCTCGCCGAGGAGCTCGGCCAGGGCCTGCGGTGAGGCACCGACCAGGACGTGCTCGGCGGCCACCGTGAACTCGTCCGCATCGCCCCGGCAGGTCACCTCCGCCCGCACCCCGTCCGTCTCGATCCGCGTCGCCTCGTACCCCGTCGCGCACTCCGCGCCCGCCGCACGCGCCGCCTGCGCCAGGGCGTCGGTGAGCGCGCCCATGCCGCCGACCGGCACGTCCCAGGCCCCCGTACCGCCGCCGATCACGTGATAGAGGAAGCAGCGGTTCTGCCGCAGCGAGGCGTCGTGCGCGTCGGCGAAGGTCCCGATCAGGGCGTCGGTGAGTACCACTCCCCGTACGACATCGTCCTGGAAGTACTCCTCGATCGCCGCGCCCACCGGCTCCTCGAACAGCATCCGCCAGGCATCCTCGTCATCGACCCGTGCCCGCAGCTCCGCGCGCGTGGGCAGCGGCTCGGTGAGGGTCGGGAACACGCGCTCGGCGACCCGGCCCGTCAACCCGTAGAACTGCTCCCAGGCCGCGAACTCCGCCTCCCCGCCGGTGAACCGCCCGAACGCCTCCCGCGTGCGCGCCCTGCCGCCACCGACCAGCAGACCGGTGTCCTGCCCGGCGCGCCGGACCGGCGTGTACGAGGAGACATCGCGCCCGCGCACCGCGAAGTCGAGGTCCAGATCCCGCACGATCTTCCGCGGCAGCAGGCTCACCAGGTACGAGTAGCGCGAAAGCCGCGCGTCGATGCCCTCGAAGGCGTACGTGGAGACCGCGGCCCCGCCCGTGTGCCCGAGCCGCTCGACGAGCAGCACGGACCGTCCCGCACGGGCCAGGTAGGCGGCGGCGACCAGTCCGTTGTGCCCGGCGCCGACGATCACGGCGTCGTAGGCGCGGCGTGCGGGCGGAGCTCCTTGTGCGGTCATGGCTCTTCGTAACACGAGGAGCCGTGGGAGGGCGAGCGGTCGGGCGCGCCTCGGGGGCCGCATTACCAGGTCCACCTCGAGAGGCCGCGTTACCGACTCCCCCTCGGGAGACCGCGCAACCGGCTCCGCCTCGGGAGGGCTACCGCGTCCCCCGCTGCTGCCGCAGCGCCGCCACCCGCCGGTAAAGCTCGACCGCCTCGGCCCCGCGTCCCAGCTGTTCCAGACAGTGGGCCTCGTCGTTGCGGCTGGCGAGGGCGTCGGGGTGGTCGGCGCCCAGGACCCGTTCGCGGGCGGCCGCGACCCGGCGGTACTCGACGAGCGCGTCGCTCCAGCGGCCGAGCCAGCCGAGTCCGACGGCGACCTCGCGACGGCTGACCAGGGTGTCCGGGTGCTCGGGACCGAGCACGCGCTCGCGGACCGCGCAGACGTCGCGGGCCTCGTCGAGCGCCTCCTCCCAGCGGCCCATCCGGCCGAGGTTCACGCCCAGACCGTGCCGGGCGCGCAGGGTCTCGGGGTGGTCGAGGCCGTGCACGCGGGCGCGGTCCTCGACGAGGTCGCGGTAGAGGGTGAGCGCCTCGGCGCTGCGCCCGAGCCGGCCCAGGCTGATGCCGACCTCGTAGCGGGCGGCCAGGGTGTCGGGGTGGTCGGCGCCGAGTGCGGTCTTACGGGCCTCGGCGACCTCGCGGTACGTCTGAAGCGCTTCGTTCCAGCGGCCCAACTGACCGAGCGCGTAGGCGACTTCGTAGCGTGTGACGAGAGTGTCCGGATGCTCGGGGCCGAGCACCCGCGCGCGGGCGGTGGCCACTTCGCGCGCCATGCGGAAGGAGTCCTCGAGCCGGCCGAGTCTCGACAGGTTGAACGCGAGGTTGTGCCGGCAGCGCAGGGTGTCGGGGTGGTCGGGTCCGAGCCTCGGGTTGCGTTCGCGGGAGGCGAGTACGGCGAGGTACACCTGGTGCGCCTCGAAGTGGCGCCCCAACTGGCCGAGGACGTAGGCGACTTCCTGGCGGGCGGCGAGCGTCTCGGGGTGATCGGTGCCGAAGGCGCGCTCCCGCCCCTCGGCGACCCGGGTGTACTCGCGCAGCGCGTCGGCGGCGCGCCCGGTCCGGCTGAGCGTGAAGCCGACCTCGTAGCGGCTGGCGAGGGTGTCGGGGTGGTCGGGCCCCAGCACGTGTTCGCGCTCGGCGGCCACCGCGCGGTGCACCTCGCCTGCCTCCTCCCAGCGGCCGAGCCGGCCGAGGCTGAGTCCGGCGTTGTGCCGACCGGCGAGTACGGCGAGCAACTCCGGGGAGGGGGTGGGGCGTTCGGGCTCGGAGAGACGTCGTTCGCCGCGGGTGTCACTTCGCGGGATCCACTCGCCGGTCAGGCCCGCGGTCGCGTCCGGCGGGGTGGTGCGCAGGGCGGCGGAACCGCCGGCCTTGTGCCCGGTGGTCATCCCGCGGGTCCAGGACGGCAGCCGCGGCTCGTTGGACGGCGGCTGCTCGGGCCGGCGGGTGGCGGGCAGGGGCTGTGCGGGGATGCCGGTGACACCCAGGCCGGGCACGCCTCGCCCTTCGGTGACACGGCGGGCCAGTTCGCGGGCGTCGCCGGGCCGCTCGTCGGGGCTCTTGGCGAGCAGGTCGAGCACGATCCGCTCGAAGTACTCGGGCAGTTCGGACCGGTGGCTGCGCAGCGGCTCGGGCTCGGTGTCGCGGTGGCCGACGAGGACGGCCCAGGCGTCGTCGAGGTCGAACGGCGGTGCACCGGTGGCGATCTCGTACAGGACACAGCCGAGCGAGTACAGGTCGCTGCGGTGGTCGACCTGCTGGCCGCCGATCTGCTCGGGCGACATGTAGTGCGGTGTGCCCATCGCGATGCCGGTGCCGGTGAGCCGTGAGGTGAAGCCGATGTCGGCGCCGAGTCGGGCGATGCCGAAGTCGCAGATCTTCACGGTGCCGTCGCCGAGCCGCATGATGTTCGCCGGCTTCAGATCGCGGTGCACGATGCCCTGGTCATGGGTGTACGCGAGGGCGTGCGCGACCTGTTCGGTGATGTCGACGATGTCGGGCACGGGCAGCGGGTGCTGCCGGTTGTCCTCGAGGAGCTGGCTGAGGTTGCGGCCTTCGAGCAGCTCCATCACCAGGTACAGGACGCCCTCGGACTCACCGAAGTCATGGACGACGGTGACCCCTCGGTGCTGCAGCGCGGCCGCGACCCGCGCCTCGCGCCGGAACCGCTCGCGCAGCACGCGCGTGAACGACGCGTCGTGCTGCGGACCCATGGGCTTGAGGCATTTGACGGCGACGCGCCGCCCGAGCGACTCGTCGCGGGCCCGCCACACTTCGCCCATGCCGCCGCGCCCGATCAGATCGAGCAGTCGGTAGCGGCCCTGGATCAGCCTGGTCTCCCCCACCTCTGGCATGTCGTGCTGTCGCCCCCGTCGATTCGCTACGCCCTCCCCGGCCCGTCCAGTATGGCGGCGCGCCTGCGGAGTTTGTACGGTGCCGGGCGGCTGCCCGGGCCGAGTCGCTCCATGGCGCGCAGGATGTGCTTGGGCGGTAGCTGCCAGCGTACGCGGGCCGGAATGCGGCGCAGCAGGACGCCCGCGATCCGCAGCCGCCGGTCCGCAGTCTTCACCGAAGGCCCCCGCCGGCCGTACAACTCCTGCGCATACGGCGGCAATGCGGCATACGCCAGGTTCGCCACGCGTCGCCAGACGAGTGCGCGCAGCGGCACGAGGAGCGGATGGGTGGGCGGCCGCTGCAGGAAGTCGTCGACGTCGCGCGCCTCGGGACCGGCGGCCAATTCGGGGCGCACCCGTTCGAAGTAGGCGGTCAACTCGGCTTGATTGGACGGGACTTGGTCCGGATCGAGACCGAGCAGCCGCGCGTCCACCCGGTGCTCGTCGATGTAGCGGTCGACGAGCGCGTCGTCGAGCGGGAATCCGGACCTGCGCGCCACGTGCACATACGAGTCGATCTCGGCGCAATGCACCCAGAGCAGCAACTCCGGCTCGTCCACCCCGTACACCTCACCCGTGTCCGGGTCCGTCGCCTTGAGCATCCGGTGGATCCGCCGCACGCGGGCGCCCGCCTTCTCGGCGGCCTCGGTGGTGCCGTAACTGATCGTGCCGACGAAGTTCGCGGTCCGAAGGAGCCGCCCCCAGGCGTCCTTGCGGAAGTCCGAGTTCTGCATGACGCCCCGCACCGCCCGCGGATGCAGCGCCTGCAGATACAGCGCCCGCACCCCGGCCACCCACATCATGGGGTCCCCGTGCATCTGCCAGGTCACCGATTCGGGTCCGAACAACCCGGGATCCGCCTCCCGCATACGCCCCACCTCCGCTTTCAGATTAGGCGCAGCCACGCCGCCCGGGTCAGTCGCAGGCACGATCCGATGTGCCGGGCACGAACTCCAGGGGCGGCAGCTGCGAGGAGACGAACATCGCGTGGTCGTCCTCCTGCACTTGGATGTACCCGGCCAGGAAGTTGAAGGAGGCGTGCCGGCCGGCGTTCTCGTCGGGCGGCACGGGCGAGGTGAGGTCCGTGCGCACGGCGTGCAGGATCCACGACTTGCCGGCGAAGCGGGTGCTCTCGGCTCCGCAGTGCGAGAAGAGATCGTGCGGGTACCAGGTCCCGGTCCTGGGGTTGTCCGGTCCCTGGACCGGGTCGAGGTCGTCGGCGGGCTCGCGCGGGGGCAGCGTCTCTTCGTCTCCCGGGTACGAGGTCGGGGTGGACCGGGCTCGTTCCGCGCTGAGCGAGGTGCCGGGCGTACCGGTGGGGTTGTCCGCGCAGCCCGCGAACAGCAGGGCGGCCGGCAGCGCGAAGGCGGCGAGTATGCGGCGGCGTTTCATGCTCCAAGGACGTGGCGCGCACCGTTTTCGTTCACACCGGGGTGCCGTCACATGCAGACGGAATCCGTCTCTCCCGGCTGGAGTTCGACGGGCGGCAGCGCGGCGGAGACGAAGACGGCGAGGTCGGGGCTCTCCAGTTTGATGTATCCCGCGAGCACGGGCTGCGCGACGGACAGTTCACGCGGGGCGAGCGGCGATTCCAGATCTGTGCGCACGACGTGCACCAGCCAGGTGCGGCCTGCGAACTCGGTGCTGTGCAAACCGCAGTGGGAGCTGAAGTCGTGCGGATACCACTTCCCCGGCTCGACCTTGCGCGGCGGCTTGGCCGGCTCCCAGCCGGTCTCACCGGCGTTGCGGGCGGGCAGCGAAGCGTCCGGTCCTGACTCCGCTCCCGGGCCGGAAGCCGCCGCGGATGCACCGCAGCCGGTGAGGAGCAGCAGGGCGGGCAGGACCAGCGCGGCGGCACTCATTCTCCGTGTCATGCCCCTTGGACGCCGACTGTGTGCGTTTCGTTCGCCGCCCCACGGCAGTTCGGGCCGCCCCTGCGCGGCCCCTCAGGTCACCGCCGCACCCAACGCCAGGAACCCGCAGATCAGCACGAACAGAATCGCCAGCAACGGCCAGACGAACCGCAGGTACTTGTCGTAGCCGACCTTCGCCAGGGCCACACCGCCGATGGTCACGGCCGTGGTCGGCACCCACAGGTTCATCCAGCCGCTGGCCGCCGCCCAGGCCGTGACCACCACGGCCCGCGAGACGCCCGCGAAGTCGGCGAGCGGCGCGAGGATGGGCATGGTGAGGGTCGCGTGCCCCGAGGTGGAGGGGATCAGGAACGCCAGCGGCAGGTTCACCACGAACACGATGATCGCGAACAGCGCGGACGAGGTGCCCTTGACCACGCCTTCGATGGAGTGCAGGACCGTGTCCGTGATCTTCGAGTTGTTCATGATCACTGTGACGCCGCGGGCCAGCATGATGACAAGGGCGGGCGAGATGAAGTCCGCCGCGCCCTGGATGATCGTCGAGCTGAGCTTGGGCTCGTTCATCCGCGCCACGAGGCCCACGAGTACGGCAGCGACCAGGAACAGCGCGGCCAACTGCGGGAAGGACCAGCCCAGTTCCCAGCCGTACGGCGTGGCGTCGGCCTTGCCGCTCAGCGCGCTCGACCAGGGCACCACCGAGAAGATCATGAAGGCGAAGACCAGGCCGACCATGACGAGCACGCCCTTGTGGAGCCGCGTCAGCTCGGGCGGCTCACCCACGGTGGCCTGCGCGGCCTGCTCCCGGTCCCCGGGCTGGAAGCCGCCGATCGACTTCGACGGATCCTTCTGTACGCGCTTGGCGTACCGCACCACGTACGCGATGGTCACGGCGGTGAGCACGATCCACATGGCGAAGCGCAGCACGATGCCGTCACCGAGCGAGATCCCGGCGGCGGACGAGGCGACACCGGTCGCGAACGGGTTGACCGTAGAGCACATCACTCCCACACCGGCGCCGAGAATGGCCGTGCCCACGGCCACCATCCGGTCGAACCGGAGCGCGAGCATCATCGGTACGAGCAGTCCGTAGAACCCGAGGGTCTCCTCGGCGAACCCCTCGACGGTGCCGAGCAGCGAGAACACCACCATCACACCGGCGATCAGGAGCGCACCGCGGTCCCGCAGCCGGTGCGCGAGGCGGGCGATACCGCGGTCGAGCGCGCCGGTCGCGAAGACCACGGTGATGAACGCGCCGATGGCGAGCACGAACAGGAAGACGCCCGCGCTGCCGTACAGCGAGCCCACCATGTCCGGGCCGACCTGGCCGGTCTTCTCGTCCTGCACGCCGTACAGACCGTTGACCGGCGCCAGGAACAGGTCGTTGAGCCGGTCGACGAAGGACTGCCCGGACGGGACGCGGTGGTACGTGCCCTCGATCGGGCCGCCGTCCTCGTTGCGGTCGTACTGCCCGGCCGGGATCAGGAACGCAAGGAGCCACACGCCGATCGTGACGATCGCGAGGATGGTCAGGGCGCTCGGGAACGTGAACTTCTTCTTCTCCGGCTCCTGTTCGGGCGCCCGGGTGTCGGTGGTGCTCACGAGGTGGCTCCCGGTGCACCCGTACGACCGCGGTAGTCCTCCGCGTACTCGGTGACGAAGGCCGCCATCGCGACGACGGTGTTGCGGAGCTCGGAGAGCAGCACGCGCTCGTTGGGGGCGTGCAGGTTGCACATGCCGTCCTGGGCGCCGAAGAGCAGCACTTCGGCGTCGGGAGCGGCTTGCGCGAGACCGTTGACCAGCGGGATGGAGCCGCCGGTGGCGACGTATCCGGCCTCCTTGCCCCAGGCCTTCTGCAGTGCGCTGCGGGCCGCTGCGTAGGCCGGTCCGCCGGTGGCCGCCTCGTATCCGGGGCCGGTGTCGCCGGGGGTGACGGTCAGTGGGATGCCGAAGGGCCGCTGTGCCCGCAGATGCTCCACGAGTTTGTCGCGCGCGTCCTTGGGGTCCTGCAGCGGGTGGAACCGGAGGTTGAGCTTGGCCCGGGCGTACGGCACCACGGCGGACGCCGCGTGTTCGACGCTCGGCGCGTCCAGGCCGATCACGGTGATCGCGGGCCCGGACCACAGCCGCTCTCCCAGCCCACCCGACCCGATCAGCGGCAGCCCTTCCTGGACGCCGGCGAGCGAGCGGAACTCGTCCTCGGTGTAGCCCGCCCCGCTCCACTCGTCGCGGCGCAGCCCGGGTACGGCGACATCGCCCTTGTCGTCGTGCAGGGAGGCGAGGGCCCGAAGGAGTACGAGCAGGGCGTCGGGCGCCGCGCCGCCGAACTCGCCGCTGTGCCGGGGCTCGTCCAGGGTGCGTACCTCGACGACGACCTCCGCGGCGCCCCGCAGCCCGGTCGTGAGCGTCGGGGTGCCCGGGCGCAGATTGCCGAGGTCGGCGATGACCATCGCATCGCACGCGAAGCGTTCGGGGTCGGTGGGCGGATAGTCGTCGAAGGGGCTGCCGTACTCCTCCTGCCCCTCGATGATCATCTTGATCCCGACCGGAGGCCGGCCACCGAAGACCCGGAGCATCCCGAGGTGGGCGATCACATTCGACTTGTCGTCGGCGATCCCCCGCGCCCGCAGCCCGCCGCCGGGGTCGTCGGTGGGGGTGGGCACGAAGGGCGGGGACAGCCAGGAGGACTCGTCACCCGGCGGCTGCACGTCGTAGTGCCCGTACAGGAGGACGGTGGGTGCGCCCGGGTCGGGCGGCGGGATGTGCGCGTACACCGCAGGTGCCGTGTCCGGCAGGTCGAGCCGCTCGATGTGCTGGACGCCCGCGCCGCGCAGCAGCTCCACCACCAGGTCATGGGCCTGTTCGAGCGGTTCGGGCGGGAAGCCCGGGAACGCGATCGAGGGGATCGCGGCGAGCCGTTCGAGGTCGGCGCGCAGGCTGTCCATCAGCCCGTCGACCGTGGCCTCCAGATTGCCGATCTCCATGGTGCTGCCCCTGACTGTGGCGCGGACGTACTTCGACGCCACACTTCCCGACCACTCGAGGGCTCGCATTCCGGGCGGGGCAGGCGTGTGGTGCCGCGCGGCAGTTCTGGTTCACCACTGCTTTCCCGAGGCTGCGACCGCGCGCGCCGCATGAGGCCCGTACGCCTCCGGGAGCGCGGCTTGCCGCCGCCGTACGACCAGCAGGTGACGTCGGGCGCGAGCAGCGCCCGTTCTCCTTGTGAGACCCCGGAAGTCCTCGGCAACCTTTGCGCGCACGGCGGCCACTCAGCAGTGCACCATCGGCTCGACATCGCGGACGGACGGAACATGACCACACCGAGACAGGCCGCGCGGCAGCGCAGACACCGACGCAGGCTCATACTCGGCGCCGCCGCGGCGGTGATCTGCGCCGGCGTGCTCGCCTCCCTGCTCATGGCGCTGCTCCCCGGCCGCGATACCGACGCTCGGTCCGCCACCAACACGACCACGCCCGCGGGCGCCACCACGGCCGCCGAAGCCCCGACCCCGACGACGGCTGGAACGAGCTCCCCCGCCCCGAAGCGTTCCGCGAGCACCGAGCCGGCGCCCCCGTCGCCCACCAAGACAGCGCGGTCCTCCCGAGAGCCCGCCACGGCTTCGCAGGCGGGCCGGATCCAGCCCGGCACCCCGTACAAGGGCGTGGCCACCGCGTACGAGGCCGCGGACGGGGACGGCGCCTGTCTGTTCGGCCCCAGCCCCGACCTCATGATCGCGGCCATGAACACCACCGACTACGAGACGGCCAAGGCGTGCGGCGCCCATGTGCTCGTCCGCGCGGCCAACGGCAAATCGATCACCGTACGCATCACCAATGAATGCCCGCTGCCCTGCGCACCCGGGCAACTCGACCTCAGCCAACAGGCCTTCGCCGAGCTCGCCGACCTCGAGGTCGGCCGGATCCTCATCACATGGAGTCTGGTGAGCCCCGGCACCTCGGAGACGATCTCCCTGCGGTACAAGACGGGCTCCAGCCGTCATTGGTGCGCCGTCCAGGCGATCGGCCACCGCAATCCCGTGGCCGGGCTTGAGGTCCGGACCCCGAACGGCTGGCGGCGGCTGCCCCGTACCGCGTACAACTACTTCCTCTCCGAGAACGGCAGCGGGTGCGGTGGCACGGTCCGGCTGACCGACATCTACGGCGAACGGCTGACCGTCACGGGAGTCGCGGTGCGGCCGAACGTCGCGCAACCCACCCGGGTCCAGTTCGCGCGCCACTGATCCTGAGCCTGAGCCTGCACCTGCACCTGCACTGCTCATCGGCTGCCACGATCGGAGGCACCAACCGAGCCTCCCTACAGGCCGGTTCCGGCGCCGGGCCGTACGGGCTGCCGCCGGAAGCTATCTCCAACCTCTGCGCAGGACTACCCTGTTGAGTGAAGCCCGAGCCCCCGGCAGCGACCAATTCCCTCTGACTCGCAGCACCACGCGAGCGGGGACCCTTCGCGCGGGAAGGCCCGCCGTGATCCCCTTGTCCGCCGTCACTGCCATTGCCGAAGACCGCCGTGACCGAGCCGGCACCATCACCGGACGGACGCCATGAACCCGACGGTCACGGTCAGGGAAGAGCGCTGGGCACTGAAGGCCCGGATGGCATGGGGAGATCAGGCCCTGGCGCCGGCCGTCGCCATGCTGCGCGCGGAGAACGACTCACTGCGCCGACACTGGCCGGACGTGCGGTGATCGACCAGGCACGCGGCATGGTGATGGCCCTGACTCCGTGCACCCGTGGAGAGGCCAGGAGTCTGCTGGTGGATGTCTCACGCCAGTGTGACCTCAGGCTCCGCGAAGTCGCCGCGGCCCTCGTGGCCACCTCGGACGGGGCACAGCTGCCCCGCCATCTGCACGTAGCACTGCGCAAGGCGCTGCGGCGACTGCACACAGCACAGCGCCGATGACCTGGCGCCGAGCATCGGGCGAACTTCCCGGAAGGGCCGGAACATGATCCGCACAGCTGACATCCGCGAGTGGCGCGACCGCAACGTGGTGGACGCCGAGGGACACAAGATCGGCGTACTCGAATCGGTCTATGTGGACACCACCACGGACGAGCCCGCCATGGTCACCGTGCGGACGGGCCTGCCGACCCGGCACCGGCTGCTGTTCGTCCCCCTCGACGAAGCCGTTGCGGGGCCGGACCATCTGCGGGTCCGGTACGTCAAATCCTTGGTGCGCAAGGCACCTTCGATCGGGACGGACGACATCCTCCCGGCCGAGCAGGAGGCAGCGATCTTCCAGCACTACGGCCTCACCTACCAGCCCGGCGCCGGGGGCGAGAGGCAACTTGCCCGCCGATGACCACCTGCGTGACGAGGGATGCGCCATGCAGCAGGCGATCACGGCTCCCGAAGCCCGTCGAAGGCTCACGGCTGTCCCCGAGGCGGAGGCGGTGGATCCCCTCGCAGCCGAGGTCCTCGAACTACGGGCTCTCAATGAACAGTTGAGCCGGGCCATGGCCAGCCGTGCGGTGATCGACCAGGCACGCGGCATGCTGATGGTGCTTGCACCGTGTTCCAGCGATCGGGCCTGGGGTCTGCTGGTGGAGTTGTCGCAGCGCTCCAACGTGAAGCTGCGGCTCGTGGCGGCCGCCCTGGTCGCTGCCGCCGGCGACGAGCCGCTCCCGGAGCCCGTGCGGCGTGAACTGCGCGCCGTCCTGCGGCGCCTGCAGTCGGCCGGCTCGCCGTGACGGGCGACCGAACCCGATGGGTTGCGACGAGGCCGACGGGCGCCACCGGGAGCTGAGAATTCAACCGAGCCGGGGTGCCCGGCAGGGCTCGACCCGGACCGGGTTTCGCTGGATGGTGGAGTCAGGGGCCACCGCTCTGCCGGACCCGTCGAGGAGGCCGTCATGGCCGATCAGGGAAATCCGTATCTGCGTGGGCTGTTCGCTCCCGTACGCGAGGAGGTCACCGCTCATGACCTGCCCGTGAGCGGCCGGATCCCCGACGGTCTCGAGGGACGGTATCTGCGCAACGGACCCAATCCGCTGAATCTCGACGACCCGGCGACCTACCACTGGTTCAGCGGGCCGGGCATGGTGCACGGAGTGCGGCTGCGGGACGGACGGGCGCAGTGGTACCGGAACCGGTGGGTGCGCAGCGACGCGATGGCGACCGCGCTCGGCGACAAGCCGCTGCACGGACCGCGCCACCTGGACATGGATACGGCGCCGAACACCCACATCCTGAACTTCGCCGGCCGCTGCCTCGCCACCGTCGAGGGCGGGGCGCTGCCCTACGAGCTGGACGGCGATCTCAACACCCTTGGACCGTACGACTTCCAGGGCACTCTGCCGGGTGGGTTCGCCGCGCACACCACGCTCGACCCGGTCAGCGGTGAGCTGCACGCCGTGGCGTACTGCTGGGCGTACCCGTATGTGCAGTATCTGGTCGTGGGGGTCGACGGGCGCGTACGCACGTCGGTGGACATCCCCGTCGACGGGCGGCCGATGATGCACGACTTCTCGCTCACCTCGTCGCACGTGCTCCTGTACGACCTGCCCGTGGTCTTCAGCGATCCCGCCACCTCCCCATCGACGATGCCCTATGTCTGGGATCCCCAGCGCACGCCCCGGCTCGGCGTGCTGCCGCGTGAGGGACGGGCCGAGGACGTGCGGTGGCTGGAGATCGAACCGTGCTTCGTCTTCCACCCCATGAACGCGTACGAGGACGGCGCGGGGCGGATCACCATTCATCTCGTGCGCTACGACCGGATGTTCGCGGGGCAGGACAGCCGAGGACCCGACGAGACACCGCCACGGCTCGTCCGCTGGACCGTCGACCTGGCGGCCGGGACAGTGCGCGAGGACGGACTCGACGAGCGTGCCGTGGAGTTCCCGCGGATCGACCCGCGGCGCGAGACCGGCGTCCACCGGTACGGCTACGGAGTGCTCGAACCCACCGACGGATACGCCGCCGAGCGCGCCCGCCGCCATCTCCTCTCCCCCACATCACCAGCACCCGATCTCACCCAAGTCGGCGTCGGCATCATCAAGTTCGACCTGGAACGGGGCAGCAGCGAGGTGCATCGCTTCCACCGGGACGGGGACGTCGGCGAAGGCGTCTTCGTCCCGTCGACGGACAGCGGAGCCGAGGACGACGGGTGGATCCTGTCGTACGTATTCGATCCCGAGCGCGGCGCCACGGACCTGGTGGTCCTCGCCGCCCAGGACCTGGGCGGCGAGCCCCTCGCGCGCGTCCATCTGCCGGTCCGGGTGCCGGTGGGATTCCACGGCAACTGGATTCCGGACCACGTGAGCTGACCGTCGGCGTTCGCGGGGCGCTGCGCCGTACGCCGCCACCTGGCCGCCGCGGGTTGGGGCTCAGCGCCGCACGCGCGGCATCCCGAGACCGATCCAGGAGATGATCTCGCGCTGGATCTCGTTGTTGCCGCCGCCGAAGGTGAAGATCACAGCGCTGCGGTAGCCGCGCTCCAGCTCGCCGTGGAGCACCGCCCCCGCCGAGCCCTCCTTGAGCGGCCCGGCCGAGCCCACGACCTCCATCAGCCAGGCGTACGCGTCCCGGCGCGCCTCGGATCCGTACACCTTGACGGCCGAGGCGTCCTGCGGGGTGAGTGTGCCGTTCTGGACGGCGTTCACCATCTGCCAGTTGAGCAGCTTCATCGCATCGAGCTTCGTGTGCGTCATCGCGAGGCGCTTGCGCACCCAGCCGAGGTCGAGCACGCGCCGGCCGTCGGCGAGCTTGGTCTCCTCGGCCCACTTCTGTACGTCGTGCAGGGCGCGGATCGCCATGGTGCCGTGGGCGGCGAGCGTGACGCGCTCGTGGTTGAGCTGGTTCGTGATCAGCCGCCAGCCCTTGTTCTCCTCGCCGACCCGCCGGCCGACCGGCACCCGGATGTTCTCGTAGTAGCTGGCCGTGGTGTCGTGCGAGGCGAGCGTGTTGATGATGGTGCACGAGTAGCCGGGGTCGCTGGTCGGCACGAGCAGCATGGTGATGCCCTTGTGCGGCGGCGCGTCCGGATCGGTGCGCACGGCCAGCCACACCCAGTCCGCGGTGTCGCCGTTCGTCGTCCAGATCTTCTGCCCGTTCACGACGTACTCGTCACCCTCACGCACCGCCCGCGTCTTCAGGGCGGCGAGGTCCGTGCCCGCGTCGGGCTCGCTGTACCCGATCGCGAAGTCGATCTCCCCGGACAGGATCTTCGGCAGGAAGTACGACTTCTGCTCCTCGGTGCCGAACTGCATGATCGTCGGGCCGACGGTGTTCAGACCCATGATCGGCAGTGGCACGTTGGCCTGCGCGGCCTCGTCGAAGAAGATGAACTGCTCCATGGGGCTCAGCCCACGGCCGCCGTACTCCTTGGGCCAGCTCACGCCGAGCCAGCCGTCGCGGCCCAGCCGCCGGATGGTCTCGCGGTAGTACCGCTTCTGCTCGGCCGGGTCCTCGTACCGGGAGTAGGCGTTGTCCGGCACCAGCTCGGCGAAGTACGCACGCAGCTCGGCGCGCAACTGCTGCTGCTCAGGCGTGTATTCGAGGTGCACGGCCCCTCCTGGATCTGGCTGTCCTTGGCGGCGCACACAGTAGAACTTGTTTCAGTAATGGGGAAGAGACAGCGACACACGGGCTGCCTCTTTCCCCTTCTTTCCGCTGCGTAGGATGCGAAGAGCGCCTGCCGAGCGCTGGAAGACCCCATGAATCGCCCCCTCACACACGCCCCTCACGAGGAGTCCCGATGAGCCTGTACGACATCCCGCTGCGCACCCTCACCGGCGCGGACACCACCCTGGCCGACCACAAGGGCAAGGCGATCCTGCTCGTCAATGTCGCCTCCCGCTGCGGCCTCACCCCGCAGTACGAGGGCCTGGAACGCCTCCAGAAGCGCTACGCGGACCGCGGCTTCACGGTGATCGGCGCCCCGTGCAACCAGTTCGGCGCCCAGGAGCCGGGCACGGCCGAGGAGATCGAGAGCTTCTGCTCGACGACGTACGGCGTGACGTTCCCGCTCCTGGAGAAGCTGGACGTCAACGGCGCCTCCCGCCACCCCCTGTACACGGAGCTGACGCAGACGGCGGACCCGGAGGGCGCGGCGGGCGACGTCCAGTGGAACTTCGAGAAGTTCCTGATCAGCCCGTCCGGCGAGATCCTGGGCCGCTTCCGCCCGCGTACGGAACCGGAGGCGGAGGAGCTGGTGGCGGCGATCGAGGCCGCGCTGCCCGCCTGATCGACCCGCCACCGAAGGCGCCGCACTCACCGAGTCGGCGCCTTTCGCATGGAGCCGCTAGGTGCGCAGGAACGGCTTCAACGCCTCGGCGATATGCGGGAGTTCGGCGAGCACGGCCGGCGTGGCGTACTCGTGATCGGCGTAGTCGAAGCCCGGGGTGACGACCTCCGCGACCAGCGCATGGCGCCCCCCGTCGAGCAGCCTGCTGGCCTTCCACCATCCTCCCGGCACGGCCAGGAACAGGGCCGCGTCCCCGAGCCGGGTCCGGGTGAGCGCGCCCTCCGGATCCACCGTCACGTACTCGACGGGCCCACCGTCCAGCAGGAAGTGCAGGATGTCGCTGCGGTTGCGATGCAGCAGTCCGGACGGCTGGGACTCGTCGAGCAGGTAGTAGATCGAGCTGGCCAGCGGACGCTCGCCCCGCGGCGCGGGAATCGTATGAGAGCTGGTGTGGATACGCCGGAAGTAGCCGCCTTCGCCGTGGGGCTCGAGGCCGAGCTCGCTACGCCAGTCGTACGTGCTGTCCCGCATGGGCTTGGTCTCCTCCGCGTCACGCCAAAGGCGGTCGGGTCCTGGTCGGTTCGACACCTCGATGATGAGCATGGCCGGGCCTCGGCGCCGGCAGTCGTCGCGGACCACCTACGGGATCTTGAGACCACGGGCGGCGCATGGCAGGCTCATGCCGCATGATCGATGAGTTCGCGAAGAACCACCTGCACAGCAGACTGCGGCGGGACCGCGAGGCGCTGCTCTGGAAACTCGACGGCTTGTCCGAATACGACGCCCGCCGGCCTTTGACGGCGACCGGGACCAACCTCCTCGGCCTGGTCAAACACGTGGCCACCGTCGAGGCCAGGTACTTCGGCGAGGTCTTCGACCGGACCTCCCCGGAACCGCTGCCCCACTGGCAGGACTCCGACGGCAGCGATCAGTGGGCGGCCGAGGACGAGACCCGCGATCAGATCATCGCGTTCTACCGGCGCACGTGGGAACACTCGGACGCGACGATCGACGCACTCCCCCTCGACGCCGCCGGACACGTGCCGTGGTGGCCGGGTCCGTATTCCAACACGAACCTGTTCGCCGTCATGCTCCATGTCCTCAGCGAATCCGTCCGGCATGCCGGGCACGCCGACATCCTGCGCGAGGGCCTCGACGGCCGGACCGGGTTGCGCGCCGAACACGAGCAGGAGATCGACGAGGAAGCCCGTGCGGCCCACCGCGCGAAGATCGAGCGGGCCGCCAGGTCGGCCGCACCGGTCAACGGCTAGGGGTTGTCCGACGTGGCTTGATGTTCTTGCGGCGAGAAAGCGTTGCCGGCTCCCTCTCGGAAACCGAAGCGTCGCGAGCAACCGGCGCACGGTCATCGACGTCTTCCTGCACGGCGAAGGCGGGCGCGGCCGGAGTTCGAGGAAACCCTGGACGCGCACGCGTGCGTTCCCGCCGCACTGAGAACTCGAGAAGCAGGTGCCCGCGCGGACCGCCGGCAGAGGTCCGAGAGTCCATCGACGACACGGAGCGAGCGCAGGCGAGCAAGAGGGGGAAGGGATGACCACGCCCACGCCGACCAATTGCCCCATCTGCAATGGGCCGATGCCCTGCCTGAAGCATTTCCTCGCGGACGCCACTGCACGGTCCCGGCACGTAGGCACCTCGCCCAAGCGGCTCGGGAGCACTGACAGGGCATGCTCAGTGCTCCCGGACCGCTTGGAACAGGCACGGCGGGCATGTCGTCGGGGTGCGCCTGGCATGATCCATACGTGAATGGTGAACAGGGGCGGGGCCGCTTCAAGTACGTGCTCTTCGATGTCGACGGCACACTCATCGACGCGGTGAGCAACCAGCGCCGGGTGTGGGCGAGTTGGGCCGAGCAGTACGGACTGGACGCGGACGAGGTCCATCGGGTGGCGCTGCGGACGCGGCCGATGGAGACCTTCGCCGAGGTTGCTCCGGGGCACGATGCGCGCGAGTGCCTGGCCGTCCTGCACGCGCTGGAGGACGACGACGTCCGCACCGGGGTGTACGGGGCGTTCGACGGCGCCGCCGACCTGCTGCATGCCCTGGGCGAGGGGACCTGGGCTCTGGTGACCTCGAACTACGAGCATCGGGTGCGCGGCCGCTTCCAGCGGACAGGGCTGCCCCTGCCGGAGATCGTCGTGGACGCGGCGGCGGTCGAGGAGGGCAAGCCCTCCCCCGTCCCCTATCTCCAGGCGGCCGCGTTGCTCGGCGCCGAGCCGGCCGAGTGCCTGGTCATCGAGGATGCCCCGTCAGGCGTGCGGTCCGGGCTCGCGGCCGGGATGACGGTGTGGGGCGTGAACACCGAGAGCGCGGTCGACGGCGTGCACCGCCACTTCACCGAGCTGCGCGAGGCGGTCCCGCATATCCTGGCCGAGCTGCCCGTCCCCCGGCGTACCCTCAGGCCGCAGGCCTCTTGACGAAGACAGCGATCTCGATGGCCTGACCGGCACGGGACCGACGGCCATCGCGACCGGACGACCGTCGCCACCTGGAGCCGAACGCGGCGCCGCGCCGGACCCGGCGCCGAGCCCGCACGCTACCCACCGCACCGCGCGGCCCCCGGCTTGCCGCTCCGGGCGTGTCACCGCCCCGTGCCAGACTTCCCGCATGACCACTGTCGCCCAGCTCCGCAAAGCCGCTCTCGGACTTCCCGAGGTGGAGGAGGGCACGCATTTCGGAATGGTGTCCTTCGCCGTACGGGGGAAAGGGTTCGCCTCCGTCACCAAGGACGGGCAGGTCCAGCTGCAGCTCCCGGACGCAGCCGCCGAGGAGGCCCTCGCCGCGCACCCGAGCGGTGAGCGTCTCGAGCGGATGGGCAAGCCGATCGGGTTCCGCGTGCCGCTCGAGGACATCAACGGCAAGGACCTCAACGCGCTCGTCCACGCCTCCTGGGCGCACCGCGCCCCGAAGCGCCTCGCCGCCACGCTCACCGACGCCCGGACCGCCGCGGAGGGACCGGTCGCGGGGGTGGGGGGGGGGGAGGGGGGACAGCGCCCGCGGGCGCGGGGAGGTGTG
>NZ_JBEPEW010000069.1:0-41807 GCF_040300965.1 Streptomyces mesophilus | reverse complement strand
GCCCCCCCATTCGCGGGGGGGTCGGTTTTGCGGCGGGTGTGGCGGGGGGCGTGCCCTTCCTCGGCGGGGTGGGGGTGGGGCGGGAGGTTTCGGGCGATGGGCCCCGCGCGGCCGTCGGCTCGGGGCGCGGTGTCGGGTGTGGCCGCGTACGGCGGGAGGGGCGCGGTGTCGGGTGTGGCCGTGCGCTTCGGGAGGGCCGCGGCATCGGGTGTGGCCGCGTACGGCGGGAGGGGTGCGCTGGCGGGTGTGGTCGTGCAGGGCGGGAGGGGCGCGGATGAAGCGCTTCTCGCTCCGGGGTATGCGCGGTGACCTTCCGCTGCTGGCCTGTCTGGCGCTGCTGACCGCCCTGCTCACCGCTGTCACGGCCGCCGCACCGGCCTTCATCGAGCAGCTGGCCGGACGGGCGTTCGCCGACCGGCTGGTCCAGGCGCAGGACACGGCGCCCGGCGTCACGTACAGCGTGCGTCTCGACGTCGCACCGGAGAACGTCGTGGACCCGGGCGGGCGGCTCGCCGATGCCATGATCGACGTCGGCGACGAGCTCGAATCCTATTCCTGGGCCTCACCCGAGCTGCCCGGCGAGCTGCGCACCGATTCCGCGCGGCTCGTCCTGCCCGGTGTCGATGCCGACACGGCTGCCGGGCCCGCACGCCTCTCACTGATGCACGCCACCGACGCGCCCCGCAAGGGCGGTTACGTCGAGGGCCGCGCCCCGCGCGCCAGGACCGGTACCCCGGAAATCGCCGTTTCGGAAGCCACCCGGGACGGCCTGAAGCTGCGCGTCGGCCAGCGGCTCGAGCTGGGCCGGGACGGGCAGCAGGGCATCCAGGCGACCGCGGTGGTCGTGGGCGTCTTCGCCACGGGCGGCGATACGCGCCTTTGGCGTCAGGAGCCGCTCCTCGTCGCGCCGTTGAAGAGCGCCGACAGCGCTGAGAGCGCTGAGAGCGCCGACAGCGCCGACAGCGCCGCGAGGCCGCACCAGGCGATGGCGCTCACCGCACCCGGGTCCATCCTCGAGCTGCAGGCACAGGCGGGCCTTCAGCTCTCCGTCCAGTGGGGCATGCGGCTGCACCTGAACGAAGCGGAGGCCCGGCAGTCCGCGGGGGCCGAGGGGCGACAGGAACTTCAGCGCGCCCTCGTCGAGACCAGCGAGGTGGCCCCGGAGCAGTTCTGCGACATGGCCATGTTCGGTGGGGTCGAATGCCAACTCGGTCTGAACCCCAGCAGCGGTCTCGATTTCACCTCCCGACTGCCCGTCGCCTTGGACGAGTTCAGTCGCCAGTGGGGCCAGGGCCAGGCCGTCGTGGCCTTCGGATTCGCCACTCTCGCCGTCGTCGCGCTCGCCGCCGCGGTCGTCACGGCGCTCCTCGCACTGCGCCGCCGGCTCGACGTGCACCGGCTCCAACGGGCCCGTGGCGCATCGGCGTTCGGTCTCGCGGCCGCGCGTGCCCTGCACACCCTGCCCGGCCTACTGCTCGGTCTCGCGGCCGGTCTCGCGGCCGCCTCACGGGTCGGCGAGGGCGCGGCGACGGGCCTGGGTGCGCTGGCGGCGTTCGGCTGCTGGCTGCTCCTGCCGCTCGTCACCTTCTTCGCCGTACGGGACAGGGCCCTGCTGCGCGAGAGGACTTCGGCGGTACGGGGCCGGCGGGCCGTCGCCGAAACAGCGCTGCTGCTGCTCGCGGCGGCCGGGGTGTGGGCGCTGCGCTCGCGCGGGACCAGGGCGGAGGCCGGACCGGATCCGCTGCTCGCCGCCGTGCCGGCGCTCCTGGGGCTCGCCACCGTGGTGGTCCTGGTGCGCTGCTATCCGCTGCCCGTACGGCTGCTCGCCCGCGCGGCCGCGCGCCGCCGCGGGACCGTGGCCCTGATCGGGCTGCTGCGCGCGGCCAAGGAGGCGCCCGCGCGGGCGCTCGCCCTGCTCGTCCTGGTGGTCACGCTCGCCGGCGCGGTGTTCGGCGGGCTCGTGGCCGGGACGCTCGCCGAAGGGCGGGAGGAGGGCGCGCGGTGGCGGGTCGGCGCGGACGCCGCGTATCTCGGTGCCGGGTTCAACCCGGCGGCGGCGGAGGAGCTGGCGCGTGCCAGGGGGGTCGAACACTCCGCCCGGGTGGGCGAGTTGCGCATCAGTCCGCGCAACAGCTCGAGCGGCGCCGCGTACGGCTCGACCAGTCTCCTCGCCGTCGATACGGAGGCGTTGCGCAAGGCCGCACCCGACTCGGCCGCCGCTCATGCCACAGCCGCCCTGCCCGCTTCGGACGGTGCGGTCCCCGTGCTCGCGCGCGGTGGGCCGCGGGTCGGGGAACGGCTCGAAGCGGAGTTCGGCGGCAGAAAGCTGCAGCTCCAGGTCACCGGGGTGCTCAGTGACGCGGCCGCGGGCGACCATGCGCTCGGGCCGCTGCACACCGCCGAACTGCCCGAGCAGCTGCTGCTCGCCGATCTGCGGGCGCTGCGGGGCGTGCCCGAGGACCAGTTCGAGCAGAGCGCCCTGCTGCTGTACGGGGACGGGATCCGCGCGGACCGGCTGCGCAGCCTCGTCCCGCGGGCCGCTCCCGACGTCAGCCCCGGGGAACTGCTCATCCTGGACGAGGAGTTGGCCCGCGTCGCGGACGACGACCTGGTGGGCGCCCTGACCCGCGCCCACACCGCCTGCACCGCGCTCGCCGTGGTCCTCGCACTGCTCGCGTTGGTCCTCGAGCTGCTGCTCTCCGCCCCGGCGCGCGGGCGTACGGCCGCCCGGCTGCGGACGATGGGGCTCGGTGACCGGCAGACGGCGGTGCTGCATCTGCTGCAGCTGCTGCCGATGGTGCTCGCGGCGGTCGTGGGCGGCACGGCGCTCGGCCTCGCGCTGCCCTCGCTGCTCGGACCGGCCCTGGACCTGGGGGAGTTCACGGGCGGCCCCGGCGACCCGGGGCTGCATGCCGACGTACTCCTGACCGTGGTGCTCGGCGCGGGATGCGGCCTGCTGGTCATGGGGGCGGTCGGGGTGGAGACGTTGCTGGGGAGGCGGCGTGGGCTGGGTGCGGTGCTGCGCGTGGGGAGGGGGGATGAGTGAGGTGGGGCGGGACGGTGCCGGATCGGCGATGGGACGGTGGCGTACCGACGACGAAACGGGCGCGTATCGGCGAGGGCACGGATCCGTCGCGTCGTGGGGCGGCTGCGTTCCGACCGCGGAACGGATGCGTACCGACGGCGGAACGGCCGCGTACCGACCGCGAAACGTCGCCGTACCGACGTTGGAGTGGCGGCGTTCCGGCCGCGAGACGGCTGCGTACCGACGGCGAAACGGCCCCGTACCGACGGCGAAACGGCCCCGTACCGACGGCGAATCGGGCGCGTACCGGCCGCGAAACGGCCTCGTATCGACCTCAGACCGCCCCCTTACCGACGGTCGAACAACCGCGGCCCGACGGCACACCGGCCGCGTCCCGGCGAAACATCAGCCGCGCCCCGACCGCGGCACGGCCACGGCACGACCACGAACCGACGGCCACCGGATCGATCCCACCCCCACCGGACGGAGGAGTCATGAGCCGACCTGAACAGGCGGGTGCCGACCGGGAGTCGAGCGGTCCGCTGCTCGCCGACCTGGAGGCGCGCGCCCGCCGCGCACCCGCGCGCGGTCCCGAGGACGGCGTGATCGTCTGCGACAACCTCGTCCGCGTCTACCGCACCGAAGAGGTCGAGGTGCAGGCCCTCCAAGGGCTCGACCTGACCGTCACCGAAGGCGAGTGCGTGGCCCTCGTGGGCGCGTCCGGCTCCGGTAAGTCGACGCTCCTGTCCATCCTGTCCGGCCTCGACCTGCCCACCGCGGGACGGGCCCGCGTGGCCGGACACGATCTGCTCGCCATGCGGCGACGGGAACGGCTCGGCTACCGCCGTGCCACCGTCGGCTTCGTCTGGCAGCAGACCGGCCGCAACCTGCTGCCGTATCTCACCGCCCAGGAGAACGTCGCGCTGCCCATGAAGTACGCCCGTGTGCCCCGCCGCAAGCGGCAGGAGCGCGCGGCTGAACTCCTCGGCACCCTCGGGCTCGCGTACTGCCGCGACCGCCGGCCTTCCGAGCTCTCCGGCGGCGAGCAGCAGCGGGTAGCCGTCGCGGTCGCCACCGCCAACGCACCCCGGGTGCTGCTCGCCGACGAACCGACCGGCGAACTCGACACCGCGAGCGGCGAGGACGTCTTCGCCGCACTGCGCCGCGCCAACGAGGAGCTGGGCGCGACCGTCCTCGTCGTCACGCACGACCCGCAGGTCTCCGAGCAGGTGCGCCGCACGGTCCGGATCCGCGACGGGCGCACCTCGACGGAGACGCTGCGGGGCGGGGAGCGGGAGTTCGCCGAGGAGTTCACCGTCCTCGACCGCGCCGGCCGGCTGCAGCTGCCACGGGAGTACGTCGAGCGGTACGGGCTGCAAGGGCGGGTCCGGCTGACCGGAGAGAGCGACCACGTCGGCGTCTGGGCGGCGGACCGGTCCGCCGCCCGCGCAACGGACGGATCCGCCTCGCACCCAGCGGACGGATCCGCCGACCGTACAACGGACGGATCCGCCGACCGCACAACGGACCGGCCCGTGGCGCCGGATCCCGCGGAGGAATAGCACCTCGTCCATTGCCCGCCCGCACGGCGGTGACGAATACTGGCGCGGAACACAGGAGCGTACGGGGGGTTGGGCATGACACAGAGCGCGAGCGGCGCCACGGAGACGATGACAGCCGGGGCCGGTGACGGTGCGCCGATGGTGGTCGTCGACGGGGTGCACCGGTCGTACGGCAGCGGGGCCGCGGCGGTGCACGCACTGCGCGGGGTGTCGTTCAGCGTGCCGCGCGGCGAACTCGTCGCGCTCAAGGGGCGTTCGGGCTCCGGCAAGACCACACTGCTCAACCTGGTCGGAGGCCTCGACTCGCCCGACGGCGGCACGATCACCGTCGACGGCCTCGACATCGGCTCCCTCGGTGAGAACGGACGGCTCGCGCTGCGCCGGGACCGGATCGGTTTCGTGTTCCAGTCCTTCGGTCTGATCCCGATCCTGTCCGCGGCCGAGAACGTCGGCGTACCGCTGCGGCTGCGCAAGGCCGACCCCGTCGAGCGCGAGGAGCGGGTCGCGCTGCTGCTCTCCCTGGTGGGCCTCGCCGACCACGCCAAGCAGCGCCCCGGTGAGCTGTCCGGCGGCCAGCAGCAGCGGGTGGCCATCGCCCGCGCGCTCGCCAACCGGCCGGCCCTGCTGATCTGCGACGAACCCACCGGCCAGCTCGACGCCGAGACGGGGCACGCGGTCATGGAGCTCCTTCGCGCGGTCGTACGCAGCGAAGGGGTCACCGCCCTGGTCGCCACCCACGACGCGGCGATGCTGGACCTCGCGGACCGCGTCCTGGAGCTGAGCGACGGAGAGATCGTCGAGGGCGGCGACTGACCACAGGCGAGTGGCCACAGGCGACTGGCCGCAGGCACCTGACCAAGGCCGATCGGACCCTGGCCGCCGCGCTGCCCCCGCCTGCCGCGCCGCGCCCGGGGTCCGCGCCGACCGCTGCCGACCGCGGACGGCCCGGCCCTCCCTCCGCGCTCAGCCCCCACCACCCACCGCGGACGGCCCGGCCCACCCACCGCGCACAGCCCCCACCACCCACGTACGGCCCCCACCACCCACCGCGGACGGCCCGGCCCGCCCACCGCGCACAGCCCCCACCACCCACGTACGACCCACCCCATCAGAATCCCGTCAAAGAGACCCCCCTTCCCGCCCTCCGCGCCTTTTGTCCGACTTCCCGGTCTTAAGGTCGACCCAGCACAGGCAGCCGATCGTGAGCTGCGCCCGAGGGTGAGCAGCAGGTGCGAACCCGTGGGCAACAGGCTGTGGCGGCGATCTGAAAGACAATGGGGCCATGGGACGCGGCAAGCTTCGGATCTATCTCGGTGCGGCACCGGGCGTCGGCAAGACGTACGCGATGCTGTCCGAGGCCCACCGCCGGGTCGAGCGCGGTACGGACTGCGTGGTCGCGTTCGTCGAGCACCACGACCGGCCGCGCACCGAGGTGATGCTGCACGGTCTGGAGCAGATCCAGCGCCGCGAGCTTGAGCACCGGGGGAGCACGTTCACCGAGATGGACGTGGACGCGGTGCTGGCCCGCCACCCCCAGGTCGTCCTGGTGGACGAGCTCGCGCACACCAATGTGCCGGGTTCGCGTCACGCCAAGCGCTGGCAGGACGTCGAGATGCTGCTCGGGGCCGGGATCGACGTCATATCCACGGTGAACATCCAGCATCTGGAGTCGCTCGGCGACGTCGTGGAGTCGATCACCGGCGTACGGCAGCGTGAGACGGTTCCCGACGAGGTGGTCCGGCACGCCGACCAGATCGAGCTCGTCGACATGTCGCCCCAGGCGCTGCGCCGGCGGATGGCGCACGGCAACATCTACAAGCCGGACAAGATCGACGCCTCGCTCTCCAACTACTTCCGGATCGGCAACCTCACGGCCCTGCGCGAACTGGCGCTCCTGTGGGTGGCTGACCGCGTGGACGAGTACCTACAGGAGTACCGCGGCGAGCACAACATCAAGTCGACCTGGCAGGCGCGTGAGCGCATCGTCGTCGGCCTGACCGGCGGACCCGAGGGCCGCACCCTGATCCGCCGCGGCGCACGGCTCGCGGAGAAGGGCGCCGGCGGCGAGGTGCTCGCCGTCTACATCGCCCGCAGCGACGGCCTCACCGACGCCTCGCCCAAGGAACTCGCCCTCCAGCGCACCCTCGTCGAGGACCTCGGCGGCACCTTCCACCACGTCATCGGTGACGACGTACCCGCCTCGCTCCTGGAGTTCGCGCGCGGGGTCAATGCCACCCAGATCGTGCTCGGCTCCAGCCGCCGCAAGGCCTGGCAGTACGTGTTCGGGCCCGGTGTCGGCGCCACGGTGGCCCGGGAGTCGGGCCCCGACCTGGATGTCCACATCGTCACGCACGACGCGGTCGGCAAGGGGCGCGGACTGCCCGTAGCCCGCGGGGCGCGGCTCGGCCGGGCACGGATCATCGCCGGGTGGCTGGCCGGTGCGGCCGGGCCCGCGCTGCTCACGCTGGTGCTCAACGCGATCCCGGGCGACCTCGGGCTCGCCAACGACATGCTGCTCTTCCTGTCCCTGACGATCGCCGCGGCTCTGCTTGGCGGTCTGCTGCCCGCGCTCGCCTCTGCGGCGATCGGCTCGCTCCTGCTCAACTACTACTTCGCCGAACCGCTGCACCGCTTCACGATCGCCGACCCGCGCAACATCGTGGCGATCGCGGTGTTCGTCGGCGTCGCCGTCGCGGTCGCCTCCGTGGTGGACCTCGCGGCCCGCCGTACGCACCAGGCCGCCCGGCTGCGCGCCGAGTCCGAGATCCTCTCCTTCCTCGCCGGCAGCGTGCTGCGCGGCGAGACCACGCTCGACGCCCTGCTCGAACGGGTCCGCGAGACCTTCAACATGGAGTCCGTGGCGCTCCTGGAGCGGCAGAGCGACGTCGACCCGTGGACCCGCGCCGGCAGCGTCGGATCCGCCGCCGGTACGGCCGGTCCCATCGAGCGGCCCGAGGACGCCGACGTGGACATGCCCGTCGGTGACCACATGGCCCTCGCGCTCACCGGCCGGGTGCTGCCCGCCGAGGACCGCAGGGTGCTCGCCGCCTTCGCCGCCCAGGCCGCCGTCGTACTGGACCGCCAGCGCCTGATGACCGAGGCCGAACAGGCCCGCACCCTTGCCGAGGGCAACCGCATCCGTACCGCCCTGCTCGCCGCCGTATCGCACGATCTGCGCACCCCGCTCGCCGGCATCAAGGCCGCCGTCACCTCCCTGCGCTCGGACGACGTCGAGTGGTCCGAGGAGGACCAGGCCGAACTGCTCGCCGGGATCGAGGAGGGCGCCGACCGGCTCGACCACCTCGTGGGCAACCTCCTCGACATGTCCCGGCTGCAGACCGGCACGGTCACCCCGCTGATCCGCGAGATCGACCTCGACGAGGTGGTGCCGATGGCGCTCGGCGGCGTCCCCGAGGGCGCTGCCGACCTGGACATCCCCGAGTCGCTGCCGATGGTCAGCGTCGACAAGGGACTCCTGGAGCGGGCGGTCGCCAACATCGTGGAGAACGCCGTGAAGTACAGCCCCGGCGGGAAGCCGGTACGGGTCTCGGCCAGCGCGATCGGCGACCGCGTCGAGATCCGGGTCGTGGACCGCGGCCCCGGCATCCCCGACGACGCCAAGGAGCGGGTCTTCGAACCCTTCCAGCGGTACGGGGACGCGCCCCGCGGCGCCGGGGTGGGCCTCGGTCTCGCGGTGGCGCGCGGCTTCACCGAGTCGATGGGCGGCACCCTCAGCGCCGAGGACACCCCGGGCGGGGGCCTCACGATGGTGCTGACCCTGCGCGCCGCCCGTACGCCCGAGCGCCCGCCGGCCGAACTCAACGCCTCGGCCACGACATGACGAGCCCGGACGTACGTACCCCTCGCGTCCCGACTTCGGCGCAGACTGAACAGCATGGACCGGACCCCGATCGCAGATCGGCAGAAAGGCAGGACCGCATGACCCGGGTGCTCGTGGTCGAAGACGAACCGCAGATCGTCCGCGCCCTCGTCATCAACCTCAAGGCGCGCAAGTACGAGGTGGACGCCGCCGCGGACGGGGCCTCCGCGCTCCAGCTCGCCGCCGCCCGCCACCCCGACGTGATCGTCCTCGACCTCGGCCTGCCCGATATGGACGGCGTGGACGTGATCCGCGGCCTGCGCGGTTGGACCAGGGTCCCGATCCTCGTCCTGTCGGCCCGGCACAGCTCGGACGAGAAGGTCGAGGCCCTGGACGCGGGCGCGGACGACTACGTCACCAAGCCCTTCGGCATGGATGAACTCCTCGCCCGCCTGCGCGCCGCGGTGCGCCGTGCGGAGCCGGTCGCGGGCGCCGACGACGACGTCACCGTGGACACCGGCGACTTCACCGTCGACCTGGCCGCGAAGAAGGTCCACCGCGACGGCCGCGACGTCCGCCTGACCCCGACCGAGTGGCACCTCCTGGAGGTCCTCGTCCGCAATACGGGACGTCTCGTCAGTCAGAAGCAGCTGCTCCAGGAGGTCTGGGGCCCGTCGTACGGCACGGAGACCAACTATCTCCGGGTGTACATGGCCCAGCTGCGCCGCAAACTGGAGGCGGACCCGTCCCACCCGAAGCACTTCATCACCGAGCCGGGGATGGGCTACCGCTTCGAGCGCTGACAGCGGGGGAGGGCGCCAAGGAGTAACCCGCGCCCATCCCGGTAGGCTTCCTGTATGAGTGACGTTCCGCGAACGCAGAAGCCGGCAGGCCGCTTCCGCCGCATGCTGGACCGGCTCTCCACCTCCCAGGAGGAGCTGGAGTCGGAGGAGCTGCAGGAGGACGCGGCGACGGCAGGCTGCACCCGTATCGGAGACTGCCACGACCGGCAGATCGTCACCGTTACTGGTACCTTGCGCACCGTCACCTTGCGGCCACGCGCCGGAGTCCCGGCGCTCGAGGCCGAGCTGTTCGACGGCACGGCCGCGCTGGACGTGGTGTGGCTCGGCAGACGCTCCATCGTGGGGATAGAACCGGGGCGCAAGCTGATCGCATCGGGCCGTATCTCCGTGGACCGCGGGCGCCGGGTGCTGTTCAACCCCAAGTACGAACTCAGACCGCTCGGACGGGAGTAGCCGGTGACGTCAGTCGACAAGCCGACCGACGAAAACGCAGGGCCGGACGGCCAGGCGCCGGACACGGATGTGCAGGCGGTCACCGAAGCCGCCCTGTTCGAGGCCTTCGGCGGACTGCGCGGCATGATCGAGACGGTCCTGCCGGGCCTGCTCTTCGTGACGATCTACACCATCAACAAGGACCTGCACCTCTCCGCGATCGCGGCGCTGGGTGTCTCCCTGCTGCTCCTCGTGGCCCGCCTGGCCCGCCGCGACACCGTCAAGCACGCCTTCAGCGGCGTCTTCGGCGTGGCCTTCGGTGTGGTCTTCGCGATGATGACCGGCAATGCCAAGGACTTCTATCTCCCCGGCATGCTCTACACGCTCGGCCTCGCCCTCGCGTACATCATCACGACCCTGTGCGGCGTCCCGCTGATCGGCCTGATCCTCGGCCCGGTCTTCAAGGAGAACCTCTCCTGGCGCACCCGCAACCCGGGCCGCAAGGTCGCCTACGCCAAGGCCAGTTGGGCCTGGGGCCTGATCCTGCTCGCCAAGTGCGCGATCCTCTTCCCGATGTACTGGTGGGCCGACACCACCAAGTTCGGCTGGGTGCTGATCGCCCTGAAGATCCCGCCGTTCCTGCTCGCCGTATGGCTGACGTGGGTGTTCCTGGCGAAGGCTCCGCCGCCCATCGATGTCTTCGCCGAGATGGAGGCGAAGGAGAAGGCCGAGCGCGAGGCCAAGGAGTCCCGCGAGCGGGAGGCCGACACCCAGGAGCGTTTCGCCCAGCAGATGGACCCCCTGGTGGACGAGACCCTGCAGCGCCTCACGCAGGACGAGCCCCAGCGGGCACGGCACCGCAAGCAATAGGACGCGCGCATACGAGGAGGGGGCACCCGGAACGTTCCGGGTGCCCCCTCCTCGTATGCGCCGGGGAACTCAGGCGCCCTCGGTCTCCCGTCGTACCGACAGGAGATCCTCCAGCTGCTCCTCGCGCGCCTGCGCCGCCACGAACAGGAGCTCGTCACCGGCCTCGAGGGAGTCCTCGTGGGTCGGCGAGAGCACCCGCGTACCGCGGATGATCGTGACCAGCGAGGTGTCCTCGGGCCAGGCGATGTCGCCGATCATGGTGCCCGCGAGCGCGGACTCCGGCGGCAGGGTCAGCTCGACCAGGTTGGCGTCGCCGTGGCTGAAGCGAAGCAGCCGCACCAGGTCGCCGACGCTGACGGCCTCCTCGACGAGGGCCGACATGAGCCGCGGCGTGGAGACGGCGACGTCCACGCCCCAGGACTCGTTGAACAGCCACTCGTTCTTGGGGTTGTTGACGCGGGCCACGACGCGCGGCACCCCGTACTCGGTCTTGGCGAGCAGCGAGACGACCAGGTTGACCTTGTCGTCCCCGGTCGCGGCGATGACCACGTTGCAGCGCTGCAGGGCCGCCTCGTCGAGCGAGGTGATCTCACAGGCGTCGGCGAGCAGCCACTCGGCCTGCGGCACCCGCTCCACCGAGATGGCGGTGGGTGCCTTGTCGATGAGGAGGACCTCGTGCCCGTTCTCCAGGAGTTCGCCCGCGATGGAGCGGCCGACGGCACCGGCTCCGGCAATAGCGACGCGCATCAGTGACCGCCCTCCTCGGGGCCCTCGGCGAACGCCGCCTCGACCTTCTGCATCTCGTCGGTGCGCATCATGACGTGCACCAGATCGCCCTCCTGCAGCACCGTCTGCGACGACGGCAGGATCGCCTCGCCGAGCCGGGTGAGGAACGCGACGCGGACGCCGGTCTCCTCCTGCAGCTTGCTGATCTTGTGTCCGACCCAGGCCGTCGAGGCATGCACCTCGGCGAGCTGCACCCCGCCGGTGGGGTCGCGCCACAGCGGCTCCGCGCCCGAGGGCAGCAGCCGGCGCAGCATCTGGTCGGCGGTCCAGCGGACGGTGGCGACCGTGGGAATGCCCAGGCGCTGGTAGACCTCGGCGCGACGCGGGTCGTAGATACGGGCGGCGACGTTCTCGATGCCGAACATCTCGCGGGCGACGCGCGCGGCGATGATGTTCGAGTTGTCGCCGCTGCTGACCGCGGCGAAGGCGCCGGCGTCCTCGATACCCGCCTCGCGGAGGGTGTCCTGATCGAACCCGACCCCGGTGACCCGGCGGCCGCCGAATCCCGAACCGAGCCTGCGGAAGGCCGTGGGGTCCTGGTCGACCACGGCGACCGTATGCCCCTGCTGCTCCAAGGTCTGCGCGAGAGCGGCACCCACTCGTCCGCAGCCCATGATGACGATGTGCACGACCGTCCTTCCGGCTGTCAATGTTCCGTTAAGAGTCCGAGGCGGCTGTGAGCGCCTTGACGCGGTCTTTGCGCCCTCACCAGGGTCTCAGACCACAGGCCAAGCTACACACGCGCCCGGCGCGGTGCGCGGGCCCCCGTTCGAACGCTTACGATCCTCACCGTGTCCAAACTGACCGACCTGCCCAAACGGATTCTGATCGGGCGCGCACTGCGCAGCGACAGGCTCGGCGAAACGCTCCTGCCGAAGCGCATCGCACTCCCCGTGTTCGCCTCCGACCCGCTGTCCTCGGTGGCGTACGCACCCGGTGAAGTCCTCCTGGTGCTGTCCATCGCGGGCGTGTCGGCGTACCACTTCAGCCCCTGGATCGCGGTCGCGGTCGTGGTGCTGATGTTCACCGTGGTCGCCTCGTACCGGCAGAACGTGCACGCCTACCCGAGCGGCGGCGGCGACTACGAGGTCGCCAACACCAACCTCGGCCGCAAGGCGGGTCTCACCGTCGCGAGCGCCCTGCTCGTCGACTACGTGCTGACCGTCGCGGTGTCGATCTCCTCGGGCATCGAGAACCTGGGCTCCGCGGTCCCGTTCGTCGTCGAGCACAAGGTGCTCTGCGCGGTCGGTGTGATCGTGCTGCTCACTCTGATGAACCTGCGCGGCGTCAAGGAATCCGGCAAGCTCTTCGCGATCCCCACGTATGTCTTCGTGGTGGGCGTCTTCCTGATGATCGCGTGGGGCGCCTTCCGCGGTCTGGTCCTCGACGACACCCTGAAGGCGCCGACGGCCGACTACGAGATCAAGCCCGAGCACCAGGGCCTGGCCGGTTTCGCGCTGGTCTTCCTGCTGCTGCGCGCCTTCTCCTCCGGCTGCGCCGCGCTCACCGGTGTCGAGGCGATCTCCAACGGCGTCCCCGCCTTCCGCAAGCCCAAGTCGAAGAACGCGGCGACGACCCTGGCGCTGATGGGTGCGCTCGCGGTCACCATGTTCTGCGGCATCATCGGGCTCGCCATGGCCAGCAACGTCAAGATGGCCGAGAACCCCGGACACGATCTGATCCACAACGGGCAGGCCGTCGGCAGCGACTATGTGCAGCACCCGGTGATCTCCCAGGTCGCCGAGGCGGTGTTCGGCGAAGGATCGTTCCTGTTCCTGATCCTCGCCGCCGCGACCGCGCTGGTCCTCTTCCTCGCCGCGAACACCGCGTACAACGGCTTCCCGCTGCTCGGCTCGATCCTCGCGCAGGACCGCTACCTGCCGCGCCAGCTGCACACCCGCGGCGACCGGCTCGCGTTCTCCAACGGCATCGTGCTGCTCGCGGGTGCCGCCGCGGTCCTCGTCGTCATCTATGAGGCCGACTCGACCAAGCTGATCCAGCTCTACATCGTCGGTGTCTTCGTCTCGTTCACGCTCAGCCAGACCGGCATGGTGCGGCACTGGAACCGCCATCTGCGCACCGAGCGCGACCCGGCCAAGCGCCGTCACATGGTGCGCTCGCGCGCGATCAACACCTTCGGCGCCTTCTTCACCGGCCTCGTCCTGGTGGTCGTCCTGGTCACCAAGTTCACCCACGGCGCCTGGGTCGCGCTGCTCGGCATGGTCATCTTCTACGTGACGATGAGCGCGATCCGTAAGCACTACGACCGGGTCTCCGAGGAGATCGCCGCCCCCGAGGGCCCCTCGGACGACAGCGTCCGCCCCTCGCGCGTGCACTCGATCGTCCTGGTCTCCAAGATCCACCGGCCGACGCTGCGGGCCCTCGCCTACGCGAAGCTGATGCGCTCGGACACGCTCGAGGCGCTCAGCGTCAATGTGGACCCGGCCGAGACCAAGGTGCTGAAGGCGGAGTGGGAACGGCGCAACATCACCGTCCCGCTCAAGGTCCTCGACTCCCCGTACCGCGAGATCACCCGCCCGATCATCGAGTACGTCAAGAACCTGCGCCGCGAGAGCCCGCGCGACGCGGTCTCCGTGATCATCCCCGAGTACGTGGTCGGTCACTGGTACGAGCATCTGCTGCACAACCAGAGCGCGCTCAGGCTGAAGGGCCGGCTGCTGTTCACGCCGGGTGTGATGGTGACCTCGGTGCCGTACCAGCTGGAGTCCTCGGAGGTCGCCAAGAAGCGGGCCCGCAAGCGCTCGGAGTGGAACGCGCCGGGTGCGGTGCGGCGTGGTCCGGTGGAGAAGAAGGCGCCCAAGGAGCCGACCGGGCGCAGCTGAGCCGATCGCTCGTGGCGGGCGGGCGGACGAACCCCACGTAGACTCGTGGGTTGTCGTCCACCCGCCCGCTCACCCCTTTCTGGAGCCACCCCGCCATGCAGGCAGATTCTGATTCGAAGAACTCGCTGGTCGGGGAGGAGTACGAGGTCGAGGTCGGTCCCGTCGCGCACGGCGGCCACTGCATCGCCCGTACGTCCGAGGGCCAGGTCCTCTTCGTCCGCCACGCACTGCCCGGCGAGCGCGTGGTCGCGCGCGTGACGGAAGGCGAGGAAGGCGCCCGCTATCTGCGCGCCGACGCGGTGACGGTTCTCGAGCCCTCGAAGGACCGGATCGAGGCCCCCTGCCCGTTCGCCGGACCGGGACGCTGCGGCGGCTGCGACTGGCAGCACGCCAAGCCCGGCGCCCAGCGCCGCCTCAAGGGCGAGGTCATCGCCGAACAGTTGCAGCACCTCGCGGGCCTCACGCCCGAGGAGGCCGGCTGGGACGGCACGGTGATGCCCGCCGAGGGCGACAAGCTCCCCGCGGGCGAGGTCCCCGCCTGGCGTACGCGCGTCCAGTACGCGGTCGACGCCTCCACCGGCAAGGCGGGTCTGCGCCGCCACCGCTCGCACGAGGTCGAGGTGATCGACCACTGCATGATCGCCGCCGAAGGTGTCACGGAACTCGGCATCGAGAAGCGCTCCTGGGACGGCATGGCCGCCATCGAGGCGATCGCGGCCACCGGCTCCCAGGACCGCCAGGTGATCCTCACCCCGCGCCCGGGGATGCGCCTGCCGATCGTCGAACTCGACAAGCCGGTCTCGGTCCAGCGCATCGGAGAGAAGGACGGCGCGGTGCACCGCGTCCACGGCCGCGCCTTCGTCCGCGAACGCGCCGACGACCGCACGTACCGCGTCGGCGACGGCGGCTTCTGGCAGGTCCATCCGAAGGCCGCCGACACCCTGGTCCGCGCGGTCATGCAGGGCCTGCTCCCGCGCAAGGGCGACATGGCCCTCGACCTGTACTGCGGCGTCGGCCTCTTCGCGGGCGCCATCGCCGACCGCGTCGGCGACAAGGGCGCGGTCCTCGGCATCGAGTCGGGCAAGCGCGCGGTGGAGGACGCCCGGCACAACCTGTCCGGCTTCGACCGCGTCCGCATCGAGCAGGGGAAGGTCGAGTCGGTCCTTCCCCGTACGGGAATCGACGAGGTCGACCTCATCGTCCTCGACCCCCCGCGCGCGGGCGCCGGCAAGCAGACGGTCCGCCACCTGTCGGGCCTCGGCGCCCGCCGCATCGCCTACGTGGCCTGCGACCCGGCGGCACTGGCACGGGACTTGGGGTACTTCCGCGAGGGCGGGTACAAGGTGCGGATGCTGCGGGCGTTCGATCTGTTTCCGATGACGCATCATGTTGAGTGTGTGGCGATTTTGGAGCCTGCGGACAAGGGCCGTTGATCTGGTTTTTGTATCTCCGCCAGAGGAAGAGGCAGGTGTTCCGGGAGGGGGCAGCGTGACTACGTTGATCTGCATGGCAGCTCGCTCGGCCGCTGCCGTTCGCAGTTCGGCCCATTCTTCCTCGAACGTCACGGATTCCCCCTAGTTCCGGACGGAAAGATCAACGAGGGCGCGGCCAGGGCGACCGTGCGCGTGGGCGCCGAGGTCCAGGGCATGCTCGACCAGTCCCGGGCCGACCAGGTCGAGGCGACGAACCTGAAGACTCATGAGGAGTACGAGAAGGCGGTCGAGAAGCGGGCCGGATGGGTCGAGTTCGGTGCCACGGTCGGCGTCGCGGCGGGTGTGGCCTTCCTGCCCGCGACCGCGGCGGTCGGTACGGCGGCGGTGCTCATTCCGCTGGCGACCGATACCGCGAGCGGGGCTGCGGAGCAGGTCATCGGGCAGGTGATCGGTGACATTTCCGGCAGCTCGGTGGACGAGCACAAGGAGAAGCTGGAGGAGCTCACCGACGAGGAGCGAAAGGTGATCTTCTCCGGCGGTGAGGTCCTGGCCGAGGCCCCGACGGACGCTTTCGTGGACCGGCATATCGCGAATCCCGACGACAGCTCGTTCGCGCAGGACCTACGTGAATCCATGCTGATCGGCTACGGCGTGGGCAACGACCGGCAGAAGCAGCAGGGGAACAGCGCGGAGGCCGGCTGAGGCCGGCGGAGCACCGAGGACACGTGAGGGATGCGGATAGTGATCAGTCGTAGGCCAGGGCGGTCGGGATTCCTTGTCACGGCCGTGGCCGGCTTGTTGTGCCTCGGGGCCGCCGGTTGCACTGGAGACAAAGACGAGAAGGCGACCGCAGCCGACAAGTATCTGGTGGGGACGCAACTCTGCGGTGGTCGCGCCGTGTCCGCCGAGGCGTCCAAGGCACTGAAGGCGATCATGGGTTCGTCGCGGTTCGGGACGATGACCGAGGAATCCAGCGTCGCGCAGGCCGCGAGGGATGTGGTCGAGGCCGGGCGGTACTCACGCCAAACAGGCGGACGCGACGACGTCTGCCGTATCTACACCGCGGACGACACGGCGAACTTCGCGCTCCGAGTCACCTGGGGGCTGGAGAGCGGCTCCCCGACAAAGACCCCGGCCTCGGACTTCACCGTGCTGAAGATGGGCGAGCAGACCCTGGCGGCGGCGAACAGGGCGTCGGTCCGGTTCGGCTGCCGGAGCCAGAAGTTCACCGGCTCACCGGACGCGAATCATGTCGCCGTCGGGGTGGAGCACTGGGGCATGCCGACAGAGCCCGACGGCGACGACGTAAAGGCATTGAAGAACGCCTACGCGACCGTCGCCCACTCCTTCGCGCTGGCCATGGCCAAGGAACTGGGCTGTGAGAAGGACGGCGGGCTCCCCGCGCGGCCCGTACTGGATCCCGCGTAGGGGCAGTCCGGTCGGGGCCGGATCCGGTCAGCCCGGGCCGAAGGAGAGCCATGTGCCGGCAAGTCCCTGCTGTCCCGCGCCGGGGACGGACCAGTCGCAGACGCCGTACGGGAAGATCGTGTTCAGTGCGTTCAACTGGGCTTCAGTGACCGGTACTTGGTAGTCCGCCGGGGTCACGGGTCGCTTGCGGCACTTCACGATGTCGTTGGCCACGTCGGCCCCGGCGACCATTCGAGGTGAGGTCCACACCGGGTAGAGCGTGTTGCAGGCCGTATTGCCGATGCCCTCCACCTGCGGCTCCTCGATCTTCTGTGCGCCGATGCCGCGCGTCCAGCAGGCGTCCGTGAGCCCTGCGGGGCGATTGCGGGCGATCTTGTCGATGGGGGCGCCGTCCCCCGTGTCCCCCTTGATGGCGGTCAGCCAGCGGTCCATGTCGGAGACCATGCCGGCGAGCGTGAAACCGTGCCCGGCGGAGCGGGTCAGCATGACGTGGTTGGCGTGGGTGCCGTTGGCCTTGTCCAGCCGTGCCCGGGTGGAGAACGAGTGGAAACGCATATGCATGTCGCCGGTTGCCGCGTCGTCCACGTAGTCGCGGTAGTCGATGATCGGTACGGTCGCGAGCCCGCCACCGCCGTTGAGCAGCCGGCCTGTGCGATAGGCGAGCCGTACTGCCACGAGATCGGCGGCGGTACGCGAGGCGACCGGTTTGGCGTCGGGGTCGAGGCCGCCGATGCGCCGGTTCAGGTCGATGAACTGGTCCATGCCGATGGTGCCGTCGTTCAGGGCCTTGAGGCCGTACTGGATCCCCGTGTTGTCCAGTGGCCTGCGCACCTTCCCGGTCTCCGGGTCCTTGCCGTACACGTTCACGGTGTGGCTGTAGACGTCACAGCGCGCACCGCCCGGGTTGGTGGCGGGGTTGTAGCGCTGGGCTTCGGGCAGTTGGGCCGGGCAGTACACCGTCGGGTCGATCCGTCCGGCCGCCCTGGCCAGGCTGCCGATGCTCTCCCACTTCCCGAACCCGGAGACCGCCCGCTGCTGCTCCTGCGTGAACGCGTCGGGCGCGACCTGGGTGAAGTAGTGCTGGAGGAGCTGTGCGTCGCTGAGGGTCTGGATCGTGCCGAAGCCGACGTCGGGGAAGCTGCAGCCGGAGAGGATGCCGTCGAGCAGCCCCGGGTAGTTGTCGGCGATCTGATGGGTCTGGTACGAGCCGCCGGAGCAGCCGTTGCCGATGGTGAAGTCCGGTTCGCCGTACGTCTCGACGAAGTGCTCCTTGACCATGCTCATGGTCTCGGCGGCCAGGACGTCGTTGCAGTTGTTGCCGAAGACGTTGAGGGAGGACGAGGCGACGCCGTACCCCTTGCTCAGATACGCGTCGTTCATAATGCCGACGGTGTTGCGGCCCTGGACGTACCAGCCGCCCGCGCAGCCCCCGCCGAAGCCGTACACCAGGCGCCCGTTCCAGCCCGGGCCGCGCTGCAGCGGGTCGGGGTCGGGGGACTGCGGATCGTGCAGTACGGCCGTCTCGTAGACGGCGCGGTTGATGGTGCCGGTCTCGACGCGGACGATGTAAGGGACCTGCGCGCCGGTGCTCGTCGTGGTGGTCGCGAGGTCGGCGGGGCGTACGGCCGGGTCGGGCAGGGGGACGAACGTGCGGGCCGTGGTGCGGTACATGTAGTCGACGCGGGTGTTGACCGAGCAGTTCTGGTCGAGCGGCGGGCCGAGGGTGACGCCGGTGATCGTCTTGAACGCGGCGGTGTCGCAGATGAACGGCTGCTCGTGCGGTCCGGAGAAGACAGGGCCGGTGACCGGGTGGTTCTTCAGGGTCAGTTGCCCGGATTCCGCTCCCGGGGCACTCGCCGTGAGGAGGTTGTCGCCCTGGGACAGGTCCTTGACCAGGCCTGTCAGCGCGTTGTCGCCGGAGCCGGAGCCGGAGGTCCTGAAGGCCGAGGTCACATCCCGGCCGCCCACCTCGACCCGAACCGTGCCGACGGGTGTCGACGCGGGCACCTCGACGCGTATCAGGGCGTCGCCGCCCGACACCGTGCCGGGCCGTGACGACAGGGAAGTGACCTGGAGCGGCCCGCCTTCCAGGCTGCTGGCCGGCGTCGCTGTCGCGCCGACGAGCAGGCCCATGACCGCCAGACCGGCAAGGCCCAGCCGGGTCGGTCTCGACACTTGCAGGCCCATGATCGCCATCCCGCTCCCCTATGAAAACGTTCCCGCAAAACTCGCGTGCTTCCCGAGGACGCATCATTGGGGGCGGCTGGGCCTCAGCGCAAGACCCTTGCAGTGAAAGGGATTTCGTCGATGATCAGGTCGTGTCGCGCGTGCTGAGACTTCCCGGGAACGTTCGCAAGCATTATCACCAACCCGTTTCCCGCCGATCATCGAGGCGTTTTCCACTGGCGATCGATACCGGGCGGTTCGGGACGACGGCGGAACAGTCCACCGTCGCGCGGGCCGCCAGGGATGCGGTTGCGGCCGGGCGGTACTCGTGCTCCACCGGGGGGAGGGCTCTTCGGAGCTCTGCCACCCGCTCCGGATCCGGTTACGGCGCCGACCCCGCCGCCGTACGGCCTTCGTGCCGGGCCAGTGCTTCCAGCGGCCCCACCAGGAGCTGGGAGAAGGCGAGTTCGGCGGCGCCGATGAGGACGGCGTCGTCGCCGAGTGCGCCGACGCGCAGGCGCAGATGCTCGCGCGTGGGGGTCAGGGCGTGGGTGTTGATGCGGCTGCGGATCTGGGCGGCCGAGCCGAGGAACACCTCGCGGAGCGTGCCGCCGAAGAGGACGGTGCGGGGGTTGAGGAGGTTGACCAGGTTGGCGACGCCGATGCCGAGCCAGTCACCGATGTCGTGCAGGGCACCGCGGGCGCCGGCGTCACCCCGGTCGGCCGCTTCGACCACGGCGCGTACCGCTTCTCGGCCGGTGGCCGACGGCCCCAGACCCGCCGCCTCGAGCAGGGCGCGCTCGCCGGCCTCGGCCTCGAGGCAGCCTCGGGCGCCGCACCCGCAGCGTCTGCCGTTGCGCGGGTTGACCACCATGTGCCCCACCTCGCCGCCGTATCCGGCGTCGCCGCCGAGCAGGTGGCCGCCGGAGATGATGCCGCCTCCGATGCCGATGTCGCCGTGCAGGTACACGAGGTCCTGACAGCCGGCGCCGGCACCTCGCAGGTGTTCGGCGAGGGCGCCGAGACTGGCCTCGTTCTCGACCGTCACGGGGACGCCGAGGCCCAGGCGGCGGGTGAGGTCCTCGCCGAACTCCTCGTCCAGCCAGTCGACATAGGGTGCGGCCCGGACCATGCCGTCGGCCCTGCGCACCGTTCCCCGTACAGCGGCGCCGACGCCGACACAGACGCTTCCCTCACGGGCGGAGCCCACCATCTGCCGGGCGAAACCCGCGAGCGCTTCGGTCACTTCGGCGGCGCCGCGGTGGCCGGGCGGCAGGGGGGTCTCGCGTCGGTCGAGGAAGGCACCGCCCAGGCCGATGCGTGCGGCGATCAACCGGTCCACGCCGACGTCGAAGGCCAGCACGTACGCCTGGTCGGACTCGGGCCGTACGACCAAGGAGGGCCGGCCCGCTCTGCCGGTGTCCCGGGGCAGTTCCTCACGGACCAGACCCGCCGAGGCCAGGTCGCTGACGAGCCCGAGGATGGTGCTGCGGTTGAGGCCCATGCGGTCGGTCAGGACCGCCCGCGACAGCGAGCCGCTGATGTGTATGTGGCGGAGCAGGGTGCCGAGGTTGTGCCTGCGGATCTCCTCCAGCGAGGGACCGGCCTTCATCGCCCCCCAGATCTCATCGGAGTGCGGACCGGCGTCGGGACAGTGCGTCGACGCCCGCCGCCACCAGCAGAACCGAACCCGTGACAGCGTACTTGACCCCTGAGCTGTACCCCATCAGACCCATGCCGTTCTGGATGACGGCGACGACCATGCCGCCGAGTACGGCGTCCACGGCCCTGCCCCGGCCGCCGAACAGGCTGGTTCCGCCGATCACCGCCGCGCCGACCGCGAGCAACAGCACGTTGCTTCCACCGGTGTTGGGGTCGACCGAGTTGCCCCGGGAGGCCGCAATGATGCCGCCGACCGCGGCAAGGGAGGAACAGATCACGAACGCGGCGATACGGATGCCGGCCACGTTGATGCCTGCCCGCCGTGCCGCCTCGGCGTTGCCGCCCACCGCGTAGAAGTGCAGTCCGAACGAGGTCCGTTGGAGCACGAACGTACTGATGACGAGGAGGACGACGATGACGGGGACCACGATCGGCACGCCCTTGAGCGAGTCGACGATGATGTTGCGGCTGCGCTCCTGGTTGAGCACGTGGACGGCGGCCGCGCCGAGTACGGCGAGGCTGCCGATCCTGATCGCGAGCAGCGCGGGCGGTGCGGTGGTCAGGCCCCGCCGGGCACGGTTGCCGTTGCGCCGGAGCTGGACCGCCGCGTAGCCCGCGACGCAGAGCGCGAGCAGGACCCAACCGAGCGCGGGGGAGAGGTTGTTGTTGGCGACTGCCAGGATCGTGTCGTCCTGGATGGAGATGTTCGTGCCCTCCTTCAGGAGCATCAGCACGATGCCCTGGAAGCCGAGGAAGGCGGCCAAGGTGACCACGAAGGAGGGGATGCCGACCTTCGCCACCAGGCCGCCGAGCAGCAGGCCGATGACGGTACCGGTGAGGATGGCCGCGCCGACGGCTCCGTACCAGGGCCAGCCGTGATCGGTGAGGAGGATGGCCAGGACGGCGGCGCAGACTCCGCTGGCGTACCCGGCGGACAGGTCGATCTCGCCGAGGAGGAGGACGAAGACCAGACCCATGGCGATCGCGATGCTTCCCGCGCCCTGGGTGAGCAGATTGGCGAAGTTCAGATCGGACAGGAAGACGGGGCGCAGGACGGCGAAGAAGGCGCACAGGACGATCAGTCCGAGCACGGCGGGAAGGGCGCCCAGCTCGCCGCCGCGCACCCGGCCGACGTAGGCGCGGGTGATCGAGCGCAGGCTCGTGGCGCTGTGCGTCGCGTTCTTCCCCGGCCGGCGCGGGTCGTTCGGCCTCTCTGCTTTCCCGGGGGCGAGGTCGGCGGTCATAGGGTGACTCCGTTGGCGGTGGCGAGGCCGAGGTCTCCGCTGCGGCCCGAGGTGATGAGTTCGACGACCTGGGAGTACGTCACGTCCGACGCTTTGACCTGGGCGGCCATCCGGCCCAGATACAGGGCGGCGATCCGGTCGGACACCGCGAACACGTCGTTCATGTTGTGCGAGATCAGGACCACGGCGATGCCGTTGTCGGCGAGCCGCCGCACCAGTTCGAGGACCTGCGCCGTCTGCGCGACGCCGAGCGCGGCGGTCGGTTCGTCGAGGATGACCACCTTGCTGTTCCACAGCACCGCCTTGGCGATGGCCACCGTCTGCCGCTGGCCGCCGGAGAGGCTGGAGACCTGCTGGCGGATCGACTTGACGGTGCGCACCGACAAGCCGTCGAGGGTCTTGGCGGCCATCTCCTCCATGGTCGCGTCGTCGAGAACGAGACCCCGGCGCTTCTCACGGCCGAGGAACATGTTCTGGACGATGTCGAGGTTGTCGCACAGCGCCAGATCCTGATAGACGATCTCGACACCCAGGGCCGCCGCGTCGCGCGGGCTGTGCACGTGTACCTGCTCGTCCTCGAACAGGTACCCACCGCCGTCGATCGGGTGGATGCCGCCGATGCACTTGACCAGGGTGGACTTGCCGGCTCCGTTGTCCCCCACGAGGGCGGTCACCTCGCCGAGGCGGATGTCGAAGGACACGTCGTGCAGCACCTGTACGGGGCCGAAACTCTTGTCGATTCCGCGCAGTTGGACGATCGGGGTCGGTGTCATCGGGGTCGCTGTCATGGAAGACGGCTCCTTACGGTCGCGGGACCGCGGGCCCACGGGGCGTCAGGTCCCCGGGAGCCCGCGGCGGACCCGGTCCGAGCCGTTGACGAAGACTCGAACCGGCCGGTCGGGGGAGCTACTTGATGCCCGCCTCGGCGCACAGGGCCGCGTACTTGCCCGTGCACAGCTCTTCCTTGGTGACGAAGCCGTCGTCGACCACGTCCTTGACGTTGTCCTTGTAGATGGCCACGGGTGTCTCGAGGACGGACGGCACCTTGCGCTTGCCCTCGGGATCCTCGACGGTCGCGTTCGTCGTGCCCTTCTCGCCCTTGGCCAGCGAGATCGCGAGCCGCGCGGTGGCGTCCGCCTCCTTCTTGACCGCCTTGTAGACCGTCATGCACTGGTCGCCCGCCAGGATGTTCTGCAGGCCCTGCACGGTGGCGTCCTGTCCGGTGACCGGGACCTGGCCGTTGCGGCGTTCCTTGCGCAGCACGGCGATGACGGCGTTCCCGAGACCGTCGTTCGCGGCCAGTACGCCGCCGATCTTGGGCTGGCTGGTGAGCATCTGCTCGAAGATGGTGCCGGCCTGGGCGTTGTCCCAGTCGGGGACGGACTGATCCGGGCCCTTGACGTACTCGCCCGACTTGTATTTGGGGGTGAGGACGCCGTTGTAACCCTCGGCGAACAGCGTGGCGTTGTTGTCGGTCGGTGAACCGTTGAGCGTGGCCACGATCGGTTTGGTGGCCTTCATGTCGCTCAGGCACTTGCTCAGGCCCTCGCCCTGCAGCTTGCCGACCGCGGTGTTGTCGAAGCTGACGTAATACTGCGCGGAGCCGCCGAGCGTGAGCCGGTCGTAGTCGATCGTGGCGACGCCCTGCGACTTGGCCTTGTCCAGGACCGCCTTGCCGGTGCCGCTGTCGAGGTTGACGATCACCAGGACGTTGACCCCGCTGGTGATCATCTGGTCGGCGATGGTCTGGAACTGCTGCTTGTCACCTTGCGCGTTCTGGATGTCGTAGTCGACGCCGGCCGCCTTGAACGCCTCACCGAGGTACTTGCGGTCCGCGGTCTCCCATCGGGCCGAGGACTTGCTGTCCGGGAGGATGACCCCGATCTTCGGCTTCTTCGTATCGGACCCGGTGCCGTCACCGTTCGACTCGGAGCCACACGCGGTGAGCGAGCCGACCAGTGCCAGCGAGGAGGCGGCGGCAGTTAAGAGGAGTCCCTTGCGCATGGGCAGGGTCCTTTCTGGTGTGACGACCGGACGACCGGACGCACGAAGGTGAAGGGAGGAACGAGAGGCGCTCCAGGGCGAATTGCCGGAACTTGGGTGATGCGCCCGGCTGAATGTTGTGAGCGGGAACTTATGACGCTCGGAGGGCTGCCGCCAGACCCGGGGCAGGGGTATTTGCCAACGGCGATAACAATTGGGTGACGCCGTCGCGACGCGGGCTGCCGAAGTGCACCTGAACGCGGCGCGGGCAAGATTTTCGCAGCCGGAGCTCAGAACAACTCGGCCTGCACAAGGGCCACTTGCGCCGCGCGCACCGCGGCCGTAGGGGACCGCGCCGAGGCCCCGGGGGGAACTCCCCCGGGGCCCATCCGAGCCGTACCCCTCACGCCAGAGGGAGCGCGACCCCGTGTTCCCGCGGCGGACGGGGGCCGTGGATCCGGCGCTCGTCCGCGTGGATCGGGACGTCGTTGATGCTTGCCTCGCGGCGGCGCATCAGGCCGTCGGCGTCGAACTCCCAGAGTTCGTTGCCGTAGGAGCGCCAGTGCGCGCCGGTCGCGTCGCGCCACTCGTACTGGAAACGTACGGCGATGCGGTCGTCGCCGAAGGACCAGAGCTCCTTGCGCAGTGCGTAGTCGAGTTCGCGTGCCCACTTCGCGGTGAGGAAAGCGCGGATCTCCTCCCTGCCCGTCACGAAGGAGTCGCGGTTGCGCCAGATCGAGTCCGGCGTGTAGGCGAGCGCGACGCGGTCGGGGTCGCGGGTGTTCCAGGCGTCCTCGGCTGCCTGCACCTTGGCGAGGGCGTCCGCCTCGGTGAACGGCGGGACGGGCGGCCGTTGTTGGGCGGCCTGGATCGCGGTGTGCTGAGAAGAGCTCATTGCGACCACTCCGAGTTCTCGATGACGGTCACGAAGTCGGTGCGCACGAAGCCCGGTGAGAAGTGGGCGAGGACGTCGGCCTTGACGTTGCCGAACGCCGTGTCGGGGCGGTGGGCGATGCCCTCGGTGAACGCCGCCAGGATCCGGCGCTTGAAGTCCGGGCGCGGATGCGCGGCCACGACCGCGTCCCGCTGCTCCCGCGTGGTCTCGTCGAACCCGAGCCCCAGGACGTCGACTTCGACGCCCGCGGTGACCAGGGCCACCTCCGGCTCCATGTGGTACGGGATCTCCGGGGTGGTGTGCAGCGCGATCGCCGTCCAGGCGGTCCTGGCCCGCTCGGGTGCCAGGCCGTGCCGCAGCAGGAACTCGCGGGCCGCGTCGGCGCCGTCGATCTCGAAGCGCTGCTCGGACGTGGCGTATTTCTGCGTCAGCCCCAGGTCGTGGAACAGGGCCGCCACGTAAAGGAGTTCCGGATCGAAGTCCAGGCCGCGGTGGCGGCCGCGCAGGGCGCCGAAGAGGTAGACGCGGCGCGAGTGGTCGTAGAGCAGCTCGCCCGCGGCGTCGCGGACCAGCTCGGTCGCCTCCCTGGCGAGCACGCTGTCGGGGATCTCGATATCGGCGATGCGTTCGGCGGAACGTGGGGTCACGGTCGGCTCCTTCTCGGTTGCTCCGATGTGCTCAGCCTGTCGCCCGCGCACCCCCGCGCACCATGTCCATCAGGACAGGAATCCCACACATATGGACAGGGCGCGGCGCTAACCTGGGGGCATGAGCACCCGTGAGCGCCCCGTCCTCCGCACCGTCGCCGTGCTCGCGTACGACGGCGTGCGGTTGCTCGATGTCACCGCTCCCCTTGAGGTGTTCAGCACGGCGGCCGGGCTCGGCGCCCGCTACGAGGTGGTCCTGCTGTCGCCGGGCGGCGGCCCGGTCACCACCTCCGCCGGGACCAGGCTGCTCACGGACCCCGTCGGTCAACTGGCCGGACGCGTCCACACGTTGATCGTGCCCGGCTCCCCGGGGCTGCCACGGCAGCTGCCGGCCGGTCTGCTCGACGCCGTCCGGACCCTGCACTCCGCGTCCTGGCGGACCACGTCCGTATGCACCGGCGCCTTCGCGCTCGCGGAGGCGGGACTGCTGCGCGGCCGGCGCGCCACCACGCACTGGCGGCACACGACGACGCTGACGCGCCGCCACCCCGATATCGACGTGGACGGTGACGCGATCTTCGTACGGGACGGGCGGATCTACACCTCGGCGGGCGTGAGCGCGGGACTCGACCTCGCCCTGGCCCTCGTCGAAGCCGACGAAGGTCCTGACCTGGCCCGTGAAGTGGCGCGCGATCTGGTGGTCTTCCTCCAACGCCCGGGCGGGCAGTCGCAGTTCTCCGTGGCCGCGCGCACCCCGACGCCACGCCACGGCACCCTGACCGCCCTGCTCAGGTCCATCGCCGCGGACCCGGCGGCGGACCACTCGCTGCCGGAACTCGCCCGCCGGGCCGGCCTCAGCGCCCGGCATCTCACCCGGCTGTTCAACGAGGAGATCGGTGACACGCCCGGCGGCTACGTGGAGTCGGTCCGCCTCGAAGCCGCGCAGACCCTGCTCGACGCGGGCGAGACGGTCACCGCGACGGCCCGCCTCAGCGGCCTGGGCAGCGACGAGACGCTGCGCCGGGTGTTCCTGCGCCACTTGGGGGTGACGCCCTCGGCGTACCGGGCGCGGTTTCGTACGACGGGAACTGGAGGGGAGCGCCGGCCTACCGCTGCCAGGCCGGTGGCCGCTTCTCCGTGAACGCCTGGGCGCCCTCCACCGCCGCGGCCCTGGCGAACACGGGGGTGGCCAGGGGGTCCTGGACCGCGTAGGCGGCGTGGTCGTCCAGCCCGCGGGTGTCCTGGACGATCCGCTTGGTGAGGTGGACGGCGTCCGGTGAGTGGGCCAGCAGACGGTCGGCCAGGGCGAGCGCCGCGTCGAGGGCGCCGCCTTCCGCGGTGAGCCGGTTGACCAGTCCGTACCGGACCGCGTCCGCGGCCGGCAGGGGGGCCGCGGTCAGGAGCATCTCCATGGCCACGTGGTACGGGACGCGGCCGGGGAGCCGGATGGCTCCGCCTTCGGCGGCGATCAGTCCGCGCGCGACCTCCGGTAGCGCGAAGAACGCGGTGTCCGCGGCGGTGATCAGATCGCAGGCGAGGGCGAGTTCGAAGCCGCCGGCGACAGCCGCGCCCTCGACCGCGGCGATGAGCGGCTTGCGCAGACGGGCCCGGGTGAGCCCGGCGAGCCCGCGGTCGGCGACGCGGGGAACGCCTTGGGCGGGGAAGGCCTTGAGGTCCATGCCCGAGCAGAAGTGGCCGCCCGCCCCGGTGAGGATGCCGACGGCCAGGGAGGGATCGGTCTCAAGGCGGACCAGGGCCGCGTCGACCGCCTCGGCCAGGCGGCGGTCGACGGCATTGCGGACGTGGGGCCGGTTGAGGGTGATGAGCAGGACGCCGGGGCGGGGTTCGGTCACCGTCACGGGGTTCTGGGTGTCCATGTCGTGCGCTTTCTGATCTGGGGTCGGCAAGGGGCGCGGTGAAGGGGTTCGGTCAGATCCGTACGACGGGGAGCGCCGCCAGCCCGCGCATCACCCGGGCCGGTCGCCACGGCAGCTCGTCCACCGGTTTGGCCGGCTGTACGGGGCCGAGGCGCCGGAGCAACAAGGGCAGGGCGACGGCCCCTTCGAGTCGGGCCAGGGCGGCGCCGATACAGAAGTGCGGTCCGTATCCGAAGGCGAGGTGGTCATTGGGTGTACGGGACAGATCGAGCCGGTCCGCATCGGGGAAGCGGGTCCCGTCCCGGTTGGCCGAGCCGATGAGGAGGCTGACGATGTCGCCCTCGGCGATCGGCTCGCCCTGTACGGAAAGGGGTTGTGCCGCGCATCGGAACGTCGCGTCCCGCACCGGGGAGTCGTACCGCAGCAGCTCCTCGACAGCGGTGGCGACAAGGGAGGGCGCGGGATCCGGTGCGCTGAGCAGGGCGGCCTGGGCGGGGTTGCGGAGTAGGGCGAGCGTGCCGTTGCCGATGAGGTTCATGGTGGTGTCGTGTCCCACCAGGAGCAACAGGTAGGCGGTGGAGCGCAGTTCCTCCTCGCTCATGGCACCGCTGTCGTCGCTCGCCCGCACCAACGCGCCAAGGAGGTCCGTACCGCTCTGCTCACCGCCGGTGCGCTTGGTGACGATCAGCGAGTCGAGCAAGGCGTGCAGGTCCCGCTCGGCCTGAACCGAATCCACCTCGCCGGCAGGGGAGATGGTGGCCATGAGGGTGTCCCGCGTGGCCGCCGTGTCGAGCTCGGGTGGCACGCCGAGGATGGCGCAGATCATGCGGAAGGTGAGGGGCGCGGCGAAGTCCGCGATCACGTCCACGTGCGGCCGCTGCTCGACCCGGTCGAGGAGCCGGTGGGCGATGTCGCCGATGACGGGTTCGAGCTGTGCGATACGGCGCGGTACGAAGGCCGTGTTCACCAGGGTCCGCAGGCGGGTGTGGTCCGGGGGATCGGCGTGGACCAGGTGCCGGTTCAGTCCCGTCGGCCCCGCGACGTAACCGGGCACGCGCCCGGGGTCCTTGCTCAGCCTCGCGTCCATCAGCAGCGCCTGGACGTCCTCGTAGCGGGAGATCTGCCACACGGTGGGACGCCCGGGTCTGCGGTCGGCGCGGGCGGGCGCGTGGCGGCGCAGCCAGGCGAAATAGGGGTAGGGGTCGCGTACCCGGGCGGCCAGCAGGTCGGGGGGCGGGGCGAGAGGGGACAAGGGTGCTCCGGGTGCGCAGATCAGCACTGACGCTGCACAAACGATCACCGAAGCGCGACGACACGCATCCAGGTCCAGCGAACCTTCACGGCCGCTCGCGCTCCCTGCGCCGCCCCGTAGGCAGCGGGACCAGGTCCGCGCCCGGCACCACCGGGTTGGTGAGCGCGCCGAGCCCTTCGACCGTCAGGGTGACCGTGTCCCCGGGCTTCAGGGGCGGTGGGGTCTGTTCGCCGCGTACGCCCCAGAGTTCGGCGAGGCAGCCGCCGTTGCCGCAGGTGCCGGAGCCGAGGATGTCGCCGGGGACGATCCGGGTGCCGCGCGAGGCGTACGCGGTCATCTCCTCGAAGGTCCAGCTCATGTTGGAGAGCAGGTCCTTGCCGATGACCTGGCCGTTCACCGAGGCGGTGAGGGCGAGGCGCAGGAAGCCCTCGGCGTCGCGGTGCGGCTCCAGTTCGTCGGCCGTGACCAGGTACGGGCCGAGCGTGGTCGCGGTGTCCTTGCCCTTGCAGGGACCGAGGCCCACTGTCATCTCTGCGGACTGTAGGTCGCGGGCCGACCAGTCGTTGAAGACCGTGTAGCCGACGATGTGGTCGCGGGCCTGTTCGGGCGTGAGGTCGCTGCCCTCGCGGCCGATGACGGCGGCGACCTCGAGTTCGTAGTCGAGGACCGCCGAGCCGGGCGGCATCGGGATCTCGTCGCCCGGCCCGTAGACGGCATGCGGGTTGGTGAAGTAGAAGGTCGGCGCCGCGTACCACTGCTCGGGCACGCCGGAGGCGCCGCTCACGGAGCGCCGCACACCCTCGACGTGTTCCTCGAACGCGACGAAGTCCCGTATGGAGGAAGGCTGGAGCGGAGGCCGCAGCCGCACCTGCGATACGTGCGGCCCCGGCGGTACGTCGAGGGCCGCGGCGCCCGCGTCGAGGAGACCGGGCAGGCCGCCGCCGGTCCTGATCAGCTCGGTGAGCGAGGCGACACCGGGCAGCGGGTAGAGGGTGCCGTCCTCCTCGACGACGGCGACCCGGGTGCGGTCCTTGTGGTCATAGGTGGCGAATCGCATGACGTCCCCCGCTCAGACCGGCGGGGCGACGAACACGCCGCGGTCCGGGTCGTTGAAGGACTCCTTGGCGACGATCTCGTTCATCGCGTTGGCGGTGCCCCACTGGTCGGTGACCTCGGGCTGCGAGAAGTCGTAGACGTGCGGGTGCCAGGTGTCCTCGTCGAGCAGCTCCAACTCGGTCGTGTACTCGACGGTGTTGCCGTGCGGGTCGAGGAAGTACGTGAAGGTGTTGTCGCCCGCCATGTGCCGGCCGGGACCCCAGACCTTCTTGAACCCGGCGCGCATCACGCGGCCCGAACCCCGCATGTACTCGTCGATGCCGCGCATCTCGAAGGAGATGTGGTGCAGGGCGGTGTGCGGGCCCTTGGCGAGGGCCATGGAGTGGTGCTGGTTGCTGATCCGCATGAAGTGCATGACCTCGCCCATGTGGGGTGAGGAGAGCGTGTCGGAGAGCGCGAAGCCGAGGTGGCGCTCGTACCACTCCCGGGTCCGGTTCAGATCGGGGGAGTTGAGGACCACGTGGGAGAGCTTGACCGGGATGGCCTCCTTCTCCTCGATCCTGCGGTGCTGCCTGACCTCGACGTCGGCGGAGACCTCGATGGTGCGGCCGTCGACGTCGAAGAATCGGAAGCCGTAGCCGCCACCGGGGGTGTCGACCTTGCCCGGCCGGGAGACCAACCGCACGCCACCCGAGAGGAGTTGCTCGGCGAGCGTGTCCACGTCCTGCGGCGAGGCCGCCCCGTACGAGACGAGGTCGAGGCGCTTCTCGTCGGCCTTGCGCAGCCGTACGACGTACTGCTCGGGGGAGCCCTCGGCGGCCAGGAAGGAGAGCCCGGAGTCCTCGGCGACCTTGGTCAGGCCCCAGACGCCGGCGTAGAAATCGAGCTGCTTGTCGTAGTCGGGCACGGCGAGGTCGACGTGCCGCAGGTGCGTGAGCAGGCGTCCGCTCATGGCGATCAGTCCTTCCGGGGACGGGGACGGGGACGGGGACGGAGGGGAAGGCCGAGGAGGGCGGCCGCGTTGCCGCCTCGTACGGCGTGGAACTCGGCGTCGGGCAGACGCGCGGCGCGCAGGGCGCCGACCGGGTCCTCGACGCCCATGTCGAACGGGAAGTCGGAGCCGAGCAGCACCCGGTCCGCACCCGCGACGCGCACCAACTCCCGCAGTACGTACGGGTCATGGACGAGCGAGTCGAAGTGGAGGCGCCGCAGATAGCTGCTCGGTGCCTCGCGGCAGGCCTGCGCGTCGGGGCGGACCCGCCAGGCGTGGTCGGCGCGGCCGATGTGGGTGGGCAGATAGCCGCCGCCGTGGGCCGCGATCAGGCGCAGGTCCGGGTGCCGGTCGAGGACGCCCGAGAAGATCAGGTGCGAGAGGGCGACGGCGTTCTCGGTGGGCTGGCCCACGGAGTTGGACAGGTACCACCGGTCGAGGCGCTCGTCGAGCGTGCAGCCGAAGGGGTGCAGGAAGACCAGAGCGCCGGTCTCCTCCGCACGTGTCCAGAACGGTGCGTAGTCCGGGTCGGACAGCTCACGTCCGGGAGCGTGGCTGGAGATCTCCACGCCCGACAGGCCGCATTCCAGGGCGTGTTCGAGCGCGCGCACCGCCCGCGCGGGATGTTGCAGCGGTACGAGGCCGAGCCCGCGCAGCCGGTCGGGAGCGGCCGAACAGTGCGCCGCCGTGGCCTCGTTGGCCAGCAGGTACACCTTCTCGGCCGTCTCCTCGTCGGCCCAGTAGTGGTAGTGCGAGGGAGAAGGGCTGACGAGCTGGATGTCGACGCCCTGCGCGTCCATCGCGGCCAGGCGTACGGACGGATCGGTGAGGCGGGCGATGCGCGCGCCGATCATCGGGCCGTTGACCTTCAGCGCGTCCGGTCCGTTGCGGCGGGCGTCCAGGGCCTTCGCCTCGGCCGGACCCGGCAGGCCGTCCACCAGCGCCTCGATCTCGGGCAGCAGGACGTGGGCGTGCACATCGACGGTGGGCGCCGTGGCCATCTCCACGGTGGGCGTCGCGGTCATCAGGGGAGCTCCCGGAGCATGGTCATGGTGCGGCCCATCAGGCCCGGCAGGTCGGCGTCGCGGACCCCGTCCAGCTGCCACTGGCCGATCTGCACGGAGGCCTCCACGACGGGCCGTACGCGGGCGATCCGCCGCTCGTAATACGCCTGGAGGAGCGCGTCGTCCCAGTCCCCGGCGTCCTCGGTGGCGGTCAGCATCTGCGCGAGCACCCAGGCGTCCTCCAGCGACAGGGCGGCTCCTTGGGCGAGGGTCGGTGGACAGCAGTGCGCGGCGTCGCCGACGAGCACGACCCGGCCGCGGTGCCAGGACCCCTCGACCAACAGCCGGTCGAACCAGGTGTAGTTGACCTGTGCCGGGTCGGTGATGTGCGCGGTGATCTCGGGCCATTGGCCGCCGTAGTGCCGGGCCAGGGACCGCATCTCGTCGGCGTACGTCTCCACCGGAATGGAGCCGCGGTCGCGGTTGGCCTCGACCACGTACGCGTACAGCGTGCCGGCGCTGGTCGGGCAGTAGCCGGCGATGTACGCCGGGCCGCCGTACGCGAGATCGGTGCGGGTCACCCCGGCCGGGCGGGGTGCCGCGATGCGCCAGATCGCCATGCCCGTGGGCTCGGGCTTGTCCGTGATGCCGATGGCCGCGCGCGTGGCGGAGCCGAGGCCGTCGGCGGCGATCACCAGGTCGTAATGCGCTTCGGTGCCGTCGGTGAACGCCACCGTGACACCGTGCTGGTTCTGTTCGAAGGACGTGGCACGGACACCGAGGCGGACCCTGGCACCGCTCGCGCGGACGGCCTCGATCAGGATGCTCTGCAGCTGCGGGCGCTGCATGCCGACGGTGGCGGGCAGGTCGTCGCCACCCGTGCGCAGGTCCTCGGCGACATGCAGGACGGTGCCATCGGGGGTGGTGATGCCGACCGAGCCGAAGCCGAACCCGGACTTCTCCACCTGCTCCCATACGCCGAGTTCGCGCAGCACGCGCAGGGCGTTGCCCTGGAGGGTGATGCCGGAGCCGGCGGTGGCGTTCCAGTCGTCCTTCGCCTCGATCAGGTCGACGGTGATCCCGGCGCGCCGCAGCAGGATGGTCGCCGCGCTGCCGGCCGCGCCGCCACCGATGACGAGGACCGTTCGGGGTGTGCTCATAGGGAACTCCCTTGTTCCGTACGGTGGTTGAGACCGGTTGGGTGGGGTGGAGCTATTTGACGGCGATCGGGTTCACGGGCGAGCCGACCGCGCCGGTGATCGGCAGGGGAGCGGCGGTGAGCCAGAAGTCGTACGCCCCGTCGCGCGCGCAGTCCTCGGCGAGCGCGTCCAGGTCCCACATCTCGCCGATGAGCAGGCCCATGTTGGGGATCGCGACCTGGTGCAGCGGCTGGAAGGCGTGCTCGAACTCGTTCGGCCGGACCTCGAAGCCCCAGGTGTCGGTGGCGATCGCGGCGATTTCCGTACGGTGCAGCCAGCCGGCCGTGGTGAACGACAGACCGGGCGACGGGCCGCCCGCGTACTCGCCCCAGCCCTCGCGCCGGGCCCGCGCGAGCCGCCCGGTGCGGACGAGCACGAGGTCGCCGCGCCCCACCGTCACGCCGTGAGCGTCGGCGGTGCGGGTCAGGTGGTCCTCGGTGATGGCGAACCCGTCCGCCAACTCTCCGTCGCCGCCCACCACTTGACCGACGTCGAGGAGAACGCCGCGCCCGGCCACATACGGGGCCATGTGCTCGATGCCGGTGACCAGATCGCCCTCGGAGGTGACTGTGGCCGCCGCATCCCGGCCGTTCCACGCCTTGCCGTGGTCGAAGATGTGCCCGAGCCCGTCCCACTGCGTGGAGCACTGCAACGGCATGGCGATCACGTCGTCGGCGCCGCCGAGCCCGTGCGGAAAGCCCTGGTGGCCAAGGGCCGCGTCGGTGCCGGTGTCCAGCATCGTGTGCACGGGGTTGGTGCGGCGCCGCCAGCCCTTCTGCGGACCGTTCATGTCGAAGCGCTGCGAGAGCGAGAAGCTGGCACCCCGCCGTACGAGCGCGGCGCCTTCGCGGCGCTTGGCCTCGTCGAGGAAGTTGAGCGTGCCGAGGCGGTCGTCCTCGCCCCAGCGGCCCCAGTTCGAATACGCCTTGGCGGCCTCGGCTATCGCACCCTCGGGGTCGTCACGGTCCAGGGGCTCGGCGGTCATGACGCCACCTCCGCCACACAGCGGGTGCGCTGGGCGCCGAGCCCGGTGATCGAGCCGTCCATCACGTCGCCGTCGCGCAGGAGCCGGCCCCAGTGCATGCCGTTTCCGGCGGGCGAACCCGTCAACACCAGGTCGCCGGGCAGGAGTTGGGCGGACTGCGAGGCGTACGACACCATACGGGCCACGTTGAAGATCATGTCCTTGGTGGACTCGTCCTGCATGGTCTCGCCGTTCAGCTCGAGGACGAGCCGCAGGTCACCCGTGTCGGTGACCGAACCGGCGGGCACGAGCCAGGGGCCGAGCGGGGTGAACCCGGGCGCGTTCTTGCTGCGCAGCCAGTCGGTGCCGATCTGCGGCATGTCACGGCGGAAGACGGTCGCACGGTCGGTCAGATCGTTGGCGATCGTGTACCCGGCGACGTGCTCCAGGGCCTCCTCGACCGACACCCGGTACGCCGGCCGGCCGATGACGGCCGCCAACTCCAGCTCCCAGTCCGGTTTTTCCGCCCACGCGGGCAGCACCACATCGTCGTACGGACCGGTGATAGCGCTCGGCAGACCGATGAACACGTACGGCAGATCCTCCTGCGCCCGCCGGTCCATGATCTCGGCGGCCTCGGCCCGCCGCTCCTCCTCCGGGCGTTCGTCGCCCGGAGGGCGGTGGGCCACATGCAGATCGATCACGTGCTGCCGGTAGTTGGCACCCGACTGGAAGACCTGGCGCGGCTCGACGGGCGCGTGCACACGGAACTCCGCCAGGGGGCTGCGTTCCGCTGTGGCGTCCTCGGCCAGGGAGCGCAGTCGCGGCAGCACCTCGGGCCACTCCACCAGGAGCCCCCGCACGGTCAACTGGTCGTCGTCGAGGGCGTTACGCAGGTCCACGGCATGGCCGTCGGGCGTGACGAGAGCGGGGAATTCCGGTCCGTCCGGGGCCGAGAGGGTCGCGAGAGCGAAGGGGCCGGCGAAGAGCGGGGAAGCGGGTGCGGGTTTCACGGGCGTGTCCTCCAGATGTGCGGTGGGACTAATCTGGACCCGTCCTCGGTGATCAGGGAAATCGATTGTGTGGATGGCCGTCATCCATGAAACGGATTGCTCCTGGTCAGCGCCGCCTGAGGTCGCACAGCAGCCGCACAGCAAGGGAAAGCCCATGAACCTGGCCGGCCTGGACCTCAACCTCGTCGTCGCTCTGCGGGTCCTGCTCGAGGAACGCAACGTCACGCGCGCCGGGCAGCGCGTCGGCCTGAGCCAGCCCGCCATGAGCGCCGCGCTGTCCCGGCTGCGCAAGCACTTCGACGACGAGCTGCTTGCCCGCGTCGGCGGCCACTACGAACTCACCGCGCTGGGGCAGGTGTTGCTCGACCGCACGGCCACCGCCTACGACGTACTCGAACGGCTCTTCTCCAGCCAGGCCTCGTTCGATCCGGCCCGCGAGAGCCGTGAGTTCAAGCTGGTGGCCTCCGACTACGCGGTCTCCGTGTTCGGCGCCGAACTCGCCCGCGTCGTCCACGAAGAGGCGCCCGGCATCCGGCTGCGCTTCACGCAGACCCCGCCCACCGTGGTCGACGACACCGCCACACTGCTGAGCGCGGTCGACGGACTGCTGATGCCGCACGGAGTCATCAGCGGCTTCCCCGCCACCGACCTCTACGACGACCGGTGGGTCTTCGTGGTCGCCGACGACCATCCGACCGTCACGGACGGGCTCACCCTCCGCGACCTGGCGGAGCTGCCCTGGGTGACCTACCAGCGCACGTACGACGCACCGGCCGTACGCCAGCTCGGCATGCTCGGCATCGAACCGCGCGTGGAGGCCTCCGTCGACAGCTTCCAACTCCTTCCGCTGCTCGTCGCGGGCACCCGGCGGATCGCGCTGATCCAGGCGCGCCTGGCCCGGCTGCTCGCGCCGATCGCCCCCGTCCGCCTGGTGGAACCTCCGTACGAGGCCGTTCCCTTGCAGGAGGCGCTGTGGTGGCATCCGGTGCATACGCACGACGCGGCCCATGTGTGGCTGCGGGAGACGGCGGAGCGGGTGGGGGCGGGGCTGCCGCAGGTGAACGACGCAGCACAGTGAGGGGAGCCATGCGATGAAGGCACCGCACCAGGAGTCGGTCCTCTCCCGTGCCGCGCGCATCCTGGCGGCGTTCAGCCAGGACGAGGCCGCGCTGACCGTCTCCGAGATCGCCCGCCGCACCGGTCTGCACGTGGCCACGGCCTCCCGCCTGGTGGGCGAGCTGGTCGCGCACGGGTTCCTGAGCCGTGACGACGACCGGCGGGTGCGGATCGGGGTCCGGCTGTGGGAGCTGGCCGTACGGGCCTCGCCGACGTTGTCGCTGCGGGATGCCGCGATGCCGTTCATGGAGGGCGTGCACGACGTGGTGGGCCACCATGTGCAACTCGCCGTGCTCGACGGCGAGGAGGTCCTGTTCCTGGAGCGGCTCTCGGCCCCGCATGCGGTGATCAACTACACCCGTATCGCCGGACGCCTGCCGCTGCACGCCTCCTCCAGCGGCCTGGTGCTCCTGGCCCACGCGCCCGCCGCCCTCAAGGAGCGGGTGCTCACGGGTGACTTGACCGCCTACACCCCGGCCACTCCGGCCGCCCCCGCGGCGCTGCGCGCCCTGCTCGCCGAGGTGCGCCGGCAGGGGTACGCGTACTGCCCCGGGTACGTCCACGACGACGCCCTCGGGATCGCCGCCCCGGTGCGCGGCGCCGACGGCGCGGTGGCGGCCGCGCTGTCGGTCATCGTCCCCAACGAGCGGTGCGCGCAGGAGATCGTGCCCGTCGTACGGACGGCGGCCAGAGGGGTGTCGCGGGCTCTCGGAACGCCTGGCACGGGCCCGTTGTAGGCGGGAGGCGCATCACACCGAGTACTTGGAGCACCTGCCCGTGGTGGTGGAGGGAACGGTGTCCTTGTGCCACCACAGCGCGAAGTGCATGTGGTCGCGGGCGTAGGGGCCGTAGACGCCGTCGACGTCGCTCCCGGTGAGGCCCCACACGTTCCGCTGGATCCACTTGAACGCGTCTCGGGTGCCGGCGCCGTAGACGCCGTCGGCGCCTCCGCTGTTCTTGACGTAGGTCGCCGCGGGCGTCCCCGCGTAGCAGACGAGGATGTTCACCTGCAGGGCGTAGACGTAGTTGCCGCTCATGCCCTGCTTCACGTAGCAGAGCGAGACCCCGGCCCGGATCCTCGGGATGATGATCAAAGTGAGCTCGGAGCGGGTCCTGATCGTCGTGTCGCCGCACGGATCGTTCGCCGCGGCCGCGGCGGGTGCGGCGGCGAGCGGGACGTTACTCAGGCCGCTGATCGTGACGGCGAGCGCGGCGAGCAGGGCGCGGAGGCGTTTGCGGGTACGCATGCTGAGGCGTTCCTGTCTGCAGGGGGAAGGGGCCGGGCAGCACCCTAGGGTCGTCCCGGGCCTGGGACTTGGTCGTCCGTGCAGGGAACGTGGTCGGGCGTGCACCGTTGCGAGTCGGACCGCCCCGCACCTCGAAATTCGTCTCTCACTGAGTGAGAACGCCGTCGCGGCGGGACCGCGGCCGCACGCATCCTTCCCGCAATCCACAGACGGGAGGCGACAACGTGGTCGCACAGAACCTGCTGCCCGCGATTCCCCGCCCCGCCCCGAACCTGACGCTCCGGGTGCGCGCCAAGGAGACCGTCGCCGACGGCGTCGTGTCCCTCACGCTCGTCCACCCGGACGGCGCCCGGCTGCCGGACTGGACACCCGGCGCGCACCTCGACCTGGTCCTGCCGGACGGCAGCACCCGCCAGTACTCTCTGTGCGGCGACCGCTGGGACCCGTACAGCTATCGGGTCGCGGTACTGCGAGAACCCGCCGGGCGCGGCGGATCGGCGTATGTGCACGACCGGTTGGCGCCCGGTGACCCGGTCGGGATCGGGGGCGCGCACAACCACTTCCCCCTCGCGCCGGCCGACCGCTACCTCTTCCTCGCGGGCGGCATCGGCATCACCCCGCTTCTCCCCATGATCCACCAGGCCGAACTGATGGGAATCGACTGGCAGTTGCTGTACGGCGGTCGTACGCGGACCTCGATGGCGTTCCGCGAGCACCTCACGGACACGTACGGCGGGCGCGTGCACCTGCGTCCCCAGGACGAGTGCGGGCTGCTCGGCTTGGACGCCTGGTTGGGCCGGCCGGACCCCGGCACCAAGGTGTACTGCTGCGGGCCGGCCCCGCTCCTGGCCGCCGTGGAGCAGGCCTGCGCCGACTGGCCGCCGTACAGCCTGCGCACCGAACGCTTCACCGCCGCCGCCCAGGCCGAGCCCGTACGGCAGACCGCCTTCGAGGTGGAACTGAGCCGCACCGGCCGTACGGTCACCGTCACGCCGGAGGTCTCCGTACTGCAGGCCGTGCGCGGGGCCGGGGCCGAGGTGCTGTCCTCCTGCGAGCAGGGGACGTGCGGCACCTGCCTGGTCCCGGTCCTCGAAGGGACGCCGGACCACCGGGACGCGGTCCTCGCCGCCCACGAACGCGCCGCGGGGGACTGCCTGTTGCCGTGTGTGTCGCGCTCGCGGTCGGACCGTCTGGTCCTGGATCTCTGAGCGATCCCTGACCGCCGAGCAGCGAGCCCGACCGACCTCCGAGCGACCCGACCGACCTCCGAGCGACCCCGACCTCCGAGCAGTACGTGGAGCCGCCATGCCCGAAAAGACCGTGCCCCGAAAGACCGTCACAACCGCCCCGGTGCCGACCAGCGAAGCCGACCCGTTCGCGCCGGAACACCTGGCCGACCCCGACCCCCTGCACCGGCACCTGCGCGACACCGGCCCCGTCGTGCACCTGACCCGCTACGACGTGCACGCCCTCGCCCGCCACCAGGAGGTGCACGCGGCCCTCGTCGACTGGGGCACCTTCCAGTCGGGGGCCGGGGTCGGCCTCGCCAACTTCCGCCACGAGAAGCCGTGGCGACCGCCGAGCCTGCTCCTGGAGGCCGATCCGCCTCACCACGACGCCCCGCGGCGCGTTCTGCGCGAGATCCTCTCCCCGCTCGCCCTGCGCCGGCTGCGCGAGACCTGGCAGACGGTCGCCGACGAGCTCGTCGAGGCCGTACTGACCGAACAGGGAACGGAGTTCGACGCCTTCGCGGCGCTCGCGACCGCCTTCCCGCTGCGGGTCTTCCCGGATGCTGTCGGCCTGGGCCCGTACGGCAGGGAGAACCTGCTGCCGTACGGGAACATGGCCTTCAACGCCTTCGGCCCGCGCAACGACCTCGTACAGGCGGACGCCCACCGGGTCGCCGAGCTCTCGGCCTGGGTGAACGACCAGTGCGTACGCGAAGCGCTGAGCGAGGACGGCTTCGGCGCCAGGATCTGGGCGGCGGCCGACCGCGGCGATCTCACCCCCGCGCAGGCGCCGCTCGTGGTGCGCTCACTGCTCACGGCGGGCGTCGACACCACCGTGCACGGCCTCGCCGCCGCCCTCTACGCCTTCGCCACCCACCCCGAACAGTGGCAACGGCTGCGCGAGCGGCCGGAGTTGGCGCGCGTCGCCTTCGACGAGGCGGTGCGCCGGGAGTCGCCCGTGCAGACCTTCTTCCGTACGGCCACCGAGGACGTCGACATCGCGGGGACCCGTATCCCCGAGGGAGGCAAGATCCTCATGTTCCTCGGCGCCGCCAACCGCGACCCGAGGCGCTGGAGCGACCCCGGCCGCTTCGACCTCGCCCGGGACCCCTCGGGCCACGTCGGCTTCGGCATGGGCATCCACCAGTGCGTCGGCCAGCATGTCGCCCGCCTCGAAGCCGAATGCCTGCTCACCGCGCTGGCCCGCCGCGCCGCACACCTGGAACTCGCGGGCCCGCCGCGTCGCCACCTCAACAACACCCTGAGATCGTGGGCACAGCTGCCGCTACGCATCCGCACGGCGAGCTGACCGCAGAGCCGCTCCACCTTCCGACGGAAAAGGACCCATCTCCATGCCACAGCACGTACGGGGCGTCATCGCCCGAGCCAAAGGCGAACCGGTACGTATCGAGACCATCGTCGTCCCCGACCCCGGGCCGGGTGAGGCGGTGGTGAAGGTGCAGGCCTGCGGTGTCTGCCACACCGATCTGCACTACCGCGAGGGCGGCATCAACGACGAGTTCCCCTTCCTCCTCGGCCACGAGGCGGCCGGGATCGTCGAACAGGTCGGGCCCGATGTGACCGACGTGGCCCCCGGCGACTTCGTGATCCTCAACTGGCGTGCGGTGTGCGGCAAGTGCCGTGCCTGCCGGCGCGGGCGTCCGCAGTACTGCTTCGACACGCACAACGCCAAGCAGAAGATGACGCTCGCCGAGGACGGCACCGAGCTCTCGCCCGCCCTCGGCATCGGCGCCTTCGCCGAGAAGACACTCGTGGCCGCGGGCCAGTGCACCAAGGTCGACCCGGCCGCGTCCCCCGCCGCCGCGGGACTGCTCGGCTGCGGTGTGATGGCGGGCATCGGCGCCGCGATCAACACCGGGGGAGTGGGGCGCGGCGACTCCGTGGCCGTCATCGGCTGCGGCGGGGTCGGCGCCGCGGCCGTGGCCGGCGCACGTCTGGCGGGCGCGGCGCGGATCATCGCCGTAGACCTCGACGACCGCAAGCTGAGCACGGCCCGCGAGCTGGGGGCGACCCACACGGTCAACTCCCGTACGAGCGACGCGGTCGAGGCGATCCGCGAGCTGACCGGCGGCTTCGGCGCCGATGTCGTCATCGAGGCCGTCGGTCGCCCGGAGACGTATGAACAGGCCTTCTATGCCCGGGACTTGGCGGGCACTGTCGTCCTGGTCGGCGTGCCCACGCCGGAGATGCGGATCGACCTGCCGCTGCTCGACGTCTTCGGACGCGGCGGCTCCCTCAAGTCCTCCTGGTACGGAGACTGCCTGCCCTCCCGCGACTTCCCGCTGCTCATCGACCTGTACCAGCAGGGCCGCCTGGACCTCGACACCTTCGTCAGCGAGACCATCGCCCTGGACCAGGTCGAGGAGGCCTTCGCCCGTATGCACAAGGGAGATGTCCTGCGCTCGGTGGTGATCCTCTGATGGCGGGTGTACGGATCGAACGCGTCGTCACCTCGGGCGTGTTCACACTCGACGGCGGCAGCTGGGAGGTCGACAACAACGTCTGGATCGTCGGCGACGACCGAGAGGCGGTGGTGATCGACGCGGCCCACGACGCCGAGGCCGTCATCGCCGCGCTGGGCGAACGCCGGCTCACCGCGATCGTCTGCACCCACGCCCACAACGACCACATCAACGCGGCGCCGGCGCTCGCCGAGGCCACCGGCGCACCGATCCTGCTGCACCTGGACGACCGCGTGCTGTGGAAGCAGACCCATCCCGGCCGCGAACCCGACAGCTATCTCTCCGACAACCAGCGCATCGCGGTGGCCGGTACCGAGCTGGAGGTGCTGCACACCCCCGGCCACGCCCCGGGAGCGATCAGCCTCCATCTGCCGGCGCTCGGCACGGTGTTCACGGGCGACACCCTGTTCGCGGGCGGTCCCGGAGCCACCGGGCGCTCGTTCTCGAACTTCCCGACGATCATCCGCTCCATCCGGGACCGGCTCCTGCCCCTGCCCGCCACGACCGTCGTGCACACCGGGCACGGCGATGACACCACCATCGGCGACGAGGCGCCCCACCTGGAGGAATGGATCGCGCGCGGGCACTGATCGGGCAACTGCCGCTTCTCATACGGTCGGGCGCGGCGCGGGGGGGGGGGCCCCGGGGCGGCGGGGGGGTTTGGGTGGGCTAGGGGGGGGGGGGGGGGCGGGCCCGGCCCCCACCGCCCCCCCCCGGGCGGCGGCGCCCCCCCCCCCCCGCGGCCGTAGTGTTGAGCGAGACCAGAGCCGTCCGTGC
>NZ_JBEPEW010000068.1:0-42132 GCF_040300965.1 Streptomyces mesophilus | reverse complement strand
CAGGAGCCGGAGCGGGCGTCGGGGCGGGCGCGGGAATCGGCGACGGCGCCGCAGCAGCGGCCCCGGACCCCGGCCCCGTACCGGCGGAACCGGAAGACCCGGAGGAGTCCGAAGAGACGGACGAAGCAGAAGAAGCCGAGGACGCGGACGAGCCCGGACCCGGACCCGCATCCCGCCGGTCCGGAATCCCCATCCGGTCCGCCGCCTCCTGCAGCCACTCCGGCGGAGTCAGCAGGAAGGAGGTCTGATTGAGGTCGACCCGCTCGGGCTTCGCGGGTTCGGCGGCAGCCGCCCCCGCGTCGACGGCGCCGTACTCCTCCTCGTACCGCCGGATCACCTCACCGACCGGCAGCGAGGGCCACAGCGTCGCCTCGCCGCTGTCGCGCGCGATGACGAGCCGCTGCCGGCCGCCGTCGAGCCGCGGACCGTCCTCGCGGTCCTCCGCCCATACGACGAAACCGAGGTCGAACTCCCGCACCCGCACCTCACGATGCTGGTACGCGGGCACATCGCCGTTGATCCACTCTTCCGCGCGCTCCTGCGCCTGCGCGAAGGTCACCATCGGAAGGTCACTCCCCCACCGGGACGGCGCGCGCGAAGCCGCCGTCCACCATCAGGTTGGCCACGGTCTCCAGCTCGGGCGGATTGCCCGCGAGCCGCGCCAGAAATGCGTCGAAGTCCTCACCGCACGGCAGCAGCAGCCGCTGTACGCGTTCGGCGACCGACCACGAGGCCGTCTCACCGCTGTCCCGTGCGTCGTCGTACGCGCAGAACCAGACCGAACCGGCCCGCTCACCCCTCACCTTCACCGCGAGGATGCCGCCCTGCACGAACGCCACCCCCAGGTAGTCCTTGGTGAGGTGGTCGCGCAGACACTTGTTGATGTAGACGAGGTCGTTGACCGCCGCCTCGTCGCGGACCGTGAAGAACGGCTGGTCGATCAGAAGCCCCAACTCGGCGTCCAGCGCCGCGCCCACGGGCGCGCAGCCGCCGGCCGCCTTGAGGAACGCGCGGTACGCACCCGGCAGGCGATACCCCAAGTCCTCTTCCACGCCGAGGAGTTGCTGCTCCGTCACCGCCACCGACGCCTTCGGCAGACCGAAGTGCGCGGGCCGGGTCTCCTGCAGCGGACGCGTACCGCGCTTGTCCTGGTCGACGTCCGCCGTGGCCAGACCGCCGTGGTGGCGCAGGAGCGCCTTGACCTCGACGGGGACCAGTTCGAGCCGGCGCGTACCCGGCACGTGGTGCCAGGTCCAGCCGTGCGGGGTCGCCACCGCCGGGATCGTGTCCCACAGCTCATGCCCCTGCGCGGCCATCGCCGCGTTCGCCGACACATAGTCCGTGAGCCGCAGCTCGTCGACCCCGAAACCCTCCGGGGGCTCCGCGATCTCGGCCGCCGCGCGGGCGTAGGCGGAGAAGTCCGGGAAGCCGCGGTCGTCCATGCGCACCCCATGGGGGTGCCGGCCCGCGCGCACCGGGTCCGGAAAGTGCACGGTCTGACCGGCGTAGGCCGCGTTCGGCGGCGCGGCCTGCGCCCAGCCTGAAGCACTGGGCGGCGCGCCCTCCCCGAGCCGACCTGTCGTCATGGCGGTTGCCCCCTGCGGCACTGTTCGTACGGCCCATACGTATGGCTTGTCGCGCCCCAGCCTATGCGCTGGCGCAACACCGGTCACCGGGCCTCCGGCACCATGACCAGCTGTCACACAGCCGTGACAGTGAGGCGAAACCGTGTGCGTAACGGAACGGACAATTACCCCGGTGCGGAAGGGACATTTGATCCCGCCTTCCGTATCACCCGCCCCATTTGGCAGGCTGTTCACGCACTGGCCCTGCCGTTGAATTCCCGCCGGGGGGAGAGTGCAGCACCAGCACGGGGGAGCGGCCACCGCCGCGGCACGGGGAGGGATGCATCACCAATGCACACCGCACAAACTTCATCAACACCGGCAAAACCGGGCGATCCACGCCTGACATGGTCGACCGAGGACGAACAGTCCCCGCCGGCCCTGACCCATCGCCGCGACGGCATCCTTCCCACCGTCGCCGCCGCACTCTCCGTACGCGGCGAAACCCTCACCGCCACCGCGGGCCGCGGCGACACCCCGCCCCCGCTGCACCCGCTCGTCCAGGACTTCCTCGACACCCTCACCAGCGGCCAGCGCGAGAGATTCACCGGCCGATGTCCGGAAGTCACCCTGATCTCACGGCACTTGACCGCACACGAGACGACACGCTCCAAACGCGCCCAGCGCAAACCGCTCACCGGCGGCGAGGCCCGCAAAGCCCTCAAGCACGCCAAGCTGACCACCCGCCGCATCCGCGAGGACGGCGACCCGCTGCACGGCAGCTTCGCCCCGCCCTGCCGCTCCTGCACCGCCCTCATCGCCCACTTCGGCGTACGCATCGTCGAACCGGAACCGACCGACACCCCCACAGGGAACGCACGTTGATGCCAGCCGACCGTACGTCCACGACCCGCTTCCCGATCACGGTCGACGCGGTCCTGCGCGAAGCCGGCTGGCAGCCCGGACGCTGGGACATCAAACGCGCCGAATACTGGGCCGACGCACTGCGCTCGCACGTGTCACCCGCCGGACACCGGCACACGGTGTTCCCGGCCGCAGTGGAGGCCTGGGCCGAATTCGGCGGACTCCACCTCACGCCGGGCGGTCCCGGCCGCCAGATCGCCCCCGCCACCGTGCACTTCGACCCGCTGCACGGCCTGCACATGGCCCGCACCCTCGGCGACCTCGGACGCGCCCTCGACACGGAGGTCTGCCCGCTCGGCGCCGACTCCTCCGGCCAGGGCCTCCTCGCCGTCGACGCCACCGGCCGCGTCTACAGCCTCGACCACTCCGGCGACTGGTACCTCGGCCGCGACCTGGACACCGCGCTCACCGCGCTGCTGTCGGGGGCGGCGCCGGTGCGGCTTACGTCTGGGTGAGTGGCGGGGCTGCTGGGTGGGGGCGGGCTGCTCAGTGGGTGAGTGGCTGGGCCAATCGGCCGGCCATCGTGGGGCGGGACCATGTGTTGGGGGGCGGCTGAGGAGGGTGCTGGTCGAGTGGCTCAGCCACTGAGCCAGGTTGGCGGGCTGGCTCGGTGGCCCAGTGGCTCAGCCACTCACCCAAGCCCCGGCCGCCAACCGGCCGGAGGCCTGAGTGGATCAGCCACTCAGCCACTCCGCGCTGGCACCCCAGCGGTCCGGTGGCTGAGCCACTCACCCACTCACCCACGCCAAGCGGCCCAGATGACAAGCGGTCAACTGGCCAGCTGGCCAGTTGACCCAGTGGCTCAACCACTCCCCGCCGACACCCTCGGAATCACCGCCGAGACCCGGAACCCCCCACTGTCCGTCGGCCCCGCCACAAACACACCCCCGAGCGCGGTCACCCGCTCCCGCATCCCCAGCAGACCGTTCCCGCCGCTCGGCAGCCGTGCCCCGTCGTCGGCGCCGTCCGGCGAGGGCCCGTTCTCCACCTGCATCGCCACCTCACCCGGCCGATGCGCGATCCGCACCCGGGCCTTCGCCCCCGGCGCATGCTTGTGGACGTTCGTCAGACCCTCCTGGATCACGCGGAACGCCGTCTGCTCCACCTCGCGGTCACACGGGGCGGCCTCCCCCTCCACCGAGAGATCCACCGCCATCCCCGCGGCCCGCGACTGCTCCACCAGCGCGTCCACCTCGGCCAGACACGGCCCCTGCTCCACCTCGGCACGGAACGCCGCCGCGGCAGCCGCCGCACCCACCGCGGCGAGCGGTTCACGCGACGGCGAAGTCGTATACGACGAGGACGAGGACGACGACGAAGCCGCGGACACGTGCGAACCCGAGCCCGAACCCGAACCCGCACCCGCACCCGCACCCGCACCCGCACCGAAGGACGCACCCGCACCCGAGGACGCCGACGCCGCCTTCGGCTCATGGGACCGCAGCACCCCGAGCATCTCCCGCAACTCGGTCAACGCCTGCCGCCCCATGTCCCCGACGAGCGCCGCGTTCTTCACGGCCTTCTCCGGATCCTTCCGCGCCACCGCCTGCAGAGCCGCCGCATGCACCACCATCAACGACACCCGGTGCGCCACCACGTCATGCATCTCGCGCGCGATCCGCGTCCGCTCCTCATTACGCGCCCACTCGGCCCGCTCCTCGGCCCGCTCCGCAAGCAGCTGAAGCTCCCGCTCCAGCGAATCCGCGCGTTCCGTCAGCGACTCCATCAACCGCCGGCGCGCACCCACGTACAGCCCCATGCACACCGGCGGACCGGTCACGCCGAGCGACATCGTCACCGCCATGAACGGCACGAACCACCCGCCGAACTGCAACCGGTCATGGTCCTGCATCATCCGCGCCCAGAGCACGATCAACGTGCCGAGCAGCGACATCCCCGCCAGAGCACCCGTGATCCTGCGCGGCACATCGGACGCCGCCAGCGAATACAGCCCGACGACCGTCAGCAGAAAACCCATGCTCGCCGGCGACACCGCGATCGACACCAGCACCACGGCGATCGGCCACTGCCGGCGCAGCACAAGCACCGCCCCGACGACCAGCCCGACCAGCACCCCGACACCGACCGGCAGCCCCCCGCGCCGGGCAAAAGCGAACCCCTCCACCGCACACTCGGCCGCGGACACCACCGCAAGCCCGATATCGAACACGGCACTGCGCCGCCGCTCCCACCACCACGGCCCCCCGGCCGCTCGGCGGTGTACTTCCCCCGTCGTGGTCATGCCTTCCACCCTACGGGCGGGCCGGTCCGCTTTTCCGGTGAGTTTCCGGTACGGCGCACTAGGCGGCGGATTCGCGAACGCACGCCAAACGCCCCATTTTCCCTCGAACAACTGAACCGCTCACGCTTTCGACCCGGACGTCCGCATTCCGGACCACGATCACCACATGACGGAAATCACGAACAAGTACGCCGACTTCGAAGGCCTCCGGCAACAGGCCGTCGCACTGCGACGAGCCGGGCTCAGCCGACGCCAGATCCGCGACCACCTGCACGTCGACAACAACGATCTGCTCAACCGACTCCTCGAAGGCGAGCCGGCGCCGGAGTGGACGAAGCGCCCGAACGCCAAGGACGACCTGAGAGCCAAGGCCCGGGAGTTACGGCTCCAGGGCATGACGTACGACCAGATCCAAGTGGAGCTCGGGTGCTCGAAGAGTTCGATCTCGCTGTGGGTACGGGATCTGCCGAAGCCGGAGCGGCGCGACTCGTCGGAGCAAGCCAAGCTAGCCGCACGAAAGCGCTGGGAGCATGAGCTGGCCGTACGGGATGTGGAGCGCCAGGCCACCAAGGACGCCGCCCGCGCCGAAGTCGCAGCGTTGAGCGATCGGGAACTGTTTCTGACGGGTGTCGCCCTCTACTGGGCAGAGGGCACGAAGGACAAGCCGTACGACCGGCGGGAAAAGGCGATCTTCGTCAACAGCGATCCGGACGTCATCGCGGTCTACCTGGCCTGGCTGGAGCTGCTCGGCGTACCGCCCGAGCATGTTCAGTACCGCGTAATGATCCACATGACGGCGGATGTCGAGGCCGCGAAGAGGTACTGGGCCGACTTCGTGGGTGTCGATGTCACCCGACTGGAAAAGACGACCATCAAGAAGCACAACCCGAAGACCGTGCGGAAGAACGTCGGCGAGGACTATCGCGGATGCCTCGTCATCAGCGTCCGCCAAAGCGCAGAGCTCTACCGCCGCATCGAAGGCTGGTGGTCCGGCATCGCAGCGGAAGCCCATGCGCGGCTTAAGCGGGGAGATCGCTCCGGTAAGGTTTGAGGCGCCATCCGCCGTGGGGTAGCGGCATCCCGCAGGCCTTTGGAGCCTTGAGACGCTGGTTCGAATCCAGCCGGCGGAGCAGCAGAGTTCGGGTCCTGACCACACCGGTCAGGACCCGTCCTCGTTTCAGCCCAAGTACCCCCCGGTATCCTGCGGATGTCCCCCCGCACAACATCCGAAGCCGAAGGGCACCCCCGTGAGCGCCAACAGCCCGGCAGCCGTCGTCGTCCTTGCAGCGGGTGAGGGCACCCGTATGAAGTCGCGCACCCCCAAGGTGTTGCACGAGATCTGTGGCCGGACCCTCGTCGGGCACGTGGTCACCGCGGCCCGCGAGCTCTCCCCCCAGGAGCTCGTCGTGGTCGTCGGGCACGGGCGTGAGCAGGTCGCCGCGCATCTCGCCGAGATCGATTCCGCCGCGCGTACCGCGGTGCAGGAGCAGCAGAACGGGACCGGGCACGCGGTCCGTATGGGTCTGGAGCCGTTGGGCGGTGCGGTGGACGGCACCGTGATCGTGGTGTGCGGGGACACTCCGCTGCTGACGGGTGCGACGCTGGAGAAGCTCGCCGAGACGCATGTCGCCGATGGGAACGCGGTCACCGTGCTGACCGCCGAGATGCCGGATGCGACGGGTTACGGCCGGATCGTGCGCGACGGGGTGTCGGGTGCTGTCACGGCGATCGTGGAGCACAAGGACGCTAGTGAGTCGCAGCGGGCGATCCGGGAGATCAACTCGGGGGTGTTCGCGTTCGACGGTCAGCTGCTCGCGGATGCGCTGGGCAAGGTGCGTACGGACAACAGTCAGGGCGAGGAGTATCTGACGGATGTCCTGGGGATTCTGCGGGAGGCCGGGCACCGGGTCGGGGCGAGTGTCGCCGCGGACCACCGTGAGATCTCCGGCATCAACAACCGTGTGCAGCTGTCCGAGGCGCGCCGGATCCTGAACGACCGTCTCCTGACCGAGGCGATGCTCGCGGGTGTGACGGTGGTCGACCCGGCGTCGACGTTCATCGACGCGACGGTGACGTTCGAGCCGGATGCTCTGGTGCACCCGGGTACGCAGCTGCTCGGCAGCACGCATGTCGCGGCGGGTGCGGAGGTGGGGCCCAACTGCCGTCTGACGGATACGAAGGTGGGCGCGGACGCCCGGGTGGACAATGCGGTGGCGTTCAGCTCGGAGATCGGCGAGGGCGCGAGTGTGGGCCCGTTCGCGTATCTGCGGCCCGGTACGAAGCTGGGTGTGAAGGCCAAGATCGGCACGTATGTCGAGACGAAGAACGCGACGATCGGTGAGGGCACGAAGGTGCCGCATCTGTCGTACGTGGGTGATGCGACGATCGGTGACTACACGAACATCGGTGCGGCGAGTGTCTTCGTGAACTACGACGGTGAGGCGAAGCACCACACGACCGTGGGATCGCATTGCAAGACCGGTTCCGACAACATGTTTGTGGCTCCTGTCACGGTCGGGGACGGTGCGTACACCGCTGCGGGTTCGGTGATCACGAAGGATGTGCCGGCCGGTTCGCTGGCTGTCGCCCGTGGTCAGCAGCGGAATATCGAGGGCTGGGTGGCCCGTAAGCGTCCGGGCAGTGCCGCTGCGAAGGCTGCGGAGGCGGCGTCCGGGAAGTCCGACGGCGAGAGCTGACGGAAAACAGGTGCGTCTGAGGCGGCGTACCGTGATAGACGCACGCATTTTGTCGGCTTGCTCGTACGCGGGTTTCGCGGGTACCGGGCGGCGATCGAACACCTCTGAGGAGACTGTGCTGTGAGCGGGTTCAAGACGACCGGCGAGAAGAAGATGATGCTCTTCTCCGGCCGCGCCCACCCTGAGCTGGCGGAGGAGGTCGCCCATCACCTGGGGGTCGGTCTGGTTCCGACCAAGGCCTTCGACTTCGCGAACGGTGAGATCTACGTCCGTTACGAGGAGTCGGCTCGTGGCGCGGACTGCTTCCTGATCCAGAGCCACACGGCTCCGATCAATAAGTGGATCATGGAGCAGTTGATCATGATCGATGCGCTGAAGCGCGCGTCGGCCCGATCGATCACGGTGGTCGTGCCGTTCTACGGCTATGCCCGTCAGGACAAGAAGCACCGTGGCCGTGAGCCGATTTCGGCCAAGCTGGTCGCGGATCTGATGAAGACGGCGGGCGCCGACCGTATCGTCACGGTCGATCTGCACACCGACCAGATCGTGGGCTTCTTCGACGGTCCGGTGGACCATCTGTTCGCGCTGCCGCTGCTCGCGGATTACGTGGGGCACAAGGTCGACCGTTCGAAGCTGACCGTGGTCTCCCCCGACGCCGGCCGTGTGCGCGTCGCCGACCGCTGGTGCGACCGTCTCGGTGCGCCGCTGGCGATCGTGCACAAGCGCCGTGACAAGGACGTCGCGAACCAGGTCACCGTGCACGAGGTGGTCGGTGACGTCGAGGGCCGTATCTGCATCCTGGTCGACGACATGATCGACACCGGTGGCACGATCTGCGCCGCCGCCGACGCCCTGTTCGCGCACGGTGCGGAGGACGTCATCGTGACGGCGACGCACGGTGTGCTGTCGGGTCCGGCCGCGGACCGGCTGAAGAATTCCAAGGTCAGCGAGTTCGTCTTCACGAACACCCTGCCGACCCCGAGCGAGCTGGAGCTCGACAAGATCACGGTCCTGTCGATCGCTCCGACCATCGCGGACGCGGTGAAGGAAATCTTCGAGGACGGTTCTGTGACCAGCCTCTTCGAGGAGCAGTAAGCATCCTCACAGGCCTTCGGGCTTGATCGTTTTGGGTTGCGGCCTCCCTGCCGAGTAGACTGTCGAAGTTGCTCGGCGAGGGAGGCCGTACTCATTTCCGTCTACGGAGTGGGTGCCGGCGGTCCGTTATCGACGCGCTCTTCGTAGCAGGCCTGTTCAGCCAGGCCAGTCGTTGTGGCCGGGTGACCGCCACAACTTTTTTCTTTTCTACGAGGAGTGCGCATGTCCGAGGTAAAGCTCGCCACCGAGATCCGTTCCGAGTTCGGCAAGGGCGCCGCCCGCCGTATCCGCCGTGAGAACAAGGTTCCCGGTGTCCTCTACGGTCACGGCACCGACCCGGTCCACCTGACCCTCCCGGGCCACGAGCTCGCGCTCGCCGTCCGTACCCCGAACGTGCTGCTCGCGCTCGAGATCGACGGCAAGACCGAGCTGGCCATCCCGAAGTCGGTCTCGCGTGACCCGCTGAAGGGCTTCCTGGAGCACATCGACCTGCTCCTGGTGAAGCGCGGCGAGAAGGTCACCGTCGAGGTCTACGTGAACACCGAGGGCGAGCTGGCCCCGGGCGCGTTCCTGCTCGAGCACGTCCTCAACACCCTGTCCGTCGAGGCCGAGGCCACCCACATCCCCGAGTCCGTCACGGTCTCGATCGCGGGCCTGACCGCCGGTGACTCGATCCTCGCCAAGGACATCCCGCTGCCCTCCGGCACGACCCTGGCCACGGACGCCGACGCCGTCGTGCTGCAGGTCCTGTCCGCGCAGGCCGAGGAGCCGGCCGCCGAGGGCGCCGAGGGCGACGAGGCCGCCGCGGAGGCCTGAGCAGTAACCTCTGCTTGACTTGACGGGGTGGTGGACCGGTTCCGGTCCACCACCCCGTTTCGTATGCCGCCCGCTTCTTGTACGAGGGAGAGCACCCCGCATGACGACCGACGCCAACGCGCCCTGGCTGATCGTGGGGCTGGGCAACCCGGGCCCCGGCTATGCGGCCAACCGTCACAACGTGGGCTTCATGGTCGTGGACCTGCTCGCGTCGCGGATGGGTGGCGCGTTCAAGCGGCACGGGAAGGCGCAGGCGCAGGTCCTCGAGGGGCGGATCGGTCCGATGGGTCCTGGGTCGCGCCGGGTCGTGCTCGCGAAGCCGATGTCGTACATGAATCTGTCCGGTGGTCCGGTGACGGCCCTGCGGGACTTCTACAAGATCCCGACGGCGAACATCGTCGCGATCCATGACGAGCTGGACATCGACTACGGCACGTTCCGGCTGAAGCTGGGCGGCGGGGACAACGGGCACAACGGTCTGAAGTCGATGACGAAGGCGATGGGTCCCGACTATCACCGGGTGCGCTTCGGGATCGGGCGTCCGCCGGGCCGTATGCAGGTCGCTGATTTCGTCCTGAAGGATTTCTCGCCCACGGAGCGCAAGGAGCTGGACTACTTCGTGGACCGGGGCGCGGATGCGGTGGAGGCCCTGGTGACGGAGGGGTTGGAGCGGGCGCAGAGCTCGTACAACTCGTAGCCGCTGTAGCAGCCTGCTATACGAGCAGGAACGCCCCGAACAGCAGCAGCGCTCCCGCCGCCGCGGTCCCCCACGCCACCCGTGCGAGCCGCAGGCCGCCGCCGACGACGACGGCGGCCATGAGCAGGGCGCCGCCGAGCGGTACCCACGCGTCGAAGAAGCCGGCGCCGCCGCCGCGTACGGCCTGGCTGGTGTGGGGTTTGATGACGACGGGGAGTGTGGCGCCCTTCTTGGTGCCGATCGACTCCTCGATGGTGATCTCCGGGTGGGGTCGTGCGCCGGGTGAGAGCGGTTTGAAGCTGCCTTCGCAGCGGTTGTCTTCGCAGCGGGAGATGGTCATCTCGCCGCGTTCGCGGCCTTTGGTGAAGAGCACGTGCTGGGCCGTAGACCAGGAGGTCCAGACACCGACGACGACGAGCAGCACCGCCAGCGCGGCCATCGCGGTGGTGCGGGCGGCGCTCAGGGCCGCCTGGGTGCGGGCGGAGGCTGCGGCAGACATGGCGGCGATCCTTGGCCATGGCCCCACGGCCGGTCAACTCTCGCTCCGCAAGCCGGACATAACGGTGCCCCGCACCACCACAGGCGGTACGGGGCACCCCAAAGAGGGACCAATCAGCCGGTGTTGCGCAGACCCGCCGCCACACCGTTGACCGTCAGGAGCAGGGCCCGGCCGAGCAGCGCGTCCGGCTCCTCGCCCGCGGCCGCCGCGTCACGCTGCCGCTTGAGCAGGGTGACCTGGAGGTACGAGATCGGGTCGAGGTAGGCGTCGCGGATCGCGAAGGTCTGCTGGAGCACCGGGTGGCTGTCGAGGAGCTGCTCGCCGCCGGTGATGCGCAGGACCTCGCGGACCGTCAGGTCGTGCTCGGCCTTGATGGTCTCGAAGATGTGCTTGAGCTCGTCCGGCACGAGGGTGTCCACGTAGTGCTGGGCGATGCGCAGGTCGGTCTTCGCGAGCGTCATCTCCACGTTGGAGAGGAAGTTGCGGAAGAAGTGCCAGTGCTCGTGCATCTCTTCGAGGACGGTGTCCAGGCCCGCCTCGCGCAGCGCCTTGAGGCCGGAGCCGACGCCGAACCAGCCGGGCACGATCTGCCGGGACTGGGTCCAGCCGAACACCCACGGGATGGCCCGCAGGCCGTCGAGGGAGACGCCCGAGCCGGGGCGGCGTGAGGGCCGCGAACCGAGGTGCAGGTCGGCGAGCTGGTCGACGGGGGTCGAGGCGAGGAAGTACGTCGGCAGGTCCGGGTCCTCGACCAGCTTGCGGTACGCGGAGTGCGCGGCCTCGGAGACCGTGTCCATCGCGGCGTCCCAGCGGGCGAGCGCCTCGTCGGACTGGCGCGGCGCGGTGTGCAGGGCGGAGGCCTGCAGGGTGGCCGCGACGGTCAGTTCGAGGTTCTCGCGGGCGAGCGACGGCACGAGGTACTTGTCGGAGATGACTTCGCCCTGCTCGGTCACCTTGATCTCGCCTTCGAGCGTGCCCCACGGCTGCGCGAGGATCGCGTCGTGCGAGGGGCCGCCGCCACGGCCGACGGTGCCGCCGCGGCCGTGGAAGAGACGGAGCCGCACGCCATAGCGGTGCGCGACGTCGCGCAGGCGGCGCTGGGCGCGGTGGATCTCCCACTGCGAGGTGGTGATGCCGCCGAACTTCGAGGAGTCCGAGTACCCGAGCATGACCTCCTGCACATCGCCCCGCAGCGAGACGAGCCGGCGGTACGAGGGGTCGGCGAGCATCTCGTCGAGGATGACGTCGGCGGCGCGCAGCTCGTCGGTGGTCTCCAACAGCGGCACAATGCCGATCTTCGCCCAGCCGGCGTGCAGGTCCACGAGACCGGCCTCGCGGGCGAGGACGGCGGCGGCGAAGACGTCGTCGGCGCCCTGGCACATCGAGATGATGTACGACTCGACGACCTCGGGGCCGAAGACCTCGAGGGCCTTCTTGACCGTGTGGAAGACGCCGAGGGTCTTCTCGCCGGCCGCGTCGAGCGGCGCGGGCGACGGGGCGAGCGGGCGCCGGGAGCGCAGCTCCTTGGCGAGCAGCTTCTGGCGGTACTCGCGCGGCATGTCCGTATAGCGCCAGGACTCCTCGCCGAGCCGGTCGAAGAGCTGGCCGAGCGCGTGGTGGTGGGCGTCCGCGTGCTCACGTACGTCCATGGTGGCCAGCTGCAGGCCGAAGGCGGCGAGCGTGCGGATCGTACGGTCCATGCGGCCGTCGGCGAACAGGCCGCCACGGTGGGCGCGCAGCGAGGTCTGGATCAGGGTGAGGTCGTGCAGGAGCTCACCGGTGCCGAGGTAGTCGCGGCCCGGCTCGTGCGGGGTGCCCTTGGCGAGGCGCTCGCGGGTGTTGACCAGCTTCTGGCGTACGCAGGTGGCCTTGAGCCGGTACGGCTCCTCGGCGTTGAGCCGCTTGTAGCGGGGGCTGATCTCCGGCAGGCGCTCCAGATCGGCCTGGAGCGAGGTGAGCAGCTCCTCGGTGGCACCGGTGTAGCGGATGGAGTTGGAGAGCAGGCTGCGCAGGTGGTCGATCAGGTCGAGCGCGTCGGTGATGCCGTGCTCGTGCTGGAGGATCAGCACGTCCCAGGTGACGGCGGGCGTCACATTGGGATTGCCGTCGCGGTCGCCGCCGATCCAGGTTCCAAAGGTGAGCGGACGGGTACCCGGCGGGAGTTCGACGCCGATGCGCTCCAGTTCGGCGGTGAGGTCCTCGAGGACATCGCCGACGGCCCCGGAGTGCAGCTCGTCGAGGTAGTAGATCGCGTTGCGCGCCTCGTCCGCGGGCTCGGGCCGTACGACCCGGAGCTCATCGGTCTGCCACACCAGGTCGATGTTCTCGGCCAGGCGCAGATCGAGCCGGCGGCGGTCGGCCGCGGACACGGAGGAGTCGAGCAGCTCGGCGATCCGGCGCAGCTTGGTCAGGACCGAGCGGCGGGCGGCCTCGGTGGGGTGCGCGGTGAACACGGGGCGCACATTGAGGTGCTGAACGGTCTGGCGCAGATGCTCGGCATCGGCGTCCTTGAGCAGATCGGCGGTGCGCGCGAGCGTCGAACCCTCGGCATCGCGCCGGGTGCGCAGCTCCCGGCCGCGGTGCACCTGCTCGGTGACGTTCGCGAGGTGGAAGTACGTGGAGAAGGCGCGCACCAGCTTGGCCGCGGTCTCGAGCTCGGTCTCGCCGAGCAGCTGCGCGGCGGCTTCGCCGTCGCTGCGGGTCAGGGCCCGTACGCGTTCGACGAGCTCGAGGAGCTCGGTGCCCTCCTGGCGTACCAGGGTCTCGCCGAGCAGATCGCCGAGGCGGCGGATATCGGCGCGCAGCTCCGCGCCGGCGGTCTGGTCGGCAGGACGCTCGCCGGCGGTCTGGTGGTCGGCACTGCTCACAGGTGCGGCTCCTTGCAGTGAGGGGAAGACTCATTGCGGACCACGCTGTCCGACGCCACCCAGGATATGCGCCTTGAACGGATGCCTATTCGAGACCAGGCCTCCACCGTCGGTTCCCTTGCCCCCGCAGGGGCCGCTGCCATACTTACGACGCCGTAGGTTACGGGCCCGTAGGTCCAGACATACGGGTCGATCACCTGCCAAACAGTCCCCGACCCCACAGGGAAACGCCCATGACCACGAGCCCCGACCTGCTCGACGAATCCCCGAAGGACGCAGCGGGCGCCGCACCCCTGCCGTCGGCCACTCTCGGCGGTGAGCAGAAGCGCTCGCTCGAACAGATCACGTTGCTGCTCTTCATCACGGTCCCGTTTCTCGCTCTCCTCGCCGCCGTTCCGCTCGCCTGGGGCTGGGGCGTGAGCTGGCTCGACCTCGGCCTGCTCGTCTTCATGTACTACCTGGGCTGCCATGGCGTGACCATCGGCTTCCACCGCTACTTCACACACGGCTCCTTCAAGGCCAAGCGGCCCCTGCGGATCGCGCTCGCCATCGCGGGTTCGATGGCCGTCGAGGGTCCTCTCGTCCGCTGGGTCGCCGACCACCGCAAACACCACAAGTTCTCCGACGCCGAGGGCGACCCCCACTCGCCGTGGCGGTTCGGGGAGACGGTGCCGGCCCTGATGAAGGGCCTGTGGTGGGCGCACATCGGCTGGATGTTCGACGAGGAGCAGACGCCGCAGGACAAGTACGCCCCGGATCTGATCAAGGACCCGGCGATCCGCAGCATCTCCCGCAACTTCATCTTCTGGACGATGCTGTCCCTGGCCATCCCGCCGATCGTCGGCGGTCTGGTCACGATGTCCTGGTGGGGCGCGTTCACCGCGTTCTTCTGGGGCTCTCTCGTACGGGTCGCCCTGCTGCACCACGTGACCTGGTCGATCAACTCGATCTGCCACGCGGTCGGCAAGCGCCCGTTCAAGTCCCGTGACCGCTCGGGCAACGTGTGGTGGCTGGCCGTGCTGTCCTGCGGCGAGTCCTGGCACAACCTGCACCACGCCGACCCGACCTCCGCACGTCACGGCGTGATGCGCGGCCAGCTGGACTCCTCCGCGCGGATCATCCGCTGGTGCGAACAGCTGGGCTGGGCGTATGACGTGCGCTGGCCTACCGAGGAGCGCATCGCGTCCCGCCGTAAGGCACCCGTGGCCGACGCGGCATGATGGATGCCGTGGGCGACGAATCGAGCACTTCAGGCAGCGGCAGCGAAAAGCCCCGGCGGACGCGCAGGACGCGGATGACCGGGGCGGAGCGCCGACAGCAGCTCCTGGACATCGGCAGGACGCTGTTCGCCGAGAAGGGCTTCGAGGGGACGTCCGTCGAGGAGATCGCCGCGAAGGCGGGGGTCTCCAAGCCCGTCGTGTACGAGCACTTCGGCGGCAAAGAGGGTCTGTACGCGGTGGTCGTGGACCGCGAGATGCAGCGCCTGCTCGACATGGTGACCAGTTCGCTCACGGCGGGCCATCCGCGTGAGCTGTGCGAGCAGGCGGCGTTCGCGCTCCTCGACTACATCGAGGAGTACACCGACGGCTTCCGCGTCCTGGTCCGCGACTCCCCCGTCGCGCAGTCCACGGGCACGTTCGCCTCGCTCATCTCCGATATCGCCACGCGGGTCGAGCACATCCTCGCCAAGGAGTTCAAGGCCCGCGGCTTCGACCCCAAGCTCGCGCCCCTGTACGCGCAGGCGCTGGTCGGCTCGGTCGCCCTGACCGGGCAGTGGTGGCTGACCACCCGCAAGCCGAAGAAGGCCGACGTGGCGGCGCATCTGGTGAATCTGGCCTGGCACGGCCTGGGCAATCTGGAGGCGAAGCCGCGGTTGATAGGGCATCGCAAGAGCTGACGCTTCCGTCCCGACCCACTGCTGACACCCGCACCCGGCTCCGAGTTGAGCCGGGTGTTGTCAATTTTCTTCCGGCGGGCTATATACAGAAGGCGTAGGGCATCGCACCCCACCGTCCACGGAAGGAGTGACCTGTGATGCTCATGCGTACCGACCCGTTCCGGGAGTTCGACCGGCTCGCCCAGCAGGTTTTCGGCACCACCACCCGCCCCGTCGCGATGCCGATGGACGCGTACCGCGCGGGTGACGACTTCGTGATCCACTTCGATCTGCCGGGCATCGACCCCGAGACCATCGACCTGAACGTCGAGCGCAATGTGCTCAGCGTGCACGCCGAGCGCCGCTCCCCCGCCCCCGAAGGCGCGGAGCTGATCGCCTCGGAGCGCCCCACCGGCACCTTCTCGCGCCAGCTGTTCCTGGGCGACACGCTCGACGCCGAGCGCATCGACGCCTCGTACGACGCCGGGGTGCTGACGCTGCGCGTCCCCGTGGCCGAGCAGGCCAAGCCGAGGAAGATCCAGATCGCGGGCGGCCAGGAGCGCAAGCAGATCGCCACCTGACCCCCTGCGCCGGGCCCGCGCGCCGGGCCCGGCGCCCGACTCGCCCTTCTCTCATCCCCCTTCTCTCATCCCCCTTCACTCATCTCTACGGATCGGAGGACGACCCCGCCATGCACTGGATCCGACTGATCGACGCGGTGCGGGAGACAGGCCAGTACACGACGACCGCACAGGCCGAACGGGTCACCCGGATCGTGCTGTCCGCCCTCGGCGGCCAGGTGACCGGCGAGGAACGCGTCGACCTGGCGCGGCAGTTGCCCGAGGAGGCGGCGCGGGTACTCGTCGCGCAGATCCCGGCGACACGGCAGCGGACCGCCGCGGAGTTCGTGGACGGCGTCGCCGCACGGATCGAGGGCGCCACGCCGGCGACCGCGCGCTGGGACGTCAGCTCGGTGCTCAGCGCGGTGGCGGACGAGGTCGACGACGAGCTGGTCGGCCGGCTCCTGGCCCATCTGCCGCCGGGCTATGCGCTGTTGTTCGGCCGGGCGGAGCTGGTGCGGGCGGCCTGACCCGATGCACGCTCGACCCCGGCAGGGGCCCCACTGAGCCGGGCAGTGGGGCCCCGCCCGGCTCACCCCTTCGGTTTGCGGGCCACCGCGAAGATGCGGCGGAAGGGGAAGACCGTGCCGTGCGGGCCCTGGGGGTAGGCCTTGCGGAGCAAGTCGCGGTATTCGGCGAGGAATTCGCGGGTGGCCTCCGGATCGTCCGCGAGCGCCGTCAGGACCGGACGCAGCGCCGTTCCCTTGACCCAGTCGAGGACCGGGTCGTCGCCGGTGAGGAGTTGGGAGTACGTGGTCTCCCAGACGTCCACCGCGCAGCCGAGGTCGGTCAGCCGGGTCAGATACTCGGCCGGTTCGAGGACGTGCACGAAGCGCCGGCCGTGCTCACCGAGCCGTTCGCGCCACTGGGGCGCGTCGCAGAGTTCGCCGAGCAGGGCATGGCTGGGCGAGGTGAAGTTGCCGGGCACCTGGAAGGCGAAGGTGCCGCCCGGACGCAGGTGATCGATCCACAGGGGGAAGGACTCAGGGTGGTTGGGCACCCACTGCAGCGCCGCGTTGGACACGATCAGGTCGTACGTACCGTCGGGCGTCCAGTGCGCGGCGTCGGCGGGCCGGAAGTCGAGCGTGCCGCCGCCGCTGGTCGTGCCCGCGTATTTCGCGGCCCGCTCCAGCATCTCCGGTGAGTTGTCGAAGCCGGTGATACGGGCCGTGGGCCAGCGTTCGGCGAGCAGCACCGTGACGTTTCCGGGGCCGCAGCCCAGATCGGCGATGCGTATCGGTTTGCCGTCGGGATCCGGAAGTACGGGAATCCGCGCGAGCAGATCGAGAAAGGGACGCGTCCTGTGGCCTGAGTGACGCAAGTACTGCTGAGGATCCCAGGTTGGTGCGGAATGCATGTTCGAGCTCCCTGCCTGGTACGAGAGGACGAAGCGGAGGTCGCTTGTTGGGCGACGATGCCCCAAGCGAACCCGAATTATCTCTTGACGTCAAGAGACTTCATGTCGAGGGACCCCTTACACTGATCGCCATGGAGGACGAGGTCGATCGGCTGGTCGCGGCTTGGCGCCGAGAGCGCCCTGACCTCGACGTGGAACCACTCGAGGTACTGAGCCGGGTGAGCAGGCTCGCGCGCCATCTCGACCGTGCGCGCCGCCTGGCTTTCTCCGAGCACCACCTCGAGCCGTGGGAGTTCGATGTGCTCACCTCGCTGCGGCGTGCGGGTGCTCCGTATCAGCTCTCCCCCGGGCAGCTGCTCCAGCAGACGCTGGTCACGTCCGGCACGATGACCAACCGTATCGACCGGCTCGCCAAGAAGGGCCTGGTCGAGCGGCTTCCCGACCCCAGTGACCGCCGTGGCGTGCTGGTCCGGCTGACCCCCGAGGGGCGCGACCGCGCCGACCAGGCCCTCGCGGGCCTCCTCGACCAGGAGCGGGCCATCCTCGCGGAGCTGTCCCGCGGCCAGCGCGGCGAACTGGCGGCGCTGCTACGCCAGTTGACCGCCCCGTTCGACAACATCCCCGGCTAGGTCCACGGGTCCGACACCGGCCCGTCGCGCGAGCGCGACAGCCGCCAGGGTGGAGTGCACGCCGAGCTTGCCCAGGACGTTCTGCATATGGGTCCGAACGGTGTGCGGTGAAAGGAAGAGGCGCTCGGCGACGGCTTTGCGCCCCAGGCCGGCCACCATGCACCTCAGCACCTCGCGCTCACGCGGCGTCAGCGATTCGACAAGGCGTTCGCTCTCGGTGCGGTGCTTGCGCGCGGCGGTCAACTCCCGCAGTACGCCGGTGAGAAGCGCGGGCGGCAGGTGGGTCTCGTCCCTCAGGACACCCCGTATCACCGTGAGCAGCCGGGACAGCGAACAGTCCTTGGCGACCCAGCCCGACGCTCCGGCCTGCAGGGCGAGTGCGGCGCGCCGCGGGTCGTCCTTCTCGGCGAGCACCACGGTCCGTACGGCCGGCTGGCTCGAACGGATGCCCGTGACAAGGGAGATGCCGTCGACGAAACCGTCCGGTCCGGGCTCCGCGCTGTCGTGCAGGGGCAGGCGTGCGCCGGGCACGGTGCTGCCGAGGTCGGCGTCCACGAGCAGTACGTCGAACCGGCGCCCCTCGGTGGTCGCCCGCTCCAGACTGCGCAGCGCGGCGGGGCCGCTGCCGGCCGCGGCCACGTCCACATCGGGCTCGGCGGCAAGGGCCGCGGCGAGCGATTCGGCGAAGATGCGATGGTCGTCGACCACCAGGACCCGGATTCGAACCACGTGAAACCCCCAGGCTCCATCTTCCGGGGAGATGGCGAGGCGGCTGTAGCCGCGGATCCCCGGACCCCCTCAGGGGCGTACGGCGCAGGTACGGCGTCCGGAGCGCACAGCACCGTGGTCCCACGGCCGCCGCCGTGTGGTGACTGTTACCCCGCTCCTGGCGCCGTACCCGACTGTCTCGCCCCCTGATCGGCACCGGCCCCCACCGGTGCTGAGCATCAGAGTACGGGCGGGGGCGGGTGGCGGAAGGGTTATTGCAGAACTGGTCGTGCTGCGGGTTCCCGTGTCCGGTCTGCTGATTACCGTGATGCGCGTGGTGCGATTTTTGTCGGAAGTCGACAGGGCGCGGCCACATCCGAGCTTCGCTCGGCTGCCCTCGAACGCCGGACGGGCCGGTCGATTGCCGCAGTCGCGTGACGGCGGAAGGGGTGGGGAAGCGGGTTCGTCGGCCGACCCCCTCCCACCCGCAGCCGCGTACCGGCGGAACGCAACCCACCCACCCCGTGCACCACCACACTCAGGCCTGAGCCACCACGATCACGCTGTCCCCGGCCGCGAAGGAGAGGCGCTGCTTCTTGTCCGGGTTGAGGCGGATGCCGAAGGACGGCGGAAGCGCGGCCTCGGACTGGCGGCGGTAGCCGATCGCCGAGTGGCCCTGGCGGCGGGCCGATTCCACCACCGTGTAGAAGTCGACGTCGTGCTGGAGCGCGACATAGTCGCCCGCCGGCTTCAGGTAGATCTCGCAGCCTTCCGCGGCGAACAGGTCGTCGAACACCCGGGCCAGATGACGGTTCTCCGACACCTGGGTCATCAGCAGGCTGATCACCTTGTCGCTGACGATGAAGTCATCGCTCTCGCTGATGGGGGCCAGGGCCCGGTTGCGGTCGTCGGTCATCTCGGTGACCACCGGCAGCTCACGGCCCAGGGTGTTCTCCAGATCGCGCAGGTGAAGGAGCGTGACCAGCGTCTGGTTGTCGGCCTGGGCACTGTCGATGTCGTCGTAGCCGAGCACGATCACATGGTCGTAGCCGCCGATGTCGAGGGACTTGAGCGTGCCGGGCCGGGTGATGTCACCGGTCTCGCAGGACGCGTCCAGATTCCGCAGTTGCTCGCGTACCGCCTCGACCGCGATCTTCGCCTCGTCCCCGCGGGCCACGACATGGAGCCGCGAACCGGCCGTCACATAGGTGTCGAGCTGCGTGATGATCGTGACCGCGCGCCGGTTCCAGCCGAGCACGAGGACCGATTCGGGCTGCTCCTCGCGCGGCCGCGGCGAGACGATCGCGGCCTCGTCGATCTCGTACGGGAAGTCCGAGACGACCACGGTGTTGTCGTCGCGCGACACCGCGATGATCCGGTCGCCCTCGGCGATGACGGTGTCCGGCGCCGGGTTGAGCGCGATCGCACCGTCGGCGCCGCGCAGGAGCCCGACGGGCGAGGAGGTGTCGTACGCGAGGAGCGCCTCGCCGTAGCTCCGGCCGACGAGCGTGGGTTCGGCGGACATGTAGAACTCGTCGCCCGCGTAGTTCAGGAGGTCGAGGTAGATCACGGAGAGACCGGGCTGGCGGCTGGTCTGCACGATCAGGCGCGCGGAGATGTCGTCGATGCTCGCGACGCAGGCCTCCGCACCGCCGGCGAGCCGGGTCGCCTCGAGATTGTGGCCGCAGCTCACGGCAGCGACGATGTGGTACGGCTGCTCGCGCCGCTGCGGGCTCTGGGTCACGGCGAGCAGGGTCTTGACGACCTCGGCGTCCCCGCCGTCCTCACAGGCGCAGGCCCGCGGTCCGGCCGGGCTCTCGGCGGCCGGGGTCAGGACGATGATCGAGCGTGCGTCGTGCGGGTTGACCAGACCGATGTCGGTGGGGTCCATGGGGCTGCCGGTGCGGCAGATCACCTTGGTGGTGCCGGTGTCCGGCACCTTCGTATGGATCTCGTCCTCCATCTCCACCTTGTCCTTGTCGGCGAGGATCACCACCGCCGACCGGCGCAGATTGGAGTTGGCCTCCACCAGCTCGGAGACGATCGGGAAGACCTGGTCCGACCAGCCGAGGAGCACGGTGTGCTGCTTCTCCAGGACCAGCGAGCGGCCTTTGCGCAGATCCATGATCTTGCGGTTGACGCCCGAGGTGATCAGACCGACGAGGGTGCTGGCGAAGAACAGGGCCACCAGGGCGAGGATCACCGAAAACGCGACGAACGCGGGCGTGCCGACAGCGCCGCCGAGGTTGAAGGTCTCCGCTGTGTTCTGCCAGACGGAGACGAGCTGGTTGCCGAGGGTCGTGGGGGTGTTCTTGTCCGCCCACACGAGCAGCGCGCTCACCGGGATCACGATCACCAGGCAGATCGCCGAGAGCCAGCCGATCAGCGCCGGGGTACCGCGGGACATGGTGTTGTCGAACCAGTACCGGAGCCTTGCTCTGTGTGAGGGGTTGCCGCTCATCAAGCATCACGCTCCCTGCAGTCGTCAGCCCCTCCCGCCTGTCGGACAGTTCCGATCCTTGTCCGGATCCCCGGCCCGCGCAGCTTCAGAGCCGCCGGTGAGCGGCGCCACCGCATTACGGGGCCGGAGCCCGGGTGGGCTCCGGCCCCGTAATGCGGTGCCATGGGCCGGGCGTCTACTCCTGTACGTCCGTGGGCGTGGGCGGCGCCGTGGGGCGCAGCTTCAGCCAGACGAGGAAGAACAGGCCGAGGGCCAGCATCGCGAGCCCGGTCCACAGGTTGATGTTGACGCCTTCGGCCTTCTTCAGGTCGGCGTCGGACGGGCTGATGCCGGCGATCGTGACGATCACTCCGTACACCACGAACAGGCCGCCGATGATGCGCCGGATGTCGAAGAGCCGGGCGGCGGTCGCGGACTTGCTCTCCAGCTCGGAGACTTCGCGCTGCAGATCAGACATGGTTCTCGGTGCCTCCGATCGGAACTAGAAGGAGTACGGGATGTAGCAGGCTGCGGCGAGGACGATCGCGCCCCAGCCGAGCAGGGCCGGGCGGCGGTACCAGGCGCTGTCGCCCTCCTCGGGCGGCTCCTGCATGCCGGGCGAGGTCGTCCCGTACACGAGACCCGCGAGCTCGGCCTCGGGCTTGGGCGCCGTGAACAGCGTGACCAGGACCATGACCAGCGCACCGGCGACGAAGCCGACGATCGCGGAGACGAAGTTGGCGCCCTGGTCGGAGGGGATGTCGATGACGCCCTGCTTGTAGATCACGAAGTAGTTGATCATCGCGGCGGAGGTACCGGCGACCAGACCCCACACTCCGGACTTCATCGACGCGCGCTTCCAGAACATGCCGATGATGAAGACCACGAACATCGGGACGTTGAAGAACGAGAACAGGGTCTGCAGGTACCCCATGATGTTCGAGAAGGACGCGGCCAGGAAGGCCGTGCCGATGGAGGCCACGACACCGATCGCGGTGATGAGCCGGCCGAACTTCAAGTAGTACGTGTCCTCACGGCCCTTGACCACGTACTTGGCCCAGATGTCCGCGGTGAACACGGTGTTGAAGGACGAGACGTTCGCGGCCATGCCGGCCATGAAGGCGGCGAGCAGACCGGTCACGGCGATGCCGAGCACACCGTTGGGCAGCAACTCCTGCATCAGGAGCGGGATCGCGTCGTTGTACGTGAGGTCCGAGCCCGCGGTGCCGATCTTCGGCACGAGCACGGCGGCGACCAGGCCCGGGATCATCACGATGAAGACGATGAAGATCTTCGGGAACGCGGCGATCAGCGGGGTGCGCTTGGCGGCGCTCAGGTTCTTGGCCGACAGGGCGCGCTGCACCTCGGCGAAGTTGGTGGTCCAGTAGCCGAACGAGAGCACGAAGCCCAGACCGAGCACGATGGTCAGCCAGTTGGCGCCGAGCGGGTTGGCGTCACCGATGCCCGTACCGCCCCATGCGGACAGGAAGTTGTCCCCGTGCTGCTTGGTGAGCGAGTCGGTCAGACCGTCCCAGCCGCCGACCCGCTTGAGGCCGAGCAGCGTCAGGGGTATGAGCGCCGCGAGGATCACGAAGAACTGCAGGACCTCGTTGTAGATCGCCGAGGACAGGCCGCCGATCGTGATGTACGCGAGGACGAAGAAGCCCGCGACCACGATGGACACCCACTGCGGCCAGCCGAGCAGGGCCTCGACCACGATCGACAGGGCGTACAGGTTCACGCCCGCGATCAGGATCGAGGCGAAGGCGAACAGGACCGAGCTGAGCAGATGTGCGCTCTTGTCGAAACGCTGGAGCAAGAACTCCGGCACGCTTCGGACCTTGGAGCCGTAGTAGAACGGCATCATCACCAGGCCGAGGAAGACCATGGCCGGGATGGCGCCGATCCAGTACCAGTGCACGACGGCCACGCCGTACTGCGCACCCGTGGCCGCCATGCCGAGGATCTCGGTGGCGCCCAGGTTGGCCGCCACGAACGCGAGGCCGGTGACCCAGGCGGGCAGGGAGCGGCCGGACAGGAAGAAGTCGAGGCTGGTCTTCACACTGCGCCGGGCGGCGAACCCGATGCCGAGCACCACGGCGAAGTAGATCGCCAGGATCGCGTAGTCCAGCCCGTTGGTGGGAAGCCGAAGCCCTTCGGCGAGGTATTGCATGGGGGAGTCTCGCTTCGTTGCGCGAACGTATCGGACCGGAACCTACGCCTCCGTGTTCGGAAACTGAAGGGGGTCCTTGGTGTTCTTTGTTCGTTCGTGATCGAAGAAGCGGTGTCGGCGGCCTGGTTTCCCCCAGAAAACTCCGGGCGCGAGCCCGCCTCACCCGTTGACCAATCTGTTGGCTTGTGGTTTGTTGTGTTCGGTTCTGTTTGATGGGTGCGATAGGAGCAGCCCGAGTGAAGAAGACCTCGACGCGGTTGGCCGACGGTCGTGAGCTCATCCACTACGACCTGCGCGACGACGTCGTCCGCGAGGCCGTCGACCGGCGTCCGCTCGACCCGGTCGCCACCACGTCCGAGATCCGCGAGGACCGCCTGCTCGGCGACTTCGTCGCCATCGCCTCGCACCGCAACGCCCGCACGTACCACCCGCCGGCGAACGAGTGCCCGCTGTGCCCCTCGAAGGACGGGCAGCTCAGCGAGATCCCCGACTCCGGTTACGACGTGGTGGTCTTCGAGAACCGCTTCCCCTCGCTGGCAGGGGACTCCGGGCGCTGCGAGGTGGTCTGCTTCACCTCCGACCACGACGCGTCCTTCGCCGACCTCTCCCCCGAGCAGGCCCGGCTCGTGCTCGACGCCTGGACCGACCGGACCGCCGAGCTGTCACATCTGCCGTCCGTCGCGCAGGTCTTCTGCTTCGAGAACCGCGGCGCCGAGATCGGTGTGACCCTCGGCCACCCGCACGGACAGATCTACGGATACCCCGCCATCACCCCGCGTACGGAGCTGATGCTGCGCTCGCTGGGCGCGCACAAGGCCCGCGAAGGCGGCAACCTCTTCGACGAGCTGGTCGCCGACGAGCTCGCCGACGGGAGCCGCGTCGTCCTCGAGGGCGAGCACTGGGTGGCGTTCGTGCCGTACGCCGCGCACTGGCCGTACGAGATCCATCTCTATCCGAAGCAGCGCGTGCCGGATCTTCTGGCGCTCGACGAGGCGGCGCGCACAGAGTTCCCACAGGTCTATCTGGAACTCTTGCGCAGGTTCGACCGGATCTTCGGGCCGGGTGAGCCGCCGACCCCGTACATCTCCGCATGGCACCAGGCGCCGTTCACCGCACTCGACGCCTACGGCGTGGAACGGGAGGATTTCGCCCTCCACCTCGAGCTTTTCACCATCCGCCGCACTTCCGGCAAGCTGAAGTTCCTCGCGGGTTCCGAGTCCGGCATGAGCGTGTTCATCAACGACGTGCCGCCGGAGACCGCGGCCGAGCGACTGCGAGAGGTAGCTAGTTCATGAGCGGGAAGTACCTGGTCACCGGTGGCGCCGGATATGTCGGCAGCGTGGTGGCTCAGCACCTTCTTGAGGCCGGGCACCAGGTGGTCGTGCTCGACAACCTCTCCACGGGCTTCCGCGAAGGCGTGCCGGCCGGCGCCGAGTTCATCGAGGGTGACATCCGCGACGCCGCCAAATGGCTGGACTCCTCCTTCGACGGCGTGCTGCACTTCGCCGCCTTCTCGCAGGTCGGCGAGTCCGTGGTGAAGCCCGAGAAGTACTGGGACAACAACGTCGGCGGCACCATGGCGCTGATCGGCGCGATGCGCACGGCGGGGGTGACCAAGCTGGTCTTCTCGTCCACGGCCGCGACGTACGGCGAGCCCACCGAGGTTCCGATCGTCGAGACCGCGGCCACCGCGCCGACGAATCCGTACGGCGCATCGAAGCTGGCCGTCGACCACATGATCACCGGCGAGTGCGCGGCGCACGGGCTCGCGGCGGTCTCGCTGCGGTACTTCAACGTGGCGGGCGCGTACGGCACTTGTGGGGAGCGGCACGACCCCGAGTCGCACCTCATCCCCCTCGTCCTCCAGGTCGCGCAGGGCAGGCGCGAGGCGATCTCCGTCTTCGGCGAGGACTACCCGACGCCGGACGGGACGTGCGTACGCGACTACATCCACGTCGCGGACCTCGCGGAGGCCCATCTGCTCGCGCTCGGCGCCCCGCGCGAGGGCGAGCATCTGATCTGCAACCTGGGCAACGGCAACGGCTTCTCGGTACGCGAGGTCATCGACACCGTCCGCCAGGTCACCGGCCACCCGATCCCCGAGGTCGTGGCCCCGCGCCGCGGCGGCGACCCCGCCGTCCTCGTCGCCTCCGCCGACGCCGCCCGTGAGCGGCTCGGCTGGACTCCGTCCCGCGCGGACCTCGCGGGGATCGTCGCCGATGCGTGGGCTTTCGCGCAGTCTCGGGAGGGGTGAAGCTCACATGGCAGGTGTGGCTGAGGAGTTCGGCCGTCTCTACGGGTACGAGCCCGAGGGGGTCTGGGAAGCGCCGGGCCGGGTGAACCTGATCGGTGAGCACACCGACTACAACGACGGTTTCGTGATGCCCTTCGCGCTTCCGCACACCGCGGTGGCGGCGTTCGGACGGCGCACGGACTCGGCGGTACGGGCCCACTCGGCGGATCTGCCGGGCGAGCCGGTCGTGGTGGCCGACCCCGCGCCGGGGGCGTCCGCGGGCTGGGCGGACTACGTGGCGAGCGTGGTGTGGGCGCTGCGGGACGCCGGGCACGCGGTGGGCGGCGTGGACGTCCACCTCGCGTCGACCGTGCCGACGGGCGCGGGGCTCTCCTCGTCGGCGGCCCTGGAGGTCGTGGTCGCGCTCGCGCTCAACGACCTCTTCGAACTCGGCCTGGAACGCCAGCAGTTGGCCAGTCTGTGCCAGCGCGCGGAGAACGTGTACGTGGGCGCGCCGACCGGGATCATGGACCAGACGGCTTCGGCCTGCTGCACGGCCGGGCACGCCCTGTTCCTCGACACCCGCGACCTCTCCCAGCGTCAGGTGCCCTTCGACCTGGCCTCGCTCGGGCTGCGGCTCCTCGTCGTGGACACCCAGGTCAAGCACTCCCACAGCGAGGGCGAGTACGGGAAGCGACGGGCCGGGTGCGAGGCGGGGGCCGCGGAGCTGGGGGTCACGGCGCTGCGGGATGTTCCGTTCGCCTCGCTGCCGGACTCCCTCGACCGGCTCTCCTCCGACGAGATACGGGGCCTGGTACGGCATATCGTCACGGAGAACCACCGCGTGGAGCGGGTCATCTCGCTCCTGGACGCCGGCGACGTACGGGGCATCGGCCCCGTCCTCGTCGAGGGCCACGCCTCGCTGCGCGACGACTTCCGCGTCTCCTGCCCGGAGTTGGACCTGGTGGTCGACTCCGCCGTGGCGGCCGGAGCCCTTGGCGCCCGGATGACGGGCGGCGGTTTCGGCGGCTCGGCGATCGTCCTGGTCGAGGAGGCGTCCGCGGATCAGGTGGCGAAGTCCGTGGTGGAGGCGTTCGCGTCCCGTGGACTGACGGAACCGCGGGTCTTCACGGCGGTCCCTGCCGCGGGGGCGCGGCGGGTGCGCTGACGCCCACCACTCCACCGGCACTGCCGCCGAGCGGCAGCTCGGCCCACACCGTCTTGCGGGGCGCCGGTCCCTCGACGACGCCCCAACTCCCGGCCAGCGCACCGACGATCAGCAGCCCCCGCCCCGACTCACCGTCCGGGGACGGGGGCTGTTCGTCGGGGTGCCGGTCAGGGCGGGTGTCGTCGACCTCGATCCGCAGCGTGTCCGCGCGCAGGACGAGCCGTACCTCGAAGTCCCGCCCGGGTACGTGCCCGTGCAGCACGGCGTTGGCAGCCAGCTCGGCGAGGATGGCTTCGGCGTGTTCTGTTTCCGGGAACGGCACGTCCCAGGCGCGCAGTTGCTCGACCGCGAGCAGCCGGGCGAGCCGGGCGCCCCGGCGGGCGCCGGAGAAACGCTGCGTGAAGGTGCGGGCGGTGGCGGGGAGTTGGTGGGTGCTCATGGGGTTACGGTCCCGGGGTGCGAGGCCCGGCGGCCAGCCTTGAAGCGTGTACGGTGCGCGACCGTACACGCACGCACTGTGGACAGTACGCACAGTGACCCGTGACCCTGTGTCACGGGAGGTGGTTCTGATGCACTCCGAGTACGAGGAGCCGGACCCGTCGGACAGTCTGCTGACCTTCGGCGCGGTCATCCATGCATTGCGGGAGCACGCGGGGCTGAGCCGGGAGGAGTTCGCGTCACACGTGGGTTTCTCCAAACACACAGTGGTCTCCATCGAGTTGGGCCGCCGGATGCCGACCGCGACTTCGTCGACCGCGCCGAACTGGCGCTCGGCAACACCGGTGCCCTCCGCCGCTCTGCACAGCACCTGTCCCGGCAGCCCGGACTGGCCGCGTGGTTCCGCCAGTGGGCGAAGCTGGAACAGGAGGCGACGCGCCTCGACACGTACGAATGCCGTCTGGTGCCGGGCCTGCTGCAATGCGAGGCCTACGCCAGGACCGTGTTCGCCAACGCGCAGCCCCCGCTCGACGACGCCCGCCTCGAAGCGCAGGTGGCCGCCCGTATGGAACGGCAGCGCCTGCTCCGGGAGCGGCCGTGCACGTCGTTCAGCTTCATCATCGAAGAACACATCTTCCAGCGGCAGTTGGGCGGACCTGCCGTGACCCGCCTGCTCCTGGACCATGTCCTGGCCTGTACGGAGCCCCGCAATGTCGTCCTGCAGATCATGCCGGTCCGGTCCTCGCTGCATGCGGCGCTGGACGGTCCGATACAGCTCCTGGAAACCGCGGACCAACGACGCCTCGCCTACTCGGAGGGGCAGAAGAACGGCCGCCTGATCGCCGACCCGAAAGAGGCAGCCGCACTGCACGACCGTTATGCGACACTGCGCTCGCAGGCCCTCACCCCCGAAGACTCCCGGAGCCTGCTGGAGCGAATGCGAGGAGCACCATGAGCATCACGGAACTCGCCTGGTTCAAGAGCAGTTACAGCGGGACCGAGGGCGACAGCTGCGTAGAAGTAGCCCTCGACTGGCGCAAGTCGACGTTCAGCGGAACCCAGGGCGACGACTGCATCGAGATCGCCCCCTGCCCCACCGCCATCCACATCCGCGACTCCAAAGACACCCGCCGCCCCGGCTTCCACGTCGGCCCGGACGCCTGGCGGCAGTTCACCGGATACGCCGCCGAGCAGGCGTAACGCTGAAAAGGCTTACGCGTGACCGGAGTTGTTGATCGAGGGCGGCTCCGGAGCCGCGGGCACACCGCCCACCGGACCCGCACGGTCGAGCAGCCCCGTACGCGCCGCGAGCGCCGCCGCTTCCAGACGTGAGCCGACGCCCAGCTTCATCAGGACCCGCTGCACATGCGTACGCGCCGTGCTCGGCGCTATCCCCATGCCCGCCGCGATCAGCCGGGTGTCCTCGCCGTCCGCGACCCGGACGAGGACCTCGACCTCGCGCGGGGTGAGCATCTGCAGGAGACGCTGGCCCTCGTCGTCGGGCTGTGCGGCCGGGTTGAGCAGTTCGGCGAACGCGCCCTGAAGGAGCGAGGGAGCGACCGCGGCCTCGCCGGAGCGGGCCTTCATGATGGCGCGTTCGACGCCTTCGATCCGCTCGTCGTGCCGTACGTATCCGGAGGCGCCGGCGGCGAACGCGGCCGCTATGCCGCGGGGTGAGGGCACCGGGCCCAGGACCACGACGGCGACCTGCGGACGCTCCCGCTTGATCTTCACGATCGGGTCGAACATGCCCGGCTCGGCGGGTGTGGACGTGCCGATCAGACAGACCTCGGGCGCCCGCTGCACCACCAGCTCCGCCGCTCCCGCGGCCGGTGCCGCGGCGGCGAGCACCCGGTGCCCGCGCAGTTTCAGGGCCGAGGCGAGCGCCTCGGCCAGCAGACGGTGATCGTCGACCACCATGAGCCGCACACCCATCGGGCCACCCCCCATTCCCCACGCGCGCAAGTATCGGAGCCCCCCAGCCCCTCATCTCCCGGAAGCTACACGGTTGTTCGACATTACGCGCCCCCTACCGGCCAGAAGCACCTCGGAATACCGGAATCCCTGCTATTCGGGACTGAAGGGCGGTACGCGGACGAGGAATGCTGCCCGTAAACGGCGCCGAAATCCCCCGGGATCGTCCGCATCTCCGGGATACCGGATACCGGATACGGAACGCGGGGCGGCCCCACCCCCTCCGCGGGGCCGCCCCGCCGTCTTCGGTCACGCCGGCCGACCGGCCGGCTCGGTCACGCCAGCCGCGCCAGCTCCTCCCGGGTGACGAGCCCGCGCAGCGGCTCGCCCCGGACGTAGCGCTCCAGCTCCGCCACCACGTGCTCACCCAGGCGCCGCAGCTCGCTGCCCTGGACGCCCGCGATATGCGGGGTGAGCAGCACGTTCGGCAGGTCGTAGAAGGGGTGCCCGTGCGGTGGCGGCTCCGGGTCCGTCACGTCGAGGAAGGCGTTCAGGCGGCCGCTCACGCACTCGCGGGTCAGCGCCTCGGTGTCCAGGAGGGAGCCGCGGGCGGTGTTGATCAGCGTGGAGCCGTCGGCCATCAGCGCGAGGCGGCGAGCGTCCAACAGGTGGCGCGTCTCGGGCAGTTCGGGTGCGTGCACGCTGACGATGCTGGACTCACGGCACAGGGTGTCCAGGTCGGCGGGTTCGGCGCCCATCTCCCGCGCGGCCGCCTCGTCGACGTACGGGTCGTGCAGCAGGATCCGGTGGCCTCGGCCGGAGGCGACCAGGCCCTCGATCACCCCGCGGCCGATCCGGGAGGCGCCGATGATGCCGATGGTCCGGCCGTCCACGCCTTCGCGTTCGGAGTGCGGGGGGAACGCGGTCCGGTAGGCGCGGGCTGCGGGCAGCGCCTGCTTTCCGGCGAGGACGACCGCGGCGAGGGTGAAGTCCACGACCGGTGTGGCGTTGGCGTCGGCGGCCGAGGACACGAGCAGGCCCCGGTCCCAGACGGCCGGTGCGGCGATCCGTTTCACCGATCCGGCGGCGTGCAGGACGACTTGGAGCCGTGGTGCGCCCGCGAGCACGTCCCCGGTCAGCGGCGGACAGCCCCAGCAGGTCACCAACACCTCGGCCTGCGTGAGCACTTCACGTGCCGCCGCGGTCGTGAGGTCACCGGCCAGCGGAACTCCGTCGCCGGCCAGGTCGGCGAGCCGCCCTATCCGCTCCCGGAGGTCCTGCGGCAGCACCATGCCCGCTTCCTCGGCGGTCATGGCGAGCGCCACCGTGAGTCTGTCTGCCACGCGGACCTCCACTCGAGTAACCATTCAAGTAACCGTTTTCTACTAGGAGTCGCAGGCTAGAGACCCAGCACAGGAGCGGTCAAGGAAGCTGCAGGGTCAGAAGTATTGACCGGCTGATGTAACCGCTTTAGATTCCGGGCACCTTGAACAGACGACGAAGGGGTGGCCCGTGGCCACGGTGTCTCAAAATGCCACGCGTACCGAGGCGGTGAAGCCGTCCGACACAGGAGCCAAGCAGGGCATACCGCCCAAGCGGCCCGTGCGTGAACGGTGGAAACGTTTTCGGCGCGACCGCACACTGGTCCTCCTGATGGTCCCCGGAATCGCCTACTTCCTGGTGTTCCACTACGGGGCGCTCTTCGGCAACGTCATCGCGTTCAAGGAGTACATCCCGTTCGAAGGCCTGTGGGTGAGCCCGTGGGTCGGCTTCGACAACTTCGAGCGGATGTTCACGGACGCCGACTTCTGGCACTCGGTGACCAACACCCTGGTCATCGCGCTGCTCCAACTGGCCTTCTTCTTCCCCGTACCGCTGGCGCTCGCGCTGCTCCTGCACAGCCTCACCTCGGACCTGCTGCGGCGCTTCGTGCAGTCGGTGGTCTATCTGCCGCACTTCCTGTCCTGGGTGATCGTCGTCGCGCTGTTCCAGCAAGTCCTGGGCGGTACCGGCCTGTTGAACGACGTGCTCGGCGACGCGGGCCTGCACACGGTGCACATCATCGGCAACCCGGACGCGTTCCAGCCGCTGGTCGTCGCGCAGGTGATCTGGAAGGACGGCGGCTGGGGCACGATCATCTTCCTCGCCGCCCTGATGCAGGTGAACGAGGAGCTCTACGAGTCCGCCGCGCTCGACGGCGCGGGGCCCTGGCGCCGCTTCTGGCACGTCACGCTGCCCCAGATCCGGCCCATCATCATCCTGCTCCTGCTGCTTCGGATCGGCGACATCCTCTCCGTCGGCTTCGAGCAGATGCTGCTCCAGCGCGATGCGTACGGCCCCGAGGCCGCCGAGATCATCGACACCTTCGTGTACTACCAGGGCCTGCTCCAGGGCGACTTCGGCTATGCGGCGGCGGCCGGCCTGTTCAAGGGCGTCATCGGCGCCGTGCTCGTCTACACCGCGAACAAGGTCGCCCACCGCCTCGGCGAACAGGGGATCTACAAGTGAGTCACGCCAAGAACGCCGTACGCCCGGCCTGGATGGAGAAGCCACGCCCGCTCACCAGCGCCGCGAAGGGCCTCGCCCTCACCGTCGTGATCCTCCTGGTCACCGTGCCCTTCCTCGTCGTCGTCTCCACCTCGTTCGCCTCCAACCACGAGGTCGTCGCCAACGGCGGCTACGTGCTGTGGCCCACGGACCCGACCCTGCGCGCGTACGAGCAGATCTTCTCCGGCGGCGTGGTCGGCCGCGCCCTGTGGATCTCCATCGCCCTCACCGCACTCGGCACGGCGTTCAGCATGCTGTGCAGCGTCCTCCTCGCGTACGCCCTGTCCAGGCCGCGGGTGTACGGGGGCAAGCCGGTGCTGCTCCTGGTGCTCTTCACGTTCCTGTTCCCGCCCGGCATGATCCCCGGCTATCTGGTGGTCAAAGAGCTGGGCATGCTGGACAGTTTCGCCTCGCTGATCGCCCCGGTGCTGATCAACGTCTTCAACCTGATCGTGCTGCGCGGGTTCTTCCAGGGCATCCCCGAAGAGCTCTTCGAGGCGGCCCGGCTCGACGGCGCGAGCGACTGGAAGATCCTCTGGATCGTCGTGGTCCCGCTGTCGAAGGCCGTGCTCGCGGTCGTCGGTCTCTTCTACGCGGTGACGTACTGGAACTCGTGGTTCCACGCCTCCATCTACATGGAGTCCGAGAACTGGCCCCTGCAGCAGGTGCTGCGCACTTACGTGCTCGGCGGCGCCCAGCTCGCCGACAGCGGCGCGGCGGAGGCGGCCAATGTCGCGGCCCCGCAGACCACGCAGATGGCGGTCCTCGTCACGGCCACCGTCCCGATCCTCCTGGTCTACCCGTTCCTGCAGAAGTACTTCACCAAGGGCGTGCTCACCGGCGCCATCAAGAGCTGATCCGAGGCGTATCCCGGCAGCTCACCGCAGGCCCCAACTCCCTTGCCATGAAAGGCAGACACCCATGTCCGCTTCCGTCCCGTCCTCCGGCTTCTCCCGGCGCACCCTGCTGCGCGCGATAGGCGCCGGCAGCGCCGTGATCGCCGCCCCCGCCCTGCTCACCGCGTGCAGCGGTGACGCCGGCGACAGCTCCGTCGGCAACAAGGGCACCAAGCTGGCACCGTGGCCCACGTACACCCCCATCACCAAGGGCCCCAAGCCCGATCTGCCGGGTACCACGGAGGGTGTGCAGGACGGCTTCCTCAACTACCCGTCGGACACGTTCCAGGCGACGAACGACAAGCCGGGCGACGGCTCCACCGTGCACGTCATGGCCGTCACGTACGGCACCGCGCCCTCGCCGTACGAGAACAACAAGTTCTGGCAGGCGGTGCAGGGGGCGCTCGGCGTCAAGATCAAGTTCAGCGCCGTACCGGTCGCGGACTTCCCGAAGAAGATCGCCACGGTGATGGCGGGCGACGATCTGCCCGACATCCTGGACATCGGCGGTATCGCGAGCTTCCCGCGCGAGGCGGAGTTCGTGAAGAAGAAGATGGCCGACCTGAGCGAGTTCCTCTCGGGCGACGCGGCCAAGGACTACCCGCATCTGGCGAACATCCCCACGTACGCCTGGGAGGGCATGGGCCGTATCTCCGGGAAGATCTACGGCGTCCCTGTGGCGCGGCCCGCCTTCGGCGACACCCTCTTCATCAACGCCGACATGTACAAGGCGGCCGGCTACCAGGACGGGGGCTCGGCGGACAATTTCATCCAGTCCGCGATCAAGGCCTCGAATTCCAAGCGCTTCGCGCTCGGCGCCTACACCGGCTCGAACCCGTTCGGCTTCAAGACGCACGCCATCCAGCACGGCACTCCGAACCTGTGGGAGTTCAAGGACGGCAAGATGGCCGACATGTACGGGCACGAGGGCTTCAAGGAGTCCCTCGAGTTCCTGGTGCGGCTGCACAAGGGCAAGGCCTTCCACCCCGACTCCACCTCGCTGTCCGTCCCCGACCTCAACACCCAGTACTTCAACGGGACGGTCGGCGGTGTGGTCGACGGCTTCCTGGCCCTGCAGCCCAACCTCCGTGACTCCAAGGGTGCGTTCGAGGTCGCGGCCGCCATGCCGTACGACGCGGGCGCCGGGCAGCACGCCATGCGCAACCGCGGCTGCTTCGGCTACACGGTCCTCAAGAAGGCGCCGAAGAAGCGCATCGAGATGCTGCTCCGCGTGCTTGACTTCCTGGCCTCGCCGTTCGGCAGCAAGGAGTTCGAGCTGCTCGAGTACGGCGTCGAAGGCACCCACTTCGAGCGGGACAAGGACAACAACCCGATCCTCACCGAGTTGGGCATCACCGAGACGAAGGCCCTGCCCTTCGGCCGTATCTGCGACGCACCGCCGGTCCTGTACCTGCCCGGCTTCGCGGAGGCCGCCAGGGCCAACCACGAGTGGCAGAAGAAGACCGTCCCGCTCCTGAAGCGCAACGACCAGTGGGGCCTTCAGTCCGCGACCTTCACCAGCAAGGGCGCCTCGCTCGACCAGATCGTCGCGGACGGCGTCACCGCCATCGTCACCGGCCGCCAGAAGGTGTCCGACTGGGACGCGATCTACAGCAAGTGGCAGCAGTCCGGCGGCAGGAAGGCCGCCGAGGAGTTCGCCGAGGAGCGCTCGGCGCTCGACAAGTAGGGTTATGCCACAACGGCCGGGGGCGATCGAGCAGGTGCCCCCGGCCCGTAGACCAGGAGGCCCGGTGACGCAGAAAGTCACCATCAAGGACGTCGCCGCACAGGCCGGCGTCTCCGTCGCGACCGTCTCCCGGGTGCTCGCGGGCACCTACCCGACCTCGGCGCACGCGCGTACCAAGGTGATGCGCGCGGTCAACGAGCTCGACTACGTACCGAACGCCCACGCCCGCGGTCTCGCGGGCAACGGCCGCAAGACAGTGGCCGTCCTGATCCAGGCGGTGCACGCCCCCTTCTACGGCGCGATCGCGCACGGCGTGGAAGCCGAGGCGGCGGCCTGCGGCCGGCTCTCCCTGGTGTGCCAGACGGGCGGCGACCCGGACCGCGAACTGGCCCTCGTCCAGATGATGCGCGAACAGCGCGCGGAGACCGTGGTGCTCGCGGGCGGTGTCGTCGAGGACGACGCGTACCGGGAGCGGATCGCCCGCTATGCGCAGGGACTCGAGGCGGCGGGCTCGCGTCTGGTGCTGTGCGGACGGCCGGTGCCGTCCGCCGACCTGCCGGCGCTGATCGTCGAGTACGACAACGAGGCCGGGGCCCGTGCGGTGACCAGCCATCTCCTGGCGGCGGGGCACCGCGACATCGCGTACATCGGGCATATCCCCGGGCTGTCCACGAGCGAGCAGCGCCTTGCCGGATTCCGCGCCGGTCTCGCCGACTTCGGCATCGCTCCCGAGCGGGCCCGGATCATCGAATGCGACGGTCTGGAGCTGGAGTACGGCCTCGCGGCGGCGCACCGGATCCTCGCCGCGTGCGGCGGGAAGCCGGACTTCACGGCGGTGTTCGCGGCCGACGACTGGGTGGCCACGGGTGTCATCCGCGCGCTGCACGACTACGGGCTCGAAGTGCCGGGTGATGTGTCGGTGGTCGGCTACAACGACGAACGGCACTCGGCGCATCTCGACCCGCCGCTGACCACCGTGCACATCCCCGGCGAGGAACTCGGGCGCACCGCCGTACGGATGGCGCTGCGCGACGAGGCGCTGGGCACGGCGGGTGCGCGGCGGCAGGAGAAGCAGGTGCTCGGCACCCACATCGTGGTGCGGAAGTCGGTGGCGCGGGTCGGGAGTTGACCCGACCCCCGCGGGGGCGGCTTGCGGCAGGGCAACGGTGAGCCGTTGTCCCCGCGGCCGCCTGTAACCGGTTACGCGGATCTGCGTACCCTCCCGCAACTCCCCTTGCTCACACCCTTGTCAGCCGTAGCAAGCGGTTACATGCTATGCGGCACCGCACGCGTCGACCGAGTCCCGGGAGCCCCGTATGCCCCAGCCCTCTCACATAAGCCGCCGCAGAGTCCTGGGCGCCACCGGTGTCGCCGGGCTGCTCGTCTCCGCGTCGGCGGCGGGGCTCGTCTCCGCGCCGCGGGCGGCGGCAGCCGATGACACGGGGGCCGGCGTGAGCGCCGACGCGTACGACACTTTGCTGCAGCGCGCCGAAGAGCTGATCACCGGCGGTCAGTTCAACGCCGCCGACCCGGACTTCGCCGCCGCGGTGGACCGCCTCGACACCACCGCCGCCGAGCTGTGGTCGACGATGGACCGCTCCGCCGGACGCACCTTCCTGTGGCCGGACATGGCGCCCGTCACCGACCCCGACATGTTCGGCCAGAGCTACCCGCGCCTGGCCACGCTCGCCGCCGCCTGGAAGGTCCCCGGCACCTCCCTGAGCGGCCGCGAGGACGTGGCCCAGGCGGTCGTCGCCGGCCTGCGCTTCCTCTACGACCGTGCCTTCAACCCGACCGCCACCCGCACCGGCAACTGGTGGTTCTGGGAGATCGGCGCCCCGCGCGGCCTGCTCGACACCTGCGTCCTGATGCGCACCAAACTCCCCGCCGCCGACCTGTCCGCCTATCTCGCCACGGTCGCCAAGTGGTGCCCGAACCCCGACCGCCGCGTCTCCTACGACGCCGTCGAGACCGGCGCGAACCGCTCGGACAAGTCCGTCATCGTCGCTCTGCACGGTCTGCTCGCCCGCGACGCGGCCAAGGTCGCCCAGGGCCGCGACGGCCTCTCGGACCTGGCCGGCTCGGGCGCCAACAGCGTCTTCACGTATGTGACTTCGGGTGACGGCTTCTACGCGGACGGCTCGTTCATCCAGCACAACTACGTGGCCTACACGGGCGCGTACGGCCAGGTCATGCTCTCCGGACTCGCGTACATCCTCGCGCTGCTCGCGGGCTCCCAGTGGGCGGTCACCGATCCGGACGTGACCGTCGTCCATGACGCTGTGGAACGTTCCTTCTCGCCGTTCGTCTTCGAGGGCCTGATGATGGACTCGCAGTCGGGCCGCGCGGTCTCGCGCTGGAGGACGCCGGACTCCGACCGGGGCGCGCGCGTCATCTCCGGGGTCCTGCTGCTCGCCCAGACCGCACCCGCCGCGTACGCCGCCCGCTGGCGGGCGCTGGCCAAGGGCTGGATCCAGCGCAACAAGCTCACCCCGTACCTGGCCGACGCGAGCATCCCGCAGGTCGCCCGCGCCCGGGCCGTGCTCGACAACGGCGCGATCGTGCCCACCGCCCCGCTCACCGGGGCCTTCGCCTTCGCCGGCATGGACCGGATGGTGCACCGGCGCCCGACCTGGGCGCTGAGCCTCGGCATGTCCTCGGCGCGCGTCTCGGCGTACGAGTGCGGCAACTTCGAGAACAAGCACGGCTGGTACCAGGGCGACGGCGTCACGTACCTCTACACCTCGGGCGATCTCGGCCAGTTCGGCGACAGCTTCTGGGCGACCGTCGATCCGTACCGGCTGCCGGGCACCACCGTCGACACCCGCACCCGCGCGAAGATCGGGGACGCGAACGGCACCAAGACCTTCCAGCCTGCGAACCTGACGGCGGGCGGCGCGACCCTCGGCGGGCGCTTCGGCGCCGCCGCGATGAAACTCGTCGCCGACGGCTCGACGCTGCAGGCCAAGAAGGTGTGGTTCACACTCGACGACGCGGTGATCGCGCTGGGCGCGGACATCACGTCCACCGACGGCCGCACGATCGAGACGATCGTGGAGAACCGCAACCTCCACATCTCCGGCACCAACGCCCTCACCGTCGACGGCGCCGTCCAACCCGGCACCCAGGGGTGGACGAAGACGTTCACGGGCTCCCGCTGGGCGCATCTGAACGGCACCGGCGGCTACGTCTTCCTCGGCGGTGCGTCGGTGCGCGCGCTGCGCCACGAGCGCACCGGGACCTGGGCGGCGATCAACACCGGCAAGGACACCGGGGGCACCGACGACCCGGTCACCCGTCGCTATCTGACCCTCTGGCTCGACCACGGCGCGTCCCCGGCCGCCGCCGGCTACTCCTATGCGCTGCTCCCGGGTGCCTCGGCCGCGCAGACCTCCCAATGGGCGGCGTCGCAGCCGGTGCGGATCGTCGCCAACAAGAAGGAGGTGCAGGCCATCGAGGCGCCCGGCCACGGCCTGCTCGCCGCCCACTTCTGGCACCCCGGCGCCGCGGACGGCCTGACGAGTTCGGCGCCGGCCACCGTCCTCGTACGCAAGCACTCCGCCGGGATCTCGGTGGCGGTCGCGGAGACCTCGCGTGCATACGAGACGGTGCGGATCAAGCTGCCGTACGCGGCGACGCGGGTGGTCTCCGCCGACGCCACGGTGACGGTCACCCCCGGCAGCCGGGCGGTGGTGACGGTGCGCACCGGCGGCTCCCGCGGCCGTACGCACGTGGCGGAACTGGCCTGACCCCGTGGGCCGTACGGCCCGCCTCATGACCGGCCCGGACCGGCCCGGCCTGACACCGGCCGGCCCGGGCTGCACGGTACGAAGCACGGGCTGCGGCCCGGGCCGCACGGTACGAAGAGCAAGTGAGGGAGCACGATGACGAAGCAGACCCCACCGGACGACCTGGGCACCCGCGCGGGCTGGGAGGCGCTCGCCGACCAACTCCTGGGCGCGGTGGAGCCGTTCGCGTCACCCGGGTTCGGGCAGTACCGGCTGCCGGGCCGCGCCAGCCAGTCGGGCCAGGAGTCCGACGGCCTGGAGGGCTACGCCCGCACCTTCCTGCTCGCGGCCTTCCGTATCGCGGGCGCCCGCGGCGAGGTCGACCAGCGCCTGATCGACCGGTACGCGGCGGGACTTGCCGCCGGTACGGATCCGGCGAGCGGCCCCGGCGAGGCGTGGCTGCCCGTCACGGACCGGAAGCAGCCGATGGTCGAAGCCGCCTCGATCGCACTCGGACTGCACGAGACCCGGCCGTGGCTGTGGGACAGGCTCGACGACAAGGTGCGTGCGCACGTGGTCGACTGGCTCGGCGGCTTCATCGGCGCCGAGCCGCACGACAACAACTGGCTGCTCTTCCAGGTCGTCGCCGAACAGTTCCTCGCCTCGGTCGGCGCCCCGCACTCCCAGGCCGACATCGACCGCGGCCTCGACCGGATCGAGGACTGGTACCGGGGCGACGGCTGGTACACCGACGGCGACGGACGGCACTTCGACCACTACAACGGCTGGGCGATGCACCTGTATCCGCTGCTGTGGGCACGGATCGCGGGGGCGTCGGCGGACGCGGGACGGGTCGCCACCTACCGGGAGCGGCTGCGTCAATTCCTCGGCACGTACGCGCACTTGATCGGCGGTGACGGGGCGCCGATGCACCAGGGGCGTTCCCTCGTCTACCGCTGGGCGGCCGCCGCGCCGCTGTGGATGGGCGAGTTGGCGGACTGCACGCCGCTGTCTCCCGGGGTGACCCGACGGGCCGCCTCCGGGATGCTGCGGCACTTCACCGCGCACGGGGTGCCGGACGAGCGGGGCCTTCTCACGCTCGGCTGGCACCGCCCGTTCCTGCCGATGGCCCAGGGCTACTCGGGCCCCGCCTCTCCCTACTGGGCGAGCAAGGGCTTCGTAGGACTGCTCCTTCCGCCGGAGCACCCGGCGTGGACCGCACCGGAGGAACAACTGCCGGTGGAGAAGGGGGACTTCTCGCTCGCGCTGCCGCAGCCGGGCTGGCTGCTGCACGGCACCAAGGCGGACGGTGTCGTACGCCTGGTCAACCACGGCACGGACCACCAGCCCCGCGACCCGGAGGAACCGCCGACCGCGGACCCGCACTACGCCAAGTTCGGCTACAGCACCGCGACCGCGCCCGAGGCGGGCGAGTCGGCCTGGCGGCGCGGCGTGGACGGGCACCTCGCGCTGCTGCCGGCGGGCGCCGACCCGGCCGAGGCGGCGGGCGAGCCCCGGCGGCGCATCCACCCGGTGGAGGTGGCCCCGGGCCGTGCCTCGTCCTGGCACGAGGCGCGGGTGGCCGGCGACCCCGAAGCGTACGGAATCGCCACCACCTCGCTGGTGCACGGGCGTTACGAGGTCCGCGTGCACCGCGTCTTCGCCCCCGCGGGCGCCACGGTCCGCGAGGGCGGATACGCGGTCGCGGGCGAGACGGTCCCCGCGGAGACCGGGCCGGGCTGGGCCGTCGCCCGCGGCGCCCGGGTTGCTTCGGCGGTCGTGGCACTGCACGGCTGGGACGCGGGGGCCGGCGTCGTCCACGCGAGGGACGCGAACGCCCTCGGCCCGCGCTCGGCCACCCCGTACCTCCTGCGCCGCGACCACCCCGGCGGCCGGACCGTACACGTCACGCTGGTCGTCCTGTCCGGCGAACCCCTGGACGCCGCCTGGCTCCACACCCACACCACGGTCACGCTCACCTCGGAGGAGGAGCTGACGGTCCGCCTTCCGGACGGCACGGAACTGAACGGGTGACCCATCAGCGCGCGAACACGCATGAGCCCCCTTCCGTACAGGCAAGGGGGCTCATGCGATCGTCACGCACCAGGGGCGTCGGGGCCCCTCATCAGGCCCAAGGGCTCATCTGCCACTGCGACCATGCGCAGTCCTTGCGCACATCGCCGTTGTACCGGCATACCTCGATCCTGACGCGGTCGATCCTCATGCCCGGGCCCCACGGCCCTTTGACCGAGGCATCGTCCCCGTAGCCGACGGCCTTGACCCAACTCGTGTTGAGGGAGGTCGAGTTCACCTGGAGACGGATGCGGGCGTGCTGGCCGTCCGAAGCCGTGTCCGTGACGAGCAGTTCGAGGGGGTTGAGCTTGGTGGCCGACGCGAAAACGACCGAGGCCCGGCCTCTTGCACCGTCCACCGACGCACCCAGCCTGTAGGTGGGAGTCTCGGCCTGGGCCGAACCTCCCGCCAGGACGATCAGAGCCAACGTGCTCGCACCAGCTACCCCCACATGCATCAACCTGCGCATGTGAACCCCCTTTGCCGACACGAACTTTGACCGCGGAAGGGTACCGGCATCCCACACCCGGCACTACGTCACTTCGCCCCGAGACCGACCACCAGATAGTTCTTGTCGTCCGAGGACAGCGGCTTGCTGGCGAAGACGTCCGAGATGAACAGCCGGCCGTTCCCGTAGCGGTATTCGGCATGCATCGTGGAGAAGCTGGTCTCCGCGTCACGGACCGCCTCGTCGGACGGGTTCTCCAGGAACACCGTCTGCTCGAAGGTCTTCCCGTCGATGCTGACGATCTGGCCGCCCTTGTCGTACGGCGGCTCCTTGTAGGCGATGATGTTGCCGCCGTCCATGCGCAGCGGGAACATCGAGTAGTTGTCGCCGGCGTCGGCCTTCTGGCCGCCTTCCTTACCGGTCGCCAGGTTGTACGAGATGATCTCGTTGGTCATGCCGTACTCGCCGCCGCCCTCGTGCTCGCGGGTGGCGAGGTAGAGGTGGTCGTTGCCGACCGCCATCTGCGAACAGGGCTCGACGTTGGTGGCGTCGCACCGGCTCATGGTCTTCTCCGGGTCCACCGCGACCTTGCTGCGCAGCTTGCCGGTCTTGGCGTCGATGGAGAAGTAGTCCGTCGGGCCCTTGGACTCACCGGTGGAGTCCACCGCGACGACCAGCGGGTCGGTGGACGGGATGTGCGCCCACTGGATGCCCGAGGGCAGCGTGTACGAGGAGATCGGCTTGCCCGCGTCGTCCAGCGGCTGCACCTTGCGCGGCGCCTTGTCGAAGTCGCTGCCGCAGCGGCTGATCGCGACCAGCGTCTTGCCGCCGCCGTAGCCCTGGTCCACGCACTTGTCGCCGGCGCGCGGCTCCCACTTGATGCCGCCGGTCTTCAGGTCCCAGGCCGCACCACCGCTGGTGCTGCCCGCGGCGACGAGGTTGCCGCCGACGGTCACCTGGCTGAAGTTGATCGCCTGGTCGCCCGCCTTGGCCTGCTCCTGCCAGAGCTTCTTGCCGTTGTCGATGTCGATCGCGGCAACCTCGGTGCAACCCGGGTACGGGTCTTCCTTGGTGGGCTTGGCGTTGTGGAAGTTGACGGCGGTGATGCCGTCCGCGCTGACGTGCTCGGAGGCGCTGCAGACCTCGCCGTCGAGCGGGATCGTCCAGAGCTTCTCGCCGCTGTCCGGGTTGTAGCCGACGATCTCGTACACACCGACCTTGGCGTAGGTCTTCTCGGTCAGCCAGGAGCCCTTGACCGTGATGGCGTCGTCGCCCTTCACCTCGGGCGCGGGCACGTTGAAGAGCACGGCGCCCTTGGTGCTGGCCGGCTTCTTCTCCTTGCCGGTGCCGCCGCCCTTGCCCTCCTCGCCGCCGCCCTTGCCGCCGTCGGTCTGGCCCTGCTTGGACTCGTCCTTCTTGCCGCCCTCGTCGTCCCCGGAGGCGAGGAAGACACCGGCGCCGATGATCAGGGCGACGGCCACCACGGCCGCGATGATGATCATCATCTGCGTGTTGAGCTTCTTGCCGCCACCGCCGCCGGGCGCGCCCATCGGAGCGGTGCCCGGCTGCTGGTAACTCCCGTACGGCTGCTGCTGATACGTGCCGTACGGCTGCTGCTGCTGTGTCCCGTACGGCTGCTGCTGGCCTGCCGCCTGCTGGCCGTACCCGATCTGCTGGCCCGGGGTCGGGGTCGGGTAGACCTGGCCCGGCGCGGGGGTGCCGTATCCGGGCTGTGCGGGCTGGCCCGGCGCCTGCGGGTAGCCGTAACCGGGCTGGCCGGGCGGCGGGGTGCTCGG
>NZ_JBEPEW010000067.1:0-42419 GCF_040300965.1 Streptomyces mesophilus | reverse complement strand
CACAGCTCCGGGTCGCTCTCGCGCGCGCCGTGCTCTCCGGTCACCGCGTGCGGGGCGCGGCCCACGGCCAGCAGGCGTCCGGTGCCGGCGTCCGTGACGGCCGCCTTCGTGGACTGCGTCGAACTGTCCACGCCGATCACGACTGCGGAAGGCGTTGCTGACGGTGGCATGGCGCCTCTCCACTTGCTTGCGATCCTGAAGGCAAAGGCTCTGTCGCCGCCATTTGATCGTACAGAAAACAAAAGGGCAAGAGGTGGGAGCGGAAGAATCATCGAAGCGCTTCGATCCTTCTTACAGCTGGTGATTGAGGGTGTGCTGGGGGTCATTTGAGCTCAAGGGTCTAGCGCTTCGACGCTTCATCGCGTATTAGTCATGTCAGAAAACAAACAGCTCGGTGAACGCCGGGCCGACGCGAAGCACGTGAGCAGCAAAGGGCCGCAGCATGTCCGATCGCTTCACCCCCACCTTTGACGACAAGTTCACCTTCGGTCTGTGGACCGTCGGCTGGCGTGGCAACGACCCCTTCGGCGACGCCACCCGCCCCGCCCTCGACCCCGTCGAGTCGGTGCGCCGCCTGGCCGAACTCGGCGCGCACGGCGTCACGTTCCACGATGACGACCTGATCCCGTTCGGCGCCTCCGGCAGTGAGCGCGACGCGATCGTCAAGCGCTTCCGGGCCGCTCTGGACGAGACGGGCCTCGTGGTGCCGATGGCGACGACGAACCTGTTCACGCACCCGGTCTTCAAGGACGGTGGCTTCACCGCCAACGACCGCGACGTGCGCCGCTATGCGCTGCGCAAGACGATCCGCAATATCGACCTCGCGGTCGAGCTCGGCGCGCACACCTATGTCGCCTGGGGCGGCCGCGAGGGCGCCGAGTCCGGCGGCGCCAAGGACGTGCGCGACGCCCTCGACCGTATGAAGGAGGCCTTCGACCTCCTCGGCGAGTACGTGACGCAGCAGGGCTACGACCTGAAGTTCGCCATCGAGCCCAAGCCGAACGAGCCCCGCGGCGACATCCTCCTGCCGACCATCGGCCACGCCCTCGCGTTCATCGAGCGCCTGGAGCGCCCCGAACTCGTGGGCGTGAACCCCGAGGTGGGCCACGAGCAGATGGCGGGCCTGAACTTCCCGCACGGCATCGCCCAGGCGCTGTGGGCGGGCAAGCTCTTCCACATCGACCTCAACGGCCAGACCGGTATCAAGTACGACCAGGACTTCCGCTTCGGCGCCGGCGACGTGCGCCAGGCGTTCTGGCTCGTCGACCTCCTGGAGACGGCCGGATACGAGGGCCCGCGCCACTTCGACTTCAAGCCGGTGCGCACCGACGGCTTCGACGGCGTGTGGGAGTCTGCGAAGAACTGCATGCGCAACTACCTGATCCTCAAGGCGCGTGCGGCCGCGTTCCGCGCCGATTCCGAGGTGCAGGAGGCGCTGCGCGCGTCCCGGCTCGACGAGCTCGCCCGGCCCACCGCCGGCGGCCTCGCCGAACTCCTCGCGGACAAGGGTGCGTTCGAGGAGTTCGACGTGACGGCCGCGGCCGAACGGTCGATGGCCTTCGAGCGCCTCGACCAGCTCGCCATGGAGCACCTGCTCGGCGTCCGCTGACGCCGCTCACTTCAGGCGATTCGGCAGCTGGACGTTTCGACGTCCCGTGAGGCCGATCCCTTCGCGACACGGCCGGTACGGCGCAGGCCGGAGCCGTACCGGGCCACCGCGAACACCCCGACGGGACACGGGCGTTCCGTCGGGGCCGGCCACCCCTCCCAGGCAAGGGCAACCACCGTGACAGCAGTTCCTCCTCCGGACGCGACGCGTGCCAGGCGCCGCCGTTCCGGCCGACAGGTCCGACGGGGCCGACGAGTCGCAGCCCCGCTCACCGTTGTCTCCGCGCTCGTCGCCACCGCCGCCCTCGCGGGCTGCGGACAGCAGCGCGACCCCGACGTCTACACCGTGCTCAACTCGTCCACCGACGACTCGTACCACAGCTGGGACGCGGCCACCCTGAAGCGATGCAGCGCGAAGCTCGGCATCACCATCGAGCAGCAGAGCGTGCCCGCGCCTCAGGTGATGACCAAGTCCCTGCGCATGGCCTCGTCGAAGTCGCTCCCGGACGTCATCCAGTTCGACGCCTCCGAGATGCCGACGTTCGCGGAGGCCGGCGGCCTGATCGACCTGCGCACCCTGGGCCTGTCCACGAAGGACATCCCCAAGGGCATCGTCGACTTCGGCTCCTACGAGGGGACGTACTACGGGGCCGCGCGGACGGTGAACACCCTCGCCCTCTTCTACAACAAGGACATCCTGGACGAGGCCGGACTCGAAGTCCCCACCACCTGGGACGAGATGAGGGACACGGCGAAGAAGCTCACGCAGGGCAAGCGGTACGGCATCGCGCTGAGCGCGGGCGGCGCGGAGGACGGCGTCTTCCAGTTCACGCCGTTCATGTGGTCCAACGGCGGAGACGAGCGGGAGCTCGACTCGAAGAACGTCGCCGAGGCGCTCGACTACTGGAAGGGCCTCATCAAGGACGGCTCCCTGTCCAAGTCCACCGTCAACTGGACCCAGGCCGACGTCAACGACCAGTTCATGGCCGGGAACGCCGCCATGATGATCAACGGTCCGTGGCAGGTCGAGACCCTCAACACCAAGAAGGACCTGGACTGGGGTATCGCACAGATACCCGTCCCGAAGACCGGCGACGACTCGGTCGGACCGCTCGGCGGCGCCATCCTCACCGTGCCCAACACCGGTGACACGGCCCGTGAGAGGACCGCCGCGAAGATCGTCGGGTGCATGTCCTCCGAGCAGGAGCAGATCACCTACGCGCGCAACAGCTGGATGGTGCCCGCCAACGCGAAGGCGGCCGCGATCTGGCGCAAGGAAGTGCCCGAACTCGACGCGCTCGCCGACCAGGTGGCCACCGCCCGCTCGCGCACCACGCAGGTCGGGGCCGGCTGGGCCTCCGTATCGCTGGCCCTGCAGAGCGCCTTCCAGTCGGCGCTCACCGGGCAGGACAGCGCGGCCGCGCTGAAGAAGGCGCAGGCCCGCGCCGCGAGCGGGAACTGAGGGGACTCACGAACATGTCGACCACCACGGCTGCACCGCCCGCCGTCCCTACGGCCGCCGAGAACAACTCCGCCGCGAAGCAGCCCGACCCGCTGCGGGCCCGACGCCGGCGCAGGCTCTCCCAGTGGGGGTTCATCGCCCCCGCCGTCGTCTTCATGCTGCTGTTCTTCGGCTATCCGCTCGTCCGCAACATCGTGATGAGCTTCCAGGACTTCTCGCCGTCCACGTTCTTCGACGGCAAGGCGCCCTTCAACGGCACCGACAACTGGAGCAAGGTCTTCCAGGACGACCTGTTCGGCAAGGCGCTCTGGCACACCATCGTCTTCACGATCGGCTCGTTGATCGGTCAGTTCGGCATCGGGCTCGCCCTCGCCGTCTTCTTCACGAAGAAGTTCCCGCTCAACGGGTTCCTGCGCTCGCTGATCCTGCTGCCCTGGCTCGTCCCGATGGTCGTCTCCGGCATCGTGTGGCGGCGCATCCTCGACCAGGACACCGGGGTCCTGAACTCCCTGTTCGACACCCTCGGGTTCGGCGGCAGCACCCCCTGGCTGACCAGCCCGGGCATGGCCCTGTTCTCCGTGATCATGGTGAACATCTGGATCGGCATCCCGTTCAACATGGTCATCCTCTACGGCGGACTCCAGGAGATACCCAAGGAGCTGCACGAGGCGGCCGCCCTGGACGGCGCTTCGGCCTGGCGCACCTTCCGGTCCGTCACACTGCCGCTGCTCAAGCCGGTCATCACGGTCGTGCTCGTGCTCGGCTTCATGTCGACGGTGAAGATCCTGGATCTGATCCTCGCCCTCACCGACGGCGGACCCGCCGACTCCACGCAGACGCTCGGCACCCTCACGTACCAGAACTCCTTCGTCCAGCTGGACTTCGGTGCGGGCGCCGTGGTCGGCAACGTGCTCATCCTCATCTCCGCCGTCTTCGCGGTGTTCTACCTGCGGGCCAACCGCTCCGAGGGGAAGTGACCGGCATGGCAACCGTCACCGTGACCAGCAAGCCCAAGCGCCACTGGGGCGCCACCGTCGCCGGCCTCGTGATCCTGTGCGCGATGCTGTTCCCGCTGTACTGGATGGTCAACACGGCCCTGCAGCCCGACTCAGGACTCCTCGAAGTCTCCCCGGTTCCGGGGTCGTTGGATCTGTCCGGATTCACCTCCGCGATCACCGAGCAGGGCGGTCACCTGCTGACCTCCCTCGTCGTCGCACTCGGCGCCGTCGCCATCTGTCTGGCGATCGCCGCGCCTGCCGCGTACGGGCTCGCGCAATTCCGGCTGCCCGGGACGAAGAGCATCGTCTTCGGCACCCTGATCACCCAGATGGTGCCGGGCATCGTCATCGCCAACGCCCTGTACAGCGCGTATGTCGATCTCGGCCTGGTCAACTCGTACTTCGGCCTGATGCTCGCCGACGCCTCGCTCGGCATCCCCTTCGCCATCGTCCTGATGCGCTCGTTCATGGTGGCGATCCCCAAGGAGGTCATCGAGGCGGCGGAGGTCGACGGCGCGGGCAGGCTGCGCACATTCCTCCAGGTGGTGCTGCCGATGAGCCGCAACTCCCTCATCACAGCGGGGCTGTTCGCCTTCCTGTACGCATGGAGCGACTTCATGTTCGCGCTCACGCTCAACACCACCGACGACGTCAAGCCCGTCACGCTGGGCATCTATCAGTACATCGGCGCCCACGTCGGCGACTGGGGCTCGGTCATGGCCGCCTCCGTCCTGTCGGCGATCCCGGCCGCCGTGCTGCTCGTCCTCGCCCAGAAGTACATCGCCGCCGGCATCACCGGCGGATCCGTCAAGTAAGGCCTTCCATGAGTGACTTGAACCCTCAGCCGGTGTTCCCCGACGGCTTCGTGTTCGGCGCGGCCACCGCCTCGTACCAGATCGAGGGCGCCGCGTACGACGACGGCCGGGGCCCCTCCATCTGGGACACCTACAGCCACACGCCCGGCCGCACCGCGGGCGGCGACACCGGTGACGTGGCCTGCGACCACTACCACCGCTACCCCGAGGACATCGGACTCCTTCGCGGGCTCGGTGTCGACTCGTACCGTTTCTCGGTCGCCTGGCCGCGCATCCAGCCGACGGGGGAGGGGCCCGCCAACCAGAAGGGGCTCGACTTCTACTCGCGTCTGGTGGACGAGCTGTTGGAGGCAGGCATCGAGCCTGCCGCCACCCTCTACCACTGGGACCTGCCGCAGGCCCTCGAAGACAAGGGGGGTTGGCGGGTCAGGGAGACCGCCGAGCGGTTCGCCGAGTACACGGCGATTGTCGCCGAACTCCTCGCCGACCGGGTGCCCCGCTGGATCACCCTCAACGAGCCCTGGTGCAGCGCGTTCCTCGGCTACTCGGTGGGCCGCCACGCGCCCGGCGCCCAGGAAGGCACCGGAGCGCTGGCCGCCGCCCACCACCTCCTCGTCGGCCACGGACTCGCCGTCAAGGCGCTGCGTGCCGCCGGAGTACGCGAGGTCGGCATCACCCTGAACCCCGACTTCAACGTGCCCGCCACCGACTCCACCGCCGACCGGGCCGCCGCCCTGCGCGCCGACACCCAGCACAACCTGGTGTGGACGGACCCGATCCTGGCGGGCCGCTATCCGGAAGCGGAGCAGGACACCTGGGGCGAGCTCATCACCCGCCAGGACTTCCGGCGCGACGGTGACCTCGCCCTGATCGCCCAGCCCTTGGACTTCCTCGGCGTCAACTACTACCGGCCCACGCTCGTCGCCGACGCCCCCCATCGTCAGACCGACCCGGCGGTGCGCGTCGCCACCGACAACCGGTACGCGGAGCAGCCCTGGCCGGACGTAAGGCGCAACGCCATGGGCTGGCCGGTCGTCCCCGAGACCTTCACCCAGCTGCTCACCGGCCTCAAGGACCGCTACGGCGACGCCCTGCCGCCGATCCACATCACGGAGAACGGCACCGCAGAGCACGACGAGGTCGCGGCGGACGGCGCCGTCCACGACACCGACCGCGTCGCCTACCTGCACGACCACCTCACGGCCCTGCGCGCCGCGATGGACGCGGGCGTCGACGTGCGCGGCTATTACGTGTGGTCCCTGCTCGACAACTTCGAATGGGCCCTCGGATACGCCAAGCGGTTCGGCATCATCCGTGTCGACTACGACACCCAGGAGCGCACCCCGAAGGACAGCTACCACTGGTACCGCGAGCTGATCGCCGCACACCGGGACAGGACGCAGAGCTGACCTGACACGCACAGCAGGACAGGTCCGCTGCCGACCTGTCCCACCCTTGACCCGGAGCGCGGGACGGTCCGGCGCCGCCATGCCCCGCTGACGCAGGGCGTCAGTCCTTCCCGCGCTCCGCGTACGCCGCCGGATCCGCGAGCACCTCACGGATCACGCGCGCGGCCGCGCCACGCGCCGCGTCGCCGGACGAGGACGAGGCGCGCAGCCGGCCGTTGCCGGGCGTCCACAGGCCCGACACCACCCGCGCCGTCAACTCCGCGTCAGCGGCCGGGGCCAGCCACGGCATCAGCCCGCGGAAGACACCACCGAGCAGCACCGCGTCCGGATCGATGAGGTTCACGGCGCCCGAAAGCACCCGGCCCAGACGCCGTCCGGCGTCCTCGAGCGCCGCAAGGGACCGCTTGTCCCCGTCCCGTGCCCGCGACTCAAGCTCCGCGACACCGGCCGCCCCCGAGCCCTCGTCGAGGCCCGCCGCCCGCAGCAGCGCGGCCTGTCCCGCGTACTGCTCCAGACAGCCGCGCGCCCCGCACCGGCACTCGGGCCCGTCCGCCTCCACCACGACATGCCCGATCTCGCCCGCGAACCCATGGGCGCCGCGCAGCAGCCGGCCGCCCAGGACCAGCGCGCCGCCGATGCCGATCTCGCCGGTCAGATAGATGAAGCTGGACACGCGTCCGGTGCCGTCGTGCCCTGCGCTCTTGCTGCCACCGTCCCCCACGCCGTCGCCGAACCACAGCTCGGCCATCGCCGCCAGATTGGCCTCGTTGTCCGCGCTGACCGGCAGCGCGCGGTGCGCGGGCCGCAGGGCGGACAACGCCTGGGCGAACACACCCTCGACGGCCACCCGGTTCCAGCCGAGGTTCGGCGCCTGCCGCACCGCGCCGCCGGACACCAGGCCGGGCAGCGCCAACTCGGCCGCCACCGGGCGCAGTTCCTGCTCGGCGGCGGACTCCAGGGCTCGGGCCGCGATCCGCGCGGCCTGCGTCAGTACGGCGGTGGGCGCGGCGGCCCGGTTGTCGAGGCGCTCGACCAGACGTACACGATCGGTGCCGGCGAGATCGACCACGCACACGGTGATGTAGTCGATGTTGATCTCGACGCCGAGCCCGGCGGGCCCGGTGCGCGCCATCTTCAGGACGGTGCCGGGACGGCCCGCCTGGCCGCTGAACGTCTTGCCCCACTCGGTGAGGTAACCGTCGCCGAGCAGCTGGTCCACCAGGGAGGAGACCGCCGCCCGGGTCAGCCCGACCCGGCCCGCGACCGCGGCCCGGGTCGCCTCGCCCGCGTCGTGCACCGTACGCAGCACGAGACTCAGGTTGTGCCGGCGCAGGGTCGCCTTGTCGGCCTTGGGGGAGCTGGCGAACGGGTCACTGCTGTTCATCGTGGGCCGAGCCTAAGTGATATTCGATTTGTTCACGCCATTGACCTACTGCCGACACATCCCTACCTTGCTCCGTCGAAGCGATTCGACAGCAGTCATCGAATCGATTCGACGCACCCGCACTTCCTTCCGGCATTTCCAACTCCCATGGAGGCAGCCGATGTTGAAGGCACGGAGAAGGGCGCGCCTACTGGCGGCCGCCCTGGCAGGGATTCTCTCGATGAGCACGCTCGCCGCGTGCGGCGACGACGCAGGCGACAAGGAGTCCGGCAAGACGCTGCGGCTCTGGCACTACGAGGCGCCCGAGAGCGCCATGGGCAAGGCCTGGAACGAGGCCATCGCCGAGTTCAAGAAGACGCACCCGGACGTCAAGGTCGAGTTCGAGGCCAAGGGCTTCGAACAGATCCAGAAGACCGCCCCGCAGGTCCTGAACTCCGACAAGGCACCCGACCTGCTCGAGTACAACAAGGGCAACGCCACCACCGGGCAGCTGTCGAAGCAGGGGCTGCTCACCGATCTGACCGACGAGGCGAAGAAGCGCGGCTGGGACAAGTCGGTCCCGCCCACCGTCGCCATCACCAGCAGGTACGACAAGGGCGTGATGGGCAAGGGCGCCTGGTACGGCGTGCCCAACTACGCCGAGTACACGATGGTCTACTACAACAAGGACCTGTTCACCGAGCACAAGGTCGACGTCCCGACCACGGTCGACGAGCTCGAGGACGCCCTCGCGACCTTCAAGGACGCCGGCCTCACCCCGTTCGCCAACGGCGGCGCCGAATACATCGCCCAGCAGTACGTCTACCAGCTGGCCCTCTCGCAGGCCGACCGCTCCTGGGTCGACGACTTCCAGATGAAGGGCAAAACCGACTTCTCCGACGCCGCCTGGACCTACGCCGCCGAGACCTTCGCCGACTGGGTCGACAAGGGCTACATAGCCAAGAGCTCCAGCGGTCTGAAGGCCGAGGACGCCGGCGTCTCCTTCATGCAGGGCAAGCACCCGATGTTCTTCTCCGGCAGCTGGTGGTTCGGCCGCTTCGCCGAGGAGGTGAAGAGCTTCGACTGGGACACCTTCATGTGGCCCGGCAGCAAGCTGACACTCGGCTCGGGCGGCAACCTCTGGGTGGTGCCCGAGGGCGCCAAGAACAAGGAACTCGCCTACGACTTCATCGACATCACGATGAAGAAGCAGGCCCAGAACACCCTCGGCAACGCCGGCGGCGTCCCGGTCGCCGCGGACTCCTCCGCCATCACCGACGAGCGGGCCAAGAAGCTGATCGAGCAGTTCGACACGCTCGCGGGGAACGACGGCCTCGCGTTCTACCCGGACTGGCCGGCCAACGGCTTCTACGACAGCCTCGCCTCCGAGGTCCAGAAGCTGATCACCCAGAGCGCGGGGCCGGGTGACGTACTGAAGTCGCTCCAGTCCGAGTACGACGAGAACGTGCTGAAGGAATGACCGACCTCGCCACCAAGGCCTCGGCAGGCGCCGACGGGGGCCAGGCCCTCTCCCGTCGGCGCCGGGCGGGCGCCGGGCGCTCCCGGACGGACGGGTCGTACGCGCTGTATCTGCTGCCGGGCGCGCTCGCGTTCCTCGTCGTCATCGTCGTGCCGTTCGTCATGAACACCGGCATCAGCTTCACCGAGTGGTCCGGCGTCGGCACCCCGGAGTTCACGGGTCTGGACAACTACGAGAAGCTCGCGGGCGACGAGGACTTCTGGGAGTCGTTCCGGCACAGTCTGGCGATGGTCGTGGCGATGGCCGGGGTGCCCACCGCCCTCGGACTCGTCCTCGCCTCCGCGCTCTTCGACGTGGTCGCCAAGCACGCCGGCAGCCGCTGGGCGTCGGCCCTGCGCGCCTGCTTCTATCTGCCGCAGGTGCTTCCGATCGCGGTCGCCGGCATCGTCTGGAGCTGGATCCTCGCCCCCGAGAACGGCTCCCTGAACGATCTGCTCGGCGCCCTCGGCCTCGACTCGCTCCAGCAGGACTGGCTGGGCGATCCCGACTGGGCGCTGTACAGCGTCATGGCCGTCATGGTCTGGGTGCAGATCGGCTTCCCGCTGGTCATCTTCATGTCCGGACTGCAGCGTCTCGACCCGGCCCTGCACGAGGCGGCGGAGCTCGACGGCGCCGGCTGGTGGCGGCGGTTCTGGCACGTCACCCTGCCGCAACTGCGGCCGGAGATCGCGGTGGTGCTCCTTTGGTGCACGATCGCGGCCCTGAAGGTCTTCGGCATGGTGTACGTCCTGACCGGCGGCGGTCCTGGCGGGTCGACGAACGTGCCTTCCTACTTCGCGTACCAGAACTTCTTCGAGAACTTCCAGGCGGGCTACGGGGCCGCGGTCTCCACCGTGCTCACCATCCTCATCATGGTGCTGGCCCTCGTCGCGCTGCGCCTGCAGACCAGGGTGGAGGACGAGGCCGGATGACCGCCCTCAGGAAGTACCCCGTGCTCGCGGCGCTCGTGCTCGGCGCGCTGTTCATGATCCTGCCGTTCGTGGTCGTGGTCATGAACGCGGTGAAGTCGCCCGAGGAGTACTCCTCCGACGGCCCGCTCAGCCTGCCCGACAGCGTGTACCTGGACGGCCTCGCCGACTTCTGGGAGCGCGTGGACTTCGGCGAGAAGCTGTGGAACTCCGTGCTGATCTCCGGGTCGGTGGCGGTGCTCGCCGTCGTGCTCTCCGTGTTCAGCGCGTACGCCATCGGCATCGGCCGGATCAAGGGACGGCCGTGGGTGCTCGCCTTCTTCGTGCTGGCGAACATGCTGCCGCAGGAGTCCCTGGTCTACCCGATCTACTACCTCTCCAAGGAGGCCGGCCTCTACGACACCAGGCTCAGCGTCATCATCGTCTTCACGGTCATCCAGTCGGCCTTCGGCACCTATCTGCTCTCCTCCGTGCTCTCCGGTTTCCCGCGCGAGATCATCGAGGCCGCCCGGATCGACGGGGCCACCAAGTGGCAGGTCCTGTGGCGGGTCGTGGTGCCGGTCAGCCGGCCCACCATCGGCGTCCTGATGGTGCTGTTCTTCATCTGGACCTGGAACGAGTTCCTGCTGCCCCTGGTCATGCTCGTCTCCGACGACGTCCAGACCGTCTCCGTCGCCCTCGGTGTGCTGCAGGGCCAGCGCGACATGGACGCCACGATGACGAACGCCGCCGCGCTCCTCGGCGTGCTGCCCGCCATCGCCTTCTTCCTTCTCTTCCAGCGGACGCTGACCCGCGGCATCGCCGTGGGCGCGGTCAAGTGATCCCCGAACCCACCCCGGTACACCCCGAAAGGCGGCCGCATGAAGTTCACCGACGGCTACTGGATGCTGCGCAAGGGCGTGAGCGCCGCTCATCCGGTCGAGGTCCTCGACGTGACCGACGCCGAAGGCGGCACACTCGAGATCCACGCCCCCACCCAGCCCATCCGGCACCGCGGCGATCTGCTGAAGGGCCCGGTCATGACGGTCTCGTGCCACTCGCCCCTGCCCGATGTGATCGGCGTGACCCTCACCCATTTCGACGGTGAGGTCGACCGGGGCCCGCACTTCGCCCTGGCCGAGGGCGACACGCACGCCCAGGTGTCGTACGACGAGGACCACGCGCTGCTCGTCGCGGGCAGCCTCGCCCTTCGGGTGTCGCGCGGCGGGCCCTGGCAGCTCGACTTCCTCACCGCGGACGGGATGAAGCCGCTCACGTCCTCAGGGCCCAAGGCCATGGGCATCATGCAGACGGACACCGGCGAGCACTATCTGCGCGAGCAGCTGAACCTTACGGTCGGCACCAGCGTCTACGGCCTCGGCGAACGCTTCGGGCCGCTGGTCAAGAACGGCCAGGTGGTCGACATCTGGAACGCGGACGGCGGCACGGCCACCGAACAGGCCTACAAGAACGTGCCGTTCTACCTGACGGACGCGGGATACGGAGTCTTCGTCGACCACCCCGGCCGGGTGTCCCTCGAGGTCGGCTCGGAGGCGGTCTCGCGGGTGCAGTTCAGCGTCGAGGGCCAGGACCTGACGTACTACGTCATCCACGGCCCGACCCCGAAGGAGATCCTGCGCAAGTACACCGCGCTCACCGGCCGGCCCGCGCTGCCGCCGGCCTGGTCGTTCGGGCTGTGGCTGTCGACGTCCTTCACCACCTCCTACGACGAGGAGACGGTGACGTCCTTCATCGACGGGATGGCGGAGCGCGAACTGCCGCTGTCCGTCTTCCACTTCGACTGCTTCTGGATGCGCGAGTTCAACTGGTGCGACTTCACCTGGGACCCACGGGTCTTCCCCGACCCGCGGGGCATGCTCACCCGTCTGAAGGAGAAGGGGCTGCGGATCTGTGTGTGGATCAACCCGTACATCGCGCAGCGCTCCCCGCTGTTCGCCGAGGGGCGCGAAGGCGGCTATCTCCTCAAGAAGCCCGACGGCGGTGTGTGGCAGTGGGACCTGTGGCAACCGGGCATGGCCCTGGTCGACTTCTCCAACCCGCAGGCGCGTGCCTGGTACGCGGGGAAGCTGGAGGCGCTGCTCGAAATGGGCGTCGACTGCTTCAAGACCGACTTCGGCGAGCGGGTGCCCACGGACGTGGCGTACTTCGACGGCTCCGACCCGGAGCGGATGCACAACTACTACACGTACCTCTACAACCAGACGGTCTTCGACGTGCTGACCAAGCACCGAGGGGAAGCCGAGGCCGTGGTCTTCGCCCGCTCGGCGACGGCCGGCAGCCAGCAGTTCCCGGTGCACTGGGGCGGTGACTGCGAATCCACCTACGAGGCGATGGCCGAGTCGCTGCGCGGCGGTCTCTCGCTCGGCCTGTCCGGCTTCGGCTACTGGAGCCACGACATCGGCGGGTTCGAGGGCACACCGTCGCCCGCCCTGTTCAAACGGTGGATCGCCTTCGGCCTTCTCTCCTCGCACTCCCGGCTGCACGGCTCGTCCTCGTACCGGGTGCCGTGGCTGTTCGACGAGGAGGCCGTGGACGTGCTGCGGCTCTTCACCCGTCTGAAGCTGCGCCTCATGCCGTACCTCGACGCGGTCTCGCGCCAGGCGCACACCGAAGGCGTGCCGATGATGCGGGCGATGGTCCTCGAATTCCCGCACGACCCGGCGTGCACCCACCTGGAACGGCAGTACATGCTCGGCCCCGACCTCCTTGTCGCGCCGGTGTTCTCGGACGCGGGCGACGTCTCGTACTACGTGCCCGAAGGCACCTGGACGCATCTGCTGACCGGCGAAGAGGTACAGGGTCCGCGCTGGGTGAAGGAGCGCCACGGCTTCGACAGCGCGCCGGTGCTCGTACGCCCGGGCGCGGTGCTGCCGGTGGGCGCCGTCGACGACCGGCCGGACTACGACCACGCGGACGGTGTGACGCTGCGTGCGTACGGGCTGCGCGGTGGCGAGCGGGTCGAACTGACCGTGGGCGGCGTGGACTTCACGGTCGTACGCGAGGGCTCCACGGTACGGGCCTCGGCGAGCGACACGAGCCGTCCGTGGGGGCTTCAGGTGGCCGGCGGCACCGAGGTGCGTGCCGAAGCCGGCACCGGAGTGGTCGTGGCGGAGCTGGGCTGAGCCGGGCCCGTCCGACCAGTAGTCCAGGGGGAGTTGATGGTCAAGATCACCGATGTGGCCCGGCACGCCGGGGTGTCGCCGAGCACGGTCTCGTACGCGCTGAGCGGGAAGCGGCCGATCTCGGCGGAGACCAGGCAGCGCATCGAGGCCAGCATCCACACGCTCGGCTACCGGCCGCACGCCGGCGCCCGCGCGCTGGCCAGCAGCAGGTCCAACGTGCTCGCCCTGGTGGTGCCGTTCCGCACCGGGATGCATGTGCCGGTGGTCATGCAGTTCGCCGTGTCGGTGGTGACCGCGGCGCGCCGGCACGACCACGACGTGCTGCTGCTCACGCAGGAGGAGGGGGAGGAGGGGCTGAGGCGCGTCGCGGACACGGCGCTCGTCGACGCGCTGATCGTGATGGACGTCCAACTGCACGACGCCCGGCTGCCGTTGCTGCGGGCGCTCGACCGGCCCAGCGTCCTCATCGGGTTCCCCGCCGAGCCGCAGGGGCTCACCTGCATCGACCTCGACTTCGAGGCGGCGGGCGGTGCGTGCGTACGGCATCTGGCCGAGCTGGGCCACCGGTGCGTGGCCCTGGTCGGCTCGCCGCCCGAGGTCTACCTGCGGGAGACCGGCTTCGCCCAGCGCGTCACACGCGGGTTCACCGCCGCCGCGGACGAGCGCGGGCTCACGTCGACCGTCCACCCCTGCGAGGCCACGCAGGCGGCGGCGCGCGACATGGCGCGGCGGCTGCTGCGCGAACACCCGGGGCTTACCGGCCTCGTGGTGCACAACGAACCGCTGGTGCAGCCGCTCATCGACGCGTTCCGCGAGCTGGGCCTGCGGGTGCCGGGGGACCTGTCGGTGGTGGCGATCTGTCCCGACGCGCAGGCCGAACAGGCGCCCCTGCCGGTGTCGAACGTGGCGGTTCCGTCGGCGGAGATCGGGGCCGAGGCGGTGGAGCTCCTGATGCAGAAGCTGGAGCAGCTGCCCGTGCCCGAATCCACCCTGCTGCCGCCGCGGTTGACGCGCCGGCAGACCACGGCGCCGCGGTCCGCTTCGGGCTGAGGGGCGGTGCCGTGGGGCCGCTTCCGCCGAGGAGCGGCCCACTGTCCGCTTCCCCTGAGGAGCGGCGCCCGACCTACGTACGGCAACACCCCGATCCATGACGTGAGTCGAAGCGATTCGACCAGATCAGAAGGAGTCACGTACGTGAGACGCAGAACCATGCTCACCATCCCGTTCGCCGCCGCACTCGCCGGCGCCGTCTCCGGACCGGCGGCCGCCGCCGGCGCCCCGGCCGCATCGCCGGGCGCCGCCCGACTCGCGGGCCGCGTCGAGGAGTTGCTCGGCAAGCTGACCCTGGACGAGAAGATCTCGCTCCTGCACCAGTGGCAGCCGGCGATACCCCGCCTCGGCATGAAGGCGTTCCGCACCGGCACCGAGGCGCTGCACGGCCTTGCCTGGCTCGGCCCGGCCACCGTCTTCCCACAGGCCATCGGCCTCGGCTCCACCTGGAACCCGGAGCTGATCGAGGAGGTCGGCTCCGCCGTCGGCGACGAGGTGCGCGGCCTGCAGCACGAACGCCCCGCGGGCTGGGGCCTGAACGTATGGGCGCCGGTCACCCAGCTCCTGCGCGACCCGCGCTGGGGCCGCAACGAGGAGGGCTACTCCGAGGACCCGCACCTGGTCGGCGTGATGGCGACGGCGTACGCGAAGGGCCTCATCGGCGGCGACCCCGACCACCTCAAGACCGCACCCCTGGTCAAGCACTACCTGGCCAACAACAACGAGGTCAGGCGGGACCAGACCTCGTCGGATCTGCGGCCCCGGGTGTTCAAGGAGTACGAGGAACCCGCGCACAAGGCGGCCATCGCGGCCGACGCGGCGTGCGGAGTGATGACCGCGTACAACCTGGTCAACGGCCGCCCCTGCACCGTCACCGACCTCAACAACTCGGTGCGCACCTGGACCGACCGCACGCTCCTGAACGTCACCGACGCCTGGGCGCCCAACAACCTGCCGGCCGACGGCTCGCAGAAGTACTTCGACACCCTCGCCGAGGCGGACGCCGCGATCCTCAAGGCGGGCCTCGACAGCTTCACCACCGACGACACGGACCCCTCCAAGACCGTCGCGGCGATCAACGAGGCGCTGGACAAGGGCCTGTTGGCCGAGTCCGACGTCGACACCGCCGTACGGCACATCCTGGACATCCGGTTCCGCCTCGGCGAGTTCGACGAGAACGGCGGCCCCTACGGACATCTCGACAAGTCCGTCATAGACAGCCCGGCGCACCGGCGGCTCGCCCGCAAGGCCGCCACCGAAGCGATCGTGCTCCTGAAGAACGAGAGCGGCGCTCTGCCGCTCGACGCCCGCGCGCTGCGGAAGGTCGCCGTCGTGGGCCCGCTCGCGGACACCCTCTACACCGACTGGTACTCCGGCGAACTGCCGTACCGTGTCACGCCGTTGAGCGGCATCACCAAGCGGCTCGGCGCGGGCGCCGACGTGGTGAGCAGCGAGGGCGTCGACCGTATCGCGCTCAAGAACGCCTCGACCGGCGCGTACATCACGGCAGGCACCGGCGCGAGCGGCGCGGCCCTCAAGGAGAGCGCCACGGACGCCGGCGTCACGGAGCACTTCGACGTCTTCGGCTGGGGACAGGGTGTGGTCACCCTGCGGGCGGCCGCCAACGGCAAGGTCGTCGGCATGCGCGACCCCGGCGGGAGCGGCTACCAGTTCTTCAACGACCAGGCGCAGCCCAACGGCTGGTTCGTCTCGCAGCTGTTCTCGCTCCAGGAGCAGAGCGACGGCACGGTCCTGCTCAAGTACGTCGGATACGAGAACTGGCTCGGCGAGAACGTCTACCTCCGTGCCCGCGCCGCGGACGGTGTCCTGGTCCTCGGTTCCGCGGCCGAGGCGAGCCGCTACACCCGCGAGGTCGTGCGCGACGGCATCGAGGAGGCGGTCGCGGCGGCGCGGACGGCGGACACGGCGATCGTCGTGGTCGGCTCCATGCCCTTCATCAACTCCCGGGAGACCGACGACCGCGAGGACATGGGCCTGGCCGAGACGCAGGCGGCGCTGGTCAAGGCCGTGCGGGCGGCCAATCCGAAGACGGTGGTCGTGGTGGAGAACAGCTACCCGACGACGCTCACCTGGGAACAGGAGCACGTCCCCGCCCTGCTCTGGACGACCCACGCGGGCCAGGAGACGGGCAACGCGCTGGCCGATGTCCTCTTCGGCGACGTCAGCCCGTCCGGCAAGCTCACCCAGACCTGGTACCGCTCCGAGGACGACCTGCCCTCCCTGCTGGAGTACGACAACATCAAGTTCGACCGCACCTATCAGTACTTCAAGGGCGAGGTGCTCTACCCCTTCGGGCACGGCCTCTCGTACACCTCCTTCCGCTACGGCAAGCCGCGCGCCGTGCGCGGCGGGATCGAAGTCGCCGTCACCAACACCGGGCGCCGCACCGGCGCGGAGGTCGTACAGCTCTACACGCGGCAGCGCACCTCCCGCGTCAAGCAGCCCCTGAAGAGGCTGCAGGCGTTCCGCAAGGTCACGCTGAAGCCGGGCCAGACGCGGACCGTCACCCTGCCGTTGTCGCGGGAGGACCTGGCGCACTGGGACGTCACCCGTTCCCGGTGGGTGGTGGAGGAGAGCACGTACGAGGTCATGGTCGGCTCGTCCTCCGGTGACCTGCGCGGCCGTACGACCCTGGAGGTCCGGGGCGAGACCGTGCCGGCGCGCGATCTGTCGCGCTCCACGCGGGCGGAGAACTTCGACGACTACGCGGGCGTGCGGCTGGTCGACGAGGCCAAGCCGCGCGGCACGGCCGTCGGCGCGGAATCCGCCCGGGCCTGGCTGCTGTTCGCCGACGCGGACCTGCGCGGCGGCGCGCGGCGCCTGACCGCACGGGTGGCGAAGGAGTCGTCGGGCGAAGGAACGATCGAGGTCCGGCTCGGCGCACCGGACGGCCGGCTCGCCGGCCGCGCGACGGTGACGAGCACGGGCTCGCGGTACGCGTACACCGAGGTGACAGCCGCGCTCTCGGGTGCCTCCCGGCGCCAGGACGTGTACCTCGTCCTCACGGAGGGGCTGCGGCTCGCCACGTTCTCGCTGAGCTGACCATGGGTCCCCGCCCCTATGTGCAACCAATGGTTGCGCATAGGGGCGGGTTGCTCTATCGTCATGTGCAACGAAAGGTTGCGCGATGATGGAGGACAGCATGCAGCACGCCAGGATCGAGCGGGAGATCCGGATCGACGCCGCACCCGAGGTCGTCTACAAGGTCATCAGCACGCCCGAACACCTCAGTCAGTGGTGGCCGGACGAGGCCGAGCTCACGCCGGCCGCCGGTGCCACGGGCGTCATCACGTTCGGCGACAAGGGCGCGCCGGACGCGAAGGTCGTACCTCTCACGGTCCTCGAAGCCGACCCGCCCCGCCGGTTCTCGTTCCGCTGGGCCTACGGCGAGGGCGAGGCCGCCGCGCCGTCCAACTCCTTCCTGGTGACCTTCGATCTGATCCCCTCGGGCGCCGGCACGCTGCTGCGGTTCACCGAGACCGGATTCACGGAGAAGTTCTCCGACCGGAAGGAGTGCGAGCAGCACTACCACGAGCACGTCACCGGCTGGGACCACTTCCTGCCCCGCCTCGTCGCCTACGCCGCGCGGCTGGTGCGCACGGCGTGAGCGACACCGTCGACGACGAGCTGTGGTCGGCGGTGGGGGACCCCACCCGGCGCCGGATGCTCGATCTGATGCTGGCCGAGGGCGGCGGAACGGCCACCTCGCTGAGCGACCGCCTCCCCGTGACGCGGCAGGCGGTGGCCAAGCATCTTCAGCTGCTCGAACGGGTCGGGCTCGTCCACTCCACCGCCTCCGGGCGCGAGCGTCGCTTCCGCGTGGACGAAGGGCAACTCGCCCGAGCCGTCGAGCAGTTGTCCTCGGTGACCGCCGCCTGGGACGCCCGGTTGCAGCGCATCAAGCGGATCGCCGAGGCGATCCAGCGGGGTCAGGAGAACTGACCGCGCACGAAGCCTCGTACGAAGCCTCGTACGAAACCTCATGCGGAACCGCAGACGACAAGGAGATACGACATGGTCGACATCCTGCACAGGATCGGAACGACGTCCACTCCCGAGAAGGTCTATGCCGCCTTGACCACGGTCGACGGTCTCGCGGGCTGGTGGACGGAGCAGACCTCAGGTGAGAGCGACGTGGGCGGGATCCTCAGGTTCCGCTTCCACGGAGTGCCGATGCCCGACGGCTTCGACATGAAGGTGCTGCAGGCCGAGCCCGCCGAGCGGGTGCTCTGGGAGGTCGTCGACGGCCCCGAGGAGTGGATCGGTACGCGGATCGTCTTCGAGCTGAAGCAGGAGGACGGGTACACCATCGTGCTGTTCCGGCATGAAGGCTGGGCGGAGTCGGGGGAGTTCATGCACCACTGCAGCACCAAGTGGGCCACCTTCCTGATGAGCCTCAAGAAGCTGACCGAGACGGGCAACGGCGAACCCGCCCCGCACGACGTTCGGATCAGCAACTGGCATTGACGCGCGAGCGCCACGACTCTACGGTCCCGTTCGATGTGACGATCAGCCTTCGAAATCTCGAACAAAGGACCTTCATGTCCCGCGCTGCCCGCCTCACCCTCGACCCGGCCTTCACCGTGGGCCGGGTCGACCCCCGCCTTTACGGCTCCTTCGTCGAGCACCTCGGCCGCTGTGTGTACACCGGCGTCTTCGAGCCCGGCCACCCCACCGCCGACGAGGCCGGGCTGCGGGGTGATGTGCTGGCTCTCGTACGGGAGTTGGGGGTCACCGTCATCCGGTATCCCGGGGGCAACTTCGTCTCCGCGTACCGGTGGGAGGACTCCGTCGGGCCCGTGGACGAGCGCCCGCGGCGCCTGGACCCGGCCTGGCGGTCCACGGAGACCAACCGCTTCGGGCTCTCCGAGTTCATCGCCTTCCTGAAGAAGCTCGGCCCGGACGCCGAACCGATGATGGCCCTCAACCTCGGCACCCGGGGCGTCGGCGAGGCCATCGAACTCCAGGAGTACGCCAACCACCCCTCGGGGACCGCGCTTTCGGACCTGCGGGCGGCGCACGGCGACAAGGACCCGTTCGGCATCCGGCTGTGGTGCCTGGGCAACGAGATGGACGGCCCCTGGCAGACCGGCCACAAGACCGCCGAGGAGTACGGGCGTCTGGCCGCCGAGACCGCCCGCGCCATGCGGCAGATCGACCCCGGCGTCGAACTGGTCGCCTGCGGTTCGTCCGGCCGGTCCATGGAGACCTTCGCCGCGTGGGAGGCGACGGTCCTCACGGAGGCGTACGACGTCGTCGACCACATCTCCCTGCACGCCTACTACGAGCCGCTCGACGGCGATGTGGACTCGTTCCTGGCCTCGGCCGTGGACATGGAGTCCTTCATCGAGAGCGTGGTCGCCACCTGCGACCACGTCGGCGCGAAGCTCAAGTCGCCGAAGAAGATCAACCTCTCCTTCGACGAGTGGAACGTCTGGTACATGACCAGGTACCAGGAGGAGGCGGCGAGCAACCCCCTGGACTGGCCCGAGACCCCGCGCCTCCTCGAGGACGGCTACACCGTCACCGACGCCGTCGTGCTCGGCTCGCTCCTGATCGCCCTGCTTCGCCACGCCGACCGCGTGAAGATCGCCTGTCTCGCCCAGCTCGTCAACGTGATCGCGCCGGTCATGACGGAGCCCGGCGGCCCGGCCTGGAAGCAGACCACCTTCTTCCCTTTCGCCGAAGCGTCCCGGTACGGCCGCGGCGAGGTCCTCGACGTCCGCGTGGACTCTCCCTCGTACGCGACGAAGAAGTACGGCCAGGTGCCGCTGCTGCACGCCACGGCGGTACGCGGCGAGGACGGTACGGTCACGGTCTTCGCCGTGAACCGCGGCCGGAGGGACGAGCTGCCGCTCGAGGTGGCTCTGCGCGAGCTCGGTCTGAGCGAGCTCATCGGGCACAGCGCGCTCGCCGACGCCGACCCTCAGGCACGCAACACCCTCGACGACCCCGAGCGCGTCGCTCCGCACGAGGTCACCGGCACGACCCTGGCGGACGGCACGTTGAAGGCGGTCCTCGAGCCCCTGTCGTGGAATGTGATCCGGCTGCGCTGACCTGTCCCGTGGGGTGGGCAGGGTCGATTCCCGGCCACGCGAACCACGGGGATCAGGACTTTGTTTCCACCCCTTCGAGGGCACGGGTCACAGCCGATGCACAGGGGCCCGAGCTGCTCCGTTAGCATGTTCGATCGCATGGAGATCGCGCGCATGAACCTTCTCCCGGGAAGCAACGTCTTCAAGGACACATAGCGACCATCGAGCCAATATCGAGCGAACTGGCCAGGAGCATTGATACCGATTCCGTCGCGGGAATTGTCGCGCAGCAGCAGCCGCACGCGGGAGTCCGCACGGTGGCAGCCGAAGACCCTGCTCTGGGTCGCGGCGGGCGTCATCGCCCTCGGCTTCGTCGTGGGTCTGGAGGTCGCGGCCCGTCGGTACGGCGTGCCCGGACCGCTCACCCAGCAGGCGCGCGAGCTGATCTTCGCGCCCGCCTCGGGACCGCTCCTGTACGCGGCCATGGCGCTGATGATGGTCGTGCTCACCAAACGCGAGCGGTACATCGCCTTCGGGGCCGCGGTCGGCATCGACCTGGCCTTCTGGGGGGTGCGCTGGGCCGTCGGCGCCGATATGAACTTCGGCAACGGTGCGCTGTGGGTGATGGCCGGCGTCGCCGCCACAGCGGTCACCCGCCGCACCGGCCCGGAGCGGGTGCTGCTGCTCAAGGGCGTCGGTCTCGGACTGCTCCTGGTCGCCGGCCGCAAGACCGGTGACGCCTGGCTGCTGATCACGTCGAAGACCCGCCCGACCGTGCTCGACCCCTATCTCGCCACCGCCGACCATGCGCTCGGCAATCCCTCGTGGGTGGCCGGCCGGATCCTGGAGGCCATCGGTCCGGTCGGCGCGCATGTCCTCGACTGGGTCTATGTGCAGCTCGCCGTGGCCGCGGTCGTCATCTCGCTCTACCAGCTGCGGAACGTGTCGGCCGCCCGCCGCTTCCCGCGGCACCACCTCGTACGGACCTTCCTGCTCATAGGTCTGCTCGGGCCCGGCATCTACATGATCTTCCCGGTGGTCGGACCCGTCTTCGCGTACGGGATCGACGGTGGCCTGTGGGCCGCCGGCCAGGTGTGGCCGCACACGCCCGTGAAGCTGACCGCTCCGCAGGCGATCCCCTTCGACCAGATCACCCCGCGCAACTGCATGCCCAGCCTGCACACCGCGTGGGCGACGGCGCTGTTCATCCACTCCCGCAAGGGGCCGCGCCTGCTGCGGTTCGCGGGCACGTTCTGGCTCGTGGCCACGCTCAGCGCGACGCTCGGGTTCGGCTATCACTACGGGGTCGATCTGGCGTCCGGCGTGGTGTTCGTCCTGACGATCGAGGCGGCGCTGCGTGCGCAGGAGCACGGCTGGGACCGTTCGGCGCTCAAGCTCGCCGGCTACGGCGCGGGCGTCTTCACGGTCATGCTGTTCATGTACCGCTACGCATCGGTCGAGATGTCCCGGTACCCCGTGCTCTTCGGCCTGATCGTGCTCGGTGCGATGGGTTCGGTCATCTACGGCTATGTGCGGATCAGCAAGCGCTGGGAGCACAAGTCCGTACCGTCGCCGCGCAGGCCCGCCCTGCCGCGTCCCGCTGCGGCGCCTGTTCCGTAGAGCGGCTGTTCCGCGGGGCGCGGCTGTTCGGTAGGCACCTCGCGCTCTGCGCAACTCCTTGTTGCCCCCCACGGCGTCGTCTACTGTATGCAATCTGCGATCCGGTGACCGGATCGGGCCATGCGCCGGGCGGGAGGGGCCACCCATGCTGTTTCGTCAGCTGGAGTACTTCGTCGCCGTGGCGCGGGAGCGGCACTTCGCGCGGGCCGCCGAGTCCTGCTACGTATCGCAGCCTGCGCTGTCCGCGGCGATCGCCAAGCTGGAGCGCGAGCTCAACGTCACGCTGATCAACCGCGGCCACACCTACGAAGGGCTGACGCCCGAGGGTGAGCGGCTCGTCGTGTGGGCCAAGCGGATCCTCGCCGAGCAGGAGGCGTTCAAGGCCGAGGTGGCCGCCGTGCAGTCCGGGATCACCGGGACGCTGCGGCTCGGCACGGAACCCACGGCGTCGACGACGCTCGCGCTGCCCGTGGGCGCGTTCTGTTCGGCGCATCCCCTGGCCAAGGTGCAGGTGCGCTCGCGGCTCGCCACCAAGGAGCTCCTGCGCCAGCTCCGGGAGTTCGAGCTGGACGCGGTGATCGGCTACTTCGGGGCCGACGACCAGGAAGGGCTGCAGGTCGTGCCGCTGTACGAGGAGCGGTACATGGTCGTCTCCGGCGACCAGCTCCTGCCCCCGGCCGCGACCATGAGCTGGGCCGAGGCCGCGCAGCTTCCGCTGGCGCTGCTGACCCCGGACATGCGGATCCGGCAGCTCATCGACGAGGTGCTCACCAGCTGCGGACTCGTCGCGACACCGCAGGTCGAGACCGACTCGATCGCATCTCTGTACGCGCATGTCGGCGTGGGGGAGTGGGCCAGCATCGTGCCGCACTCCTGGCTGCGGGCGATGCCGGTGATCGGGCGGACGCGGGCGGTGCGGTTGGTGTCGCCGGACGCCCGGGCGCAGGTGTCCGTCGCGATTCACGCGGCCACGCCCGGATCGGTGGCCGCGCGTGCCTTTGTCGCCGCCGCGACAGGCCTGTCCTTGGACGAGTTCTTCGAGGAGCCGTTGCCTGCGGGCGGGCGTCGGGTGCGGCAGCCTGTCGGGTGAGCGTCCGGTGGGTGGTTGCGGTGGGACGCCTGCGGCGGGCCTTTCTCCCCTGCCCGCCCCTTCCCGAAACCGGGGGCTCCGCACCCGGACCCCCGAGACCGCACTTCGCTCGGATCTGCTCAAGCGCCGCAGGGGCTGGATGTGACGCAGGGGCTAGATGAAGGTTGCCCTGATTGCCTGGCGGTCCAGGCCCCCCTGCGCCGTATGCGGCAAGGACCCGACGATCTCCACCCGGTCCGGCACCCCCGTGATCCCCAGCCGCCCCCGGCAGTAGTGCAGGACCTGTTCCGAGCCCAGGTACTCGCCTTCCCGAGCGACCACGGCCGCCCCCACCCGCTGACCCAACTCCGGGTCCGGCAGGGCGAAGACCGCCGCCTCCAGGACGCCGGGGCAGCCGGCCAGGATGTCCTCCACGTACTCGGGGGAGATTCTGCGGCCGGCGCGGTGGATGAGGTTCTTGATCCGGCCCGAGAGGAAGAGATACCCGTCCTCGTCGAGGCGGCCCAGGTCTCCGGTGCGCAGCCAGCCATCCTGGAAACCGCGCGCGGTCGCCGCCGGGTCGGCGAGGTAGCCGCGGGCCACGGCAGGACCGCGGACCCACACCTCGCCCTCCGTGCCGGTCGCGCACGGCCGGCCCTGTGCGTCCGCGATCCGCAGCTCGACCCCGGTGGGCCGCCCCGCCGAGGCGTGCTTGAGGAAGCCGTGCTGCGGGAGCGGCTCGCTCGTGACCTGATGCGTCGACTCCGTCATGCCGTACGCGGTCAGAAGCGGCGCCCCGAAGGTGCGCTCAAGGGCGCGCTGGGTGGCGGTGTTGAGCGGGGCGCTGGAACTGCGGACGAACTTCAGGGGGGCCGCCCGCGGGCCGGGACAGTCGAGTTCTGAGCGCTCGAGGAGCAGCTCGTGCACGGCCGGAACCGCGGTGAACCAGGTGGCCGCGACCGTGCGTACGTCGTCCCAGAAGGCGGCGGCCGAGAAGCGTCCCCCGTCGGGCAGCAGCACACGGCCCCCGCTCGCCAACGAGGAGAGGAGCGTCGCGAACAGGCCGTGGCTGTGGAAGAACGGCATCACCGCGACCGTCGCGTCGCCGGGTCCGAGTTCATACGTGCCGCAGATCCCGCGGATCGCCGCCATCACGTTGATGTCGGTGAGCGGCACCATCTTGGCGCGGTCGCTCGTGCCGACCGTGAAGAGGACCAACGCGTCGGCGGGGTCGTGTTCCCCTCGGGCTTCCCGCAGCTCGTCCGCCGAACGAACAGCCGCTTCCCTCGGTGCGTCCGCCGAGAGACCCACCGTCCCTCGCGGCGCATCCACCGTCAGCGTCCAGGACCCCGGTACGCCGACGTCGGGCGAAGTCAGAACCGCCCGTGCCGCCAACCCGGCGAGCCGCCCACCGAGTTGGTCCTTCGCCCACTCCGGGTCCACCGGGGCCACGACCAGACCGGCCCGTGCCGCGCCGAGCAGGCCGACCACGAACTCGACGGTGTTGGCCGAGACCAGGACCACGGCGTCGCCGCGTCGCAGGCCCGACGCGGTGAGCCGATCCGCCAAGTCGTCCACCAGCGTGTGCAGTTCGCGGTACGACAGGCTGATCCGGTCGGCGGAGTACACCAGGGCGGTGGCCGAGGGCCGTTCCCGTACCGGCCGGTCGAGGAGATCCGCGAGGCCGGTGATCGCCGGCGGACGGTACAGCGATACGCCCCGCACCGATGCTGCGGTCGCAGCTGCCATGACCACCACCTCTTCGTACGGAGGAACCACCGGGGCGCAGCCCGCGGAAGGCTGCCGTCTAGCGAGCGTGCGCGGCCCGTCGGCGCACGTCCAATACGCACTGGCGACCAGCCGATAGCGGGCGCTTATCAACCATGGCGAACCCCCAGGTGGCGAAGGGGAGTCGGCTGCTCGATAGACGCCGTCTATCGGCTGGTCGCCGATACGTCTTGGACGGGGGCGAGCGGGGTGCGCAAGGTGAGACCAGTAGCCGCACGCATGACCGCCGAAGCATGTTTGCCCCTCGAGGCCGAAGCATGTTTGACCGCTCAAGGAGGAGCTCGGACCATGACTGACACTGCTGCTGCCACCGACACCGCGGCGAGCGATGAAGACCGGGCCGAGCTCACCGACGGGTATCACCTGGTCGTCGACGCGCTCAAGCTCAACGATGTCGAGACGATCTACGGAGTCGTCGGCATCCCGATCACCGACCTCGCACGCCTCGCCCAGGCCGAGGGCATCCGGTACGTGGGTTTCCGGCACGAGTCCAACGCCGGGCACGCCGCCGCGATAGCCGGATACCTCACCAAGAAGCCCGGTATCGCGCTCACCGTGTCCGCGCCCGGATTCCTCAACGGGCTCGTAGCCCTGGCGAACGCCACCACCAACTGCTTCCCGATGGTGCAGATCTCGGGTTCCAGCGAGCGCCATCTCGTCGACCTCAAGCAGGGCGACTACGAGGAGATGGACCAACTCGCCGCCGCCCAGCCCTTCGTGAAGGCCGCGTACCGCATCAGCCGGGTCGAAGACATCGGCCGCGGTATCGCCCGCGCCCTGCGCACCGCGATCTCCGGCCGGCCCGGCGGTGTCTACCTCGACATCCCGGCCGCCGTACTCGGCTCGATCATGCCCGCGGACGAGGGTGCGAAGACCCTGAGCAAGCTGGTCGACCCGGCGCCCCGCCAGCTGCCGGCGCCCGAGGCCGTGGACCGCGCGATCGAGCTGCTCGCCTCCGCGGAGCGCCCGCTCGTCGTGCTCGGCAAGGGTGCCGCGTACGCCCAGGCCGACGACAAGATCAAGGAGTTCATCGAGTCCACGGGCATCCCGTACGCGCCGATGTCGATGGCCAAGGGCCTGCTGCCCGACGGCCACCCGCAGTCCGCGGCCGCCGCGCGCTCGCTCGCGCTGAAGCGCGCCGACGTGGTGGTCCTCATGGGCGCGCGCCTCAACTGGCTGCTCAACCACGGCGAGCGGGGCTGGAACCCGGACGCCCAGTTCATCCAGATCGACATCGAGCCCAAGGAGATGGACTCCAACCAGCCCATCGCCGCACCGCTCGTCGGCGATATCGAGTCGGTGCTCGACGCGCTCGCCGAGCGCACCAAGCCCGGCCAGATCGCCGCGCCCCAGGCGTGGAAGGACGAACTCGCCGCGAAGACCGCGGACAACGTGGCCAAGATGGCCAAGCGGCTCGAGGCCGACCCGCACCCGATGCAGTTCATGGGCGCGCTCAAGGCCGTACGGGACGTGCTGCGCGAGCGCCCGGAGGTCTACCTCGTCAACGAGGGCGCCAACGCGCTCGACATCGCCCGCAATGTCATCGACATGCAGGTGCCGCGCCACCGCCTCGACAGCGGTACCTGGGGCGTCATGGGCATCGGCATGGGGTACGCGATCGCAGCGGCCGTGGAGTCCGGGCAGCCGGTCGTCGCCGTCGAGGGCGACAGCGCCTTCGGGTTCAGCGGCATGGACCTGGAGACGATCTGCCGCTACAACCTGCCCGTGGTCACCGTCATCATGAACAACGGCGGTGTGTACAAGGGCGACGAGGCACCCGGCGGCGGCTCGAGCGACCCCGCGCCGACCGCCCTGATGAGCGCGGCACGGCACGACCAGATGATCGAGGCCTTCGGCGGCAAGGGCTACCGCGCCACCACGCCCGCCGAGATCACCGCCGCCCTCACCGAGGCGCTGGCCGCCGGCGGACCGGCGCTGATCGACTGCGTCATCGACCCGTCGGCCGGCACCGAGAGCGGCCACATCGCGCATCTCAACCCGAAGGGCCTGGGCAACTTCGGCGGCAGTAAGAAGTAGCGGTCACCACGCGGCTGCACCGCTCGGGCCGGGCGTCTCCTCGTACGGGGGAACGCCCGGCCCGATCGTTGTGCGCACGCGTCTTACCGTCGGCCGCCGTCGCTCGTATAGTTACGTAACTTTACCGACGCAGCAGTGCACTTACCGGCGCCTCCCCTCGTGCGAGGAGCTCCAAGTGAACGAGAACGCTCCGTTACCCGTCGTCCTCGCCCTCGACATCGGCGGGACGAAAACAGCCCTGACCGTCGCCGATCTCCACGGCGCACGACTGGCCGACCGCACCGTCGAGACCCACGCCGACCAGGGCGCCCAGGCCGGGCTCAAGAACGCGGTCGACGCCGCCCGCACCCTCCTCGACGGACGTGAACCCATCGCCGTCGGCGTCTCCACCATCGGGATCCCCGGCGAGGACGCGGTGGCGCTCGCACCGAACATCCCCGGCTGGGAAGAGCTCGCGCTCGGCCGTGAACTCGCCCTGGCGTTCCCCCAGTCGCAGCTGCGCCTGGTCAACGATGTGAAGGCCGCGGCCCGACACGAACACGACCACGGCGCCCTGGCCGGCGCCGACCCCGGCCTCTACCTCAACCTCGGCACCGGACTCGCCGCCGCGATCGTCGTCGGCGGCACGGTGCTCGGCGGGCGGCACGGGGCGGCGGGGGAGATCGGGTACAACCTGCGCTCACCGGCCGACGTCGGCAAGCGGGACCCCGTCCCCCTGGAAGCCGTGGTCAGCGGAAAGGCGCATGCTCAACGGCCCTTGCACGAAGGCGAGTTCCTCGAACAGCTCGCCTTCCATCTGGTCAACCTCACCATCGCCCTCGATCCCGAGCGGATCGTCGTCGGCGGCGGCATGGTCCGCTCCTGGGAGGCGCTGCACGGTCCGCTGCGCCGCGCCCTGGACGCCGCCGTGCCCTACCCGCCCGAGCTCCTCCGCGCCGCGCACCCCTACGAAGCGCCGCTGCTCGGCGCACTCGCGCTGGCCGTCGAGGCCGCGCACCACCCCGTATGACCGAGTGAACCCCCGAAGGGACTGGCAGCCATGAGGCCCACGCGCACCCTCGCCGCCGCTGTCGTCGTCGCACTCGCATGGACGGCAACGGCCTGTTCGGAGACCAAGCGGAAAGACGACAGCAACCCCACGGAGAGTGCCGGGCCGCGCAAGAAAGGCGGCGAGGTCACCATCGCCAACACGGCGGGCCAGACGTGGACATGCAACTTCAACCCGTTCAACCCCGCCGTCTACAACACCTCGATCGGCTTCGTCTACGAACCGCTCGTCTTCGTCAACGCCCTCAAAGATGCGGCCGAGACCCCGATGCTCGCCAAGAGCTACAAGTGGAACGCCGACAAGACACAGATCGACTTCACCATCCGCGAGGGCGTGAAGTGGAACGACGGAAAACCGTTCACGGCGAAGGACGTGGCCTTCACCTTCAACCTGATGAAGAAGCACCCTCCGATCGACCTCTACGCGCTGTGGACCACCGCGGGACTCCAGTCCGCCACGGCCTCCGGCGACCAGGTCACCCTGAAGTTCGAGCAGGCCGCGCAGCCGTATTTCTACGCCTTCGCGAACCAGCAGCCGATCGTCCCCGAGCATGTCTTCGGCGCGGGGGAGGCCGCGGGCAAGCCTGAGACCTGGGCGGACAAGAAGCCCGTGGGCACCGGCCCGTTCGAGGTCGACCCGTGCTCGCCCAACAACATCCAGTACACGGCGAACCCCGACTACTGGCAGCAGGGCAAGCCGTACATCCAGAAGGTCCAGTACCCGGCGTATCTCGACAACGCGCCCGCGAATCTGGACCTCGCGAGCGGCAAGGCGCAGTGGGGCAGCCAGTTCATCCCGGGGATCGAGCAGTTCTATCTGGACAAGTCCCAGGACAACCACACCTGGTCGCCGCCCGTCCTGAACGTCGGCATCTACCCGAACCTCGATCCGTCCAAGGAGTTCAGCAGCAACAAGACGGTCCGACAGGCCATCTCGTACGCCATCGACCGCGAACAGGTCGCGAAGATCGGCGTCGGCGGCCAGGTGCCCGCCGCGAACCAGTCCGGCGTCGTGATCCCGACCTTCGACAAGTACTACGACGCGGCGGCCGTCGAGAAGGCTGGCTTCGACAAACCCGACCCCGACCGCGCCAAGCAACTGCTCGCCGACCTCGGCTACTCGCCGTCCAAGCCGCTGAAGCTCACGATCCTGTCCATCACCGGATACACCGACTGGGACGCCTCGCTCAGGGTCATCAAGCAGAACCTCAAGGCCGTCGGGATCGACCTCACCGTCCAGACGCTCGCCCAGCAGACCTTCGTCGGGCGCCTCTACACCGGTGACTACGACTTCGCGTACTACAACCAGCAGACCAGCGGCCCGTCCCCGTACTACGAGTTCCGGCAGATGCTGCACTCCGCGAACACCGCACCGCTCGGCAAGAACGCGCCCAGCAACTTCGAGCGCTACAAGAACCCCGAGGTGGACGCACTGCTCAACGAGTACGCGGCCGCCGACGAGGGCCGCCAGGCGGAGATCGTCAAGGAGGTCTCGCAGTTCATGCTGGACGACGTGCCGGTGATCCCGGTGGTCTGCGCGGTGGACTGGTACCAGTACAACACCAAGGACATCGCCGGCTGGCCCACCGAGGAGAACCCGTACGCCCAGCCCGCCGCGTACAACTTCCCCGACAACGGACAGGTGCTGAGCAGCATCTACTCCAAGTCCGCACAGTAGGCGGTGACTTGTGCGCTTCATCCTGCGCCGCCTGGGGTTCTTCGTCCTCACGCTCTGGGCGGCGCTCACCCTGAACTTCTTCATCCCGCGCTTCATGCCGGGCGACCCGGTCGACGCGCTGATCGTGCGCACCCGCGGCCGGGTCTCGCGGGAGTCCCTGGAGGGGATGCTGACCTCGTTCGGCTTCAAGCCGGACACGAACGTCCTGGTCCAGTACGTCGACTACCTGGGCCATATGTTCACCGGCGACTGGGGCCGCTCCATCGGCCAGACCCTGGGCGAACCGGTCACCTCGCTGATCGGCGGCGCACTGCCGTGGACGCTCGGCCTGGTCGGCCTCACCACGGTCCTGGCCTTCGTGCTCGGCACCTTCATCGGTACGGTCGCGGGCTGGCGGCGCGGCGGCAGGCTTGACGCGATCCTGCCGCCGATCTTCGTGGTGACGTCCGCGCTGCCGTACTTCTGGGTGGGCCTGCTCCTGATCCTGGTGTTCTCGGAGTGGACCGGCGGGCTGCTGCCCTCCAACTTCAACTACGACACCTCGATCGTCCCCGGCTTCTCACCAGGCTTCGTCGGCAGTGTGCTCACCCACGCGATCCTGCCGGCGGCGACCCTGCTGATCACGACGATCGGCGGCTGGATCCTGACCATGCGCAACAACATGATCACCACGCTCGCCGAGGACTACGTGCGGATGGCACGCGCGAAAGGGCTCAACCCGCGGCGCGTCATGTACGCGTACGCAGCCCGCAACGCCGTTCTGCCGAACCTCGCGGGATTCGCCATGTCCCTCGGCTTCGTGATCTCCGGCGCGATCCTCATCGAGTACGTCTTCAACTACCCCGGCGTCGGCTATCTGCTCTACAACTCCGTGCAGAACGTCGACTATCCGCTGATGCAGGCCCTGTTCATGCTCTTCACGGTCGCCGTCCTGGTGGCCCTGCTGATCGTGGACATCGCCACCGTATGGCTGGATCCGCGCGCCCGGGCGAAGGGATGACGATGGCCACCACCACCGCTGTCACCACCGCGCCGGGCCGGCCCCGCGCGGGATCCGGTCTGTGGCGTGCGATCCGCGGCAACCGCAAGGCGCTCGCAGGCACGGTGATCCTGTTCGTCTTCACCCTGATCGCCGCGTTCCCGGGCCTGGTCACCTCCGTCGACGACCCGGACGCGCTGAACTTCGACGCGGGCCTCGACCCCTCCACCGCCCATTTCCTCGGCACCACGAGCCTCGGCCAGGACATCTACTCCCAACTCATCCACGGCACAAGGGAATCCCTGATCATCGCCGTCGTGGCGGGCGCCCTCGCGACCGTGCTCTCGGTCCTGGTCGGGGTCTCCGCCGCGTACCTCGGCGGTATCGCGGACGATCTGCTCTCGCTCCTGACGAACGTCGTCCTGGTCATCCCGGCCTTCCCGCTGGTGATCATCCTCGCCAAGTACGCGGGCACCGGCTCCCTCACCGTGATCCTCGCCGTCCTCGTCCTCACCGGCTGGTCCTACGGCGCCAACCAGCTGCGCGCCCAGGCCCTCTCCCTGCGCAACCGGGAGTTCCTCGAATCGGCGCGGGCGCGCGGTGAGCGGCGCTCGTACATCATCGTCCGCGAAGTGCTGCCGAACATGACCTCGCTCATCGTCGCCAACTTCCTCGGTGCGGCGCTGTATTCACTGCTCACGGCCGCGGGACTGCAGTTCCTCGGGCTCGGCGACCCCAACTCCCGCAGCTGGGGCACGATGCTCTACTGGGCCCAGAACCAGCAGGCCCTGCAGACCGGTCTGCCCCTGTGGTCGCTCGCGCCCGGACTCTGCGTCGCCCTCCTGGGCGTTGCGTTCGCCCTGGTCAACTACGCCTTCGACGAGATCGGCAACCCCGCTCTGCGTCCCGTACGAAGGAGGCGCAAGCGTGCCTGAACCACTGCTCGCAGTTCATGACCTCAGCGTGGTGTACGAGACCGACCGCGGTCCTGTCACGGCGGTCGACGGCGTACAACTGACAGTCAGGGAAGGTGAGTTCGCTGCCGTGGTCGGCGAATCCGGCTGCGGAAAGTCCACCCTCCTGTTCGCCATCGCCGGCCTGCTCAGCCCGCCCGCCCGTATCTCCACCGGCTCGGTCCGCCTGCGTGGCGCGGATCTGGTGGCGATGACCGAGCGCGAGCTGAACGAACTGCGCTGGCGTGACTACTCCGTCGTCCTCCAGTCGGCCATGAACGCGCTCAACCCGGTGGCCACGCTCGCCGCCCAGTACAAGGACGCGATGGCCGCGCACGGCACGTACACGAAGGAGCAGATCCACGACCGCAGCGTGGAAGTACTCCGGCTCGTCGGCATCGACCCGGTCCATCTGCGCAGCTATCCGCACCAGCTCTCCGGCGGGATGCGGCAGCGCGCGATGATCGCGATGGCACTGCTGCTCACCCCGGACCTCGTCATCATGGACGAGCCGACCTCCGCGCTCGACGTGGTGGCCCAGCGCTCCCTGATGGTGCAGATCAAGGAGCTGCAGCAACTCCTCGGCTTCGCCGTCGTGTTCGTCACCCACGACATGTCCCTGGTCAGCCACTTCTCCGATCAGCTCCTCGTGATGTACGCCGGCCAGGTGGTCGAGCAAGGGCCCACCCGCCCGGTCTTCGACCAGCCCTCGCATCCGTACAGCCGGGGCCTGCTCGAGGCCTTCCCGTCGATCCGCGGCCCGCGCGTCCCGCTGCGCGGCATCCCCGGCAGCCCGCCGGATCTCGCCGCACCGCCGTCCGGCTGCCGTTTCCATCCGCGCTGCCCGCTCGTCTTCGAGCCGTGCGATGCCGTGCAGCCTTCGCTGTACGCAGTGGGCGCGGTGCGCTCGCGGTGCCTGCTGCACACGTCAGCTGCGACGGAGGCCACGTCATGAGCGGTGCCGGCACGAACGGGCCGATGGACGGTCCGCTGCTTGAAACCTCGGGCCTCACACGGCACTTCAAAGTCGGTACGGGTCTATCGCGCCGCTCCCTGCACGCCGTGGACGAGGTGGATCTGGCCATCGGGGAGCGGGAGATCGTGGCGCTCGTCGGGGAGAGCGGCAGCGGGAAATCCACGCTCGCGCGGCTGATCGCGCAGGTGTACAAGCCGTCGGCGGGCTCGATCCGCTATCAGGGGCGCCCGCTGAGCTCGCTGCGCCGCCGACGGGACCGCCTCGCGTACCGCGGCGCCGTCCCGATGGTGTTCCAGGACCCCTTCGCGTCCCTCAACCCGGCGTACCGCGTCTCACACGGCATCCTGCGCTCCCTCACCCTGCACCGGCCCGAACTGTCCCGCACCGAACGGGAAGCGGAAGCGGAGCGGGTCGTCGAAGCCGTCGGGCTGACACCCGCCGCCGACGTCCTTGCCCGCTACCCGTACGAACTCTCCGGCGGCCAGCGCCAGCGCATCGGCTTCGCCCAGGCCCTCGCGCACCGGCCGAAACTCATCCTCGCCGACGAACCGGTCTCGATGCTCGACGTCTCCATCCGCATCGGGCTGCTCAACGTAATGGCCGAACTGCGCGAGCGCGAAGGCGTCTCCTTCCTCTACATCACCCATGACATCGCCGGCGCCCGCTACCTCTCCGACCGGATCGCCGTCATGTACGGCGGCCATGTCGTCGAGACCGGGCCCACCGAAGAGGTCCTGGCCCGCCCCCGCCACCCGTACACCGAACTGCTCCTGTCCGCCGTCCCCGACCCGCGCGCCCCGCTCGACGTGGACGCCGCCACCGCGAGGACCGACCCGCCGGTCGTCATCGACCCCGTGCCCAGCTGCCGCTTCCGCGCCCGCTGCCCGCTGGCCGAGGACATCTGCCACCGGGTCACCCCACGGCTGCGGCCGGCCGGCCCCGCGCACACGGCCGCCTGCCATGTCACCGCGCCCGGGACCGCCACGTGACGATTCCGCCCTGGAACCGCCGGCGCCTGCGCAGCAACAACGAATGGCTGCTCCTGGAACGCCTGCGCCTGCAAGGGCCCGCCTCACGCGCCCAACTCGCCCGCGACAGCGGCCTGTCCAAACCGACCGTCTCCTCCGCACTCGCCGCTCTGGAACGCGCCGGACTCGTCCGGGAGGCCGGTACCCACGCCCAGAGCCGCGGCCGGGTGGCCGTCCTGTACGAGCCCGACCCGCGTGCGGGCTTCGTCCTCGGCATCGACATCGGCCGGGCCCGACTGCGTACGGCGGTGGCGGATCTCTCCGGCGAGATCGTCGCCCGCACCGAGATACGCAACCGTGGCCGCGGCGCCCTGTCGGTCGCCGACGCGGCCGTGGGCTGCGCCGAACAGTCCCTCGCCGAAGCCGCGTTGACCTCCGCGGACATCGTGCGCACCGCCGTCGGCACCCCCGGAGTCTTCGACCGCGCCACCGGCCGGGTCCGCTACGCCGTCAACCTGCCCGGCTGGGGGCGTCCCGGCCTGATCGAACGGATGCGGGACCGCCTCGGCACCCCGCTCTCCGTGCACAACGACGCCAACCTGGCGGCGCTCGGCGAGTACACCTTCGGCAGCGGCGCGGACAGCCGTCTCTTCGTGTACCTGCTGATCGGCACCGGACTCGGCATGGGCGTCGTGGCCGACGGCGAGCTCTTCCTCGGCGCCCACGGAGCGGCCGGCGAGATCGGCTATCTGCCGCTCGACGGCGTCCCCGCCACCGGCACGGCCCCGCGCCGGGGCCTGCTCGAGGACGCGGTCTCCGCCGACGGCGTGGTCCGCGCCGCCCGCGACCTCGGCATGACGGGCCCGCTCACGGCGAAACGCGTCTTCGACGCAGCCCGCACCGGAGCTCCCGCAGCCGTCGCCGCCGTCCGTCAGGAAGGCGAACGCCTCGCCCTCGCCGTCGCCTCCGTGACCGCGGTACTCGACCCCGACCTGGTGGTCCTGGGCGGCGGAGTCGGCCGCGGCGCCGACCTCTTCCTCACCACGGTCACCCAGACCCTGCACCGCCTCACCCCGCTGCGTCCCCGCATCGAGGCGAGCACCGCGGGCGACGACGTGGTCCTCCTGGGTGCGCTCACCCTGGCGGTGCGGGCGGCGCGGCCGGAGGTGTTCGAGCGGCGGGCGGGGGCGTTGTGAGGTCCTGACGGCTGTCATCCGCCGTCCTGCGCGCCACCTGTCCGGGTGGCGGGTCGGTGCGCCAGGTCTGGTGCTCCGCGCCCTGAATTCCCGGCCCGGCCCACGTACGGGTGAGCGCTGATTGCCCGATGAGCCGCCGACTCTGCCAAGGTGCTCGCCCATGACTGGTGATCACCCCGATCTGCGCGTGCAGACGACCGAGCTGGGCCGGTTCGCCAAGGCCCTGCACGATTCGGTGGAGTCGCTGGCCGAGGCGCGGCGCGCGCTCGACCACGTACGCGCCGACCAGATCGGCACGGCGGAACTCGACGCGGCCTGCGACTCCTTCCAGGACTCCTGGGGCCACGGCGCCGACCAGCTCGGCGAGCGGATCGCCCGCATCCAGTCGGCGGTGGCGCTCAGCCACAACGGGTACGCCGAGCTGAACCGGGCGATCGCGGAAGCGTTCAGGGCGGTGCGGGTCGATGGATGACGGTGGGCCGGCCGGCGGGCCGTATCCGAACCTGGGGTTCAACCCCGTGCCAGGGAATCCCGGCGAGATCTCGGCGCTGCAGAAGCAGGTGGCGAAGGCGGCGAAGTCGACGGGGACGGCGCATGAGCTGGTCGACCGTCTGCTGCGGTCGGCCTCTTCCTGGCGGGGCGAGGGCGGGGACGCGTTCCGCCGGGCGCTGTCGCAGGACTTGCCCAAGCGGTTACTCGACGCGCACCAGTCCCTCTCGAAGGCCTCGGGCGCGCTGCTGCGCTGGCACGACGGCGTCGTCGACCGCAGGCTGACGGCCCAGTCCTACGAGGACCGGGCGAGGGCGGCGGCTTCCTCGCTCGCGGAGGCGGAGGCCCGGGCCTCGGATGACCCCGAGCAGCTCTCCAAGGCGCAGGACGCGGTGGCTGATGTGCGGCGGCTGGCGCGGGAGTTGGAGGGCGTGCACCAGGAGGCGGCGCGGGAGGCGGCCCGCGCCCTCGCCTCGGCCGACGACGGGTTGGCTCCGGAGGAGCCGGGGGTGCTGGAGGAGGTGGTGGGGTTCCTTGAGGAGGATCTCGGCGATTACCTGTCAGTGGCGGCCTCCGTCGCCGGACTCGCCGCCGTTCTGGCCACCCCGCCGGTCGGGGTCGCCATTGCACTGACGCTCGCCACGACGGCGAGTGCGGGAGCGTTCGGGTTGCACCTCAAGGATCCGAAGATCCGTGATGCGGTCTGGGGCGGCATCACCGAGGGCAAGCTGGACGCCAAATTCTGGGACGGCGCGGTCACGTTGATCGGCGACGGCATCGGTGCGCTTCCCGTGCTCGGCTTGGCCGCGGGGGGAACGAAGGGTGCGGTGACCGCCGTCAGGGCAGCCGGCTCGCTGGATGACGCTGCTCGTGCCGGGGCGGTGGGTCTTGTGGACGGTGCGAAGGCGACTGGTCTGGAGATGGCCAGGGGAACGAATCGCGTGACCGAATGGGCCTTGCACGGTGTCAGCTCGCGGACGAAGGAAACGGTCGAGGCAGGCATCGCGACCGCGGGTGTTGCGACGAGTCTGGGCGACGTGACCCCGCTGAAGGACGACGGGACCTACGAAACCGCAGCGCCGGCCGTCGACGGTGCCCGCATCGTCGCAGATGACATCCCCAGCACCTTCGCGCGACTGTCGCGCGCCGCAACAACCCTGTGAGGACGTCCATGGATGACAGGCCACAACTGTGGTTCCGACTGCCTCCGGGATACCAAGAGTTCGACCCGGCAGGCCTGGCCCCGATCCGAGAGCGTGCTCCCGAGTGGGCCTATGCCCTGGACGAGATCTTCCGACATGGAACTTTCTACGCGGCGTTGGGGCTGCACCGCACCGATGTGTACGAGGAGGTGACCACCTCGCTGTTCATCCTGTCCTCCACCCGCACGCTGGTGAGTGATCCTCAAGTGGCTGCCGCCCGGGCCCTGATCTCCCGAGAGCGGTGGGCTCACTGGACCGCAGACAGCTGTGAGCTGCGAACCGTCGCACGGACAACTGCCGCCGCCTTCACCACTGGGGTACTTCGCTGCGGTGATGAGGGCTCCGCGAGGGTCTGCCAGGCCACGTGCACCTTTCTGGTTCCCGGCGATCCGACTCTGATCACAGCAACGCTGACCAGCACCGATCTCACGCAGGCGGAGGCGTACGCGGAGATCCTCCGCGCCGTGGCGAACACGATCAGTTTCGAAGAGCCGAAGCATGCGCCCGCACCACGCCAACCCACATCTCGCATCGCGGAGTTGATCACGTGACTACCGATTCCCTTGCCAAGACCGCGATGGATGAACCGGCTACGGCGAACAGCCTGAAGCGTGCGCAGGGACGCGGGACGGTGTGGGCGCTGGTGGTGCTCTCGGCCATCGCCGCCGGCATTGCGGTGGGCTACGCCTTCATCGCGAGCAGCTGGTCAGTGCTGGCGTTCGTCTTCTCGATGATCGCAACCGTCATGGGCGTACAAGTGGGCATGGTGTGCGCATACAACACATGGCGGGCGCGCCGCATCCTGCGCACATACCCGTGGCAGGAGGTGTCGTGCCGGCGAGTGGACAGCCCAGGCAACTACCGCCTTTGCGTCGAGATGCCCAGCTCGGACGATGAGCTGCTCCTCCAGTCCGTCGCCTTCAGCTACACAGTTGCGCGACGTGGCGGCGACGACCCTCAGGCCATCTGGTACGCAGGCCCGCCCACAGGAAAGGGAGTTGTCGCGCCCGTCGGCGGCCACCTGCCATTCCGCGTCATCCCGGTCACCGACCTGGACCTCTGAGTCGCGCCGACCGAGGCCCTGGAGCAACCCCAAGTTGGGGAGATACGTGGCAGGTCCACAAATCCCACCGCACGCTTATTGACCCACCAGTAACGGTGCCCCCACCATGACCTCGATTCCCGAACCTACCGGTCGGTATAAACCCCGTGGAGGTCACCGTGCCCCGAGCCGTGCCCAGATCCCGCGCCACCCTCACCGCAGCCATCGGCACCGCGGCCGCAGCCCTCGCCGCGCCGCTCGCCCTCACCGTGCCGGCGGCGGCCACGCCGGGGTCGGGCGAATACACCGTCACCGCACTGAAGTTCACCGTCGACACCGGCGACCGCACCTGCGTCGTCGACGCCGACCTCTACCGGCCCGCGGGGGTCGACGCCCGGCACACCGCCCCCGCCGTGATCACCACAAACGGGTTCGGCGGGAACAAGGCCGATGGGGGAACGGCCGGTGCGGCCAAGGCGTTCGCGCAGCGCGGGTACGTCGGGCTCGCCTACTCCGGGCTCGGCTTCGGGAACTCCGGCTGTCTGATCTCCCTCGACGACCCCCGTATCGACGCGAAGGCCGCCTCCGCACTCATCGACTTCCTCGCCGGCAAGCGCGCGGCCGACGACGGGACGAAGGTCGACTACGTCACGGCGGACGGCGGCGAGGGCGGCGATCCGCGCGTCGGGATGATCGGCGGCTCCTACGGCGGGGCGATCCAGCTGGCGACCGCGGCCGTGGACCGGCGCGTGGACGCCCTTGTTCCGCTGATCACATGGAACAACCTCGCCTACGCCCTCGACCCGCAGAACGCCGTGGGCACCGACGTGCCCGGGGCGTACAAGTGGCAGTGGGCCAACGGGTTCTATCTGATGGGGGAGGGCCAGCCGCTGCTCGCCCCCTCGCTCGACCCCTCCCGGATCAACAAGCTGGGCTGTCTGCACTTCGTGGACCAGGCCTGCGACACGATCCGGATGCTGAACTCCGGCCGCTACCCGGCGGGGCGGACCGACGAGCTGCTCGACTATGCGCGCAGCGTCTCGCCCGTCTCGTATCTGAAGCAGGTGAAGGCGCCGACGCTGCTCGTGCAGGGGCAGGCGGACTCGCTGTTCAACCTCAACGAGGCGCAGGCGACGTATGAAACGCTGCGCGCGCAGGGCACCACGGCCAAGATGATCTGGCAGTCGTGGGGGCACAGCGGAGGGATCACGGACCCGGCGAGCGGTGAACTGAGCCTGGGTTCGGGCAACTTGGAGTCGAGCTACGTCGGGCGGCGGGTGCTCGCCTGGTTCGACCGCTATCTGCAGGACGATGAAGGCGCCGACACCGGGCCGGACTTCGCGTACTACCGTGACTGGGTCGCCGACCCGCAGCGCACCTACGCCACCGCGTCCCGGCCCCCGTCGCCGACCACCACGTACTACCTCTCCGGCGACGGCAAGCTGGTCGACAACCGGCGCAAGGTGGTGCGCGGCAGCCGTGAGTACCGCAACTGGCTGATTCCCACCTCGCACTCCGAGTCCTCGCTCGCCGGCCTGATCGGTCTGCCGGACCCCGCGCCGTACGACACCCGCGGCACGTATCTCGACTGGTCCACCGAGCCGCTCGCCGAGGCGACGGACGTCGTGGGCATCCCGAAGGCCACGCTGAAGGTGGTCTCGCCCAGGACGGAACGCGTCCAGAACTCGTCGGACGCCGCCGACAAGCTGGTGCTCTTCGCGAAGCTGTACGACGTGGCTCCGGACGGCGGGAAGACCTTGGTGCACCGGCTTGTCGCCCCCGTGCGCGTACCGGACGTGACCAAGCCGTTCACGGTGTCCCTGCCGGGCATCGTGCACCGCTACGAGAAGGGTCACCGCATCCAGTTCGTGATCGCGGCCAGCGACGGGGCCTACCTCGGCAACAAGGGCGTCAAGCCGGTCACGGTGACGAGCGCACCCGGTGACACGGGTACGGTCCAACTCCCGGTCGTACGTTAGCCGTCGAGCTCCGCCAGCCGGCGCCCCACGGCGGCCAGGTCGTCCTCGGTCAGACCGAGTTCCGGAGCGACCCGCAGGAGCAGCGCCGGTCCCGGGTGGTTCCGCGCCACCCAGGACCGGTCCCGCTCACCGATCTCGTCGTCGATCCAGACGAAGGGCCGACCGCCCGCCCACGCCACGATCGGCCGCGTCTTCCAGTGCAGCAGCCCCTCCGGCCGCCCACTCTCCACCCACCCGAGCACGGGCAGGTCCGGCAGTCCGAGCCTGGGTGCCACCTCCGCGTTGGCGTCCTCGCCCCAGGTGGTGGCCCAGACCGGCTCGCAGGGCAGGGCGAGCAGGCGAGGGCCGAGTGCGGGGTTGATCCGGGCCAGGAGCGGGTTCGCGTCCCTGGCAGGCATGGGCTCGTACGTCGGGTGATCGGCGCCGCCGAAGGGGATGAGCACTCCGTCGACGTCGAGGAAGAGCAAGGGGAGCATCCGCGTACCGTAGAGCCCGGCTACGGCTCGTCGATCACGCGGTCCGTGCGATGCGCTCCGTAGTACTCCGACTGGCGGGCCATGATCGTGTGCATCGGGGTGCCGCGTTCCACGCCGTACACGGTGCGGGGGAAGTCCAACTCCATCTGCGCGGGCTGGAGTTCCTCGTGCCGGTCGGGGGAGAAGAGGCGGGCCGGGGTGCCGGCCGCGATCCAGCCGATCGGCAGGACGGTGTCCGGCGGAAGGGTCGAGTTGGCGTGCAGGACGCTGTTGATCCGCAGCTCCGAGCGCGCGCCGGCCACCGCGCCCGGGAACACGGACACGCCTGTCGCCACGAAGACCTCGTCCTCGATCGTCGCCCCGTTGACATGGGCGTGCGGGCCGATCAGGACCGAGGCGCCGACCACGGCCGGATGCCCGGCGCGGCCGCGCACCAGGGCCTGTTCCATGACAACCGTGTTCGCCCCGATCCGCACCTCGCCGTCCTCGGCGGTCAGGACGGCACCGTGCAGGACCCGGGCGCCCTCGCCCAAGGTGACGGCGCCGCAGAGTACGGCGGAGGGGGCCACGTACGCGGACGGGTGGACGGAGGGCCGGTGGCCGCGGTGTTCGATCAGCATGAAGGGAGCGTACGAGCCGTGGGGCGGGTGTTCCCAGCGGCCTACGAGCCGTGGGGCGGGTGTTCCCAGCCGCCTACGAGCCGCAGGGCCGGTGCTCCCAGCGGCCTACGAACCGTCGGTGCGGGCGTTCCCGGCGCAGTGAGGCTTCCGGACCGGGTGACTGTGGGCAGGGATAGCCGTGTCGGTCATCGGGGTCAGCCGGCGCGCGGCCCCGCGAACGGACGAGGAAGGGCGGTACGGCGGACATGACCCACGTCCTCATCGCGGGCGCCGGTATCGGCGGGCTCACCGCGGCCCTGTCCCTGCACGCCGCAGGGCTCGGTGTAACGCTCGTCGACGCCGCGCACTCGCTGCGGCCCGTCGGCGTCGGGATCAATCTGCTGCCGCACGCCGTACGGGAGTTGACCGAGCTGGGCCTCGGCACCGTCCTCGCCGAGACCGGCATCCCCACCGCCGAGATGGTCCATTTCGACCGGCACGGCAACCGTATCTGGGGCGAGCCGCGCGGGCGCGCTCTCGGCTACCACTGGCCGCAGTACTCCCTGCACCGCGGCGATCTGCAGCGGCTGCTGCTCGACGCGGTGCTCGCCCGCATCGGTGAGATCCGCACAGACGCCGCCGTGACCGCCTTCCACGACGAAGGCGACCGCGTCCGGGTGGAATTCGCCGGCGGCGGCACCCTGGAGGCGGACGTGCTGATCGGAGCCGACGGACTCCACTCGGCCGTCCGCGCGCAACTGCACCCCGGCGAGGGCCCGCCGCTCTGGAACGGCATCCGCATGTGGCGCGGCCTGGTGGAGACGGCCCCGTTCCTGGGCGGCCGCACCCTCGCAGTCGCGGGCAGCAACGAGACCGCCAAATTCGTCGCCTACCCGGTGTCGCGCTCCGCCGAGATCCGCGGCCGCGCCCTGGTCAACTGGGTGGCCGAAGTACGCCTCGCGGGCTCCGGCAGGCCGGCCGCCGACTGGGATCGCGCCGGTCAACTCGCCGACGTACTCCCGCACTTCGCCGACTGGCGGCTCGGCTGGCTCGACATCCCGGCACTGCTCGCAACCACCGGCCGCATCCTCGAATACCCGATGGTCGACCGCGACCCGCTGCCCTGGTGGGGCCGCGGCCGGGTCACCCTGCTCGGCGACGCCGCGCATCCGATGTACCCCATCGGTTCCAACGGCGCCTCCCAGTCCGTCCTCGACGCCCGCGCGCTGGCCCGCCACCTGGCGACGGCGCCCGGTCCCGAACAGGGCCTCGAGGCGTACGAAGCCGAACGCCGCCCCGTCACCGACGCCCTGGTCCGCGCCCACCGCGCCATGCCCGCCGACCGGCTCCTGGCCACGGTCGCCCGGCGCGCCCCCGAGGGCTTCGCGCGGATCGAGGACGTGCTGACCGCCGGGGAACTGGCCGCGTTCCACGCCGCCTACCGCACGACCACGGGTGCGGACGTCGCCCACCTCAACAACCGCGAGTCCTGGTCGGTGCGCTGACCCCCGGCCGTCGCCCGCGGGCGGGCGGCATAATCCCGACGTGACCCTCTCCGCGCGCCGCCTCGCCCTCGCCACCCTGGACCGGCAGCTCCTCCTGGAGCGCCGGCCGATCGACGTGACGGACGCGGTACGGCGCCTGTGCGCACTCCAGGCGCAGACGCCCGCCTCCCCGTATCTCGCGCTGTGGAACCGCGTCGCGGACTTCGCGCCCGAGCACTTGGACGCGGCCTTCGCGGACGGCCGGATCGTCAAGGCCGGCCTGATGCGGATCACGCTGCACGCCGTCCACGCCGAGGACTATCCGGCCTTCCACGCCGCGATGCTGAGCTGTCTGCGGGCCGCGCGCCTGTACGACCGGCGCTTCACCGACACGGGGTTGAGCGCCGAGGACGCCGACACTCTGCTCGCCGACCTCACGCCGTATCTGCGCGAACCCCGCACCGGCGCCGCCGCGGAGGCCGAGGTCGTGGCGCGCCTCGGCGCGG
>NZ_JBEPEW010000066.1:0-42427 GCF_040300965.1 Streptomyces mesophilus | reverse complement strand
GGGGCGCGGCCGGTGCCGCGGACCCTGCGGCAGTGGGGCGGTCGGGCGGCGTGGTGGGAGCCAGTAACCTTGTGGGCGGCGTTCTAAGGGCCTGTCGGGAGTTTCCCGTCTGCCGTGCGACGCCCGGCACGCGCGCTCGCGGCGTTGCCGGACCGCCCACGTGGCTCCGCCACGAGGGCACTCCGGCGCCTTGCGATCGCACGCACCGGACGCCGCACGGCCGCCCTTCGGGCGACGACGGGAAACTCCCGACAGGCCCTTGCGCCGTACCGCACTCACGACCCGCCCGACGAAAGGCGCTCCAAGCCCCGTGGACACCACCGCCACCGCAGTGATCGTTGCCATCGACGGACCTTCCGGCACGGGCAAGTCGAGCACGTCGAAGGCCGTCGCCGCCCAGCTGGGCCTGAGCTACCTGGACACCGGCGCCCAGTACCGGGCGATCACCTGGTGGATGGTGCACAACGGCATCGACATCACGGACCCGGCCGCCATCGCCGCGGCCGCGGACAAGCCGGAGATCGTCTCGGGCACCGACCCGTCCGCCCCGACCATCACGGTCGACGGCACGGATGTGGCCGGTCCGATCCGTACGCAGGAAGTGACCTCCAAGGTCAGCGCGGTCAGCGCGGTGCCCGAGGTGCGCACCCGGATCACCGAACTGCAGCGCTCCATCGCCGCGGCCGCCGAGAAGGGCATCGTGGTCGAGGGCCGCGACATCGGCACCACCGTGCTGCCGGACGCCGATCTCAAGGTCTTCCTGACCGCCTCGCCCGAGGCCCGCGCGGCCCGCCGCAGCGGCGAGCTCAAGGGCGCGGACGTCAACGCCACCCGTGAGGCACTGCTCAAGAGGGACGCGGCCGACTCCGGCCGCAAGACCTCCCCGCTCGCCAAGGCGGACGACGCCGTCGAGGTCGACACCAGCGACCTCACGCTGCAGCAGGTCATCGAGTGCGTGGTCACCCTGGTCGAGGAGAAGCGGGCCGCGAAGTGAGCGAGACCGCCTCCGAGCGGGGTGCGGAGGTAGGCCGCAAGATCGGTGTCGGGCTGATGTACGGCCTGTGGAAGCCGCGGGTCCTGGGCGCCTGGAGGGTGCCCGCGAGCGGCCCGGCGATACTCGCCGTGAACCACTCGCACAACGTCGACGGCCCCATGGTGATGGGTACGGCGCCGCGGCCCACGCACTTCCTGATCAAGAAGGAAGCGTTCATCGGGCCGCTGGATCCGTTCCTCACCGGGATCGGCCAGCTCAAGGTGGACCGCTCGACCGCCGACCGGACGGCGATCACCAGGGCGCTGGACGTCCTGACCGCGGGCGGCGTCCTCGGGATCTTCCCCGAGGGCACCCGGGGCGACGGCGACTTCGCCTCCCTGCGCGCCGGGCTCGCGTATTTCGCGGTCCGCAGCGGGGCTCCGATCGTCCCGGTGGCCGTACTGGGAAGCACAGACCGTCCCGGACGGTTGATAAAGGGGCTGCCGGCGCTCCGCAGCCGTATCGACGTGGTCTTCGGTGACCCCTTCGACGCGGGAGACGGCAGCGGACGGCGCACGCGCAAGGCCCTCGACGAGGCGACCCTGCGCATCCAGGAGCGGCTGACCGGCCACCTGGAAAACGCCAGGCGCCTCACGGGGCGCTGAGTAAGACTTGAAGCACCGCGTCGCACCCGGCACCGGGTGGGAACGCGGTGAGTAGTGGCCCGCGCGCCTGCGTGGTCCATCGATGACCGATGACAGAGGTACGGACTTCATGAACGACCAGATCCCCGCAGAGGGCGCGCACGAGCACGAGCACGACCACGGCGCGCTCGGCGAGGCGGAGTACGCGGAGTTCATGGAGCTCGCCGCGGAAGAGGGCTTCGACATCGAGGAGGTCGAAGGCGCGATCGAGGAGGCCGGGCACGGCCCGCTCCCCGTGGTCGCCGTCGTCGGTCGCCCCAATGTCGGCAAGTCGACCCTGGTGAACCGCGTCATCGGCCGCCGCGAGGCCGTCGTCGAGGACAAGCCGGGCGTCACCCGCGACCGCGTCACGTACGAGGCCGAGTGGGCCGGACGCCGCTTCAAGCTCGTCGACACGGGCGGCTGGGAGCAGGACGTCCTCGGCATCGACGCCTCCGTCGCCGCCCAGGCCGAGTACGCCATCGAGGCCGCCGACGCCGTGATCTTCGTCGTGGACGCCACCGTCGGCGTCACCGACACCGACGCGGCCGTCGTCAAGCTGCTCCGCAAGGCCAAGAAGCCCGTCGTGCTCTGCGCCAACAAGGTCGACGGCCCGAGCGGCGAAGCCGACGCGCTGGCCCTGTGGTCCCTCGGCATCGGCGAACCGCACCCGGTCTCCTCGCTGCACGGCCGCGGTACGGGCGACATGCTCGACGCTGTCCTCGAGGCGCTGCCCGACGCGCCCCAGCAGCTCTTCGGCGGCCCCGGTGTCGGCGGCCCGCGCCGTATCGCCCTGATCGGCCGTCCGAACGTGGGCAAGTCCTCGCTCCTGAACAAGGTGGCGAAGGAGGACCGCGTCGTCGTCAACGAGATGGCCGGCACCACGCGTGACCCGGTCGACGAGCTGATCAACCTCGGCGGTGTCACCTGGAAGTTCATCGACACCGCGGGCATCCGCAAGAAGGTCCACCTGCAGTCCGGAGCCGACTACTACGCCTCGCTCCGTACCGCCGCCGCGGTCGAGAAGGCCGAGGTCGCCGTGATCCTCATCGACGCCGCCGACTCGATCAGCGTCCAGGACCAGCGCATCGTCACGATGGCGGTGGAGGCCGGACGCGCGATCGTCATGGCGTACAACAAGTGGGACACCCTCGACGAGGAGCGCCGCTACTACCTCGAGCGCGAGATCGAGACCGAGCTCGGCCAGGTCGCCTGGGCCCCGCGCGTGAACGTCTCGGCGCGTACCGGCCGCCACATGGAGAAGCTGGTGCCGGCGATCGAGACGGCCATCGAGGGCTGGGAGACCCGCGTGCCGACCGGCCGCCTCAACTCCTTCCTCGGCGAGCTGGTCGCCGCCCACCCGCACCCCGTGCGCGGCGGCAAGCAGCCCCGCATCCTCTTCGGCACGCAGGCGGGCACCAAGCCGCCGCGCTTCGTGCTCTTCGCCTCCGGCTTCATCGAGGCGGGTTACCGCCGCTTCATCGAGCGCCGGCTGCGCGAGGAGTTCGGCTTCGAGGGCACGCCGATCCACATCTCGGTCCGGGTGCGCGAGAAGCGCAGCAAGAAGAAGTAACGGCCGCTCCTTTGGACGTACGAAGGCCCACCAGGCGTCTGCCGGGTGGGCCTTCGTGTGTCGTACGGAAGGGGCGTACGCGTCGTACAGGGGCCCCCGGACGACGCGTACGGGAGCAGCTCAGCGCTCCCGGCGCGGCCCCGGCGGCAGCGCGGCCGGGAAGCCGCCCGGGCGGTGCGACAGGTGCTGCCAGGTCGGCGGGGGCGGCTCGTGGCGCGGGTGCCGGCCCGGGCTCGGGGGCATGTTGCCGAACGCCGTGAAACCCAGGTCGTCTTCGCCGACGCGGTCCCCCGGAAGCGCCTTGAACGACCTGCGCCACTCCGCATAGAGCTCGTCGTAGATCGGGGTCTCGGAGTGACTCGGGGGAGTCTCCCCGGAGGGTCGCATACCGGGGATGGGGTGGCGGGAGGGGTCGTAAGGCTGCACGTAGGTGCCAACGACCCCACGGCGGTTGGGATGCGGGACGGGACGCATCGACCTCGGACCGAGCAGCGCCGGCGGTGCGGGCCGGCTCACGCTGGGCTCAGCGGGCATCAGGTCCCGGCCAGCGGCATGCACGCCGTGACGAGCTTGCCGTTGGCCGCGGCCTTGTCCAGGGCGTCGCGCAGCAGGTCCTCGCGGGGCTGGCGCCCGATGGAGCCCACGGGGGCTGCGAACACCAGAACCTTGTTGGTCTTGTTGGCGGCCGCTCGCCAGCCCTCGGTGACATGGAGCGGCTGGTGTGCCTGCCACCAGGCCGCCTGGCCGCCGCTCTCGCCCGGCTGGAGCACCGCGTGCAGCTGACCCATCGCGAGCAGCACCGACCAGCCGTTCAGGGCGGCGGGGACGTCCTTGACCTGGCTGACGGGCATGAAGCCCTGCTCGATCAGGAGCGGCAGGAAGTCGTCGCCCCCGCTCGTGGCGCCGGGGCGGGCGATCGGCCCGGTGGGCTCGACGACGAGCGCGGGGTGCAGCTCGCCCTCGAGGAGTACGAGTCCGCTGGTCACACCGAGCACGGCCTGCTCGGGCTCCTCCGGTGCGGCCGGCTCGCCGCCGGTGATCGACTGGACGGCGCCCTGGAGCTGCTCCTCGGGAACCTGGACCACCTGCGAGGGCAGACAGGTGGCGTGCGCGAAGGCGAGGACGGCGGTCTCCTCGCCGACGAACAGCACGGTGCTGGTGCGCTCCTGCTGGCTGTCGCCCGGGGTGCGGCAGGACGTGCAGTCATAGCTGCCCGGGGAGTTCTCGCCGGTGAGCAGACGGTCGGCCTCATCGTCGCCGATCTCGGCGCGTACGTCGTCGCTGACGTCGAGCATGCGCTGCACGGGTGCTCCTCGGAAGTCGGTGCGTCGCGGTGCCGGGAGGCTCCCGGCACGGGGGACCGGTCGCTCCGGACCCCCCGAAAAGCCCGAAGGCTCATGAAGAGCACAACGGGGGAACCGTGGCGCAAGTCACGCAGCCGAGCGAACGGAATCGCACCATCCTCAGCACACGGTGAAGCCTTCGCCGGAACCGCTCACTCCGCGTCAACCGCTGCTGCATACAAGGAAGTTGAACCGGTGAGCTGAGTCACAGATCGCCGGAGTCGCCGACGGACAAATGCGGAAATCAAGGTTTCTAGTGGGTGGCTGGAAATCGCCGCTACTCCGGGTAATGGCCAACTGGCCTGGAATGACAAGGATTTGGTTGATATCGGGCGCCTGCGTGCCTAGATTCCACCGCCGTGTGCATCGAGCACCGCTCGGGTACGTCCGCCGGCAGCACCAAGCCAGCTCTTGCACCACGCGTCGGCGGACGGGACGCGACCGCTCACCGGCGTCGGATACGCCGGCGCGGCGGCGTCCAGGGGGAGCCCGGGTCCTGCGAGAGGGATCTCTGTGTTAGCCAAGTACGCCATCTCCTCACGTCCCAAGCGCAGTCGGACGACGGCAGTGCTCGCCGGGGCCGCTCTGGCCGCCCCGCTGGGCCTGTTCGCGGCAAGCGGTCAGGCCGCGGCTGCCGACAGTGGAGTCTGGGACCGCATCGCCAAGTGCGAGAGCGGCGGCAACTGGCACATCAACACCGGCAACGGCTACTACGGCGGGCTCCAGTTCTCCGCCTCGACCTGGCGCGCCTACGGCGGAGGGGCATACGCCTCCACGGCCGACAAAGCGAGCAAGGCGCAGCAGATAGCCGTCGCCACCAAGGTGCAGAAGGGGCAGGGCTGGGGCGCATGGCCCACCTGCTCGAAGCGGGCCGGAGCCTACGGCAGCGCACCTGCGGTGAACGCGCCGTCCAAGTCCCGGACGGCACCCAAGGATGCGGCGCCCAAGAAGGCGGAGTCCAAGGCGTCCAAGGCGCCCGAGCGTGCGAAGAGCCATGCGTCACGGGGTGGTTCACGGGATTACACCGTCAAGAGCGGCGACACCCTGAGCACCATCGCCGCGGCGCACGGCACGTACTGGAAGAAGATCTTCGACGCCAACAAAGCAGTGATCGGGGGCGATCCGGATCTGATCCTGCCCGGACAGAAACTGGACCTTCCCTGACAGGAGCGGGCAGCCCCGCCTGGTCGTCCGACCGGGTGGGGCTGCCCGGTGCCGGGGCGCGGCACTCCGGATCCCCGCCGCGTCGCTGCTTAGCGTGACGCATGCCGAAGCGTCACTTGTGGACCCTGAGCCTCCTGGCCCTCCTGCTCCCGCTCCTGCCGACCGGTGCGCACGCCCTGCCGGGGCCACGCGCCGAGCCCTCGCCGCCACCCGCGTCCGGTCCCGCTTCCACGCATCGCTCGTACGTCTTCGAAGTGCCGTACGACTGCGCGGCGAAGAAGTGGCCGTGGAACTGTCTGGCCGAGTGCGAGAGCAGCGGCCGCTGGAGCGCCAACACCGGCAACCAGTACTACGGCGGGCTGCAGTTCTGGCAGCCGACCTGGGAGGAGCACGGCGGGCTCGCGTTCGCTCCGCGAGCCGATCTGGCCACGCGCGAGGAGCAGATCAAGGTGGCCGAGGAGGTGCTGCGCAAACAGGGCTGGGACGCCTGGCCGGTGTGCTCGGAGCGCTACCGGCTCGACGGCCGGATCCACACCGTGAAGTCCGGCGAGACCCTGTCCTCGATCGCCCGCCGCTACAAGGTCAAGGGCGGCTGGTACGCGCTGTACCAGGCCAACCGCCAGATGATCGGCCGCTACCCGGACCGCCTCAACACGGGCACGATGCTCCTGATCCCGGACGGGAAGGGGGCTCGGCGGGTGCTCTGAGTTCGGTGGGGGCCCACGGTGGGCGCGCTTGCTCTGAGTTCGGTGGGGTCCACGGTGGGCGCGCTGGGTTGAGCGCGTGACTGGACGCGTCGGTGCCGAAGAAGCGGCGGCCTTGGACGAGCCGGCCTTGCGCGTCCGGGAGGAGCCGGCCGCGGCGGGCCTGCCGGTGCTCGCGCCGGGGATGCGGCACATCGTGGCCGCGGGAGCCGACGCCGAGGTGGACTATGCCGCGGACTGTGCGGGCGGCGTCTCCGTGGGCTGGGTCACCGGCCACCGTTTGGCCGAATGTGCCCTGCGCGCCGCCCGTGAGCTTCGCGCCGACGATCCGGCCCTTCGGCACTGGGGCTCTGTCGCCACGGCGATGACCGAGGCGATCGCCGCAGTCCTGGTCTCGGCCGGGTTCGAGGTCGAACGGCCCGTCGGTGCGCAGAGCGTGCGCGTGGTGTCGGCGCCGTCGGCCGACCGGCCGCCGGTGTGGCGGCTGCGCGACGATGAGCTGAAGGTCTCCTGCCCCGACCCGGAGCGCGCGCGCTGCGCTGTCGGCTGAGGCCGTTGCGCGCCGTGCGCTCCGCGGTCCTGCGGCTCAGCCCTCCGGCTGGCGCCGTTCCGCCGCCGCCCACTCCGCGGCTTCGCCGCTGAACGCCACGGAGCCGCGACGTAGTTCGTGGACGAGGACGGTGTGGGCGCGCAGGGAGGGTGGGAGGCGTTGTTCGGATGTGACGACCGTGGCGTCCAGGGCTCCGAGCAGTTCGTACGTACGGGCCGCGACCGACGGGGACATGCCCTGGGCCGGTTCGTCCAGGAGCAGGACGCGCGGGTGGGCGAGCAGGGCCCCGGCGAGCGCGAGCATGCGCTGCTCGCCGCCCGAGAGGGTCGCGGCGCGGCGTCCGAGCAGCGGCCGCAGTTCCGGATACGCGTCGAAGGCGGCGGTGAAGTCCTCGTGCCGGGTGGCCAGTTCGAGGTTCTGCCGCACAGTGAGTGAGCCGAACACGGCCTGCCGGTCGGGCACGAAGCGGATGCCGTGCGCGGCGCGCTCATGCGCGGGGACGCGCGTGACGTCCCGTCCGCGCCACAGCACCTGCCCCTCGGAGAGGGCCACGGTGCCGGCCAGGGCCCGCAGCACCGTCGTACGCCCCGATCCGTTGCGTCCCAGGAGCACGGTGGCCCCTGGGTGGGCGGCGGCCAGGTCGACGCCGTGCAGGGCCTCCAGTGGGCCGTAGCGCACGCGCGCCCGGCGGAGCTCGATCTCGGCGGTCATGAGTGGCCTCCGCCGATGCGCACGGCGCCGGGGGGCGTATGGGCGATGCGTGCCGGGGCGTGGGCCGCATCGCCGATGCGTCCGGGAGCGTGGGCCGCCCGACTCGTCGGCGCATCGGTCAGCGAACGCTCGGACCTGGTCCCGATCATCCGTGCTCACCGCCCGTACGCGCCACCGCGTCGAGGACCTGGCCCGCCGGCCCCGATGCGACCATGCGGCCCGCGCTCAGGACGTGCACCGTGTCGGCGAGATGGGCCACCAGGTCCAGGTCGTGCTCGACGATCAGCAGCGCGGTGCCTTCCGCCGCGAGGGCCCGCAGGATCCGCGAGAGCGTGTCGACCTCGGCGGTGTCGAGGCCCGCCGCCGGTTCGTCCAGGAGCAGGACGTGGGGTGCGCCGGCGAGCGCCCGGCCGAGTTCCACGCGGCGCAGGGTGCCGGTCGGCAGATCGGCGGCGGGATGCCGGCGCACGGGGCCGTCGAGGCCGAGCAGGCGCAGGGTGCGGTCGACCGCGGCCGGGTCGCGTACGCGGCCCTGTTCGGCGCCGACGCGCACGTTCTCCTCGACAGTGAGCGAGGGGAAGACGGCGAGCTGCTGGAAGGTGCGGGCGATGCCGAGCCGGGTACGGGCGTGTGCGGCCAGGCGCGTGATGTCACGCCCGGCGAACTCGACGCGGCCCGCGGCCGGCCGCACGGTACCGGCGAGGCAGTGGAACAGGGTGCTCTTGCCCGCGCCGTTGGGCCCGACGACAGCGGTGATCCGGCCGGGCGGAAGCTCCAGGCCGACGTCGTCGAGCGCGCGGAAGTCGTCGTACGCGACGGTGAGTCCGTGGGCGGACAGGGTGCCGGGAGCGGGGGACGCGGGGGAGGGGCCGGGCGCCGCGAGGCCTGAACTCCGGTGCCGAGGCGGCACGTTGCGGTCCGCTGCCTTGTCTCCCTCACGGCCGGGCGCGGGGGTGCGCGGTACGTGAATGCCGGGGAACGGCTCGGATTCCTCAGGACCGGACGCGGCGCCAGGCGGCGGCTGGCCGTCGGGAATCGGCGCCGCTGGGCCGGATGAGTCCGTCCCCGCGGCCCTCTCGCCGACAGCCACGGCCTCCCCTCGTACGGCCAAAGCCTCCCGCCGTACCGCCTGAGCCGCGATCCGTGCCCGTACCGCCTCGCCCCGGGGGCTGAGCCGCAGCGCGCGGTCCGTTCCGTGGAACCGTCCGGCGACGGCCCGTACCGCTTCGTAAGGGCCCCCGGGGAAGCGGCCGATCAGTACCGCGAGGACTCCGATCAGCGCCGCCGCCACCCCGCCGCGCGTGCCCGCGTCCAGACCCACCAGAAGCGCCGCCGCGCCCAGCGCGCCGATGAGGGAGTCCGCGCCGAGCACCACGACCGCCGCGAACCACAGGAGGCCGCGCACCGGGTCGAAGGCCGCCGGGTCGAAGGCGCGCAGGCCCATGCCGAGCATGCCGCCGCCGAGCGCGGCGAGCGCGGCGCCCGCGACGAACGCGCCCACCTTCATGAGAGGTACGGGCACACCCGACGCCGACGCCCCCGCCTGATGGTCGCGCAGGGCGGCAAGGGCGCGCCCCGTGCGGCCGCGGCGGAGCAGCGACACGCAGAGCAACGCGCCGGCCAGGAGGGCGAGTTCGAGGACGTAGTACGCGCGGTCGCCGCCGAAGCCCGCGGGCCGGCCGATGCCGAGACCCGATGTGGCGTACGGCTGGTCGAAGACGAAACGGCTCACGCCCATCCCCACCGCGAGGGTGGCGAGCGCGAGGGCCAGCCCGTGCCTGCTGATCGCCGGCCAGCCGGTCAGCAGGCCGAGCGGCGCCACGAGCAGGACCGCGACCCCGAGCGCCGCCAGCGTCGGCAGCTGCGGAAGGCCGGGGAAGCGGCCCGCCGTGAGCAGCGCCGTGAACAGGGCACCCAGACCCGCGTACGCCGCCTGCCCCAGCGAGATCTGTCCGCCGCGCCCCGTGACGACCACCAGCGAGAGGAGGACGACGGCCAGCGCCGGCACCTGGATCGCCGTATGGAGGTCGGAGCCCGCGAAACCCAGCGGCAGCAGGAAGAGCACGCCCGCTACGACCCACACACCGGCCGGTGTACGGATACGGGCCGTCGCGGTACGCGGCAGGGCGTCGCGTCCGCCGATCCCGGGGAGCACCAGCGCGGACACCAGGAGCGCCACCACGAACAGGTTCGCTCCCACCGCCTGCAGCAGCGGCTCGCCCCAGCCCGACGGATGCAGCCGGGTCAACTGGGCCTGGACCACGCCGATCCCGAGCGCCACCGCCACCGCGATCGGCAGACTGTGCATGCCCGCGCCCACCGCGACCGCGATCACCTGCATGACCAGGAGGGTCAGCCCGTAGGGGTCGAGGCGCACCTGGGAGGCGAGCAGCACCCCGGTCAGACCCGCGGTGAACGAACCGAAGGCCCAGCCCACCGAAGCCACCCGGTCCGCGTCGATCCCGCCGAGCACGGCCAGCGGACGGTTGTCGACCACCGCGCGCAGCTCACCGCCGAACCAGGTCCAGCGCGTCACCGCCCACACACCGGCCGCGAGCGCCAGCACGATCGCGAGCTGACCCCACGGTTCGTCGCCGAGCACCTGCGGGGCGTCCGCGTGCGCGCCCTGTCCCCAGACGAGCGCCGCCCCGCCGACCAGGAGTACGAACACCCCGATCGACGCGACCAGCGTCTGCACCGGATCGCCGCCGAGCACCGCGAGCGGCCGGAACACCGCACGCTCCAGGAGCAGCCCGATGCCCGGCGCCACCACGAGCAGCGTGACGGTGGCGCCCAGCCAGAGCGGCCAGCCCCACTCCACGGTGAACTGCCGCAGCAGATACGCGCACACCATCGCGACCGCGCCGTGCGCGAAGTTGAGCACTCCGGTCGCCCGGTAGGTGACGATCAGCCCGATGCCGGTCAGGGCTGCCGCGCTGCCGACGGCGAGGCCGGCCAGAGTGAGGTCCCACGTCAGCGAGTTCACCGCTCAGGACTCCGGACCGGCCTCGGCGGCCTCGGATCCGGGTTCGCAGATCGGGCACGGGTCCAGCCCCTCGTCGGCCGGCGCATGCGCATCGGCCGGCACGGCCTGCGGTTTGCCCGCGACGAGCGGGCAGTCGGCGCGGTGGTAGAGCGTGCCGCCGGGCACGAGCAGCAGATCGCCGCTGGTCGCGGCCGGCCGCACGGCGACCGGCTGCGGCTCCTCCTCCCGTACGAGAAGGGCGTACAGCTCGTCCATCCGTGCCGCGGCCGCGACACTGCGCGCCTGGGCCACGAGCACCGCGCCCGCCACGATGAGCGCGGCGCCCGGCAGGGTGCAGGAGGCGAGATAGGGCACCTGGCGTTCGGCGAAACGCTCGCCCGAGACCCCGTACCAGCCGATCACGCAGAGCACCGCGCCGAGCGCCGCGGCGGCGAGGCCCGTCCACAGCAAGGGGTGCACTGTCCGCAGTCGAGCAGTCCGCATCCGGTCCCCCTCGGGATCCAACTCATGTGTGGGTGCGTCTGTGCCGGTGTCGCGTCTTTGCTGATGTCTAGTCAGTCGGCTGTCTGTTCTTGTCAGCCGATCGCTTGCACTATGCCTTCTTGAAGCTGACCCTGAAAGCACCGGGCTGTGCCCGGTCCGACACCCGGTGGTGAGCCTGATGGTCCTCGGGAGCAGCCCCCACACGCGTTCCAGGACACGTTGCGCCGCGCTCGTCGCGGCAGTGGTCCTGGTCATCGGCCCGGCCGTGACGGCCTGCGGTGACGACGGCGGAGGGGGCAGCGACGATCCGCCGCCCACCCCGACCAAGGACAAGACGACCAGCGCACCCGCGGATCCGACGAGCGCCTCGCCGTCGGAGGAAGAAGGCGGCGGCGGTCAGCCGGAGGATCCGGCGGCGGCCGAGAAGGAGATCAAGACCAACTTCGCGAAGTTCTTCGACCCCAAGGTGTCGATGGCGGAGAAGGAGAAGGTCCTGGAGAACGGCACCGAGATGCGGCCCGTCCTGAAGGCCTTCAGCGGTGACGAACGCGGAGGCCAGACCTCGGCCGAGGTCAAGAAGGTCGAGTTCACCTCGCCCACCGAGGGCAAGGTCACCTACGACCTGTCCCTCAACGGCGCGGTCGTGCTGCCGGGCGCCTCAGGGGCCGTGGTGGAGCAGGACGGCACCTGGAAGGTCTCGGTCAAGACGCTCTGCGGCCTGCTCGCGATGAGCGGCAGCACCTCGCCGATGCCCGGCTGTTGAGCGGATGCGAGCGCGGTCGTACGGAGCCGTGTCCGCGGCGCTGCTCGCCCTGGTCGCCGTCGGCTGCGGCAGCCGGCTGCCGGAGAGCGAGTTCACGGACCGGCCCACGGGGCCCGAGCAGCCGGCGGACACCTCGCCCCTGAAGGTCGGGATCATCGCGAGCGAGACGAGCCCGGTGGGCGGCGAGGCGTTCACCGGGCCGCGGGACGGGGCGCGGGCGTACTTCGAGCGCCTCAACTCCCAAGGTGGGATCGGCGGCCGCAAGGTGGAGGTGCACACCTGCGACGACGGCGGCAGCGGTGTGGGCAACAACGAGTGCGTACGCAAGCTTGTGGACGAGCAGAAGGTCGTCGCCCTCGTCGCGACGACCACGCTCGACTACGCGGGCGCCCCACAGGTGTCCGAGGCAGGCGTCCCGGACATCGGCGGGCAGCCGATCGGGCCCGCGTACGACACGTATCCGCATCTCTACTCGATCTACGGCTCGCTCGCCCCGCGCAAGGGCGGCAAGGCGGGCTGGGACGGCAAGCAGTACGGCGGCACCGAGGTCTACCGCTACTTCAAGCGCGAGCACGGTGCCCGTACCGCCGCCGTGATCTCGTACAACCAGGCCGCGTCGGCGGGCTACGCCCAGCTGATCACGCGCGGTCTCAGGGCCGAGGGCTACAAGGTCGTCACCGAGCAGGTCGATCTGTCGCTGCCCAACTTCCGCGCGGTCGCGGCCGATCTGAAGGAGCAGGGCGCCGATCTGGTCTTCGACGCGATCGACTCCCATGGCAACGCGCAGCTCTGCAAGGCCATGGACCAGGTCGGCGCGAAGGTCACCGCGAAGGTCACGAACGCCCAGAACTGGAACTCGGGCGTCCTCGAGGACTACGCGGACGCACCGCGCTGCCGCAACGCCCTGTGGGTGACCGGATCGAGCCGCAACTACCAGGACCCCGGCAGCGGGGCCGCGAAGGAGTTCCGTGACGCGATGAAGGGCTCGGACCGCCGGCTGTCGCAGTGGCAGCTCGAAGGCTGGGCGGCGGCCATGTGGTTCGCGGACGCCGCCAAGTCCTGCGCCGGACAGGAGGAGGGCGTCACCCGGGAGTGCGTGGACGCGTTCATGCGGCGCGGTGAGCCCTATGACGCGCGCGGGCTGCTGGTCCCGGTGGTCTTCGAGCAGCGGCCCGAGCCGCCGAGGACCCGCCGGACCTGTCTGTCGGTCGCCCGCTGGCAGGACGCCGAGGGCTGGGTGACCGAGGGCGGCGACATGAACGAGAACTGCTTCGAGGTGCCCCAACTCCCGTACGAACAGTAGGAGGTCCCCCGGGGCTTCAGGAGGTGGACGCCTCCGCCCGCACCATCACACAGTCGAACTCGACCACACGCCCCGTCGCCGGCTCCCGCGTCACCGGATACATCCCGGTGATCCCGAAACCCCGGGCCTCGTACGCGGCGATCGACTCGGCCATGGCGGGGCTGCCCTCGTACAGCCTCAGCGGTGCGACCTCCGACTGAAGCCCGACGAACTCGTCGATCCGCTTCCCGCCGCCCTCGAAGACCTGCAGGTCGAACCCCTGCGTATCCATCTTCAGATACGGGCGCGGGTCGGCGATCCCGTCGAGCGCCTCGTCGATCACGCCGTCGAGACGGCGGACGGTGATCTCCTCGGTGCCGCCCTTCTTGAAACGCTTGTAGCGGCCGCGTCCGTAATCGCTGGGCGGCAGCAGCGAGTTCATGGTGTTCCAGTCGACGTGGATGGTGCTGGTGCCTTCCGCGGAGCCGAGGGCGCAGGGGTGGACCTGCCAGTCGGGGTCGTTCTTCGCGGCCTCGCGCAGCGTCTCGAAGGTGAGCGGTACCGGCTCGAACGAGACGATCCGCCCCTTGTAGCCGGAGCGGCGCAAACGCTTCGCGTACTGCCCGCGGTTGGCGCCGACGTCGAAGACGCAGTTCACGCCGTACCGCTCGAGGATTCCGGCCACATGGTGGTGGCACAGGTACTGGGCCGCCGCGAGCTGGAACTCCCGCTCGTCGGCCACGTCCTGATCGCCGCGCACCAGCAGATGGGAGCCGCTGCCGCCGAACTTCGCGTGCTGCCACCTGCCGCGCCGGGAGATCACGGCGGCTCCGGGCTCCAGATCGAGTACATGGACACCGAGCCGCGGCAGTGCTTCGAGCAGTCGTCTGAAAACCGTCGTCGCCATGCATCCACCCTGGCAGAGCCCTGGGTGTGGGAGGAAGGGACGTGCGCGAGGGGGAAAACGGGACGAGAGGTGGGGAGTTCCCCGTTCCGGGTCACAGAGATCAAACGGTTGGAGCACGAGCTCCTACCGGAACCCAACCTGTACACGCGTTCGGACGTCACACCAGATGTCAGGCGGACACCGGGGAGGGGAACTCCATATGTCCGCGGGAAAACGGGGAACTTGGGGACGCATGCGGATCTCTTTCCTGATCAACAGTGCATACGGCATCGGGGGAACGATCAGGACCACGTTCAACCTCGCCGAGCAGCTCGCCGAGCAGCATGAGGTCGAGGTGGTCTCGGTCTTCCGTAACCGGGCGAGTCCGCTGCTCGCGCCGGACGGGAAGGTGCCCGTGCGCTACCTCGTCGACCTGCGCAGGCAGGAGGCGACCTACGAGGGCGACGACCCTGAACACAAGCTGCCGTCCCGCTGTTTCGCCCGCCACGACGGCGCGTACGAACGCTACAGCCGGCTGACCGACCGGCGGATCGGCGACCATCTCGCGCGGACCGACGCGGACGTGGTCATCGGCACCCGGCCCGGACTCAACACCCATCTCGTCCGGCAGACCCGCCGCGGCCCGGTCCTGCTCGGGCAGGAGCATCTGACCTACTCCACGCACTCGCCCAGGCTCCGCCGCGAGCTGCGCGCCCTGTATCCGCGCCTCGACGCACTGATCACGGTGACCGAGAAGGACGCCCGCGACTACCGCAAGCTGTGGCTGCCCGGCGTACGGGTGGAATCCGTGCCCAACTCGGTGCCGGACCCCGGCCTCGAACCCGCGGACGGGCGGGGCAAGTGGGTGGTCGCGGCCGGACGGCTGACCCGGATGAAGCGGTACGACCTGCTCATACGCGCCTTCGCGCACGTGGTCGCGGAGCGGCCGGACTGGAAGCTGCGGATCTACGGCGGCGGGGTGGAGCGGGCCGGCCTGCGCGAGCTGATCGGACAGCTCGGCCTGTACAACCACGTCTTCCTGATGGGGCCCGTCAGCCCGCTGGAGCCCGAGTGGACGAAGGGGGCGATGGCCGCGGTCTCCTCCAGTTTCGAACCGTTCGGCATGACCATCGTCGAGGCGATGCGCGCGGGCCTGCCGGTGGTCGCCACCGACTGCCCCCACGGGCCGGGCGAGATCATCACGCCCGGAGTGGACGGGCAGCTGGTACCCAACGGGGACGCCGAGGCCATGGGCGCCGCGCTGCTCGGCCTGATCAACGACGACGAGAAGCGTGCCGCCATGGGCCGTGCGGCCCGCGAGCGTGCGCACCGCTACGACCCGGCGACGATCGGGGAGCGCTACGACCGGCTCCTGACCGAACTGGTCGCCCGCCGCAGCCGGTTCCGCTCCGGCGCCCACCGGGCCCGCGGCTCACTGGTCGGCGGGGCGTACGCGGTCAGGAACGTGGCCGGCGCGGCGCGCCAGGGCCTGGGCTACGTGCAGAAGAACGGCATGCGTGCGGCCGTCGTGAAGGCGAGGACCGTATGAGCACCAGCAGCACCAGCAGCACCAGCAGCACCAGCAGCACCAGCAGCACCAGCAGCACCAGTACATCGGCACTGACCGAGTCCGAGCGCAGCACCGGGCCGCGTGCCCACTGCGTGGCCGACGCGGACGGCGGGCTCGGCTTCGAGCTCGGCCTGTCCGGAGCCGCGGGCGGACAGGCCGTCCTGCTGCTCCAGCTGCGGCGCGGCCGGACCACACAGGAGGTGCGGCTGCCGTTCGCCGAGACGTCCCCGGGCCGGCTGCGGGCGGAGCTGCCGGTCGGCACGGAGCTGCGGGAAGGGCGTTGGGACGCGTATCTGGTGCTCGACGAGGACGCTCCGGTCCGGATGCTGCCGGGCATGAACGATCTGCGCGCCCTGCTCGGCCGCGTGCCCGGCAAGGGGGAGGAACGCCTCCGGGTGCGGATCCCGTACCCCACGAAGGACGGCCATCTCGCGGTGCGCGCCTGGCAGCGCTCTCCGCACGCCGAGGCCGGCGAGCTGTACATAGGCGAGGACCGGCTCACCTTCAAGGGACGGCTCTTCGGCGCCGGGTTCGACGACGGGGCGTACCTGGAGGCGGACCTGCGCGGCAGCGACGAGCCGTCCCGGCGGGCCGAAGTGGTGGTGGACGGCGACGAGTTCACCGCCACCGTCCCGTATCAAGCGCTCAAGGCCGGGCTTTGGGACCTGCGGCTGCGGCCCTCGGGTGCGCGGGGGCCGCGGGTGCGGGTCGGGCGCCTGCTCGACGATGTCGCCGACAAGAAGCCCGTCTTCACCTATCCGGCACTGCGGGTGACGGGGGAGTACGGCCCGGTCGACGCCGAGCCGTACTACACCGTCGACAACGATCTGTCGGTCAAGGTGACCGCTCTGGCCGACGAGAGTGAGGCGGGCTAGCGCGCCGAACCGGTCGGCGGCCGGCGCAGCGCCCGGAAGAACTCCCGTACGTCGCCGAGGAGCTGCTGCGGAGCCTCGAGGGCGGCGAAGTGCCCGCCCTGTTCGTACTCGTTCCAGTGCGTGATGGTGTTGAGTTCCTCGGCCCACCGGCGGATCGCCGCGTCCTCGAAGAAGTTGGCGACCCCGGTGGGCACCGTGGACGATGCGCTGGGGAACCAGTCGAGCGTGTGGGTGTTCTCGTAGTAGATCCGTGCCGCCGAGCCGCCTGTGCCGGTCAGCCAGTAGAACATCACGTTGGTCAGGAGCGTGTCCCGGTCGACCGCGTCCTCGGGCACTTCGGCGGAGGGATGGGTCCACTCCTTGAACTTCTCCATGATCCAGGCGAGTTGTCCGACCGGGGAGTCGTTCAGGCTGTACGCGAGGGTCTGCGGGCGCGTGGACTGCAGCTTGTTGTAGCCGAAGCCCTCGCTCATAAACCAGTTGATCTTGTCGAGGCGCTTCAGCTCCTTCTCACTGAGCTGCGCCTTGAACTCGTCCGACACCGGGCCGAGCGGGATGAACCCCACCGACGCGGCGTTCACATGGATCCCGATCACCGCCTCGGGCTCGATCCGCCCGAGCGTCGGCGAGATGATCGCGCCGAGGTCGCCGCCCTGGGCGCCGTACCGCTCGTATCCCAGGCGCCGCATCAGCTCGTGCCAGGCCTTGGCGACGCGGGTGGCGTTCCAGCCCTTGTCGCGGGTCGGCCCGGAGAAGCCGAAGCCGGGGATCGAGGGGACCACCACATGGAAGGCGTCCGCCGGATCGCCGCCGTGGGCACGCGGGTCGCTGAGCGGGCCGACGAGTTCGAGGAACTCGACGATCGAGCCCGGCCAGCCGTGCGTGAGGATCAGCGGCAGCGCGTCCGGCTCGGGTGAACGGACGTGCAGGAAGTGCACGTTGGCGCCGTCGATCTCCGTGGTGAACTGCGGGAGTTCATTGATCCGGGCCTCGTGCTTGCGCCAGTCGTAGCCGGTGCGCCAGTACTCGGCCAGCGACTTCAGATAGGTCAGCGACGCGCCGTACTCCCACTCGGTGCCCGGGAGTTCGTCGGGCCAGCGGGTCGCTTCGAGCCGGGTGCGCAGGTCGTCGAGCTGCGCCTGAGGTATCTCGATCCGGAAGGGTTCGATCTTCGAGGGTGCAGTGTTCTCCGCCATGCCCCACAACGTAGTGGCGCTTGCGGACAACTACAGTCCTCCTGACGACGGAGAACCGAGGTGCTCGAGGCGGCCTGTGTCGATGGCACACTCGGTCCCATGCTCGAGACCTCGGCCCGCCTGCTGAAGCTGCTCTCCCTGCTTCAGGCGCATCGCGAATGGTCCGGCCCCGACCTCGCGAACCGCCTCGGCGTCACCCCGCGCACGGTCCGCCGCGACATCGACCGGCTGCGCGAACTCGGCTACCCCGTGAACGCCTCACCCGGCACCGGCGGCGGATACCAGCTCGGCGTCGGCGCCGAGATGCCACCGCTGCTTCTCGACGACGAGGAGGCGGTAGCCGTCGCGGTCGGGCTGCGCACCGCGGCCGGGCAGGGCATCGAGGGCATCGGCGAGACCTCGGTACGGGCGCTCGCCAAACTGGAGCAGGTGCTGCCCAACCGGCTGCGCCGGCGCGTGAGCACCCTCAACGCGTTCACCGTGCCGATGCTGCGGTCGGCCCGTGCCTCCGCCGTGGACCCCTCGGTCCTCACCGAGCTGGCCGGCGTCTGCCGCGACGCCGAACGGCTGCGCTTCGAGTACCGCGACCACGGCGGGAGCTCCACCCGCCGCACCGTCGAACCCCACCGCCTCGTATGCACCGAACGCCGCTGGTACCTGGTCGCCTGGGACGTGGACCGCGACGACTGGCGTACGTTCCGCGTCGACCGCGTCACGCCCAAGCCTCCGCACGGCCCGCGCTTCGAGCCGCGCGAAGCGCCCGCCGAAGACCTCGCCGCGTATGTCTCCAAGGGCGTTTCGACCAGGGTGTACGACGCCCAGGCGACGATCCGCCTGCACACCCCCGTACAGGAGGCGGAGCAGCGCATCTCCCCGTCCGCCGGGGTGCTCACCGCCGAGACGGAGAGCACCTGCATCCTGCGGACGGGGGCCGGCAGTCTGGACGTCATGGTCATCCATGTGATGCTCATGGGCTACGAGTTCGAGGTCCTGGAACCCGCCGAGCTGACCGAGCACATCAGGCGGAGTCGTGACCTCCTCGCCCGGGCTCTGGAACGGGGTTCGTCTCCCGCTGGAACGCCGCGAACTCCGGATGGTGCAGATCGAACGCCGGGGACTCCGAACGGATCCGGGGCAGCGTGACGAAGTTGTGCCGCGGCGGCGGACACGAGGTCGCCCACTCGAGGGAACGCCCGTAGCCCCAGGGGTCGTCGACGTCGACCTTCTTGCCGTACTTGGCGGTCTTCCAGACGTTGTACGCGAACGGCAGTGTCGACAGACCCAGCAGGAACGCGCCGATCGTCGAGATCGTGTTGAGCGCGGTGAAGCCGTCGGCGGACAGATAGTCCGCGTACCGCCGTGGCATCCCCTCCGCGCCCAGCCAGTGCTGCACCAGGAACGTGGTGTGGAAGCCGACGAAGAGCGTCCAGAACTGGATCTTCCCGAGCCGCTCGTCGAGCATCTTGCCCGTGAACTTCGGCCACCAGAAGAAGAAGCCGCCGAAGGTCGCGAAGACCACGGTGCCGAACACCACGTAGTGGAAGTGCGCGACGACGAAGTACGAGTCGGTGACATGGAAGTCCATCGGCGGCGACGCGAGGATCACCCCGGTCAGACCGCCGAACAGGAACGACACCAGGAAGCCGATCGCCCACAGCATCGGTGTCTCGAAGCTCAGCGACCCCTTGAGCATGGTTCCGGTCCAGTTGAAGAACTTCACTCCGGTCGGCACCGCGATCAGGAACGACATGAACGAGAAGAAGGGCAGCAGCACCGCACCCGTGGCGAACATGTGGTGCGCCCACACCACGACGGACAGACCGGTGATCGCCATCGTGGCGCCGACCAGCATCACGTAACCGAAGATCGGTTTGCGGCTGAAGACCGGGAGGATCTCCGTGATGATGCCGAAGAACGGCAGGGCGATGATGTAGACCTCGGGATGCCCGAAGAACCAGAACAGATGCTGCCAGAGCAGCGCACCGCCGAACTCCGCCTCGAACACCATCGACCCGAACCGCCGGTCCGCCTCCAGGACGAGCAGCGCGGCCGCGAGCACGGGAAACGCGAGCAGCACCAGGATCGATGTGAACAGGACGTTCCAGGTGAAGATCGGCATACGGAACATCGTCATGCCGGGCGCCCGCATCCCGATGATCGTGGTCAGGAAGTTCACCGCACCGAGGATCGTGCCGAAGCCGGAGAGCGCAAGCCCCATGATCCACATGTCGGCGCCGATGCCGGGCGAGCGCTCCAGGCTGTTGAGCGGCGCATAGGCGAACCAGCCGAAGTTGGCGGGACCCGAGGGCACGAGCAGCGAGCCGAGCACGATCAGGCCGCCGAAGAGGAACAGCCAGTACGAGAGCATGTTGAGCCGCGGGAAGGCGACATCGGGGGAGCCGATCTGCAGCGGCATGATCTCGTTGGCGAAGCCCGCGAAGGTCGGCGTCGCGAACAGCAGCAGCATGATCGTGCCGTGCATCGTGAACGCCTGGTTGAACTCGTTGTTGCTCATCAGCTGAAGCCCGGGGCGGGCGAGCTCGGCCCGCATCATCAGGGCCATCAGACCGGCGATCAGGAAGAACGCGAACGACGTGATCAGGTAGAGATGCCCGATCTTCTTGTGGTCCGTGGTCGTCAGCCAGTCGACGACCACCCGCCCCGGCCGGCGTACCGGAGCCGCGTCGGCGACCTCCTGCACGGTGTCCGTCCCCATCGCTGCCCCCTCGCGTCGTCACGTTCCGGGCCCCGAGCACTCGCCATGATGCTCGCGTCGACCCCGACTCCAACAGGGGGCGTGCACACGGGAGTACCTGCCGGGTGGCGCAGGTAATCGAGAGATCCGGGGAGATTCTGTACGGGAACCATGAATTCCCTATGGCCCGTCAAGTCGTCGGCGTGGAGCCGGGATCGCTATTACGGGGCAATCACGGGCGACCGCGGCCGCTGGAATTCACCGGACCGGGAACGGGCCGGGAACGGATCGGAAACGAGCAGAGAACGACCTTTACGAGTACCCGCATCGGCAATTCGGAACCCCTCGTTCGTGTGAAGAGCTGCGGGATAAACCGATGTAGAGAAGCTGTGACACAAGCGTGACCGCCGGGGGACAGGTGACGCTTGGTGTGCGCTCGGCGGGGGATGCGGCCTCCGCTTCCACACCGCGGCGCGGGCGCCTACGGTGGCCGTATGGCACCGATACCCACGCCCGGAGCGGGACCTCAGGACAGCCCCGACACCTATGTAGGCCTCGACGCGCAGCGCGCGGAGCAGCAGGCCCTCGAGCACGGTTGGCGCACGGTCAGAAAGCTGCCGCCGGGCGCCATCATCACCATGGAGTACCTCGAAGGGCGGCTGAACTTCGAGGTCGACAACGGCGCGGTCACGCGCTGCTGGAAGGGCTGAGGCACCCCGCGCGGGTCCGCCGGACGACGGCTTGGACCCCGCGTACGAACGGCGAAGGCCCCGGCTCGATGAGCCGGGGCCTTCGACCCGCGGGGAGGCTGTGCGTACCGGCCCCGCTGTCCGTGCGGTTCTCGATGCGCCTCAGCTGCCCGTGACCGGGCTCGCCGCGGTGGAGCGGCCGACCCGCTCCGGATGCTGCGGCCGACGGCTGACGACCGGGCTTGCGGGCGCGCGCTCGGTGCGGACCGGGTGTGTACGCAGTCCGCGCGCCGGATGCACGGTCGCGGCGACCGGCTCGCGTGCGGCCGGCACCTCGTCGTCGGCGGGTGTGCGCTGCGGGAACATGGCCGGCACTCCGGCCGGGACCGCGCCCGCTGCCGTACGGCGCTCGCGGATCCGGTCGCGCATCGCGAAGATCCACGCCTCGGCCCGTGCGACCAGCGGCTCGAACCAGGGCAGCGCGAGCAGGATGAGCAGACCCGCGGCCCAGCCCAGCATCACATCGCTGAGCCAGTGCGTACCGAGATAGACCGTGCTGAGCCCGACACCGAGCGCCACGATCGCGGAGACCGCCGACAGATAGCGGCGGGTGCGCTGGCTGGAGGCCAGATACGCGAGGATGCCCCAGGTCACGACCGCGTTGGCGGTGTGGCCGGAGGGGAATATATCGCCGTTGCCGAAGTGCCACATCTCGTTGGAACCGATGGCCGTCGCATAGTGCGGGCCCAGCCGGCCCATGCCGATCTTGGCGGCGCCGACCGTGATGTTGAGCAGCAGCAACGAGGTGCCGAGCATCAGCAGCGGCCGCAGCGTGTGCTGCCGCCAGGAGCGCCAGCCCAGCCAGGCCAGGACCATCACCGCCGTGGGGCCGCGCTGGCCGAGCACCACGTAGTAGTCGATCCAGGCGTGCAGCCCGGACCACTGCTCGTAGGGGCGGAAGAACATCAGCTGCCAGTCGAGCCTGACGAGCCAGGTGGTGTTGATGACGGCCACGACGATGAGCCCGTAGAACACCAGGGTCGAGCCGAGAAGCACGATCCGGTGCGGGCTCATCCGCGGAACGTCGAGGTTCTGCGGCCGCTCAGGCTCACGGTCCAGACGGGCGAAGAGCCGGTCCAGACGGGTGAGGTTTTGTTCGGTACGCACCCAATCGACGTTACAGCGAGTGAGCTGAGCGCTAGGCCGAATCAGTGGCTTTGTGATGACGATGTGATGTGGGATTGATCTCAGGAGTCCCGTTATTCCCGCGGTTCGTCGAAAAGCGCGGGACCTTCGACCCCTATTTCTTTGATCATTCCGAGACCGATTTAGTGGGCGGTCCGAATTCGTTCACCGGTAATCGGTGCCGATTTTCCCTGCCGATCACGGCGGGCCCGAGCCGTTGAGCCAAAGCGCCCCATACGCCGCAGATGCCGCGCCCACGACCGTGAGGACCGCCGCCGACCTGGACGTTCGCAGCCGCCCGAGAGCGACGGCGAGTGGCAGCAGGAGCGGGAAGGCCGGCATCAGAAGCCGCGGCTTGGACCCGAAGTACCCCGAGGCGCACAGCGCGAGCGCAAGGACGATCCCCGTGTAGACGAGGAGCGGCACCGGCTGCTTCTGCCGGACGCCCGCCACGTACAGCCAGATCACGGCCGCGACCCCGACGATCAGACCGATCCCGGCGAGCGCCGACGGGAATGACGTGAACTTGTCGCCGATGAAGCGCGCGAAGGCGTACCCGAAGTCGAAGCCGTTGCCCCACTGCTTCTGGACGTCCAGATAGCCGAAGAGCCCGCCGCCCGTCTTCTGTCCGACCCACAGCACGTACCCGGCCGCGCCCAGCGGCGCGAGCACCGCCCCGAGCACCATCCGCCAGGGCGCCCGCCTCTCCCGTACGACCACGAGGATCGCCGCGACCCACAGCGCCGCCACGACCGCCATGCCCACGGGCCGGGTCAGACCGGCGAGCGCGGCGAGCAGACCGGCCGTCAGCCAGTGCTCGCGCAGCACCGCGTACAGCGACCAGGCGGCGAGCGCCGTGAACAGCGCCTCGCTGTACGCCATCGACTGCACGATCCCGACGGGAAGGACCGCCCACAGCGCCACCGCACAGACGCCGGCACGTCTCCCGTACAGGCGGTCGGCGATCAGGAAGATCCCCCAGGCCGCCGCGAGTGAGGCCGGCCAGGCGACCACCATCCCCGCGTCCGCGTACGACAGCGGGCTGATCGCCGAGAGCGCCCGCTCCAGCCAGGGCAGCAGCGGGAAGAACGCGAGGTTCGAGTGGACCGTGCCGTCGGGCAGCGTGGTCGACCAGCCGTAGCCGTGCTCGGCGACGCGGGTGTACCAGAGCGAGTCCCAGCGCGCGGTGAGCAGGGTGTGCGGGCTCTTGCCGGTACCCAGGCACCACAGCGCGAGCACCAGGAGACCGAGCGCGCGCACCCCGGCGTAGACGAGCAGTGCGGGCGCCGCGTGGCGCAGCGCACGGGTCAGGCGTCCGGTCGCGGGAGGCCCCGCGGGGCGTTGATCAAGATCGGTCACGGGCTCGATTATGGGTGCCGCCACCACAGCGGCCCGAACCGGCGTGTGCCCTCTGTGCGTGTATAGGGCGAAGAGGGGTGGTGTACGCCACAAGCAGTCTCGTGTGCGCGTGAGAGATGGACCACGCGCACCAGCAGTGAACTGACGTAATCTGACGGCTCACTCGCGATCGCGCCGGTCGGCCCCACCCGACGGCTGCGTACGAGGACCCACTGGAGGTACACGGATGAGCGGGACGACCACGGCTGCCGCGCGGCGGCCCTCGGCCGTTACCAGGCTCCTGTGCCCCGAAGGCGGCGCCAACCGCTGGGTCGTCCTGATCGTCCTGTGCGTGTCCCTGGCGATCGTCGCGATCGACTCGACCGTGCTCCATGTCGCGGTCCCCGCCGTCACCGAGGACCTCAAGCCGGGCGGCATCCAGCTCCTGTGGATCGTGGACGCCTATCCGCTGGTGTGTGCGGCGCTGCTCATCCTCTTCGGCACCCTCGGCGACCGCGTCGGCCGCCGCCGCGTGCTGCTCCTCGGATACGGGCTGTTCGGCGTCGCCTCCGCGATGGCCGCGCTCGCCGACTCGCCCCACCTGCTGATCGCCGCCCGCGCCCTGCTCGGTGTCGGCGGCGCGATGATCATGCCCGCGACCCTCTCGATCGTCCGCCAGGTCTTCCCAGACCGACGCGAACGGGCCGTCGCCATCGGTGTCTGGACCGCCGTCGCCGCGATCGGCGCCGCCGCGGGCCCGCTGCTCGGCGGCTTCCTCCTCGAGCACTTCTGGTGGGGTTCGGTCTTCCTGATCAACATCCCGCTGATGTTCGCGAGCCTGTTCATCGGCCGGTGGCTGCTGCCCGAGTCCACCGGCGACCGCGACGGACCGTGGGACGTGACCGGTGCGCTGATGGCCGCCGGCGGACTCTTCGGTGTGGTCATGGGTGTGAAGCGGGCGGGCGGCGGTGAGGGCGTGCTCAGCGCGATGACCCTCGTGCCGCTGGTCGTCGGCGCGGTGCTCCTGATCCTCTTCGTACGCCGTCAGCGCCGCCGCACGCACCCCCTCGTCGATCTGTCGATGTTCGCGCGCCCCGCGTTCGGCACCTCGGTCAGCTGCATCGTCCTCGCCATGCTGGCGCTGGTCGGTCTGATGCTGATCGCGGCCCAGTATCTGCAGCTGGTCCTCGGGCTCTCCCCGTTGGAGACGGGCCTGCGGATGGTCCCGCTCACGCTCGCCGCGATGGCCGGCGGTCTGGTCGGCTCACGTCTGCTGCCGAAGGTCGGGCCGCGCGCCATGGTCGCCTCCGGTTTCTGTCTGACGGCGGCGGCCGTCCTGGTCCTCACCTTCCTGGGCCACGACGACAACCCGGCCCTGATGCTGGTCGGCTTCGTCCTGCTCGGCTTCGGTCTGCAGACCACGCTCTTCGGCAGTTACGAGTCGATGCTGAGCGAGGCGCCGCCGGGGCAGGCGGGCGGTGCGGCCGCGATCGGCGAGACCTCGTACCAGCTCGGCGGCGGCATGGGCATAGCGCTGCTCGGCAGCGTGATGAACGCGGCGTACGCGCCCGGGCTCGCGGCCGCTCCGGGCGTGCCGTCGGCGGCCCGCGCCTCCGCGGAGAACTCCCTCGGCGAGGCCTACGAGGTCGCCGACTCGCTCGGCGGCGGTGCGGGGGCGGCGCTGCGGTCCGCCGCGCGGGACTCGTTCGTGAACGGTCTGCACGTCACACTGATGGTCAGCGCGGGGCTGCTGCTGCTGGGTGCCCTGGCGGCGCTGCGGTTGCCGCGGGCGATGTCGTGCGGTGACACGTGCGATGCGGGTGACGGTGCGGTGGCTATTCCTTCGCCGGCTGCGTCCTGTGAGTCTTCGCTCTCGCCTTCGTCTTCGCGCTCGTCTTCGCGCTCGTCTTCGCGCTCGTCTTCGCGCTCGTCTTCGCGCTCGCGTGAGCGTGCGTCTGCGGAGTCGCGGGGCTGAGCTGGTGGCTGCGGTGGGTTGAGGGGCGCCTGCGGCGGGCTTTCTCCCCGCCCCGCCCCTTCCCGGCTGTGACATTGGCGGCTCCGCCGCGTGGGGGGCTTCGCCCCCGGCCCCCGCATCCGAACTTCGTTCGGATCTGCTCAAACGCCGCAGGGGCTGGATGGTCTGCTCAATCCCGCAGGGGCTGGGCCGACCGGGCCGCGATGGCCCGCGGACCCGGGTGCTAACGTCGGCGGCGCACCGTGACTACCAGCGCTAGTTTCGCTGCCCGCACCCCCGGAGGCCGGTCATGTCAGCATCCGCAGCACCCCCCTTCGACCCCCGCGACCCCCTGGGCCTCGACGATCTCCTGGAGGCCGAGGACCTCGCCATCCGGGACACCGTCCGCACCTGGGCCGCCGACCGCGTCCTGCCGCATATCGCCGACTGGTACGAGCGCGGCGAGCTGCCCGGCGTCCATGAACTCGCCCGCGAGCTGGGGGCCATCGGTGCCCTCGGCATGTCGCTCACCGGCTACGGCTGCGCGGGCGCGAGCGCCGTCCAGTACGGGCTGGCCTGCCTGGAACTCGAAGCCGCCGACTCGGGCATCCGCTCCCTCGTCTCCGTACAGGGCTCCCTCGCGATGTACGCGATCTGGAAGTTCGGCTCCGAGGAGCAGAAGCAGCAGTGGCTGCCGCGCATGGCGGCGGGCGAGGCGATCGGCTGCTTCGGCCTGACCGAACCCGACCACGGCTCCGACCCGGCGGGCATGCGCACGTACGCGAAGAAGGACGGCACCGACTGGGTGCTCACCGGTCGCAAGATGTGGATCACCAACGGCTCGGTCGCGAAGGTCGCCGTCGTCTGGGCGCAGACCGACGACGGCGTTCGCGGCTTCGTCGTGCCGACCGAAAGCCCTGGATTCTCCGCGCCGGAGATCAAGCACAAGTGGTCGCTGCGCGCCTCCATCACCAGCGAACTGGTCATGGACGAGGTACGCCTGCCCGCCGACGCCGTACTGCCCGAGGTCACCGGCCTGCGCGGACCGCTCAGCTGCCTCAGCCATGCCCGGTACGGCATCGTCTGGGGAGCGATGGGAGCGGCCCGCGCCTGCTTCGAGTCGGCGCTCGACTACGCCAAGTCCCGTGAGCAGTTCGGCAAACCGATCGGCGGCTTCCAGCTCACCCAGGCCAAGCTCGCCGACATGGCCGTCGAGCTGCACAAGGGGATTCTGCTCGCGCACCATCTGGGCCGCCGGATGGACGCCGGGCGGCTGCGGCCCGAGCAGGTCAGCTTCGGCAAGCTCAACAACGTCCGCGAGGCCATCGAGATCTGCCGGACCTCACGCACCATCCTCGGTGCGAACGGGATTTCGCTGGAGTACCCCGTGATGCGCCATGCGACGAACCTCGAATCGGTGCTCACGTACGAAGGCACCGTCGAGATGCATCAGTTGGTGCTCGGCAAGGCGCTCACCGGGCTCGATGCCTTCCGGTGAACCCGGGGACGGCACCTCTTGGCGAACCGGGTCGGTGGCCGGTTCTCTCCGGTGAGCAGGCCCTGCGTCAGCTCTGGTTGAAGAAACCGTCCGCCGGCCGGGCCGAGGCCTCGCCGTTGACGATCTGGGTGTTGGCCGGGGTCAGCAGGAAGACCCGGCCCGCCACGCGCTCGATGGAGCCGCGCAGACCGAAGGTCAGGCCGGCCGCGAAGTCCACGACGCGCTTGGCGTCGCCGGGCTCCATCGACGTGAGGTTCATGATGACGGGGACTCCGTCGCGGAACAGCTCACCGATGCCGCGGGCGTCGCGGAAGCTGTCCGGCGTGATGGTGCCGATCCGCCGGCCCTGCTCCTCGGCAGCCTGCGAAGCGACGCGGACCCGTGGGTCCGTGACCCAGGAGTTGTCCGTACGGGACTCCTCGACCGAGTCGACCGCGTCGTCGTATCCGTCGTAGTAACGCTCATCATCGTTGTCGTCGACGAGGCCAAGCCAGGCGCTTGCCTTACGTACCGATCCCATGGACGCCTCCTCTCACAGCGGTTCTGAACTCCGCACGTCCCCTATGGTCGTCCATGATGCTCAGCGGGCTCCGCGTTGACCCAGCTGTTTTTCGCTGCGTCAGGGGTTTGTGACGGTACTGGTGCAGAACGTACTCCCCATTCCCCAAGGGTCCTGACGGGCACGGCTGCTGACAGTGAGTGAAATAGTATTTGTTGTGGCGTACGGGTGATACCGGCGTGTCGTGGAGAACCTGTGGCCGATGCCTCCTGGTGGATACGATGCGGATCACTCCAAGCGACCTCACGGGGGAGAGTCGACGTGTTCGGAATCGTGCGGCCCTGCAGCCATCACCTCGGCGAAGGCCTCAAGACCCAATGGATGGCGCATCTTTGCGGGCTCTGTCTCGCGCTGCGCAAGGACCATGGTCAGTTCTCGCGGATCGTCACCAACTACGACGGCTTGCTGATCTCGGTTCTGACGGAGGCTCAGGCCGAGCGCAGCACCGACTGGCGGCGTACGGCGGGGCCTTGTCCGCTGCGCGGGATGCGGACCGCGTCCGTCGCGCAGGGCGAGGGGGCGCGGCTCGCCGCGGCCGTCTCGCTGGTCCTCGCCTCGGCCAAGGTGCGCGACCACGTGGCCGACGGTGACGGCCTCCTCGCACGGGGGCCGGTGGCCGCCGCCGCGCGCCGCGTGGCCAAGGGCTGGGACCGCGCGGGTGCGAAGGTCGGTTCGGCGGTCGGCTTCGACACCGCCGTCCTGGTCGACGCCGTGGACCGGCAGCTGGAGATCGAGGCCCTTGCCGGGCCCGGGACTTCCCTGCTCATGGTCACCGAGCCGACCGAGACCGCTACGGCCGCCGCCTTCGCGCACACGGCATGGCTGGCGGGCCGGCCGGGGAACGCGGGGCCGCTCGCCGAGGCCGGCCGGCTGTTCGGGCGGCTCGCGCATCTCCTCGACGCGGTGGAGGACCAGGCGGCCGATGCCGAGGCAGGCGCGTGGAACCCGCTGACGGCGACCGGGACCTCATTGGCTGAGGCGCGGCGGCTCGCCGACGACGCGCTGCACGGGATCCGGCTGGCCCTGAACGATGTGGAGTTCACCGAGCAGCGGCTCGCCCACATGCTGCTCGCACACGAGCTGCGGCGGTCCGTGGACCGGACGTTCGGCTCGACGACCTGCTCGCATCAGCAGCCGGGAGCCGGGGGTCCGCAGGGGTTCGGGCCGCCGCCTTCGGGGTTCGGCGGTCAGAATCCGTACGGTGACGGCACCGGCAATCCGTACGGCGGCGGTCCCGGGAACCCGTACGGCGGGGGAGCGGGCGGTCCGGTCGGACCTGGTGGTCCCGGTGGGTTCGGTGGCGGTCCCGCGCCCGAGCAGCCCAAGGGGCGGCGCGGGTTCTGGGCGGGCTGCGGCATGTTCTTCGTGGTGTGCTGCACCTGCCAGATGTGCTGCGCCGAATCGTACGAGGGCCCGTGGACGCGCAAGAAGCGCGAAGGCTGCTGCCACAGCTGCGACTGCAACTGCGGCAGCTGCGACTGCTGCTGCCCCTGCGACGGCTGCTGACGGACGGCCCGTCTGCTGACGCACCGGCTGCTGACGCACGGCCCTCTGCTGACGCACCGGCTCCTGACGTTGCTGCCTTCCGCTGACGCACCGCCCGTTGACGCCTGCCGGTCCGGACGGTGCGCCGGCGGCGGCGGAGGGGCCGGGCCCGTGGGAATACCGGAAGCTGATCTTGCGCTCTGGTCTCGTGCCGAAGGACCGCACGCGCCCCGCAGGAAAGGCCGACCGCCCATGAGCACCGCACCCACCGCCGCCGACGACTGGAAGCGCTGGCACGAGCAGCGCGTCGAGACCGTTTCCGCCCCGCACGGCCCGCTGTCCCTGACCGGTACGCACTGGCTGGCGGACTATCCGGAAGGACAACTTCCGGCCATTCCCGGGCAGTGGGCCGAGGACGGCGACGAGGTGGTGCTGCGGGCCGTGGCCGAGGACGGCCTCGCCTTGGACGGGAACCCGTTCGGCGGCGAGGTGCGCCTGGGGGCTGACTCCGGTCCGGCCGGCTCACGGGTCGCGCTCGGGGAGCGGCGGCTGATGGTGATGCGGCGTGAAGGGGAGTGGGCGGTACGGGACTTCGACCCCGGCTCGCCCGCGCGCCGTGCGTTCCAGGGCATCGAGGCCACGCCGTATGACGCCGACTGGTCCGTGCCGGGCCGCTTCACCCCGTACGAGAGCAGGAGCACGATTCAGGTCGAGAACGCCGACGGGAGGGCGCGCGGGCTCGGGCTCGGCGGTGAACTGGCCTTCCCTGTCGGGGGCGTCGAGCACACCCTGAAGGTCACGGTCGAGGAGGACGGCTCGCTGTGGGCCGTGTTCGCGGACGCCTCGAGCGGGCAGGGCAGCTATCGCTTCCGGTTCCTGCGCACGCCCGCGCCCGCTGCCGACGGGCAGGTTGGCGTGGACTTCAACCGCGTGACTCTGCCGCCGTGCGCCTTCGCCGACCACTTCATCTGCCCGTTCCCGCCGCCCGGCAACACCCTTCCGTTCGCAGTCGCCGCGGGCGAACGGAACCTCGACGGCCGGTCATCCGTCTGATCCACCGACGCGACCCCGGCGGCCTCCTCGCGTACGACAGGAGCCGCCGGGGCAGAAGTGCGTGCTGAGGCATACGGCCGAAAGGCGCCCTTGTGCCGTCAACCCGCTAGCCGAATACTCCCGAACAGCGCTTGTCAGGGGCACAACGTGTTCGGAATGCGGACACTTCCCCTGGCTGCGCCTCACGGGCCCGACCCCACAACACGGGCCCCCGATTCCCCTCGGGAGGAACGACAAGTGAGGATCAAGCGCACCACCCCCCGCAGCGGTATAGCGAGACGCACCCGCGTGCTCGCCGTCGGCACCGGACTCGTGGCTGCGGCGGCTCTCGCCGTGCCCAGCGCGAGCGCCGGCGAGACCGCCACCTTCAGTGCCGCGCAGCTCACCAAGGCGAGCAGCGCGATGCTCAAGGCGGACGTCGGCGGTACCGCCTGGCACATCGACTCCAAGACCAACCGCCTGGTCGTGACGGCCGACTCGACCGTTTCGCAGGCGGAGATCAATGAGATCAAGCGCGCCGCGGGCGCCCAGGCCGGCGCCCTGAAGATCGAGCGCACTCCTGGCAAGTTCAGCAAGCTGCTCTCCGGTGGCGACGCGATCTATGCGTCCAGCTGGCGCTGCTCGGCCGGCTTCAACGTCCGCAGCGGCTCCACCTATTACTTCCTGACCGCCGGTCACTGCACCGACGGCGCGGGCACCTGGTACACCAACTCCAGCCGCACCACGCAGATCGGCCCGACCGCCGGTTCCAGTTTCCCGGGCAACGACTACGGGCTCGTGCGGTACTCCAACACCTCGATCTCGCACCCGGGCACCGTCGGCGGCCAGGACATCACCAGCGCCGCGAACGCCACGGTCAACATGTCGGTCACCCGCCGCGGTTCGACCACCGGCACCCACAGCGGCCGGGTCACCGGTCTCAACGCCACCGTGAACTACGGCGGCGGAGACGTCGTCTACGGCATGATCCGCACCAACGTGTGCGCCGAGCCCGGCGACTCCGGCGGCCCGCTCTACTCCGGCACGCGTGCGATCGGTCTGACCTCCGGCGGCAGCGGCAACTGCTCCACCGGCGGTACGACCTTCTTCCAGCCGGTCACCGAGGCCCTGAGCGCCTATGGGGTCAGCGTCTACTAGGCACCACGTACGGTTCTACTGCAGCCAGCAGCAGCGGCCCCCGCCCGGATCCCGGGCGGGGGCTCGCCTCTGCCGTCCTCGTACGGTTGGATCACCTGTACGGATCGCCCGCAGGGGCGGGCAACTCGCCACGGGGGAACAGGACTTGGACGACCGTCAGCGCCGGGTGCGCCGCAGCCCGCTGCTCTTCACCGCACCTCTGGTGCTGCTCTGTCTGCTCCTGGTCGTGCTCGGCTGGGAGGTCGTGCGCGGCAACATCGCGGCCGACGCCCGTGCGCACTGGCCGTGGCGGCTGCAGCTGCTCGACATGGAGCCGCTCGGCAGCCTCCTCGCGGTGGCCTCGGGTGCGGTGTTCGCCCGCGCGCAGTACGCCCGAACGGTCCGGCCGGCTCGGCTGGCGTGCGGAGTGGGTACGGGACCTGATCTGCGCGGACGAGTACGGCTGGCGGGTCGGACTGGTCAACGGCGGTCAGGGCACGGCCGTGATCGAGAGCGTCGACTACCGCGTGGCCCGGCCCGGCGCGGACACGGGGGAGTGGACGGACTTCGCCGGGGTGCTCGCCCAACTGTCCGCAGCGGGGCTCGAGTTCGGGACGGACTACGGTCTGGAGCTGTTCGGCGCGGGCAGCCCGCTCATCGGCAGGGTGGACGAGGGAACGGTGCGGGCCGGTGAGTTCTCCAAGCGCTTCGTCACCGAAGTCGACGCGCTCCAGCTGCGCCTGCGGGTCGTGGACACCGTGGGCGACACGCACGAGCGCATCGTGGACTGCCTCAAGGGCGCCCGCCTGACCCGCCCCGACGTGGACCGGACCGCCTAGTCCCGCGCGGGTGGGGCCGTCAGTCGGCGAGCAGCCATTCCAGTACGGAGTCGAACGCGGCCAGTGCGCCGAAGTGCCCCGCCCCTTCGGCGAGCACCGCATCGGCGTGCGGAATGCGGCGCGCGAGCCAGTGGAAGTGACCCACCGGTGAGAACGTGTCCTCGGCCCCGTGCCACAGCAGCACACGCCCGCGGATGTCCGCCGGATCGAACCCCCAGGGCCGCGAGAGCGCGAGACAGTCGTCGATCCACCCGTACGCCGAAGTCGCCAGCGCCTCGCGGTAGTTGGCGAGCAGCATCGCGCGCACGGCCGGGTCCGCGACGACCTGGGCGTCGGAGGGGGAGAGCCCTTCGGCGATGCCCGTGAGCAGCCGGGACGGCTCGGCGCGGATCGCCTCCGCCTGCGGCACCAGCGAGGCGGTGAGCGCACCGGCGCCCCGCAGCGCGAGGGAGTACTCGCGCACGTTGTACGGAGTCATCCCCGCGAACCAGTCGAGACCCGCGCCGTCCCGGGGCGCCGTGGCGACCAGCGCGGCGGCTCCGGTGATCCGCTCGGGCAGCAGCGCCGCGCAGGCCAGCGCGTGCGCGCCGCCGCCGCTGCGGCCGAGCACCGCGAAGCTCCGTATACCCAGGGCGTCCGCGACCTCGGCGGCGTCCCGGGCGCAGTGCGCCACGTCGCGTCCCTCCACGCGGTCCGAACCGCCGTACCCCGGGCGGTCGTACGCGAAGAAGCGCACCCCCGGCCACCGGGCGAGCACCTCGGCGGGCGCGATCCCGAGTCTGCTGCCGGGGGTGCCGTGCAGGAGCAGGACCGCCCGGCCGTGCGGATCGCCCCAGTCCTGCGCGGTGAGCGTCCGTCCGTCCCGCGTTCTCACCTTGCTGATCAACGCCTGCCCCTCCCCTTTGCCCCAGTAGGGGAGTTACCGTCAAAAGGATCCCAAGACACGTCCCTTACGGACCCTGGGGGGCCGCGATGGTCGAGGAACTGGTAGCGGCGGGCGCGGCGGTGGCTTCCGCCGGTGCCGTCTATGTGATGGCCGCGGCACGCGTCGTCAAACAGTACGAACGGGGTGTGGTGTTCCGGCTCGGCCGTCTCAGGACGCAGGTGCGGGGGCCCGGGTTCACGATGATCGTGCCGTTCATCGACCGGATGCGGAAGGTCAATCTGCAGATCGTCACGATGCCCGTGCCCGCACAGGACGGCATCACCAGGGACAACGTGACGGTGCGGGTGGACGCTGTCATCTACTTCAAGGTGATCGACGCGGCCGAGGCCGTCGTCCAGGTCGAGGACTACCGCTTCGCGGTCTCGCAGATGGCCCAGACCTCGCTCAGGTCCATCATCGGCAAGAGCGATCTCGACGATCTGCTCTCCAACCGCGAAAAGCTGAACCAGGGGCTCGAGTTGATGATCGACAGTCCGGCCGTCGGCTGGGGTGTGCAGATCGACCGGGTCGAGATCAAGGACGTATCGCTGCCGGAGACCATGAAGCGGTCCATGGCGCGCCAGGCCGAGGCCGACCGTGAGCGGCGGGCCCGGATCATCAACGCGGACGCGGAGCTGCAGGCCTCGAAGAAGCTGGCCGAGGCCGCGCACGAGATGTCCGAGGAACCGGCGGCGCTCCAACTGCGGCTCCTTCAGACCGTGGTGGCGGTGGCGGCCGAGAAGAACTCGACGCTTGTGCTGCCGTTCCCCGTGGAGCTGCTGCGGTTCCTCGAGCGGGCGCAGCAGAACCTGCCGGCCGCTCCCGCTCCCGCCGCCCAGGCCCCCGGCCGCCAGGACGCGGGCGTGCAGCGGCAGGCGGCCCTGGGCGAGGGGCAGCAGGAAGGGTCCGCGGTGTCCGAGACGCGCCTTTCGCAGGACGTGGCGGCGCCGGTCGAGGAGAAGCCCTCCGAATAGCTGCGGCCGTGAGCAGGCCGAATCGTGCGCACCGGCCTGACCCAAGTCTGTACCACAGGGGCGATTTCAAGACAGGACTAGTCCTTACGCGCTGGTGACGGTCTGCTCGCTCGCGGTGTTTGCAGCGGAAAGCGACATGGGGTGACCCGCGGATACAACGCGCCGGGGGCGTACGCCCGTTGCCGAGCGGGAGTCCTGAAGTCGACCTTGTGTGCTACCAGTCGGTATCGGAATAGTGGTCGCCACAACACGGGCATGGACACGGCTTTTTCCACTGAGCCGGGCCCTGACCCGTACGCCTTCCGGTCCCGGTGGCCCCCACGCACCGGGACCGACCCCCCCACAGGAGGTCGTGAAGTTGAAGCACCGACGCATACCCAAGCGGCGGGCCGCGATAGCAGGCGCGGGCATCGCCGCGCTGGTGACCGCGGGATTGACGTTCCAGACTGCGAACGCGAGCCAGGAAACCCCCACACCTGAGCTCAAGACCCTTTCGGCGACGGCGGCCGGAAAGCTCGCCTCCACCCTCGGCGAGGATCTCGGCACGGACGCCGCGGGCACGTACTACGACGCGGCGAGCAAGACGCTCGTCGTCAATGTGCTCGACGAGGCCGCGGCAGGCCTGGTCGAGAAGGCGGGCGGCAAGGCCAGAGTCGTACAGAACTCCCTCGCGGAGCTGAAGAGCGCCCGTGCGACGCTCACCGACAAGGCCACCATCCCGGGTACGTCCTGGGCCACCGACCCGACCACCAACAAGGTCGTCGTCACCGCCGACCGCACGGTTTCCGAGGCCGAGTGGGACAAGCTCGGCAAGGTCGTCGAGGGACTCGGCGGCAAGGCCGAACTGCAGCGCACCAAGGGCGAGTTCAAGAAGTTCGCCGCCGGCGGTGACGCGATCCTCAGCGGTGGCGGCCGCTGCTCGCTGGGCTTCAACGTCGTCAAGGACGGCGCCCCGCACTTCATCACCGCGGGTCACTGCGGTCAGGCGGGCTCCACCTGGGAGGACTCCAACGGCGGCGCGCTCGGCGAGATGGTCGAATCCTCCTTCCCCGACAACGACTTCGCCCTGGTGAAGTACGCCGACGGGGTCGAGCACCCGAGCGAGGTCAACCTCTACAACGGCAGCAGCCAGGCCATCACGGCGGCCGCCGAGGCGACCGTCGGCATGCAGGTCCAGCGCAGTGGTTCCACCACGCAGGTGCACGACGGCGAGGTGGTGGCCCTGGACGCCACCGTGAATTACGGCAATGGCGACATCGTGAACGGCCTGATCCAGACCACCGTCTGCGCCGAGCCCGGTGACAGCGGCGGTTCGCTCTTCGCGGGCGACCAGGCCGTCGGCCTCACCTCGGGCGGCAGCGGTGACTGCAGCTCCGGCGGGGAGACCTTCTTCCAGCCGGTGACCGAGGCACTGCAGGTGTTCGGCGCAGAGATCGGCTGAGCCCTTCACGTACGGCGATAAAGGCCCCGCTTCCCTCTCAGGGAAGCGGGGCTCGCGTATTTTCCTCGTGCTTACGGCCAATCCCCAGAAATTCTTGTGAAAGTTTTCACAAGCTCGCAAGGGACTTTGGTCCCTTCGCGTATGCGCAGGTCGGAGTGCATTTTCATGAGGGCACTTTGATCTTGAAGGGACTTAAGGCCTGGCCTCTCAGGCCTTTATCGGCCCTCCAGGACAGCCGTGCGGGTGTCGAATTGAGGTGTCGAGGAAATCTCGGCAATCGGTCGCAGCCGCAGTGAAGGAGTACCTGCCATGCAGGCGAATGAGATGGTGGACGGGCTGGTCCAGGGAGCGCTCAAGGCCCTCGATCTGTTCGAGACGTACGACCAGGAGCAGGTCGACCACATCGTCAAGAAGGCCTCCCTCGCGGCGCTGAGCCGGCACGGCGAACTCGCCCGGCTGGCCGTCGAGGAGACCGGGCGCGGCATCTTCGAGGACAAGGCCGTCAAGAACCTCTTCGCCTGCGAGCACGTCGTCAACTCGATGCGTGGCCTGAAGACCGCCGGTGTCATCTCCCGTGACGAGCTGAACGGCATCACCGAGATCGCGGAGCCGGTCGGCGTCGTCTGCGCCATGACCCCCGTGACCAACCCGACCTCGACCACCATCTTCAAGGCCCTGATCGCCCTGAAGACCCGTAACCCGATCATCTTCGCCTTCCACCCCTCCGCGCAGAACTGCTCCGCCGAGGCCGCCCGTATCGTGCGCGACGCCGCGATCGAGGCCGGTGCCCCGGAGAACTGCGTGCAGTGGATCGAGACTCCCTCCATGGAGGGCACCGGTCTCCTGATGAACCACGAGGGCGTCTCCACCATCCTCGCCACCGGCGGCAACGCCATGGTCAAGGCCGCCTACTCCTGCGGCAAGCCGGCCCTCGGCGTCGGTGCGGGCAACGTCCCGGCGTATGTACACAAGAGCGCCAAGCTGCAGCGCGCCATCCACGACATCGTGCTGTCGAAGGCCTTCGACAACGGCATGATCTGCGCCTCCGAGCAGGCCGTCATCCTCGACAAGGAGGTGTACGCCCAGGGCATCGAGGAGTTCAAGCGCCTGGGTGCGTACGTCGTCTCCGCGGCGGAGAAGACCCAGCTGGAGAACTTCATCTTCGGCACCAGCGCCTACGCCGACAACGCCGCGAGCGCCAAGCTGAACCCGAACGTCGTCGGCAAGTCCCCGCAGTGGATCGCCGAGCAGGCCGGCTTCTCCGTGCCCGAGTCCACCTCGATCCTCCTCGCGGAATGCGCCGAGGTCGGTGTCAGCGAGCCGCTGACCCGCGAGAAGCTCTCCCCGGTCCTGGCCGCCCTCGAGGCGGGCTCCACCGAGCTGGGCATCGAACTGGCCGCCCAGATGGTCGAGTTCCACGGCCTCGGCCACTCCGCCGCCATCCACGCCGAGGACGAGGAGCTCGTCGAGGAGTTCGGCAAGCGCGTCAAGGCGATCCGCGTCATCGCCAACTCGCCCTCGACCTTCGGCGGTATCGGCGACGTCTACAACGCCTTCCTGCCCTCCCTGACGCTGGGCTGTGGCTCGTACGGCCACAACTCCGTGTCCAACAACGTCACCGCGGTCAACCTCGTCAACATCAAGCGGATCGGACGGCGCAACACCAACATGCAGTGGTTCAAGGTCCCGCCGAAGATCTACTTCGAGCGCAACTCCATCCGCTACCTCGGCGAGATGGACGGCATCAAGAAGGTCTCGCTCGTCACCGACAAGACCATGGTCGCCCTCGGCTTCGTCGAGAAGGTCACCACCATCCTGCAGTCCCGCGCGGGCGGCGTCTCGGTCCAGGTCATCGACAATGTCGAGCCGAACCCGGAGCTGGACACCGTGCAGGCCGGCGCCGCGATGATGCGGGACTTCCAGCCCGACACGATCGTCGCGCTCGGCGGCGGCTCCGCGATGGACGCCGCGAAGATCATGTGGCTGATGTACGAGCACCCGGAGATCGCCTTCGCCGACACGAAGGAGAAGTTCTTCGACGTCCGCAAGCGCGCCTTCAAGTTCCCCTCGCTCGGCGAGAAGGCCAAGATGGTCGCCATCCCGACCACCTCGGGCACCGGCTCCGAGGTCACCCCCTTCGCGGTCATCTCCGACCCGAAGGCCGCGCAGAAGTACCCGCTCGCGGACTACGCGCTGACCCCGCACGTGGCCATCGTCGACCCGAACCTGCCGATGGGCCTGCCGGCCTCCGTCACCGCCGACTCCGGCTTCGACGCGCTGACCCACGCCACCGAGGCGTACATCTCGGCGTACGCGAACGACTACACCGACGGCCTCTGCCTGCAGGCCATCAAGCTGATCTTCGAGAACCTCGAGGACTGTGTGAAGCTCGGTGCCAAGGCTCCCGAGGCGCGCGAGAAGATGCACAACGCGTCCACCGTCGCGGGCATGGCCTTCGCCAACGCCTTCCTCGGCCTGGTGCACGCCATGGCCCACACCCTGGGCAACACCTTCCACGTCCCGCACGGCCGCACCAACGCGCTCCTTCTGCCGCACGTCATCCGCCACAACGGCACCGTGACGCACAAGGCCACCCCGTGGCCGAAGGCCGAGGTCTACCGCGCCCCCGAGCGTCTGCAGGAGATCGCCAAGATGCTGGGCCTCAAGGCCTCCACCCCCGAGGAGGGCGTCGAGTCCTACGCCGCCGCCGTCGAGGCGCTGCGCGACCGCTGCGGCATCCCGGCCTCCTTCCAGGCCGAGGGCGTGGACGAGGACGCGTTCATCGCGGCCCTGCCCCAGCAGGCCATGAACGCCTACGCCGACCAGTGCGCGCCCGCGAACCCGCGGATGCCGATGATCGACGACATGAAGCAGCTCATGAAGCAGGCGTACTACGGCAACATCGAGGGTCAGCCGAAGGCTGCCTGACGCCGACGGAAAGGGCCCGCCCCCGGTACACACCGGGGGCGGGCCCTTTCCGTATGCGTGAGCCACCTACTCCTCCGGGTGCTCCTCCTCCAGCCGCGGGGCGATGAAACGCCCCATCGGCAATACGTTGCGTCCCCAGGTGGAGGCCAGGATCTGGCCCGCCAGAAGGTAGAGCGCACCGGCCGCCGCGAGCAGACCCGACCAGCCCGTGACGCGGTTCCAGCCGACACTGCCCGTGAAGCCCACCACGGTCATGCCGATGAAGGCCATCAGGACGCAGGTGAACGTGAAGAGCAGGGCGACATGGATGCGCAGCGCGCCCAGCCACAGCACGAACACCACGAACACCCATGGCAGCGTGAACAGGCCCATGGTGTCGCCGCGCAGCGCCGGGTCGAGCGCTGGCGTCACCCATTGCAGCATCAGCCCCTTCGCCATCCAGAAGAGCCCGAACGAACCGAAGACCGTGGCGTGCCAGGTGTCACCGCGGTGCGCCTGGAACAGTCCGGCGAGCAGCTGCGCGAGACCGCCGACGAAGAAGCCCACCATCGGCAGCACGGGGTGCGAGAGCTTCTCCGGGAAGACGCCCGCGTCGATGCCGGTGGCGATCACCGTGACGACGATGAACCCGGTGAGCCCGAGCGGCCCCAACTGGGCCTGCGCGGAAGGCTCCATGCGCTTGACGGAGAGCGCCTGGGCGATGGGGCCCGAGCGGGGCAGGAGGTTCACGAGCGCTGCTCCTCGGCCTCGGCCTGCAGTTCCTTCTTGTCCTGACGCAGCAGCGACATGACGATCGCCACGGCCGCCGCACCCACCGCCCAGCCCGCGAGCGTCAGGAACGCGCCGCCGGCGCCATTGCCCTTGAAGTACGCGATGGAGCGGGCCGCGAAGGTGCCGGCACCCGGTGGCAGGATCGGGCCGAGGTGCCGCCAGAAGCCCGGAAGCAGCGGATACGGGTAGGCGCCGCCGGCACTGGGATTGCCGAGCACCACCACGAGCAGGATCGCGAGACCGATGCCGACGATCCCGGCGAGGCCCTGGAAGGCGAGCGTGATCGCGCCGACCGCGAAGACGAGCAGGGAGCCGAGCCCCCAGAACGCCATGACGCTGCCCGGCAGCGCGCCGAGGATCGGCCCGGCGATCACCGCGCCGAGCAACCCCGCCACGACCGAGTACAAGGCCATCGCGCCGAGCCGGATCACCGCGCGCGCCGGGTTGGCGGGCTTGGCGCCCGCGCTGATGGCGAGGGCCGACGCACACAGATAACCGCCGACGCACCAGCCGACGACGAGATAGAAGGCGGACAGACCGCGGGCGTCACCCGTTGCCTCCGGGACCGCGTCCACGACCTTGAAGGTCCGCTTCTCCGCTCCCTCGACCTTGGCCATGATCTCTTCGAGGGCCTGGGACAGCGAGGCCCCCGCACCGCTGGCGACCAGGAGCTTGTCCTCGGTGCCCTGCGGGTTGATGATCAGCGCGCCGTCGACTCCCCGGTCCTTGATCCGCGCGAGCGCATCGGCTTCGGAATCACTGGCGCTCGGCTTGAGCGGCTTGCCCGGCAGCGCCTTCAGCCGCTGCACGGCCTGGTCGGTCGCCGCCTCCATCTGCTTCTGCGCCGCCGCGGCCCGCGCCGGATCGGCCTCGGCTTCGGCCTTGGCCTGGGCGGCGGGCACGGCGACCGTGACCGCGATCGGGATCTCATGCGGCTTCGGGTTGTGGAACGCGCCGATGTACGAGGCGATGAACGCGAGTTGTACGGCGAGCACGCCCAGCACAAGCAGCGCGGTCCGCACACTCACGGCGTCCTTGACCTCATGCAGGAATCCGGTACCCGGATCGCCGTCCAGTCCTCCACGTGGGCTCATGTCCCTACGCTCGGGCCGGTCCGCCCCGCGCGCAGCAGCGGCGGGGCCGATCGGGTGAGCGGGCAGAGGTTCAGCGCCGGTGCATCGTGTGCAGAGCGTCGACCAGGACCTTCGGGTCGTGGCCGCCCTTGTATACGGGCGGCGGCTGCTTGTCGAGGTGCAGGAGTCCGGCGACCGCGGTCCAGGCGGTGCGTACCGAGTACTCGACGGTGAAGACCACGTCGTCGGGGACCTCGGCGTACTGCCCGATGAAGGCGAGATTCGTGGAGCCCTCGGGGACGACCTGCGGCCGGTCGCCGGCCTTGCGGACCAGGAACTGGCTCGTGATGTACGGCATCAGGGCCGGCAGCACGATCGAGTTCTCGAGGATCTGCGGACCCTCCTCGAAGCGCAGATGGTGCAGGACCTCGTCGAGGATCTCCCGGCCGGTGCACTCGCGCATCGGCTTGCGCACGAAGTCACCGGGCTTGTCGGGGAAGAGGGCGTAGCCCCACCAGACGAAGGTGTCCTCGGGCTGCTCGTGGAAGTGCGGCTGGTGGTTGAGCACGATGGTCAGGAGCCAGCCCGAGTCCTTGAAGGTGATCAGACCTCCCTTGCCGGCCTCGCTGCCGGAGAACTTCTCCATCAGCCCGAAGAACGTCGGGTCCTTGGTGGTGACCGTGAACGACTCCCAAGTGGAGTCGTCGATCGACGAGTTGAACACCGACGGGTCGCCGAGCAGGCCGTCGGTGCGCTTGGCCGCGAGGGTCTCCCACAGCCGCCAGGCGCCGGCCGTCCCCGAGGTGTCCAGGGCGGGCACCCGGTCCGTGGCGCCGAGCGTGGAGTCCGCCGTCATCGAGCCGTTGGTGACCATCACCAGGTCGTCCGGGGCGAGGTCCACGGTCTCCTCGGCGCCGCCGCGCGTCCAGGTCAGGGCGCGCACGGTGAGCTCTTCGCCGTCGGTCAGGTCCAAGTCCGTGACAGTGGTGCCGAGTTGGACCGTCACGCCCTGGTCGGTGAGCCACTTCATCAGCGGGCGCACGATCGAGTCGTACTGGTTGAAGCGCGTCCGGTAGATCCCCGACATGGAGTCGAAGGTCTTGAAGAGATGCACGAAGCGGTTGAGGTAGCGGCGGAACTCGATCGCGCTGTGCCACGGCTCGAAGGCGAACGTGGTGCACCACATCCACCAGAAGTTCGTGTGGAAGAACTCCTGGCTGAAGCAGTCCACGATCCGCTTGCCGTCGAGCAGCTTCTCCGGGGTGCCGACGCACTTGACCAGCTCGAGCCGGTCGCGCTCCGAGAAGCCCATCGAGTGGGCGTCGACCACCTTGCCGTCCTTGTCGACGAGCCGAGCGTGGTCGTCCCAGGCGAAGTCCTCATGGAAGGCGAAGGTGTCCTCGGTGACCGACTTCGCCGGGTCGTCGAGCGAGGGGATCGAGCTCAGCAGGTCGTAGGTGCACTCGAAGTGGATCTCGAACATCCGGCCGCCGCGCATGGTGTACCCGGTCTCCGGAGACCCCGACGCGTCGAGGCTGCCGCCCTCGCGGTCCTGCTCCTCCAGGATCACGATGTCCGCCCCGGAGAACCCGCCCTCCCGGATCAGGAACGCCGCCGCCGACAGGGACGCGATACCGCTTCCCACCAGGTATGCCTTCGCCATTGCCTTACTCCTCTTCGCTCCCGACCGGTCCTCGCCAGTCTCGGGCGCGGGGGGGCGGGGGAGCAGGGGGGCGGGGCCGAACGGGTGAGCTGTCACGCCGCGTGGGGCGGCGCGGGAGCAGGCCGTGCCGCGGCCGGTCCGACCGCGGCCGCCCCGTACTTGTTCCGGGCCCGGTCGACGGCCTCCTCGATGCGGCGGGCCTTCTCGTCGACGGGGTCGAAGAGCAGCTGGTGGGAGGTGTGTTCGGCGGGGACGAGATCGTCGGCGCGCAGGGCGAAGGAGCGGACCCGGGCCCGTTGCAGGGCGAGCTTGTCGTGGAGCTCATAGGTGAGGGCCGTGAGCGGGGGAGTGTGGGCGGTGGCCTCGCGCAGCGTGCGGGTGCGGGTGGTCGTCGAGCGGTCGGCGTAGCGGACCGTGAGGGTGAGGGCGCGGGCCGCCTGGGCCTCGGCGCGCAGTTGCAGGCCGAGGCGGTCGGTGAGGGCGAGCAGGGCGGCGCGCT
>NZ_JBEPEW010000065.1:0-43796 GCF_040300965.1 Streptomyces mesophilus | reverse complement strand
GCCGTCTCCTTGTACTTGACCTTCTTGTGGTCAAACGCGCTGATCTTTAGGTTGGCCAGCGCCTTTGCCTTATCCCAGTAGGGGGCGGAGGCCTTGGGGGAGTGGCTGGGGAGAACCGGCTCCGGGGGAGTGAACCAGCTGTCCATCGCCTGCAATCCGCGCGCCCCAGCCTGCGGCATGAAGTGAGCGTAGTGCTCGAGCGTGACGTTCGGCGAGGCATGGCCAAGCCACTCGGAGAGCGACACGATGGATTCGCCGGCCTCGAGCTGCACGCTCGCGTAGGTGTGCCGCAGGACGTGGAACATGTCTTCGCGAGACTGCTCGAAGATCGGGTTCTTGCGGGTTCGGCCGCCGTATTTCTGGACCTTCTCGCCGATCTTCTTGAGCACCCCCGCGATGGCGAGCGCAGGCTTCCAGCTCCGGTCATTCCAGGTCCGGTAGTAGATCCGGTTGCCGTGCGAGGTCGTCAATACGAGCCGCACCGTGCTGGGCTTCCTCTGCCTGGCCTGTAGCTCCGTCTCAGGTGCCTCTGGGTTCCGCCACGGCAGGGTGCACTCGACCGCTGGGAAGTGCTTGAGGGCATCAAGCACCCGGTGAGCGAGCCGCGGGGACACCGGTACATCTCGAGTCTTGCCACCCTTCGGTAGGCAGAAGTACGGCCGGCCACGCGAGTCCCATCGCAGCTGTCGCCGCACGTGTACGACGCCGGCCTCGAAGTCGAAGTCGTCCTCTGCAAGCCCGAACGCTTCCCCTTGCCGGAGCCCGAGGCCGACGCCGAGGTCGACGGCAAGGTGGTATCGCTCCTGCAGCCCGGCGCGGACCGCGTCCACGATCTCCCGAGTCCACGCCTTTGCCTTCTTCTTCGTTCGCTTCGGAGGCTTGATGCTCCGATGAACGCGGCAGGGGTTCCTCGTGAGCCGGCCGTCGTCGACGGCGGCTTGCAAGATCGTGGATAGGTGGATCCAGATGACCTCGGCGGTCGACGATTCGACGCGGGCCAGGAGCTCCGCCTTCCACGCACGAAGTACGGACGCGTCTATGGCCCGGAGGGGCTTCCCGCCGATCAGCGGAACTATGTGGTTCCAGATCCTGCTGCGCATGGGAGCGGCGGTGGATGGTTCGTCAATCCTGCCCGGCCACCAGTGCTGTTCGATGTACTCCGTGAGCGTCATGGCTCCGCGTCTCGGGTCGACGAAGTCGCCCACCCGGGACTCGTGCTCGGCTTTGGCCTTCCAGGTCTTGGCGTCGGTGAGGTTGTCGAAGCTACGGTCTCGTACGCCGACGATCCCGGCGACGCGATACCGTTTGCCCTTGCCCCAGCGGTCGGTACGTTCTCGGTTTCCGGTCTTGGGGTCGGGTCTTTTGTTCAGCCAGCGGTCTTCGATGTAGCCAGCCATGAATCCTTTTCCAGGTCCATGAGCCGCACTCGCAGCATGCGCTCGGTCACGTCGAGCTCGGCCGCGGCTTCCTCGTAGCTGGTAGCCCATGGGAGGACGCGGACGAGGTCGCTGAGAGCGATCAGTTTGCGTGCGGCACGTATGTCGGCGATGCGCTCCTGTCGCACGGTGATGTGCTCGCGAAGCGAATCGTGGGGGATGCACTCGCCGTCGTCCGCGAGGACGTGCTCAAGCTCGTGGGCGAGGACGCAGCGTTCTTGAACGCGCGTGAGTCCGGAAGCGACGACGATCGCCCGTCGTTGGGGGAACCAGATGGCCCAGGTGTCCTGCATCCGCTTGCGCTTGACCATGATGCCGAGTTTCGACAGCTCGGCATCGGGCGCATAGGGGCCGGATGGCTGTGCCGCGCTGCCGCGAGGGCTTCCGCCCATCAGTCTCCGCTTGAAGGCGGAGCGCCTGCTTGAGCGCTGCTCGTTGGACTGATCGGACGGGCCCTCGTTCTGGATGGCGGGCACGCCACCCCCACTTTGTCAGGCGTCGCGAGTGACGCATATGTCGAATGAATGTTCGATTCAATCAAGGTGGCCTCGCGACAGCAAGCTCGATCCCCGGCGGATCGGCAGGTCAGCCGTCTTCCGGCTGGATCCCGTCCAGGACGTCGAGGGCGTCGCGCAGGTCCTGGTTGGCCGGGCCGTCGGAGACGGCGTGCGGGCGGTGGGCAGCGAGCGCGTAGTCCGAGCGGCTCGCCTGCTTCAGGCCGAGGAGGAAGTCCTTGACTCGCTGCTGCTGCTCGGGGGTCGCTGTGGCGAGCTCCATGAGGAGCTCGGCGTCGAGGCCGGTGCTGGCCACGCCTTGTGGGGCGCGTCCGAGTTGACTGGCTGATGGAAGGGGGGTGGGGTCGCCGCCATTGGCCATGTCGCGGGTGCTCCCGGGTGTCCAACCGAGCGGCGCCTCGAGTCGAGGCAGCGAGATCGGCCAGCGCTTTCGCGGGGTCCCCTTCTCGACGCTGACGACGCTCTTCACGTCTACGCCTGCCGCCTGGGCGAGCTCTACCTGTGTGAGCCCGAGCTCTCGCCGCCGGTCCGCGATTCGCTGACCGAGCCGCTTCCACTGCTCGTCCGTTGCCTGCATGGGGGCAGTCTCCCCCAAAACATGCAACAACTGGAACCCAGGGGAGTCGATACGCCCGCTGTTTCCTATCCATGGCGTTCCCTCCTGTCTCTCGTTCCCCATGTCGCAGCATCCTGAGGGATGGAAACGAGCCCCGTCAATACTTGATTCGTTCCTCATCGTTCCCTAAAGTTCCCGTCATGCGAGCGAACGGAGACACCATCCGGACGCTGCGTGAGGAACGGGGGTTTCCGCTGCGCGGCTTCGCGCGCCGGGTGCAGGTGAGCCCTGCGCAGCTCTCTCGGATCGAACGCAGCCAGTCCAACCCGCGGCCGGATCTCTTGAAGCGGATCGCTGAAGGCCTCGGGGTTCGGATCACGACCATCGCGTGCCACCACGAATCAGAGGAGCCCGTCCATGAATGACCAGGCGTTGCCGGCGTCGCCGTTCTTCACGACTCGGCAAGCCGCCGCGTACCTGAATCGCCCGGTGGACACCCTGCGCGTCTGGCGTCACCGCCGCTTCGGGCCGCCGTCGTTCCGGCAAGGACGCAAGGTCATGTACCGAATCGCCGACTTGGATACCTGGATCGCCGAGTGCGAGTCAGGGGACTCCCGTAGCAACTCCGACCTGGACCCGCTCCAGCAAGATCCGGAGTCCCGCAAAGGCCGAGCCCGACCGCCGTATGCAGCATGAACGGAGATCGCTCATGACCCGTGAGGAGCTCACCAATCTGGCGCTCAGCGCCCTGGGGCAAGGCCTTGCCGATGAGCGCCAGGAGGCGATGGGCACGCTGGCGACACTCATCCTCCGAGGCCGGGCGAACGCCTTCGGAATGCTGCACGCGTACGCCCTCATTGCGACTCGGAGTTGGGCGCAGCGGCATGGCAGTGCGGATCGCGACGGGCTGTGGGTATTCGGTGCGGTCGACGAGGAAGGCGCCGATGTGCTCATCGATGCCGTCGAGCCGCACCAGGTCTTCGCCATGCGGTTCTCCGTCGCGTGTGCCAACGACGACGACGCGATGATGGCCGCACTCTTCGAGGCGGCGGCTGGCCACCCTGACCCCTTCTACTTCCCGCAATGCGCCATTGCCGTCTACGACTTGGCGCTGGAATCGCTGCGTGACGTAGCACCGGACGCCGTTCCGTGAGCGAGCAACCAGCGCTCGACCCCCTCGAGCCGATCATCACCGGCGAAGACGAGCGGGCGGTCCTGGGGTTCGAGGACTGGTTGGCGCAAGTGCGTCCGGCCTTCGAGGACGCTGCCGCATCCGGCCGAGTCTTCACCGCCTATGAGATCGCGAGTGAGCGACAGCTCCCTGACCCGCCGCACTCGTGCCTATGGGGTCGATTGATGAGCCTGCTGCGGGATGAGGGCCTGATCCGCCACGACGGCTGGACCAACGGCACTCGCCCAACTGTCCATGGATCGGGAGTGAAGACCTGGACCGGGCTGGCCCTGTCGCCTGATCAACCTGCCGCTGCCTGATCTGCTACGGGAAGAGGAACCCGTCTCATGGCCTGGGTCCGTATCTCCGACGACTTCTACGACCACCCGAAGTGCGACGCCGCCGGTGCACTCGGGACCGCACTGTGGGTGGCCGGCCTGGCGTGGTCCAACCGCAACTTGACCGACGGGTTCATACCGCGCCGATCTGCCTTGCGTCTGCTGGACTTCGAGGACGCTGCCGAAGCGGTGCGGTACGCCGAGGGTCACGCAGGAAGTAACGCCGCTACTCACGATGTGGATCACGAGGACCTCGCCCCGTTGATCGCACGGTTCGCAGTCCGCCGCCTGGTTAAGGCTGGCCTGTGGGAGGAGGACGAAGGTGGCTTCCGCATCCACGACTACCTCGACTATCAGAAGTCCGCCGAGCAGATCGAAGGTGAGCGTAAGAGCAGCGCCGCGCGGCAGAAGGCCTTTCGGGACCGTAGGAAGAAGCCGGAGTCGACTCGGCCCCCTCAGCGTGACGCGAGCGATGACGGTGCGCGTAACTCCGTTACTCACGCTCCCGTAACGCCTGCTCCCAACCCCAACCCCACTACCTCTCCTAACGGAGAGGTAGGCAAGCAGCGCGTGGGCGCGGAGGCGCGCGAGCGCCCCCGACTTGTCGTCGCCTCCGCGGTCGACGACCCGCCGCCCGCCAAAGCTGTGCCCCTGGTCGATGCGTGCACCGCGACAGGACTGGTGGTCGCTTGGCGGCTGACGGAAGCCGAGTGGCTCAAGATCGAAGCCCTCGTCGACCGCGTCGGCATCCCCGCCCTCGTCGAGCACGCCCGGCGTCTGCATGCCTCACGCACCACGCCAGCGCATTCGGCTCGTGCCTGGCTCAAGTCATGGGCCGGCCTGCCCACTGGGGCCAGCGCCGCCCCTCCGCCACCCGATGCCGCACCTGTTCTGCCGGCCGCGCCCGGTCAATCCGGCACCGCTGATGGCTTGTTCGGGCGAGCAATGGCCCGCGCCCAGACCCGTATGAACCAGGAGGTGCCCCCCGGATGACTCCCGACGAGACCGTGATGCTTGCCGCCTACGTCCACGCCCAGTGCCCGCAGCAGAAGTTCGACGAGTACACCCCCGACGCGTGGCACGACGTCCTCCAGCGCTACTCGCTAGCCGAGGCCCGTGCCGCAGTCGTCGCCCGCGTGGAGGCCGGGCATGCATTCGTCGCGGTCGGCGAGATCGTCACCGAGATACGCCGAGCTCGCAGCAACCGCGCAAAGAACTTCCAGGGCCCGGGACTTGCCGCCCAGATCCCCGACGCCGACCCCGACGATGTACCTGCCTACCTCGCGGCCCTGCGCGAGCAGCGATTCCGCGCCGCCAGCCCCCTCAGCGGAGAAGCGGGTGAGGTCCAGGCACTCCTCGGCGGAATCGGCCACCGCGTCCCTGCAGGGCGTTCGCGATGACCGCAGTCAGCGAAGAGGACATCGGGCTCATGCGCCGCCAGGGCGACCTCGCCGACTTCATACGCGCCGAGGTCACCCGTGCTCGCGACGATTGCGACCGCCGCCGTGCCCAGGTTCTTAGTCACCCTGACCTCGCGGGACGCCTCAGAACCGCACCGTTCAACTACCCCACCCCGCACGCGTGGACGGGCTACTTGCCGCCCGATCAGTGGAACGGCCATCGCAATAGCAGTCCCGCACGCACAGCACTCATCGCCCTGATATCCGAAGCCGCACAGCGCGCCCACACCCGATATGGAGCTGCCGCATGATCACGACCTCCAAGCCGGTACCGACGGCCGACGCCGTCATCGACACCATCGCCGCCGTCCTCGAGCACCGCCCGACCGCCAGTCCGGACGAGGCCGCCGTCGAGATCATCACGACCCTGGCCGTAGACGGCTGGAACATCAGCGCCCAGCCGACCTCGACGCCGGACGAGCCGGCCGCCGTACCCGAACCGGCTACGGCCACGGTCTGCCCGCTGTACGAGTGCCTGGACGACCGGACGTACACACGCGAGCAACTCGCTGAACACCTTGGCGAGCATGCGGTCCTCGAGCTAGCCCACACCATCGCCACCGAGGCCTTCGGCAGGCGTGCCACCAGCTGACCAGGTGCTACCAGCCCGTTTCGGTCAACTCCAGGGAGGCCTACCGTGAACGACTCCACCGACACCGGAATGCCGCCCTGCCCCGGCCGCTGTAATCGCGACCGCGTCGACGGTGGTCAGGTACCGGGCGCTCCAGTGTGGTGCCGTGCATGCCAGCAGAGCATCCACGTCGCATTGCAGGAATTGGTCGATCTGTACGCCGCGCTGTGGGACGCCGGCCAACGCGCAGCCGGAGCAGGAGAGAAGGTCGCCACCAGCCGCGGCACCGGAACACCGTCCGTGAGTCCGGGGGCCGACCAGGCTGACGAGATCCTGCGCACTACGTGCGCCTGGGAGGACGCACTGCGTACCCACCTCGGCCAGCAGGCTGCCGCAGTCGGCATCGACCACGCCGGTGAGGGCCGCGCCCTCACCTCGGCTGTGGACTACCTGGGCCGCCGGCACACCGCAGCCATGTCCGCCCCGTTCGCCACCGAATACGGCCACGAAGTCCTCGCTCTGGCAGCAGGAACCCGGCGCCTCCTCCGCGCCGATCGCGGAACCTCCCGACTGGCGGCACCGTGCCCGCAGTGCGATCTGCGAGCCCTCGAGCGGGAAGGCGGAACCGACACCGTCCGGTGCCGGGCGTGCCGTTGGTTCACCACCTGGGACCGGTACGACGCCTGGGCCGGAACCTTCATGACCTCTGCTGCTTGACCGCCGGTGCCGGAATCGCACCGTGCGGCCCCGGCACCAGAACCAAGATCCGCACATGAATCGGCCCCAGGCGGTGCTCGAACACCGGCCCGGGGCCTGACACCCAGGACCTACTAGGAGGCCCTGAATGCGTAGCTCTCACGCTACCGGCACCGACAGAACCGGCACTGCCCTGGTGAACATCGCCCTTGCCGCCGGTGTGCTCTTCACGGCGGTCGCCGAGTACCACCTCGCCCGCTCCCTCGGCGCAGATCGTTTCGTCGCTGCTCTGCTGCCGGTGGCGATCGACGTCTACGTCATCGCTGCCGTCCGTCGAGGGAGAGGGCGGGACATCGCCGGCGCCCTGACCATCATGGGTGCTGCACAAGTCGCCGCCCATCTCCTTGAGGCCGGCCGCATCGGCCCTACCGTTCCGCTGATCGTGGGTGTCTCGTTGCTGGTTCCGCTCGTGATCTGGCGGGTGCACACACTCCAGATTGCGGACGCCACGGAACCCCCAGCGTCACCGGCCTCAGGGGCCGGTGCCGGACCAGGCGCGATGCCGCGAGTGCTGCTCGTACCTCACTTGGTGTCGACGGGTGAGGACCAAGTACCGCGTGGGGACCGCAAACGGGGCGGTACCAACGGCACGGTAGGGGGCGCGAGTACGTCGGAGCGTGTGAGCCCAGAGGCGGTCGCCGCTGCAAGGAAACTACTCGCCGATAACCCAGGCCTGAACGGAGCCGAGTTGGGGAAGCTGCTCGGCACCTCCGATGGGTATGGCCGCCGCGTCCGCAGGGCAGCGCTGGCGGGTGGCTGAGGAGGCTCGTCACGGATTGGAGTACGAACGGCACATGTCTGGCCTCGCCAACAACTACCTGACTACTGCACAGGCTGCGACTCTCGCCAGAGTTGCTCCCGCGACTCTGCGGCAGTGGGCTCGTCGGGGGTATGTCGAGCCTGTGCGGATTCCGGGATCGCGCACGTGCTGGTGGCGGGAGCTGGACGTGCTTAGAGCCGAGCGTGACACCAGGCGTCGAGGCGGTCGACGGGCAACCTGATCACGAAACGCCTTGATCTTGAGGGTGGTTGGTGTCACACTTCGTTCAGATGGTGGTGATCTGCGCCCACCAATAGAGCCTTCCGTAAGCCCCCGAGCCTGAATGATTCGGGGGCTTGTTCATTGCATGAGTAGGCCCTCGAGCATGGCCTATGGGCTTTACCTCCTGCGTGAGGGGGAGAGTAATGGCCTGGTCAACTAGTCGCCGCCGTGCGGAGCTACCCCGGGATTGGGGATCGCGACGACGCCCCCGCATCCTGGCCCGCGACGGGTACCAATGCGTCGCCCGGATGCGTGACGGAACCCGCTGTCCTGCGCGAGCCACAGACGTGGACCACATTGGTGACCGCCACGATCACCGCGACGCCAATCTCCAGTCGCTGTGCCGGTGGCACCACAAACGTAAGACTGCTGCGGAGAGCGCGGCAGGACGGCGCGCGCGACGACCCCCGCGGGGCCGGCCCGGAGAGCGGCACCCAGGGCTGCAGTGAAATGACCTCCTCGCCCCGGGGGAGGTCCCTCCCCCCGGGGTCCGTGAAGACCGCAAGCGTATTGCGGCTCGGTCTATGTACGGGTCTGGGGCTGCCCAGGGGTGGCGTCGTCGGAGACCTGTTGAGATGGGGAAGGATCTCGGTCCCGACGCATCGTTTGCTGCGCCGCGGGGCTGAGACATTGCCGCACTTCGCGCCACGCTCGTACCACGGCAGGGATCTTGAGTAGCAACTCCTGAACCTGGTAAAGGAGCAGTGACATTGCCCCAAATGCGGCCAGGACGAACAGTGTGATCTGATCCCATTTCATCGGGCCACCCCTGGACCGTGCTCATTTCCGGTGATGGGTAGTACCCGATCAATCCATGCGGCATCGGCGCCGACCGATCTGAGCGCGGCGCGCTTGGTGGCGCGATCGTTTACAGGGTCGGGAAGAAAGCGCAGCTGTAGAGTTCCCGTTCTTCCGTCCTTGTGGCCGAGGTAGAAGAGGCACTGCCCCTTGGGCTTTCCGAGGGGATCGCACGCGCAGAAGGACCGTCTGACGCGAAGCGCTGCTCCCCAGACAGGATCAGTGAGCGCGGCCAGGAGGTGATGGTGGTTGAAGTCCGCGCCGGTGGCTGTGCTTATCTCGGTGATCCACTCAGCTCCCGTGATCCAAGAGTTGACGAAGTAGGCTGAGCTTGCGCTGCAGAGTGCGGAAATTCTGCGCAGCATGGCGGATCCAAGCCAGCTGATATCCCGATCCGTCTTTGCGAGAGCTGGGAATTCTTGTGTGTCCTGCTGTTCGTGTTCCGTCAGAGAGTCTTCTTCCCATAGAGGCGGGAACCCCATGGTGTGAAGTCTCTCCCACTCGCCATCTAGTTCACGGTGCCAGTTCGTTTGCGGAATACCTCGCAAGATGGCACGGCTGTCAGTGCCAACCAGCTTCACGTGGAGATCTGACCGGTTCACTTTCTCTACGCGCAGTCCGATGGCGCCTCGAATCTGGACCCCGACCTCTGCGCAGGGAAGAAGGTTCCGAAGTGCCAACTCGTTCATGGAGGTTGGTGCGCCCGCAGACTGGCCGTCAAGCTTGATCACTGGAGGATGGCCGGGGCGCATCAGCACCGCTGAGATACCTGTGGGGTGCGCCCAAAGGCGCCCGCCATTTCCCAAGAGGGCCATGATTTGGGATTCCAGCTGTGCCTGGGCGCCAGTCGCTACCGGCAACGGCGTCTGATTGTCCTGTTGTTTGAGGGAATCCTTGGCGAATTGAAACGGTTCGCCGGTGTAGGTGACCCGAGTTCGAGTAAGGGTGGAGAGGCGTCCGCCAGCAGACATGGCACGATCCGTCCTCGAACGCTGCTGCCCCTGAACGTCCGATAACTGATCGGCGCACCCCAAACGGGTGCAATCGGACACGCAAAAACCAACTCGGTGAAGCTATGGCTTCTTCATCCCATAGGTGACGCTGCACTGGGGCAGCTCAGCGTCGGGACCGGCCCCCTAAAGGCCACCGAGAGGCTACCACCGCCAGCTGCAGCACGGAGAGCTTTCGTAGGCGAAGGGGGAAAAATGGCTGGCCGAGGCCCCGCCCCCAAGGACCCTGTGCGCCGTGCTCGGCGAAACGCCGAACCGTCTCCACAGACTGTCCTCCGCTTCGAACAGGCCGAGCCACCCGACCTCCCATGGTGGCCCGGCGAGGAAGGGGACTGGCCGGAGCGCACACGGGACTGGTGGCAGATGTGGCGGGCCTCGCCGCAGGCCGAGCATTTCTCCTCCACTGACTGGGACTTCCTCCTCGACACCGCGCTCATCCACGCCCGGTTGTGGTCGGGCGAAGCGTCAGCCGCCGCCGAACTGCGGCTACGGGTGGCCAAGTTCGGAGCGACACCGGAGGACCGATCTCGGCTGCGCATGCAGTTCGCACAGGCCGACGAGGCAGATGCCCAGCGCCCTCACCGGGAGGCGGCTGCACGTGATCGGTACGCCACGCTACGGGTGATCAAACCCGCCGGGGCCGCGGAGACGTAGGCAGGCTGGGGGTGGTCACCCGTGCCCTGGCGCGGACCGAACTACCTAGGCGAACTACCGACGCTGGGCTGGCAGGTACTGGACTGGATCTCCGAGTACCTGATCGTTCCGGACGGCCCGGCGGCCAATGAGCCGCTCGTGCTCACCGATGAACAGGCGCTGTTCGTTCTCCAGATGTATGCCATCGACCCGCGCTTCGATGGGCCCGCGATCCGCGGGCGGTCTCTGGTCAACGGCCGGCGCATCCGGCGTGCGGTCTTGTCGCGACCGAAGGGCTGGGGCAAGTCCCCTCTGCTCGCTGCGCTTTGCCTGGCCGAGGCGCTCGGCCCAGTGGTGCCGGACGGCTGGGATGCCGAAGGCGAGCCGGTCGGCCGGGAGTGGACCTCGCTCGGTTTCAAGGCAAAGGTCCAGATCGTCGCAGTCAGCGAGGATCAGACGGCGAATACGTGGGATCCATTGTTGGAGATGGCTCGCCATGGTCCCGTACGTGATGCGTACGCGATCGAGCCGATGGAGTCGTTCGTCAACGTCCCAGACGGGCGTATCGAGTTCACGACGTCCGCGGCCAACTCGCGCGAGGGCTTCCGCCCGGTCTTCTCCGTGATGGACCAGACCGAGTCATGGACGCCGAGCAACGGAGGCCGCAAGCTCGCTGCGACCATCCGTCGCAACCTGACCAAGGTGAACGGTGCCTCGGTCGAGACGCCGAACGCCTTTGTGCCCGGTGAGGACTCGGTGGCCGAGCGGTCCTTCGAAGCCTGGAAGAAGCAGGTGGAGGGGAAGACCAAGGCCGACGACGGCCTTCTCTTCGATCATCGCGAGGCCCCGGCCGAAACTGACCCCGCCGACGAGGACTCGCTCCTCACCGGCCTCGCCGTCGCCTACGGCGGCAGTGCGGACGCCAACGGCGGCTGGGTCAATCTGCGCCGAGTCCTGATGGACTACTGGGACCCGGACACCGACCCGCAAGACGCACGCCGCTACTTCCTCAACCAGGTCACCCACGCCACCGACTCCTGGCTCGCCCAGCCCGAATGGTCGGGCTGCGCAGCCCCGGACACGACCGTCGCCGCCGGCGACCGGATCGTGCTCGGCTTCGACGGATCACGCCGGCGCCGCAAGGGTGTCACCGACGCCACGGCGCTCATCGCCTGCCGGGTCGAGGACGGCCACCTGTTCCCGATCCAGATCTGGGAACAACCCGACGGCCCCGCCGGGGACACCTGGGAAGTCCCGGTTGCCGAGGTGCTGGCCGCGGTCGAGGAAACCTTCCGCCGCTTCGACGTGGTCGGCTTCTACGCCGACCCTGCCAAGTGGGAGGGCCACATCGCCACTTGGGAGGCAAAGTACGGGGTTCGGCTCCCGGTGAAGTCGAGCCGCCAGCACCCCATCGAATGGTGGATGACGGGCGGCCGGTCCGGGCTGATCGTGCGGGCGCTGGACAAGTTCCACGCCGCGGTCGTGGACCGAGAGCTGACGCATAGCGGCTCGTCCGTCTTGACCCGCCACATCCTCAACGCGCGGCGCCGCCCGTCGGCCTCGGGCTTGCAGATCGCCAAGGAGCACCCCGACTCCCCGCGGAAGATCGATGCCGCGGTCGCCGCCGTCCTTGCCTGGCAGTGCCGCCTCGATGCCGTCGCCACCGGCGCGCGCAACCGTTCCCGCAAGGTGACCATCCTGCGCTGACAGACGGACACGGGGGTGATCGCATGGCCACCTCCACAGAGCGGCTCACGGCGGACGAGGAACGCACCCTTAGCCGTCTCTATCAGCGGTTGATCAACTCACGTACCGCCTCCCTGCGTAACGGCGGGCTGGAAGTACTAGGCAGGTACTACGACGCCGACACCTACATGCGCTCCATCGGCCTGAACGTCCCGCCCGGATACGACGCCCTGCGCACGGTGATCGCCTGGCCGGCGCAGGCCGCAGACACCATTGAGGAACGCCTTGATGTGGAGGGCTTCCGCACCTCCGCTTCCGATGCTCCCTCCGAAGTGCTCTGGGATATATGGCAGGCCTCCGGGTTGGACGAGGAGTCGCAACTCGCCCATGCCGACGCCCTGATCTACGGCCGCGCCTACGTAGTGGTCGGCACGGACGCCACCGGCGGCCCGGCGATCACCGTGGAGTCACCGTTGTGGATGACCCATGAACGCGACCCGCTCACCCGGCAAGTCCGCGCAGCGGCACGCTTCATACAGGACCCTGGCGAGGTCGATCTGCCTGAGTACGCACACAGTGCCACCGCGGTTGCCGCTTCACTGTTCTTGCCTGGCCAGACCGTGCAGGTGGTCCACGAGGGAGGTGGGGCCGGTGGCTGGACTGTCGTGGACCGTGACGCGCACGGCATGCCGCAGATCCCGGTCGTACCGCTCGTCAACCGGCCCCGAGTCGCCGACCGGGCCGGCCGCTCGGAGATGCTCCGTGTCATCCCGGTTGCAGATGCATGCTGTCGGGCAATCACGAACCTGCAGATCGCGACCGAGTTCCAGGCTGTGCCCCAGCGCTACATCCTCGGCGCCACCCCGGAGGACTTCGAGGATGCCGATGGCAACAAGGTCCCCGCCTGGGAGGCCTACCTCGGCCGGGTCTGGGCTCTCGCCAACGATCAAGCGAAGGCGGGTCAGTTCCCCGCGGCCGAGCTACGCAACTTCACCGACGCGATCACCCAATACGGCAAGCTCGCCGCCTCATTGCAGGGCGTGCCGCTCTCCTACTTTGCGGCCGGCGCGGACAACCCCACCAGTGCAGACGCGATCCGTGCGGAGGAGGCTCGTCTGGTCAAGGCGTGTGAGCGCCGCCAACGCGCCTTCGGCGGGCCGTGGGAGCAGGTACTGCGCCTCGCCGTCTGGATTACCGAGGGCGGCAACTATCCCGAGGGCGTGGAGAAGTTGGCCACGATATGGCGCGACCCATCTACCCCGACGATGGCGGCGAAAGCCGACTACGTGTCCAAGATGGTCGCCGCCCAGGTCTTCCCGCCCGCCTATGGGCCCGAAGCCCTCGGGCTGCCGGTCAGTGAGCAGGAACGAATTGCCGAACTATGGCAACAGGCTGACCCCGCCTCTCGGTTGGCCGACTCTCTGAATCGCGCCACCCGCACTCGGACGGCTCAGCCGGACAACGGCACCACGGGCGAGGAGGCGCCGGATGGCCCGGAGCGATAGTCTCCGGCAGCTCACCGACGGACACCGTCGCGCCCAGACCGCGCTGTCGTCCCGTACCGCCACGCAGGTGCTTGACGGATGGCAACGCCTCGTCCAGCCCCACCGTCTAGACGAGACTGCACCCCAGTGGCTGGACGCATCCCTCGCCACCATCGCCACCTCCCACACCGAGTCCCGCACACTCGCCGCGTCGTACCTGCGACTACACCGCGCTATGAACACCGACGCGACACTGCCGCCTTACGACGCGGAGCCGGCCGGTGACGTGATCACGCTGGGGGAACTGCGCGACGACTTCGTCGATCTTGCCGACTTTGACCTCGACGTAGACGACGACGGTCTGGAGGTGATCGTCGAAGACGACTACACCTGGCCCGAGCCGGACGCCGCCGCTCTCGATGCCGCGGCCCGCACATCCTTGGTGGTCACCGGACCCGTGCACGCCCGCCAGCGCCTCGCCCAAGCCGAGCGGCAGACGGATACGGGGCGTCTGGACGACGCCGGATTCCTCGCTGAGCTCGATGCCCTGATGCGCGATGCGGGTACGACGGCCGCCGCCGCGGCCGACCGCGAAGCCCTCCGCGGCGGCCGGGACCTCCTTCATCGTGCCTCGGCCGCCGATCCACAGACGGTGGGTTGGGCGCGCGTGACCGACGCCGACCCGTGCGCATGGTGCGCCATGCTCGCCTCCCGCGGCGCCATCTACCGGTCCGGAGACGCCGCCCAGCTCAAGGGGAGTGCCGGCCCACTGGCTCCGGTCGACGCGGAGGATCTGGAGAAGTACCACGACATGTGTCACTGCCAGGTCATCCCTATCTACTCGCGCACGGACTGGTTGCCCGAACAGGGCCGCGCTTTGCGTGAGTTGTGGGACCAGGCCACTGAAGGCCATGCCGGACAGGACGCGATCAACGCGTACCGGCGTGCGATCGAGGCCCGGCGCCGCCGCGCCCGCGCCCGCGGCGTATCGCTCGCCTGAACACACCCTCCTTAACGACCACCCGGGCCGCACCGCGGCCTCAAGGGAGTTGATCACGCATGCCTGACGCGCAGGCCGCGCCAGTCCCGCCGACCTCCACCAGCGACAACACCGCGGGCTCTGACGATGCCAACACCTCAGAAGCCGGACAGGATTCGCCGCCCAAGCAGGACGAGAGCACGCTCCCGGACTGGGCCCGCAGCGAACTCACCCGAGCCCGGGACGAAGCCGCCCGGCGCCGTATCGAACTGCGTGGGCTGAAGGACCAGCTCGCCGGCATGGCCGACCCGGAGGAGGCGAAGGCCGCCATCCAGGAAGCCCACGACCGCCTCGCCGCAACCGAGCACCAGCTCACCCGTGAACGGCTGGGTCGCAAGTACCAGCTCCCCGACGTTCTGATCTCCCGCATCCAGGGGGACGACGACGAGGCCATGGAGAAGGACGCCAAGGCGCTTGCCGAGCTGGCCCCGGCTAGCGCCGCCCGTCCGCCCCGCCCCGACCGCCTTCAGGGCGGCGGCGAGGCTGCGCCACTCTCCGCGGCCGATCAGTTCGCCCAGATCATCCAGACCCGGCTGCGCTGACGCGCGCGGCGAACCCCCATGAAGTGAGGGCCAGATATGGCTGCAACCCCCGTCAAGCTCTCCGCGATCGAGCCGATACTCCTACCGCCGGAGATCACCTCCCCGATCTTCGACCGCGCGGTCGAAGAGTCCGCGGTGATGCGCCTGGCCGACCGAGTGCCGCTGGCCATGACAGCCCAGACCGCTATCCCCGTCCCGCTCGACCTGCCGACCGCGGGCTGGGTCAAGGAGGGCGGGCCCAAGCCCACGGGCACCGCCGGTATCGGCGCAAAGATCATGCAGGGTGAGAAGGTCGCCTGCCTGGTGCCGATCTCCCAAGAGGTCGCCAACAGCAACGCCGCCGGCCTCTATACCCAAATCCAGCGGGACCTGCCCAAGGCTCTGGCCCGTGCCTTCGACCTCGCCGCCATCCACGGCAAGACCCCCACCGGCGGGCCCGGCCCGTTCGCCGACTTCCTTACCGAGACCCCCTACACCGTGCAGCTCGGCACTGCCCCGCAGAACAAGGGCGGCATCTGGGCCGACCTCGTAAACGGGATGAAGCTCGTGGTCGACGGCGACGACGACCCGGAGGATCCTTCCGAGGGCTACGACGTCACCGGCTGGGCCGGCGACCCGCGGCTGCGCCCAGACCTCCTGCTCGCCACCGACATCAACGGCCGCCCGGTCTTCGTGGACACCACCACCCCGGGAATTGGCGCCGTCGGATCAGGCTCCCTGGTGGGCCTGCCGCTCTCTTACAGCCGAGGCATCTCCGGCAAGGTCATCCGCCAGAGCGGCGCCCGAGACACCGGACTGCGCCTGATCGGCGGCGACTTCGACCAGTGCAGGTACGGCGTCGGCATGGATATCACGATCAAGATCTCTACCGAGGCCGGGTACGTCGACGTGGATGGTGTGTGGCACTCCGCCTTCCAGGAGAACCTGGTTCTGATCCTGGCGGAGGCGTACTTCGGGTTCGTCGTCGGTAACCCGAAGGCGTTCGTCACCCTGACTGCCAAGGGTGGCGGTAGCTAATGCCGACTCCTCGCCCGCTGCGGATCACGGCCCGGGTGCACGCCTACCCGCCCGCCCACAATGCGGGTGGGGAATGGATGCTCCACTCCATGCTTCGCGCCCTGGTCGAGCGTGGACACGAGGTCAGTGTGTGGCTCTCGCGGTACGGGCAGATCCCGCACCGCTACATCCTGGACGGGGTGCAGGTCATCCCGTTCCAGGCCCGCATCGACTTCGCTGCCCACGCCCGCGACTCCGACGTACTGGTCTCCCACCTGGAGAACGTGCCGATGGTCGCCGCCCTGGCCCGCGAGTACGGGGTGGCGATGGCCGCGATCTGCCACAACACCCATCTGCCTACCTTCCGGCACGCCGCCGGTGTCGACCTCGCCGTCTACAACTCGCACTGGATGCGTGCCGAAGCCGAGGTCTTCTACGGCGAGTTCGCCGACCACGCCCGCCCGCAGAACACCGCGATCGTGCGACCCCCGGTGTACGCGGAGGAGTACCGCACCACGCCGGGGGAATGCGTGACGCTGGTCAACCTCAACGCCGACAAGGGCGGAGACCTGTTCTGGCGCATTGCGGCCCGGATGCCGGAGACGGAGTTCCTCGGCGTGCTCGGCGCGTACGGTGACCAGATCCTGCCGCCGCACCCATTGCCGAACCTGGAGATCATCGACCACGTCTCCGGCCACGACATGCGTGAGAAGGTGTATGCCCGCTCCCGTGTGATGGTCATGCCCAGCTCGTATGAGTCCTGGGGTCGGGTCGGTGTGGAGGCCATGGCCTCCGGTATCCCGGTTGTTGCCCACCCGACCCCGGGACTGACCGAGTCCCTCGGCCACGCGGGGATCTTCGCCGACCGGGACGACCTCGACTCCTGGCTGTCCGTCCTTGCCTCCGTGCTGGAGCTGGACGCCTACGCCACCGCGTCCACCCGCGCCCTGGAACGCTCTGCTGAGCTGGACCCGGCGGGCGACCTGAAGACCTGGGCCGACGCGGTCGAAACCTTCGTCCGGCGAAGGGGGGACAGTGACCGCGACCGTTGAGCAGGTCAAAGCCCTGCTCCCCGAGGGCACCGAACTGGGTGACGCGCAGATTCAGGCCCTGATCACCCAGGCGGAAACGTATCTGTACGCCCGCGTCCCGGACCTCGACCGGCGCATCGCCTCCGGCCAAGTCACCCAGGCCACCGTGGACTTCATCGAGGCTTCCATGGTCGCCCGTGTGGCCCGCAACCCCGATGGCTACCGAGCCGAGACCGAAGGCGACTACTCCTATCAACTCGACTCTCGGGCAGCGGCCGGCTTCCTGATACTGCTCCCTGACGAGCTGATCATGCTCGGCATTGGGCGCGGCGCCTTCACCATCGCCCCCACCAACCCGCCCCGCCGGCACCGGCACCCGCCCGGCCCGGTCTGGCCGCCCGACTGGTGGTGTCGATGAGCCTGCTGGACCGCGGCCCCGAGACGGTTGTCATCTATCCGGCTGGCCCTGTCTTGCCGGACGGAACCCGCGGTGCCGAAGGTGCACCCATCGCCGTGCGCTGCCGCGTCCAGCCGATTACCTCCACTGAGCAGCCCGAGCCCGGATACCTCGACGCCACGCTCTACCGGATCATCGCCCGCACCCTGCCCGTCGGCCCCTGGGCCCGCGTCACCTGGCGCGGCCGCACCTGGGCGGTGGTCGGTGAGCCTGCCCACCGCCGTGGGTCGTTGCGGACCCGGCACGACACCGCGACGATCCGCAGAAGGTGAGGAACCCATGGCCCGCGCCTCCCGCAACCTGGACGCCCGCATCGCCCACCTGTCCGCCGTACGCGCCGCGGTACGTGCCGAACTAGACGCCCGAGCCGCCCGCGTACAAGCAGTCGTCGACCAACACGTGCACACCGGACGGCTGCGCGCCTCCCTGCGCGTGGAGTCGAACACCACCGACTCCACCATCTACATCGCCCATCCACTGGTCATGTCCATCAACTACGGGCACACCGCGGCCAATGGCCGCTGGGTCGAGGGCATCCACGCCATCGAGGCGGGCCAGGCATGACCGCTGTCCTGCCCGACGTGGATGAACTCGTCCGCGCCGCCCTGACCGCCGGACTACCCAGCGGAACCAACGTGTTCACGCTGTGGCCCGACGACTGGCCCCAGCGCCTCCCGCTCGTCGTGGCCCGCCGCGTCGCCGGCGCCGCGCCCGATCCGCGCGGCCTGGATGCCGCCGTAGTGGATGTGCAGTGTGCGGCCGCAGAGCGGCGCATCGCCCACCGGCTGGCCCGGCAGGTGCGGGCCGTGCTCTTCGACGCCTGCGCCGCCCAGTTCGCCCACCCCGAAGCCGAGGGCTACCTCTCCCGCTTCGCGGCCGAACCCTCCGGCCCCACCGAGATCCGCGACACCTTCCCCACCCCGGGTGCCGACCTGTTCCGGTTCCAGGCCACCTACCGGATCACTGCCCGGCCGCTACTCCCGACCTGACCGTCCGCCCACTTGGAGGCTGACCCACCATGCCCTTGATCGACGAGGCCGCCCTCATCCCGGGGACCGGCCATATCTACCTTGCCGACCCCGACACCCCGAAGCCCACCGCCATCACGGACCCGCTCAACCCTGGCCCCGGCTGGACCAACATCGGCCACACCTCCCGCGACGAACTCCCCGAGTTCGCCCGCGATGGCGACGAGCCCGAGACGATCGGCTCCTGGCAGAACGCCAAGCTCCGCCAGACCTCCCCGGACGTCACCTACGCCGTGACCTTCCAGTCGGTCCAGGCGTCGACCGACACCTACCGCCTCTACTTCGGCGCCGGCGAGGAAGCCGTGCAGCCGGACGGCTCCTTCCGTATCCCCGCTCGGCCCGAACCCCAGGTCCGCGCCCTGCTGTTCATCATCGTGGACGGCCAGAACTTCGTACCGTTGTGGCACCCACGTACCTCACTGCTCGGCTCGGACGCGGTGAGCCTCGATGCCGAGGCGTTCATCTCCTTCCCCATCACCGGCACCTTCCTGGGCTCCTCCGCCCTCGGCGGCGCGATCGGCGAATGGGCCGCGATCCTCGGCGCCGGCCCTGGCTCCTGATCACCCACCGCCAACAGCCCACCCCCGCGAGCGTGATGGAGAACCCCGACCGTGGCTGAAGCCCTCTCGATCGCCGCCCTGCGCGCCGAAGCCGAGATCACCTATGAAGCACTGCCCCTGACCCTGGAATCCGGTGCTGCCATTTGGCTGCGCTCCACGCTGATGCTCGCCGAGGCCGACTACGTCGTCGTCGAGCAGCTCCTTGAGGAGATCAACACAGCGAGCACGGACAACCGCCTCACCGCCGCCATCGGTGCCATGCGGCGCCTGCTCCTCCTGGTGGCCGACGACCCGACGACCCTTGAGGCCGAACTCACCACCTGGCCTCTGGGGTTGCTCGTCACCCTTATCGAGCGTTGGCAGAACGGCACCCAGGTCCCGGAAGCCTCCAGCTCGGCCAACTGATCCGCGAAGGACACGGCGCCGCTCTTCGCGCTGATCTCCAGCATCGGTACGGCCTCGACCTGGCCGACGTGTGGCGCGGACAGCTCGCCCCGCGTCGTGTCCTGGATCTGGCCGAGCACCTGCCCACCGGCTCCGCCCTCGCCACCAGCCTCACCGGCGACCCGGCCCACCGCGGCTGGGACCTGCACGCCCACCTGATCGCGCACGTCATCGACGCTGCCCATCACACCGCCTGGACCGTCGCTCAGGCAGGTAGCCGTAAGCCGGTCCCACGCCCCAAGCCGCTGCCGCGACCCGGCACACATTTTGTGCGCCGCGGCCCGCTGGACCTCTCAGTACACCCCCTCGCTAAGCCCCTGCCGGAGCGCTACCGCAGCGCGCCGCCCTGATCCCGTGGCGAGGAGGTGATCAGGGTTGGCTGGATCACCCGGAGGTCGCGAAGTCGAGCGCCTCTCCATCCGCGTCCTGCCCGACACCTCCGGCTTCGCCACCTCGCTCCAGACGTTCCTCGACCGGATCGAGCAGCGCGCCAAGATAGCCGTACGCGTCACCCCGGACACCCGTGGCTTCGGCGCCGAGCTGCGCGACAAGCTCGGCGCCATCCAGACCCGGGTCAGCATCCCCGTCACCCCAGACGCCCGGACCTTCCGCACCGACCTGCAGACTGCCCTGGCCAGCACCCGGGCACGGGTACGCGTACCGGTCGAGGCCGACACCTCCCGCCTCGCTGCCGAACTTCGCGCACTGACCGGCACGTTGGACGGCCGTATCGAGGTAGCAGTCGAGCCGCGGCTCAACACCGCCACGCTCGGCGCCCTTGCCACCCGGCTGGAACGCCTCAACCGCCCGGTACGGGTGCCGATCCTTCCGGTACTCGACCGCGCTGCCACGAGCCGGGTCCTGTCCAGCCTCGAACGGCTCACTCGCCCGCGGCAGATCGACCTGCGCGCGGACCTCGATGACGGCGCGGCCCAAGCCCAGCTCGCGCTGCTGACCCGCCACCGCACCACCACCGTTGACGTAGACCTGGACGACGCAGCAGCCCGCGCCCAGCTCGCGCTGCTCACGCGGGACCACCGCATCACCGTCCGCGTCGACGTCGACCGTTCCGGTCTGAGCCGTGTCACCTCCGCCATCGGCGGACTCGGCGGCCGCGGCGACAGCGCTGGCCGGCCGCTGGCGAATGTGGCGCGCGCCATCGGCAGCGTGCGCGCCGCCGCCCTGACCGCCATCCCGAACCTGGCTGGACTTGGCGCCGGACTGGTGCAGTTGGCGCCCGCCGCCGGCGTCGCCGCGACCGGACTGATCGCCATGGCGTCCGCCACCGCCGCCATCAAGATCGGCACCAATGGGGTGGCGGAGGCGCTCAAGGGCGATGCCGACGCGTTGGCGAAACTGGCACCCGCCGCTCAGGCCACGGTGGGTCAGTTGCGCGCCATGGCACCCGCCTGGCAGGGCGTGCGCTCCTCGGTGCAGGGCGCGCTGTTCAAGGACTTGAGCGCCAGCTTGAAGGAGCTGGGCAGCTCCGTTCTTCCGGTGGTGAAGATCGGGCTCACTGGCGCTGCCACCTCGCTGAACCAGATGGCACGGGAGACCGCCAGCGCCGCGGTCACCTTCCGCGGCCCGCTGGGCGAGGCGATGACCTCGGCCAACAAGGGCCTCGGCAACCTGTCCAAGGCGCCCGCGGTCCTCATCCAGGGTCTGGTGCAGATCGGCGCCGCTGCGGGGCCTGCTTTTGAACGGCTCACCAAGGGCGCGGACGACGCGCTCGTACGCCTCTCGGGAAAGATGGACCGGGCCTTCAACTCCGGGTCCATGCAGGCCAGCATCGAGGGCGCCCTCGCCCAGGTGCGGCAGCTCTTCGACACCTTCGGCAATCTCGGCACGGCCCTCGGCAACATCTTCGGCCCTGCCGCCGACGCGGGCGCCGGGTTCCTCGGCGTCCTGAACACCGTCTCCCAGACCCTCGCCGACGTCACCGGCACCGACGCGGCGCAGGAAGCCTTCCGCGGGCTCTTCGAGACCCTGGCCTCGGCCGGGCGCGTGATCTCCGGCGTCCTCGGCGCCGCTCTCCAGGCCGCCCTACCCCTGCTGTCCTCGCTAGTCGGTGCCCTGGCTGGGCCACTACAACAAGCCTTCGCAGCTATCGGCCCAGCGCTGGAAATCCTGATCACCGCGCTGGGCACCGGGCTCGCGCCGGTGGTCTCCGCGGTCGCCGGTGTACTGGCCGACATCGTGCCCATCGTTGCCGACGTCATCACCATGATCGCGGGCGCCCTCGCCCCGATCCTGGCCTCGCTCGGCCCCGTCATCGGGCAGCTCGTCTCAGCGCTCGGCACCGCCCTTCAACCGGTCCTCGCTCAACTCCCGGCTCTGCTAGCGCCGTTCCTCGCGATGGCTACACAGCTCGCGCCGATCCTGGTCATGATCGCGACGCAGATCATTTCCGCGCTCGCCCCGTCACTGGCCCAGGTCGGCCAGATCCTCGCGCAACTCCTCGTTGGCCTGACCCCGTTGATCGCGGCGTTCACGACGCTGATGGTCAACGTGCTGTCCGCCCTGATGCCGATCCTCACCCCGATCATCGCCGTCGTCGGCCAGCTCGCTGGCCTCTTCGCAGACGTCCTCGCCTCGGCCGTGACGAACATCCTCATCCCCGCACTCGGACTGATCACCGACCTCCTGCGGGGCGACTTCTCCGGCGCCTGGCAGCACGCCAAGGACCTGGTCGCCGGCATCGGCAAGTTCTTCCGCGACCTCTTCGCCCGCTTCGGCGGATGGGTCGCGACCGGCATCAACGCGGCCGTCGAGTGGCTCGCGGGCCTGCCCGGACGAGCCTGGTCCGCACTCAGCGAGTTCGGCCCACGGCTGCGCACCGCCGCCGTCAACGGACTCATCAAGTTCGCCGCTGGACTGCGCGCGGAGTGGGAGAACCTGAAGCAGTGGTTCAAGGACCTGCCCGGCAACATCGGCAAAGCCCTCGGCGATCTCGGGAAGGTTCTGATCGATGCCGGAAAGGACCTGATCAAGGGCTTCATCGACGGCATCAAGGGCATGCTCGGCAGCGTCAAGGACACCCTCGGCGGACTGACCGACTCCCTGACCTCATGGAAGGGCCCGCCGAAGCGCGACGCCGTCCTCCTACGCCCGGCCGGCCGCCTGGTCATGGCCGGATTCACCGACGGCATCACCGACGCCGTGCCCGACCTGCGCGCCCGCCTGCGAGCGGTCACCGACGAGGTCGCCGGCTACCGGCCCACCGTGACCCCGCGACTTGAGGCGATGCAGCCCGAGTTCACGGCCTCGGGAGACCGATCCGGCTCGGCGGTGTCGATCGGCACGTTCGTGGCCCAGCAGAACCAGAGCCCAGCCGCCATCGCGCGCGAACTCGCCTGGCTCGCCAAGGCAAGGGGGTGAGCCCATGGCCCGACTGCCGCTCGGCGAGGTGAAGGTCACCCAGGACGGACAACTCCAGTTCGGCACCTACCTGATGGGCGAAACCACACCCATCCACGGCCGACAGCTCTCCGGCTGGGACGACCTGCCCGACCTCGACGACGCCACCGTCCCCATGCCCTCAGCACACGGCGCGTGGCCCGGCTGGCTGCTTGCCGGGCCACGCGTCCTCGTCTTCGACTTCCTTATCTACGCCGACAACGGCCTTACCGGGTTCCCGGGCGTACTCGAGGAGCTGCGCACGGCCACCGCCGTACGCCAAGACGAGTCACCGCTCATCGTCCAACTTGCCGGGGCCCGGCGCCTGATGTGGGCGCGGCTCACCCGCCGCACCCTGCCCGCCTCCCGCGCCTACACCTGGGGCAAGCCCACCGGCTCCGTCCAGTTCACGTGCGCCGACCCGCGCCGCTACCAGGTCGAGGAGCAGGTCGCGCGCACCGGACTGCCTGAGCCGGAACCCGGTATCGACTGGCATCCCACCGACCCACCGCCCGGCGTCGCATGGGACCTCGACTACGGCTCCGCCGGCACCCCCGGCGCCGTCCTCATCGACAACACCGGCGACGCCGACACCCACCCCGTCCTTGCGATCACCGGCCCAGTCGTACGGCCCACCGTCACTAACCAGGCCACCGGCGCCACGCTGGAGTACGACATCACCCTCGCGGCCACCGACCGGCTGGTCATCGACACCCAGGCCGGCACCGTCACCCTCAACGACACCGCGCCGCGCCTCTACACCGCGACCGCCCGCAGCACCCCCGAACAAGCCTTCACGCTGCCGCCCGGCGACTCGCTGCTCACCTTCCGCGCCGCCGAGTTCAACCCCAACGGGGCCCTGACCGTGCTCTGGCGCTCCGCCTACTGGTAACCCCAACCCCCAGGAGCCGCACCATGACCGTACGGGCCGCGTGGCTGACCAACCGCGGCGACGCCGCCGGCGGACAGACCCGCAACGACACCCGCCTCGCCCCACTCGGCGCTATGACGCCCGCCGCCGAACTCACCACCGCGCCCGGCGTCATCCCCGGAGGCGACCCCTTCGAGCTCGCTGCCACCGGCCCGATGACCGCAACCCTCGCGACCGGCCGTGCGACCATCCAGGGCACTGGTCCGCAGGGCGCCTACCCGGTCGCGATCACCGCCCCGGAGGCTTTGGTCTTCGCGGACGGCGACCCCGCCAACCCTCGCATCGACCTCGTGGTCCTACGGATCTACGACACCGCCTACGACAGCTCGGGCCAGACCTTCGCCACCGTCGAGATCATCCCCGGCACCCCGGGCGCCGCACCCACACCACCGCCCACCCCGGCCGGCGCCCTGGCGCTCTACCGCGTCCAGGTCGCCGCCGGACTCTCCGCCGGCACCGGCGGCATCGACTTCCCCGCCGCCACTACCGACGTACGCCGATACACCACCGCCGTCGGCGGCATCACCCCCTACAGCGTGACCGGCGCCTACCGCGGCCAATACCGCGACACTGGCACCGGCCTCCAACGCTTCACCGGCACCACCTGGTCCGGCCTCGCCGCCGAGGTCATCGGCTGGACCAAGGTCTCCCTCGCGACCGGCTACGGCCATAACGGCAACAGCAACGGCGATGTCCGCTACCGCGTCATCGACCTACTCGGCACCCGCTTCGTGCAATGGCGCGGCGGCATGAACCTCTCCTACAGCCGCGGCGCCCCACGCGGCGACGGCAAGTTCCTGCGCACCGCGCTACCCACCACCGCCCGCCCCACTGGACTCCGCTCCCTGTCCGTCGCCTGCTCGGCCTCCACGAGCTCGATCCTCAGCATCAAGGTCGACTTCCACAGCAACGGCCTGGGCGTCGTCATCAGCGACGCCGGCGACACACCGCCCTGGCTGAGCCTGCACGGCGTCATGTACCCGCTCTGAGTAGGGACGGAGGCGCCACCCATGACCTCCGCCTACCGGGCACTCTTCTGTGACCTGCGCACCGACCAGATCCGCGACGCCTTCCCGATCTCCGGCGTGAGCATCGAGGACTACATAGGCAAGACCGGCACCATGTCCGGCACTCTCACCGCCCCCGACGCGGTCACTGCCGAGCGCATCACCACCGCCGTCATACCCGGCCGCACCGCGGTTTGGATCGAGCGCGATCGCACCATCTGGTGGGGCGGCATCGTCTGGACCAGCGCCTTGACTTCCACCGCCCGCGGCACGCCAGCCAAGGCAGACATCCAAGCGGCGACCTTCGACAGCTACCTGGACCACCGGCTCCTAACCGCCGACTTGACCGCCACCGACAGCGATCAACTCGCGATCGCCCGGCGCCTGATGGACCTCGTGCAGTCCGCCGAGGGCGGCGACATCGGCCTCCGCGTCAACGACGGACAGACCTCCGGCATCGAGCGGACCCGCAGCTACTCGCGCTACGACCTGCCAAAGGTCCGGGACCTGCTCGACAAGCTGGCCGCCACGGACAACGGCTTTGAGTGGCGCATCCGTTGCTACCGCGACACCGCCGGCGAACGAATCAAGGAACTCCACCTCGGTCACCCGCGCATCACCACATCCAGCTCCGGCAATGACACGGTCCTGAACTTCCCCGGCCCCGTCACCTCGTACCGCTTCCCCTACGACGCCACCACTCGCGCCACCCACTGGCGCTCGCGCGGCGCGTCCGGAAAGACCAGCCAGCGCCCGCTGATGTCCAGCGCTCTCTACATTCCGGGCGCCATCGAGGAGGGCTGGCCCCGCCTTGACGGCACCAGCGACTACACCGCCATCACCAGCACGTCCGTCCTGAACGAGCACGCCACCGCGGACCTGCGCGAGGCGTGGAACCGGCAGACCGTTCCCCAGATCACCGTGAACCTCGACGCCGCGGCCATGACCCCTGCCGTCCTCGGCGCCACCATCCGCCTGCGCATCGCCGACGTATGGACCAACCGGTTCGCCGGCCGGTACCGCGTCGTCGGCTTCACCGCCCGCGCCCCCGAACGTGGCCAGCCAGAGACCGCCTCGCTCCTCCTGGACACCGCCACGGCAACCGGCACCGATCAAGGAGACGAGTAGTGGCCGTCATCCCGCCCGACTTGCTTGACCGCATCCGCCGCCTCGAAGAGGACGTACGCGAACTCCGCGGCCGGCTTCCTGCACCGCCCGACGACGAGGCCGCCGCAGCGGCCGACGAATAGCAACCCAACCGAAGGAGCCCCACCACATGGCCACACCTCTATCCGCCGATGCCCTGGTCAGGGTGCTGCGTGCCGAGGGCGTCACCGTCGTGGAACACGACGGCTGGCGTACCCACAACCGCAACCACAAAGGACCCTGGGGACCGGTCAACGGCATCGTCATCCACCACACGGTCACCCGCGGCACGGACGCCACCCTCCGCATCTGCCACGACGGCTACACCGACCTCCCCGGCCCGCTCTGCCACGGCGTCATCGCCAAGGACGGCATCGTCCACCTCATCGGCCACGGCCGGGCCAACCACGCAGGCAGCGGCGACGCAGACGTTCTACACGCCGTCCAGCGTGAGAACTACGCCAGCACCCCACCGCGCCCGAACCAGCACAACACCGACGGCAACGCCCGCTTCTACGGCTTCGAATGCGAGAACCTCGGCGACGGCAACGACCCCTGGCCCGCGGCCCAGGTCGAGGCCGTCGAGCGCACTTCGGCCGCCATCTGCCGCGCCCACAAGTGGACCGCCAAGTCCGTGATCGGCCACCGGGAATGGACCAGTGCCAAGGTCGACCCGCGCGGCGTCAGCATCACCGCCCTGCGCAGCAACATCGCCAAGCGCCTCAAGCGCGAGCCGACCACCGACGGCGGGCCGCACCCGCAGACTCTGCCGGTCGGATCTCCGGTCAGCCTCGCCCGCATCCGCGCCGCGGCCCGTGACGATCCCAGCGCACCTCAGGGCCAGACCAGCTACCGCACCGGCGTCCTCACCGTAGAGAAGGCACTGCACGCCGAGGGACTGCTTGCCGAGAAGTGGATCGACGGCTCATACGGCACCAAGACCCTCGCTGCATACGCGGCCTGGCAGCGCCGCCTCGGCTACTCCGGCAGCGACGCCGACGGCGTCCCCGGCCGAAAGTCCCTGACCGCCCTCGGCACTCGCCACGCCTTCCCCGTCTACAGCTGAACAGGAGATCCACCATGGTCACCATCAACAGCTCCAGCTTCTGGCTCGCCACCACCGAGCGAGCGGTCCGCACCTTCGCGCAGACTCTCATCGCGGCCCTCGGCCTCGACGCGGCCGACGTTCTCGCCCTCCCCTGGGGCCGAGGCATCGCTCTTGCCGGTATTGCCGCGATCCTCTCGGTCGTCACGTCAATAGCCACGGGCACCACGGGCAGCAGCGGCCCTGGCATCACCGAGACCGCCAACGCCACTGCGGGGGCCGCCCCGAGGGGACTCAATCCGTGAGTGGCGACGACGTTCCGGTCGTCACCATCACCGCCGCCGAGATGTACGGCGAACTTCGCGGTCTCCGCGAGAGCGTCAGCCGTATCGAAGGGAAGCTCGACGGGATAGCCGCGATCACTGACCAACTCGACGACCATGAGGAACGCATTCGCCGTCTCGAAGCCAACCGATGGCCTTGGCAGATCATCGCGGCCCTGGCCGCTGCGGTCGCAGCTTTCGCGGCCACGTGGCAGCTCGCGGCCGGTTCATGAGCCCACGCCCCGCTCCGGCATGTTGCCGGAGCGGGGCGCCTTGCGCGCGTCAGGGGCGGTCAAGCCACCATGACATGCAAGCCCCCGGCCACGGCAAAGAAGACCCCTATGGCTACAACGGGACCGGCGACCAATGCGGTGAATGCCGTGGCCCCCGCTGCGGCCACGAAGATCACCGCCCACCGAAGCGGCAGCCGCTCGGGCTCGTCGGGCTCGCCTCCGGTGCGTACTCTCGGCACTGGTGCGTCTCCTAACTCTGTATGTGATGAGACATAGAGCACCGGATGAGCGGCCTTTGGATGACAGCCAGGGGCCGCTCAATTTCCTTACCTGTTCTGTGGTTCCGGGCTCCTGCACACGAGAATGCACGCGTCGCCTCGGCGAGGCGAGTAGACTTCGGGCACGGCTTAATCCGCCAGTGAGTGCTCATGGTTGACTAAATGGAGCCCATCTCTGGCGGATCAAGAGGCTCAGATCAGAGGGGGCAAACTCGTTTTGAGTTCTTCGTTTCCTCAGCTGTTCCCGCCATCTCCCAGTGAACGCAGGCGGTTTGAGGCTCGCCAGGTCAAGCTTGAGAGAAGCGAGGGCGAGGTAGTCCGCGCGTGTGGAGCGTTCGCTAGAATCCCAGTTGCGGATCACCTGGTGATCCGCAGAAGCTTCGTGTACCGCGATGAGCCGGCGGACGTCCAGGGCGAACCCTCAGATCGGCTACTACCGTCACTCGCCGAGAGGCCGCCTGCGACCCGCCTGTCGTCGCCTCGCGGCATTGCGTTGAAGCTGTACCTCACTGGTCTCTTCGTTGCGCAAGCAGGCCGTGCGGGCACGCGTCCCGGCAACCATCTCCCCCTCAACGCGACGGACAAATCCGTGAGTTGGGTCGACTTGATAGCTACAACCGCTCAGCAGGGTGGTGGTGCATTGAGTTACGCCAGCGTGCGGGACAAGAAGATTCGGCAGCTCCAGCATGCTCTGAAGCGGTTAGCTGAGCCCGAGTTTCGGCTCGTACATCTACCGAACCTTCGTAGCGCCACGGGCAAGTACGAAGGCTTCCTGTTGCTCCAGGAGTCTGGGGCGCCGTCTGACGGAGGTGACACCGATCGCTACACGGTGCCGTTGGACCAACGAGGCCTGTTGGGATTGCCTGCTGGACTGTTCCTCAACGGTTGGATCCATCTACTGGAAGATAGCGAGCTCGCATTTCTGCTGATGCTGGCGTCCTTGCATGCGCACTTCGGATTGCAGCAGCAGGTGTTTGTTGCGGGCGATGTAAGGCTTCTTCACTTTGGGCTTGGCCGGGATGCATATGAGTCCCATCGAATGCTCAGCCGATTCGGGCTAGTCGACGTGGAGATGGATCCTAACCGACACATTGAGGGCTACAGAGTAACCGGATACAAGGATGGAGATCCGCCCAAGTTGCATCGATTCAGACTCTTGAGTGAGGGGTTCGACCAGCAGGCTGTGCCGACGATCCGCGAGGCCATCGAGTGGCGTTTGAGATGATCTCAAGCTCCTATACGGGAGAGATTGAAGGGACTGCCAGGACTCACGCAACGACCGATGCAGTCCCATGCTCGGAGTGGGTGCCAGACATCTATAGCGTCTGGGACTTGACGTAATCAGCGAACGCCTGCCAGCTGGCAGGGCTAATGTCCAGGGAGAGACCTTCGCGCCTCTTGCTGTCGCGGACTCTGACGACGCTGGGGTGGTTATCAGCGACTTCAACACAGTTCTCGGTGCCGGTGTAGGAGCTCGTTCGCCAGTTCGGGGCGTCTGACATGCTGCCTCTCCATCCTGGTTGCTAGTGCCGGTCGTGGTGCTGGATCGCCTGTGCGATGAGCGCCCTGGCCCTGTCGCCGTAGACGGCCGACTGCTTCAAGAGCTTGAAAGCCTTCGCGTACAGAGCGATTTCCCTGGGCTGTGTCACAGAGAGCTCGGCGGAGTAGGTCTCCACGAGTACCAATTTGTCGTCGAACATCGAGAACGAGTTTCCGGGCCAGATGTGCATGGGTGCCGACCTGGGTACCAGGCCAAGGCTCAGCCTCGGCAGGCCGATCACGGCGAGCAGACGGTCGAGCTGCCCGATCATCACGTCCGGCCCGCCGAAGTTGCTGTACAGCGCTTGTTCGGCGAGCAGGACGTTGAAGATGCGGTCACCTTGGTGGAGGTACTTCTGCCTCTCCAGACGCTTCGCCACGGCGGCATCCATGTCGTCCGGGATGCCGTAGAACTCGATCACCTGCTTGAAAGTTTCCGCCGCGTAGTCCGCAGTCTGTAGAGATCCCCAGACCAGGGTCGGATGCCAGATCCGGAACACCTTGGTCTTGGAGTAGACGGGCAGGGCCTTCTGTTGCCGTGGCGCGGCACCGGTGGCGAGCTGCCGGCGCCATTCGAGCCACAGTTCCTCGATGTGCCTGGCCGTGGCGATCAGGTCGCCCACGTGCTCCTGGTTGTCGGTCAGGGCACACCAGAGGCGTATGTCGTCCTCGCTGGCGTTCTGCCGTCCGTTCTCGATCCGAGAGACCTTGGACTCCGCCCAACCGGTCGCCTGGGCGAATGCCCGGCCGCTCGAGAACCCGGCATCCTTGCGGAAACCTCGAAGCCGGGCACCCAAGGCCTCTCGCTGTGACTGTGCTTCAGTGCTCACGGATGATTCAGGGCTTGTACTCGGTGTGTGGAGTAGCGACGGTCCAGAGAAGATCCCGTACGCGGATGCATTCCGCCACGGTCTCCGCGTCCTCGATCAGCTCGGAGCCGAGGACCCTGCCGTCCTGATCGAAGTGGCCCACGGCGAGTAGGCGGTCATCGAACAGCCACCAGTCGTTGCCGGCGACGGGGAAGGTGATGCCTTCGGGTAGCTGGTGGCGTGGCATCCATCGGATGTCCTCCCCGGCTTCCAGGTTCAGGTGCGTCAACGAGTGTTCCCAGCCGACGTATTGGGAGTGCGGCTCGGAGATGACGCGCACCCGCCGTACCGTCCTGCCCTCGCCGGTGACCCCCTTCATGAGCGTCATCCAGGGATCGAGCCAGGCGTAGTCGTCGGGCTCGCCACGTTGCCAACGGGCGTAGGGCGTGTCCTCGACAGGGGACCCGTAGTCGTCCCTCAGCTCCAGGTGAAAGGCATCCCGCTCGAAGCTGTTGAACAGCTCGTCACGCTGGGCGCTGGTGATCAGGTCCACTGTTCTCCTCCAGCAGGGCCGTGATCGAGGACTTCGGCACCTCGATGCAGGTTTCATAGTCGGGCATGCGCATCTGACTCAAGGCCTCCGCGTCATGCATCTCCGGACCCTGGACGATGCATGTTCCCTGCTCGGTCAGGAGCATGATCGGTGCCGCGTAGTTCTTGATCTCGGCGGACGGCAAGCCGTCCTTCGTCAGGTGCTCGAAGAGCTCGGTGGGCACCTCAACGACCGTGTGTCCGTCAGGGACATCAAGCTGCATCAGCAGGTCGTTCGCGTAGACCTTCCAGCCCTGGACGACATAGCTGTCCTGGTCGCTGGCATACAGGGTGGGACTGTCTCCGGGGGTGGAGTTCTTGCCAAGGAACCGTAACTTCATGGCCGCTCTCCCGTCCGCTGCCTTGCGCGAGTTTGCGTGACAATCTGATGCTCGGCGAGGTGTTCGACCTAGTCAATCGACCTGCTGCAAACTCGCGCAATCTGCTTGGGAGTTGGCCGATGACGGCCCTACGTTCGTGTCAGAACCCACCGGCACAGCAGCGAGGGGAAGCCATGAGCGTGACGCCTTCACAGCCCAGTCCGGTCGCTCTGTCCGGGCCGGACACCATCCGGGTCTACAGGGTGACGCGAGACGGTCGGGTCTACACCGTCGAGCAACTCGCCCCGGAATTAGACGAATCTCTCGCCTCGGATGGGCAGCGGCATGATGCCTGACGAGAGCAAGATCCCCGTGGGCCCTCCGGGCACCAACGGCACGATCCTGACCCCGGGACAACTCAAGATCGGGGACCTGATCCGCTTCGACGGAATCTTCTTCCCTGTGCGAGACATGGTCACCGGCCAAGGCGGAGCGAAGGTGCTGATCTTCGCGGACCGGGAGCCGTACACGGTGGCCGGCCCGACGTTGGCCTATCGGCCCATCGACTTCAACGCCCTCGCCGGCACCCTCCGTTACATCCGCACGGAGTAGCCCACGAACTCCCTCCCCGGCTGCCCCTGGACCGGAGGCCGGGGAGGGGCCGACCCGCTCACGCGGGTTGCCAGTGCACGACGGCCCGGAGAACGCATCTCCGCACAGTCAACGCACCAGGAGGACCATCCCATGAGTTCCCTCTACAACCTCCCCATCGAGGGCGCGGAGTTCCAGAACTTCTGCGGCGGCAACTTGGGGGGCGAGCACGAGTCTTGCGTCGAGGTCGGCGCGATCCCCGGCGCGACCTCCGTCTTCGCCCTGCGCGACAACAAGCCTGGGGGCGCCGGAATCGAACTCCGGTTCACCAAGGCTGAATTGGACGACTTCGCCCGCGGCTGGGTCAAGAAGCAGGGGCTCGCGCTCTAGTCTGACGCTTCCCCGTTCAGGACAAGACGGCCGCCCTGCTCCGGCGGGGCGGCCCTGTACTTCCGGAAGGGCGCATATGAGCTGGTCAGGGCACTGGCACGGCTACGGACCGTGGATCGGCCCATCAGCTGTGTACGGGAAGGAGGGAGGTCGCCGGCCTCCGCATCCCAACGGACCGCCCTCGGTGCTTAATCCCGAGGACAAGAAGCAGCAGGCAGTCCTCGACCGGTTCCGCGAAGCCGCCGCGGAGTTCCAGACGGGCAACATGCCGCCCACGATGACTGGCTACTGGCTGATGAAGAAGAACCAGGTCTCGGCCGACCGCACTTGGGCCGATATGGGTATCGCGCTGGCCTGGCTGACGAAAGAGTACGAGGCGAACCCTCCGTTCGAACGCACGGATGGCCTTGAGGCGTACAGCAGTCTCGACACCAAGCTGGATTACGCCACCGATGTACTGCCCCGTGGCGTCGACGTGAGCTGGGTGTACTACACGCCGTCGAAGAACCTGATCTCGTTCTCCGTCGTGTGCTGCCCAAACCGGTTCCACCCAGAGATCGCCTGCCCGCTCCCACTGTCGTAAGGAGCCGATGTAATGTCGCTGCGTCTCTTGCTGCCCGAGGAGGGTGTAACGGAACTGCTGGCCTCGTGGCCAGATGAGCCCCGCGTCTACGACCGCGGCACGGCGGCCCTCGATGAGTCCGTCAGCGGGGAGACCATCCGCGGCTACCTCAACACCGGATGCGTCCCGGCGAACGAGATTGCGGCCATCAAGGCCCCCTACCCGTCGCTGAGTCAGAACGCGTACACGACGAATGGTCGGACAGATCGCTCGAAGCTCGCCCGGCTGTACGAGCGCGGGTACACCATCCGCCTCGGCAATCTTCAACGGGTAGTCCCGGCCTTGTCGCGCATCTCCGAAGCGATCCAGACCGAGACCGGATACTCGAACTACATCCACGCCTTCCTGACCCCGCCCGGAGAGCAAGGGCTCCGCCACCACTGGGATCAGCAGATGGCTGTGATCGTCCAGATCGCGGGTACGAAGCGGTGGCAGCTCTGGCGGCCGCCGGTCGAAGCTCCCATGAGGGAGTACAACGAGAGCTTCCGCGTTTGGAAGGACGACTTCGTTTCGACGTGGGAAGCGGCCGGGCCGGACATAGAGCTCGACCTCAAGGCCGGCCAGTCGCTCTTGCTCCCAAGGGGATGGGTCCACAACCCCCACGTCGTCGACTTCGATGAGCACAGCATCCACCTCACCTTTGCCATCCGTGAGCGCACGCCCCTATGGCTGGCCGAGAAGTTGATCGCGGGAGCGATCGAGCACGAGGAGTTCCGTAAGATCATCCGTCCCAGCGGCATCGGCGGTGTCGGGCTTGCTGGTCACTTGCGAGACACGAGGTTGGCTTTGGTGACTTACCTTCACGGCCTTGATGTTGACGAACTGGCCTTGGTCATACGCCAGGCCGCGGTGACGGAATTGGAGTACTCGACCTGAAAGGTCGCGGAGCCGCGCCTTGACCCCAAGCCCTGGGGCAAGGCGCAGCTCCGAGCTGGACACCCAGAGTTCAAGGTGTCGAGGGAGAGCTCACCGACGGAGTCCCGGACGGTGGGGTTGATGCCGTGGTCTGCGACGTCACGATCGCGACGATGACGACGACGATGCAGACGAGCACGAACCCGAAGAAGATCAACCGGGGCCTTTCCAGGGTGGCCGTCCGGCCCTCCTTGTGGCCGTTCCTCAGCTCCTCCCTGCGGGTGAGGAACTCGGAGCGGTGCTTGTACCAGTCCTTGGGGAGTTTCCCGACCAGCCGGACCAGGCCGAATACTGCGATGCACGCGGCACCGAGGGTGAGGACCACCCACAGCGGCATGCCGTCAGGGAGTTGAAACATGGTGGATTGCTGACCCTTCACTGCGGTCGGCAAGACGAGAGCAGCACATCGAGAGCGCGCCTGCCACGGCACAGAGCTATCCCGCCTTGAGGACTATGGATCACGCAGGGCAGGAGGGTCTGTCAGATGCGCAGGGGTACAGGTACGCCGGCATCCAGGGGTTCAGAGGGTGCCCCCGCAGGGGCGAAGCAGCATGTGAACCCTCGGCGCGAAAGGATCAGCGCACACAGCAGAACGATCAGGCGCCACATCCACCGCGGCATGCGCGGCGTAGCACCGATTCGCCTGACAATTTTCACGCATCTAGCTTGGCAGAAGATCGCGACTGCTCTGGTCAAGCCGGAGGATTCTTGTCCCTTGCCCAGGTTGCAAGGGACACCGGCCGACTCAGATGAGCTAGATCTCGATGCGGTTTGCCGCCTTGCGCCGCCTGTTCCATGCATGGGCGACAAGCTTGAAGGCGGTGGTCACGCGGGAGCCAGTGCCGCTGTTGTTGAATCCGCCGCGGGACGACTGGCTGAGGATCTCGGCGCGCCAAGCGAGGGCGGAACCGGACTCGAGCAGTCGCTTGGCGAGCTCCTGGTCGTCGATCTCACCGCCGAACCGACCGAGGAACTGGCCGATACCTCCCAGGAGCATGCCGTCCCAGGTTTCCGCCGTGCGCCCCCACGCCTCCTCCGCGACCGTAAGGGTCCGGTCGAGGGTATCGGCGCCCCAGCGCTCCGTGATCCGCAGAACTCCGGAAACGGCGCCGACCCCGTTGGTGGACGTGGAACCAAGCGTCAGGCTGTGGTCTTTGAGGACGCGGTCCGTATCCACGAAGAGCGGTACCCCGCCGGTGAGCCCCACGTGGTACTCGTCGATGGGCCTCGGCTTGTGCGATTCGCGGTTCTTGATCAGGAAGAGGCTCGCCTCCTGAGCAAGCGTCAGGCCGTAGTGGACCTCAGCCTTGACTGTGGTGATGCCGGCGAGCTCGCAGGCGCGCTTCCGGTGCTGGCCATCGACGATGTACTTCTTGCCGTCGTCGCGCTGCGAAACGATGATCAAGCCGATGGCCTCAATAACGAGGTTGTCGGACATGCGCTGGGCTCGCGGTTCGCTGAGCGTCCGCTGCGCCTGAGGGTCGATGGCGAGGTCGCTGACCGCGACCTCCAGCCCGTACTCCACCTTGTGGGGTGGCAGCACGTAGGCGTACTGGGGCTTAGGCATGGAGGTGCCCTTCCGCGCTGCGTTCGGGGGATTCGATGGCCGGAGCCGGGATTTGGGATACAGCGCGCCGAGCACCCAACCATGAAACGGTTGGTGGGTCAAGTGTCCGATGATGCACGGGAGTTCGAGCGTCATCGATGCGGTCCGCTTCTACGTTCGTTGCGAACTCCCAATCCACGTCGGCGAGTTCTCCCGACGGCTGCGTACCGCGGCCACCTGTCGGCGACGGGATCCGGTGTGTCAGTGGGGCGTCGTAGTGTGCTGACATGACGAGATCAGCTGCAGATCAGGGTGTGTCGGTTTCATCGCACGTCGCCGTCGCTGGTGCTCAGCCGTACTACGCACACGCCGCTGAAGCCCTGGCCGAGCGGTACGAAAGCTTGATCTTCGAGTCTGTGCACCAGGAGATCTTGCACTTACTGCCGGACGCCGCCACCCGGGCCGCCGACATCGGTGCCGGCACTGGTCGGGACGCGCAGGCGTTGGCCGACCGTGGCCACAAGGTCATCGCGGTCGAGCCGGTGAGGGAGCTTCGGCAGGTAGCCCAGAAGCTGCACGCTGACGCCGCCATCGACTGGTTGGAGGACTCGCTCCCTGCCCTGGAGCACCTCGAGGGCAACTTCGGGCTGATCCTCCTTTCTGCAGTGTGGATGCATCTGGATGAGCAGGAGCGGACCGTTGCTATGCGCCGGCTGGCCGAACTCCTCGCTCCCGGCGGCTTGTTGATCATCTCGCTGCGTCACGGCCCACCACCCGCGGACCGCAAGATGTTTGACGTGCCCGCTGACGAGACCGCGGCACTTGCCCAGGAATGCGGCCTGGACGTCCTGCACCTCGGTGGCGGACAGGACCAGCTTGGCCGGGACGGGATCTACTGGAGCGAGCTGGCCATGCGAAAGGGCCAGGCATGACGGCGGATGCCTTCTTCGCGGCCGAACCCTCCGTCCGATCGTCCTGGCGCTTGGCGATCTTGATGGGGGCCAACTCCCGCACGTACAAGTTCGCCCTTGCCGACGCCCTCCTCGTGCACGCCCGACACGGCCACGCCGAGATCCTGCTCAGCGAGCTCGCCGTGCCCTATGCCATGAGCCTGGTCGAGCATGCAGCTACGGCCCCGCAGGCACCCGAAGGAACTTTGATCGGCAGGACCGACTTCCTGACCATCGCGGCCGCCGAGCGGGAGGAGACGCAGAAGCTCGGCCGGCCCACTGACCTGCTGCTGGAAGCCGCGGTCAAGTCAATGCCGACGATGGTCATGCAGAAGTTCCACAACCTGCGCGGAGGAACCGAAGTCCCCCACCGCTTCTACGAGATGGCCGGGAATCCCCGCCAGCGGATCGTTTGTCTCACGCCAGAACTCCTGCAGGTGGCGCAGTCGGAACAAGTCGCGGGACTTCGTGCGGAGCTCGGCGCACGTTGGAGCATCGTGGAATCCTCCTTCGCCGCCGGCATCGGCCGCGCCCTCATCGAGGGGGGCGTCACCGTGGACTGGTCGACGCTGCAGCTCACCGACAAGCGCCGTCGTCGTCCGGTCACCGGAGTAGCCGACGCTTTGATCGGCTTTCAACACGGCCGCTGCCTCATCTGCGACGACGTGCTAGATCTCGCCGACGCGGTCGCCATCGACCACGTCTTCCCCTACTCGCTCATGCAGCGCTACGCCAGTGTGGGGGGTTGGGATGGCCCCGATCTGGATGTGCTGTGGAATCTCGCCCCTGCGCATCAGGCTTGCAACGGTGCCAAGAGTGATCGGCTGCCGCGCCCCGACGAGTTGGAACGCCTGGCTCGACGCAATGAGTCGATCATGGGATCACCCCATCCCTTGAGGAAGACCCTTGAACTCGCCTTGAGTTCGGTGCCCGGCCGTCGACCGGGTACTCGATGGACGGCCTACCTGCTTGAGGTTCAGAAGACCTGCATCTGACTCGCAGGACGGCCCGGCGGGACGTTCCAAGTCGACCACCTTCAGCCAACTTTGGGATATCAGACCCATAGTCAATCGGCCGTGCGATGATCGTGCGCTCACAGGGGAGGTGGCGAGTGGCGAAGCACTCATTCGCAAGTTATGCAGTCAGGATCCGGAAGAACCGGGAGAAAGGCTATCTAGCGCTCGACAACTTCGACGGAGCGGGGGCGGATCTACTGAAGGAGTTCTACGGGTTCCTGCTGCACCTGGAGGACAGGCCGTATGAAATACCAAAGAAGGAACGCTCACTCGAGGCTCATGGCATTCGGCAGGAAAACCGCGCCCTCTACGTGAAGCTCGCTCACGGACTCTTCGGCGCCCAGTCCAGAATAAGGGAGAGGTTGACTGGAGCGGTAGTCTTCCGGAAAGAAGAAGATCACGTAGACCTTACGGACTTGCGCAACTACATGATCCTGCCTGGAAACTCAACTGCGGGGCTTCTGTTTACTGAGCGCTTCCAGGGGAATGGGGTGATCGCAAGTCTGTCTGAAGCTTTCAAGAAAGCCTTCTCTGCCAAGTTCAGTGGTTATACACTGGAGATTAATAGCATGACTTCAGAGGCCGCTTTCGGCGTGTACTTGGAGAGTGGGGAGCTGCGGAAGATTCGCCTCGTCCGACATGCCATACCGCACGATGTGGCCGACGCCTTGGGGCTTGGGGACAACGAGCGGAATCTAGGTTCGCTCGAGGTGGTGCTTCGCCCTCCGCGTCTGACCTCATTTCGCAAGCAGATGATCCAGAGGGTAATAAGCGGAGAGGCCGATGTCTCGAGCATGTTGGAGTGGCGAGACGTTGAGTTCGGAGAGATGAAGGTCGAAGTCAAGATCGCTAACTCGACTCGCACTCTGTCCGTGTCGTCTGGTGCGACGCCAGCGATGCTGTACGACCTCGATGCCGAACTGAAGAAGGAGGGTGTTGGTGCCACCCTCACGGATGAGTGGGTGTACGCGAAGGCGAAAGAGCTAGCAGAAGATCTGGGGCAAACCATGGGGCTGGGCGCTGATCTGATGCGCCGTGAATTCGAGTGGCCAGAGCTCTGGGATCGTTATCGATTGGAGGTTCCCGATGATCCAAATGATTGACCTCGTTCCGATCGTTAAGGATCATTTCAACACCCTGCGGAGTCACTCCACGAACAGAGTTCTATGGGGGGAAGTTGCATTCTTCTATGGGCTTCCCATGGTTGTCGGGGTGGGGGGAGCGATCCTTGGATGGAGGGTCGGGGGTGTTGGGAATATTCTCGCCGCATTCGCGATACTAGCTGGCCTCCTATTTAACCTTCTGGTTCTCCTCTTTGACGTCGCTGCGAAGGCTGCTCAAGGTGCGGGCGGAGTCGGCTTGCAGAACGTGAGGTTGAAGCTGGCCAAGCACCTGCAGGCAAATGTCACCTACGCCCTCTTGGTGGCCTTGGTGTCGGCTTCGATCCTGGGAGTTGCCTCTGGTATGGGGCTCGAGAGAATCAATCGGTGGGCAAGCGGCGTCCTGCTCGTACTTCTCGCACACTTCACTCTGACCCTCCTAATGATCATGCGGAGAATCAGGTCTGCTTTCCTGAACTCGCTCACCTAGGATCTACGTTCCTAGGTGAGAAGTTCTGCTTCTAGGCCCGGCCACGCGAGTTTGACGCCAACCCGCTGACACAGGTCGATCCACCGAGGGTCGGTCGGCTCCCGCTCTACCCAGAGCGCAGCCCGAACTTCCCTACCCCGCCCCCGTAGTTGGTCGTGGTAGTCCAAGATCTGCCCCAAGCCGGTGCGCAGCTGACGAGCCTCGTTCGCAAGGGTCAGCGACTTGACCTCGCAGACTGTGAGGTTGTCGGCGGAGTCGCGCCATGCCACGTCGAAGTCGGGATCTGAGGCCGTGGGCGACAAGACCTCCATGCCACATGCTCGTGCGGCTTCGGCCAACTCGTTTTGGAGTCGCCGGTGGGCCTTGAGGTTTCGTCCGGTCAAGTCTGGGTCGGGAGTGCGCGGTGGCGCGGCGGCGGGCTGGATGCTCTCATCGGCGGGACGGTATCCGGTGCCGACGGGAACGTCTGATGACTGGGGTTTGGTCCCGGCCGGCACCATGTGGAACCGGATGACCTGGCGTAGCGGGCCGCCACCGGTCGGTGGGGCCTGGCCGTAGGAGTGGGGGGTGGTCGCGTCCAGGACGACTTCCCCTACGTAGCGCACGGTGCCTCGCGCGCCTTCGAAGAGGCGCAGTCGGCTACCCGTGAGGCCGTGGTCGCGAATTGCTTTGTTGCCCTTGGTGAAGACCTGATCGCCTTTCTGGCCTTCGCCGGTGTAGTGGAAGGTCCCGTCCTCGCTCCACTCGTCGTAGTACCCGTGCTGATGGCCCGAGCGTGAATCCGTGAAGATCAGGACGTTCGGCGTGCGCCCTGACGGACAGATCCCGCCCTGGCTGCTGCCGCCGTAGCGGTCATGCAGGTCGACACGGCGGATGGTGTCCCCAGGCTGCAGGTGCCAGTTCGGGTCTTCGTCGCCTGCGTGCTCGAGCGCATTGGTGAGCAAGTCCCATTGCTGAGCGTCGAGTCGGTGCGGATTGGCGGCGAAGGGCTGCTTGCGCAGGGAGGAGTTGGAGAAGAGCGGATCGTCGATGATCTGGCTGCGCGGGATGGGGCGCTCCAGCCACTCGTCGACGATCAGTGGGACGTACCAACGAGTCCCAGGGTCCTTCTTCCAGTACGCCTCGTCGGCCGACAGGTCCTGGGAAGGAGGTCCGGTGAGGTGTCCGCGGGCGACAACTCCTCCACCAGCACCGGTGATCCACAAGGCGAACGCGTCGCCGGCTGTTAGCTCATCACGGAAGCGGCCCACGCTCCACGACTGGAGTTCCTGACCGTCACGCCTAAACGCTTCAAGATCAAAAGTGTCGAGATTGCAGGTCAGGATCCACGCAGTCACAGCATCCCCGTCAGGCAGTCGAAAAGGACTTCAGCTGCTGACCGAGGCTACGGCAACCCACTGACACTCAACCTTGGCGGGGACGTCGATCATGATGCGGCAGCAGTGCTGCCAGATGGGCTTGGGTCTCTTCGTCGGCGGAGTAGAGGCGGGTACCTCTGGTTCCCCGGGTGGCGAGAACGCGGTAGGTGTTGAGGGCGTATCGCAGGTAGCGGTCCGGGGAGATGTCCTTGAACGCCGGATCGCAGCTCTTGTTGGGCTGGGCGGCCCACTTGTCGCCTCGGCGGACGAGGTCGTCACCGATGATGACGACGTTGTAGGCGTACTCCATGCCCTGGGCGGTGTAGATGCAGCCGACCTGTTCGTGGCCGCCCGTGTCGGTGGCCCAGTACGGGCGGCCCGGCACCTGCGGGTGGCCGGTTTCGTTGATGCGTGCATTCCAGGGGCGGGTCCAAGTGCGTGGCCCATCCGGCCCCATCCAGGGAATCTCAACCTCTGGCCGAAGCGGGGGCGTATCCGGCGATTCCCAGGGCCAGCAGAAGCCTGCTGTGATCCGGGCCGTGTGACCGTTGTCCACGTGGGAGTTGACCCATCGGGTGAACTGATCCGGATCATCGATGGCCGCGAGGTCGTAATCCGCGCCCGCCCACGGCACTGTGGGGCCCGCAGGCTCCAGGAACTGGTCGATCCATTGGTGATAGGCGCGTGAGCCGTTGCACCGGAATTGCGTGGTGAGGTCGATGTGCCAGAAGTAGCGGTCGTTGTCCTCGGCGTGCTGGGCAAGGTCGGCGAGACTGATGCCTTCCGTGGGGCGAACGGTCTGCTTCTCATCGAGGAAGAGCACCGCCACCGACGCCCGGTTCAACAGTTGTCCCAAGATGAGCGGAAAACCGCTACGGCCTTGGTCGGGGTAGGTGCGGGCCCTGTGGGCCTCATCGAGCAGAACCACGCTGCCGGCCGTCAATCCCGCGGGCACGTTGTTGAGGAACGTGGCAATGAGGCCGCGTGAGGAATCTCCGACGGTGCGCTTCAGCTGCCAGGTGAGCGTGCCGGTGGGGGAGAGCAGTCGGGGGTTTGCGTCTGGGCGGCTGCATAGGTCGCCGAGGAGCCGGCATGCGATGACGGTCTTGCCGGTCCCTGGACCTCCGGTGACGACGATGGTGCTGCGTATTACCCGCTCTTGTGCCGCCGCTTCTACGGTGTGCAGCACCTCCTGGCGCGCCAGATCCTGGTCGCCGAGAAGAGTTAGTTCGTCGTGGCCTTCGATTGCTCGTCCTGCCCTGGCCAGCAAGGTGGACGAGGGGCGGTGCTCCGTGTCGAGAAAGGCCTTGATGCGCTCGTCTGCGGTCGGTTGCATGTCGGCGCAACCCAGCCGCTCGGCCAGGGCCTGCCTCGTGGGTTCGGTGGTGAGGTCGTCACGGCCGAGGAGGGGGAAGGCTGCGGCGGGGCCGCGAGCCGCCGCGGGCCGAAGCTGATTGATCAATTCAGGTTGTGCGTCGTGCAGGACGGTGATGCCGCGCGCCAGCAGCGGGATCTCGTCCCGAGCGATCCAGTCCTCCAAGTAGCGGACATATCCGCCGACTTGACGTGCAGGGTGCTGCACGGTGCGCTGTCCGATTCTGACCATCCCCGGACGGGCCAGGTTGGTCTGCGCACTGGTCCACTGCTTCAGCTCGATCACCACGGCGCAGAGGCGGCTATCGGGGGCCTCACCGAGGACGAGGGCGTCGATACGTTCTCCGGTCGCCGGCAGTGCGTACTCGAGCAGCACATGGAGCTCGTCCAAACCTGCTCGCTGCAGGGCGGCGAGCAGGGCAGGCCAGCTGCGCCGCCAGCTTTGTACCTCCTCCTGGCTGGGCGAGACGCCGAACAGCTGGACAAAGCGTCGCTCGCACTCGGCGATGAACGCGGGCTGTGTGACGTTCTGTGTGACCGCCGAGACCGTTCCCCCGTAGAGATGCATGGCCAGACGTATACCAGCTGTGACCGACAACTCGATTGGATACGGGGTGAGATCGCGACAGCCTGTCAGTGCCACCTGGTATTGCTGGGAGCATGACGATCGGATCTCTGCAAAAGTCGCTGGCTGACTTCGCCGCTGAACGCGAGTGGGAACAGTTCCACACCCCGAAGAACCTGGCCATGGCCTTGGCCGGTGAGAGCGGCGAACTCCTCGAAATCTTCCAGTGGCTGACACCTGAAGAGTCCAGCGCCGTCATGGATGATCCCGTCCGGGCGCCGCATGTGCGCGAGGAAATGGCCGACGTCTTCGCGTACTTGCTCAGGCTGGCCGACGTTCTCGATCTTGACCTGGAGCAGGCTCTGGTTGAGAAGATCGAGACCAACCACCGGAAATACCCGGCGCACCTTGCACGGGGCCGGGCGGACAAGTACACACAACTGGGGGGATGAGTCAGCCGATGCGCATCGTCATGCAGCCGGCCAGGCGCTCGAGGAGAGTCGTCAACAAGCACTACCAGGACACGATCGCGAAACCGGTGGTCTTTGACGACTACGCGCATCTGCTCGACGCCCACGTCCTTGACCAACTCCACACGTTGTTTCCTGATGGCTCTGCCCCCATGTGGGGCGTCGCGCCAGGCAAGAACGACGCCAACGCCCCCCAGATCAAGAAGATGCGTCCGGGGGATGGGGTGGTCTTCACCGGCGACAACAAGCTCTACCTCGGTGGAACCATCGCACTGACCTGGCGCAACAAGGCCATGGCGATGAAGCTGTGGGAGACCGAAGACGACGGCAGCACATGGGAGTTCATGTATGCCATCTCCGGCGTTCAGGGCTTCGACATTCCCATCGCGGAAGTTCGCAAGCTTCTTGAGTGGAACGAGAAGCGGAACGTCATGGGGATCACGGTCCTCGGCGACGACGAAAGCGACACCCTCCACTCCCTCCTGACGCTCGACCCGGCGCCGGCCGCACCTGCGCCCGTCGATGAGCAGGAGGAAGAAGCGGCCATTGCCAACTTCGACGGGGAGCTGGAGCGCAAGTCTCAACGGGCCCACCGGGGCGAGCAGGCTGCGCTGAAGCGCCGTCTCCTGCCCAGCAACACGGGTGAGTGCGCCCTGTGCGGGCGGCACCTTCCCGGTGCTTTCCTCATAGGTGCCCACATCAAGAAGCGCTCGGTGTGTGACGACGATGAGAAGCGCGACCTCGCCAACATCGCGATGCTCGCCTGCACCTTCGGCTGCGACTCCCTCTACGAACACGGCTACATCGCCGTCGCCCCTCAGGGCGTGATCCAAGTGAGCCCACTCGCCAAGGACCTGCCTGAAGTCGCGAAGCACATCGAGGAAAGGCTGGCCGGGCGGAAGGTCACCTGGTGGACCGAGGACCGCGAGAAGTACTACCAGTGGCACCGCACCCACACGTTCAAGGACAGCCCACCGGCATGATCCCGTAACGCACAACGGCCGCTGTTCCTCCCGACCTACGGGAAGGAGCAGCGGCCGTTTCAGCGCGTTTCCTGGGGAGTGGCTGGGGAGAACCAGCCTTCGCTGGGGAGTAATTGGGGAGCGCCGGAGCGATCAACGACACTGCGTCGTGAACGCTCCGAAACGCAAGACCTCCCAGGTCAGGGCGAGTTCGATCAGCACTCGATGACGTTGACCGCGAGCCCGCCCCGCGCCGTCTCCTTGTACTTGACCTTC
>NZ_JBEPEW010000064.1:0-43871 GCF_040300965.1 Streptomyces mesophilus | reverse complement strand
TGGTGAATCCGGCCGCCTGGGCGCCGATCGCACCGCCGGACAGGGCGGCGAGCACGCGCCGGCGGCGCGGCGGCAGCTTGTCGCCAGGTGCGGTGTTGTTGTTCTCGGCGTCCCCGGACGTACCGGGTTCGGTCGGCTCGAGCATGCGGGCGGTTCTCCCGTCACGCTCCCGGGCGCCGCGCCGGTGCCGATGACGTCCGCGGCCATGGCGTGAGAACCGGGCCACTCGTCCGGCAGGCGCGGGCGCCGCACGGGAGCTGTATGTGTCTGTCTCGCCGGTTCCGATACGCGGTACGCACGGCCTGGCGAAAGTCTGGTGGTCGGTGCGCGGCCCGACCCAGGTGGCTCCCGAGTACAAGGGCTGCGCGGTTCGGCGACCGTCCCTACGGAACCTTCCTTAGCCCTGCGCTGCCGCGGCGGTCGGCTCTGCGTCCTCTTGGGTGGAGGGCGCGGCCGCCTCGCGGTCGGGCGCGAGCGGGTCGGTCACCGTGCCGGACTCCTCGTCGAACGGCCCCTGGGCCAGCCTGGTCACCGCAGCGGGGACCGGCGGCACCAAGTCGGCTACGGCTCGGAGACCGGACAGAACGTCGTCGGGTCGTACGGCAGGCGATGCATGCCTTACAACCAGCCGCAGTATCGCACAGGGCTCGGTCCCCGGCCTATCAGCCCGGGTTTCGAGTGCCTGCAGATCAGCGACGGCGCCGCGGGCGTCGAAGGTGCGCATGCCGTTCTTCGTGAGCCGTCCGACTTCGACGGTCTCGGCATCGAGGAACGCCTTCACGGCGGCCTGGGCCTGTGCGAGCTCGACACCGTCGAGCCTCAACTCCCAGACCGAGGCCTGCAGCCGGTCCGCGAGACCCGAGATCCGGGCCTCGACCGCCTCGGTGATGTCGAGCCCGTCGGGCAGCGACTCATCGAGGAGGACACGGAGCTGCGCGGGGTCGCGCTTCTCCGTCAGAGCGATCTCCAGATACTCGGCCTCACTGCCCGTGCCGGTGGGTGCGGCATTGGCGTAGGACACCTTGGGATGCGGCGTGAAGCCCGCCGAGTACGCCATGGGGACCTCGGCGCGACGCAGGGCGCGCTCGAAAGCACGCTGGAAGTCGCGGTGGCTGGTGAACCGGAGGCGGCCGCGCTTGGTGTAACGCAGTCGGATGCGCTGCACCGCGGGTGCGGGCGGCGGGCCTTCGGGCTGTCGCTTGCCCAGTGTCAGTCAGTCCTTCGTGAACTTCACCGCCGCCGCGTTCGGCAGCGGCTGATGGTGTGCAGGTGCGGTCGTACTGCTACCTAGAGTACGTGCCTGAGCGGCTCCCGGTTCCCGCCGGTGCTTTTGTACGGGGATGGGGGCGGCGTCACGAGCAGGTGCGCCGAACAGCATCCGCCGGATGTCGGCCCGGGTCTGACGTGCGCTTTCGCGGGCCGCGGCAAGGGCCTTGCGCGCGCTGCGACCGGCCTCACGCACCGCCTGCCCGACCGGCCTGAGGACGGCGTCCCGTACGAAATGGCCGACGGGCGTGAGGACCGTCCGGTACGCCCACCGCACGGGCTCCACGAAGATCCAGCGCAGCAGCGTTCCGATCGCACGGCCCACGGCCCGCGAGATCCGCCCGGCGATACGCCAGGCGTGCCCCAGCGCATCGCCGACCTCCCGCGCCACGACGCCGATCGCCTTCCCGACCGGCACGAGCACCCAGCGCCACACGGCGACGACGGGCACGACGAAGATCCACCGCAACAGCGTCCCGGTCCCCCGGCCGACCCAGAGGAGGCCGTGCCCGACGGGCGTCAGGACGTACGCGTACGCCCACACGGCCGGCGCGACCACGAGCACCCGCCCCATCCACGCGAGCCCGGCGAGCACCATGGCCCCGAGCCAGAGGAGCCCCCGCCCGACGGGGGCGAGCACGTACTGCCACAGGGCGACCCACGGCCACACGAACAACGCCTTGCCCAGCCAGCCGAGCCCGGTCCCGAGCATCCGCCCCAGCCAGGCGAGCCCGTGCCCGACCGGCGTCAGGACGTACGCGTACAGCCACACGGCGGGCACGACGAACAGCACCCGTCCCAGCCATCCGAGACCGGCTCCCACCGGCACGACCACGTAGCGCCACAGCGCCACCCACGGCCACACGAACAATGCCTTGCCGACCCAGCCGAGCCCGACCCCGAGCATCCGCCCCAGCCATCCGAGCCCGTGCCCGAGCGGAACGAGCACCTGCTCCCAGAGGAACACCGCGGGCACGACGAACAACATCCGCCCCAGCCAGGCCAGACCCCGCCCGACGGGAAGCAGCAGCGTCCGCTGCAGAAACTTCCCGCTCACGACCAGCGCGTCCCACACCATCCGCACGGGCACGACGAGCACCAGCACGACGATCCGTACGGGAATCCTGATCGCCGCCGCGATACAGCCCTCGGGCCCGTCGGCCGGCGGGGGCACAGGAGCTGCCGGGACGGCCGGTGGCGTCGCGGGCACTTTCTCGAGGTCCATGACAGTCAGGACGCGTCAAACCCCGCGACGGATGCGCCCGGGTGTTGCGACCCAATAACACCTGATCCCAGCCCGAGTCGGCGGCACTGAGCCACGCGACCGCCTTCCCCTACCGGCCCCTTCCCGAAACTGGGGCTGCGCCCCAGACCCCGTATCCGAACTTCGTCCGGATGTCCTCAAACGCCGGCAGCCGCGGAACGAAACCCACCCACCCGCGGGGTGGACCAGCACCCCCACCGGCCGTCAGCCGCGTACCGGCGTAAGGGGACGGGGTGGGGTGCATTGTCATTCGGGCGCCCCCGTCGGAGACGGCAACCCTTCGCGGAAGCGGTGCCATTGCCCGAATGAGCAAGCACCCCACCCCGGCCCCGACCCACGACGAAACCGCACGCGACAGCACACCGGCAGAAAGCCGCACACGAAGCAGCCCCACAACGAAACCGCACGCGCAGCACGCACCCGGCCGACAGCCGCACACGAAGCCGCACCAGGCGAAAGGGGGGCCTGGGGGCGCAAGCCACCAGCGGGGGCCCGGGGGCAGGGCCCCCGTGACAGCACCCCGGGGACAGACCCCCCGCGCCCAGCCCACGCTCAGCGCACCACAAACCCCCGCACCACAATCCGCCGAGGATGCCTCAACACCCCCGGCTCCCGCCGCGGATCGAGGTCATACACGGTGAGATCCGCCGCCCCACCCTCGACAAGCCCCGACAGCCCCAGAAACTCCCGAGCAGCCCAACTCGCCGCCCCCACCGCCACATTCACCGGAAGCCCCGCCGCCACAAGGTGCTCCACCTCCGAGGCCACGTTCCCGAACGGCGCCGAATCCGTCCCGGCCAGCACCGTCACCCCCGCATCGTGCGCCTCCCGCACCCGCCGGATCATCGTGTCGTGCCCGGAAAGCCACAGAGCGGCCCGCGCCGTCCCCCGAGCGGCCACCTCGGCGCGACTGCCCGCGAAGGCCGTCAGCGTGGGGACATACGCCGCCCCGTTCGCGGCCATCAGCCCGAGACACTCCTCCGGCATCCCCATCCCGTGCTCGATGGAGTCGATCCCGGCCCGCGCCGCCTGCAACACCCCGTCGGCGGACTGACAGTGGGCCGCGACCCGCCCACCGACCGCGTGCACCGCCTCGACGACGGCCCGCATCACCTCGTACGGAACGGACGGCGCATCGAAGTCCCAGTCCCCCATGATCTTGCACCAACCGTCGTTGGCCAGCGCCTCCTTGGCCGCAGCCTCCGCCAACTCATCGGTCACGGTGTGGAATTGAGCACTCCGCGAGAGACCGGCCCACGCAAGCCACCGCCCCGCCGTGATCATCCGCGGCGCACCCGGCGCCTCCCGCACCTCATCCGGCACCTCACCGGTCAGCCCGGGAAACCGCAGCGCCGCCGTCCCCGCGTCCCTGTGCGCGTCGATCTGCTCGGCGAAGAGTCCGGCGTCGAACCCGGGCGGCGTCGAGGCGTCCCCGACGACCCCCGGATGCGTATGCACATCCACAAGCCCCGGCAGCAGAAACCCACCGTCGGCCAGCGTCACGCACTCGGCACCCGGCCGCTCGAAGGTGATCCGGTCGCCCAGAATCCACAGGTCACGACGGTCGCCGTCGGGCAGCACGGTCCCGCGCACATGAAAGGCCATGGCCGGGAAGTCTGCCCGGCCGCACGGCCCCGGACAAGATCGGTCCCGCCGCATCGGCCCCCCTCACGAGCGACCCGGGAGCGATAGCCTGCGCCGACACGCAAGCGTTGGGGGGCCGTTGCGCAAGAGGAGAGGGCTGAACCGGGGCAGAGATGTCTCAGGTCTGCTGGAGGACCGAAGGTCGGCGACCATCGCCGTGACGATCTGGCTGGTCTGCGCTGCCGTCGGCACGATCGCCGTGTGCACGGCAGTCCTCGCGGTCGTCCAAGCAGCCGAGCGGACCCGGGCCGCGCAGGGCGAGGGCGGCATCCGGGGCTCGGTGGTCGTCATCCGGGAGCAGACGCACACCGAGTCGCACGACGAATACTGCGTCGGCCGTTTCGTCCCGACCGAAGGAGCCGAAGCAGCCGAAGGGGCCGAAGCAGTCGAGGGGACCCAATCCACCGGAACCCCCAAAGCAGCCACCGCAGGCGATGAAGACCCGCCCCTCGACCGCACCGTCGTCGAACTCCCCGAGGGCGAGCAGTGCCGTCCCGAGAAGGTCTACGCCGACGCGCGGCTGGTCCCCGGACGAGGTTTCCCCGCTCCTGAAGCGGACCCCGCGGTCTTCGTCGTGGGAAGCGACCCCGCACGCGGCACGCTCATCACCACCGCGGTCCTCGTGACCCTGCTGTTCGTCCTGCCCTTCGGCGGATTCGCGCTGGCCATGGCCTTCCCGATGCTCTCGGCGCTGTACGGTCTGGCGACCCGCGGCCGCACAGCACCCACGCGGAGCGGGCCGCCCGGCCTGTCGGATCACCGCACGGAGAACGAGAACGGGCCGTGACCTCCCGGTCACGACCCGCCCGTTCACACCACGTCACGCCACGTCACGCCACCTCAGTGCGCGTGCCCACTCGTCTCGGGCTGCTTGACCATCAGCGGCAGCAGCTTCTTGCCCGTCGGGCCGATCTGGATGTGCGTGTCCATCTGCGGGCATACGCCGCAGTCGAAGCACGGCGTCCAGCGGCAGTCCTCGACCTCGGTCTCGTCGAGGGCGTCCTGCCAGTCCTCCCAGAGCCAGTCCTTGTCGAGACCCGAGTCCAGGTGGTCCCAGGGCAGGACCTCCTCGTACGTACGCTCACGCGTCGTGTACCAGTCGACGTCCACGCCGTACGGCTCGAGCGCCGTGTCCGCGCACTTCATCCAGCGGTCGTACGAGAAGTGCTCACGCCAGCCGTCGAAGCGGCCACCGTCCTCGTACACGGCGCGGATGACGTCGCCGATGCGGCGGTCGCCGCGCGAGAGCAGGCCCTCGACGATGCCGGGCTTGCCGTCGTGGTAGCGGAAGCCGATGGAGCGGCCGTACTTCTTGTCCCCGCGGATCTTGTCGCGGAGCTTCTCGAGACGCGCGTCCGTCTCCTCCGCGCTGAGCTGCGGGGCCCACTGGAAGGGAGTGTGGGGCTTGGGGACGAAGCCGCCGATGGAGACCGTGGCACGGATGTCGTTCTTGCCCGAGACCTCACGGCCCTTGGCGATCACGGCAGTTGCCATGTCGGCGATCTGGAGCACATCGTCATCGGTCTCGGTCGGCAGACCGCACATGAAGTAGAGCTTCACCTGGCGCCAGCCGTTGCCGTACGCGGTCGCGACGGTCCGGATGAGGTCCTCTTCGGAGACCATCTTGTTGATGACCTTGCGCATGCGCTCGGAGCCGCCCTCGGGCGCGAAGGTCAGACCCGAGCGCCGGCCGTTGCGGGTCAGCTCGTTGGCCAGGTCGACGTTGAAGGCGTCCACGCGGGTCGACGGCAGCGAGAGGCCGATCTTGTCTTCCTCGTAGCGGTCCGCGAGCCCCTTGGCGATATCGCCGATCTCCGAGTGGTCCGCGGAGGACAGCGACAGCAGACCGACCTCTTCGAAGCCGGTCGCCTTGAGACCCTTCTCCACCATGTCGCCGATGCCGGTGATGCTTCGCTCCCGTACGGGACGCGTGATCATGCCGGCCTGGCAGAAGCGGCAGCCGCGGGTGCAGCCGCGGAAGATCTCCACGGACATGCGCTCGTGCACGGTCTCCGCGAGCGGGACCAGCGGCTGCTTGGGGTAGGGCCACTCGTCGAGGTCCATGACGGTGTGCTTGGAGACGCGCCACGGCACGCCCGAGCGGTTCGGCACGACGCGGCCGATCCGGCCGTCGGGCAGGTACTCGACGTCGTAGAACGCGGGGATGTAGACGCTGCCGGTCTTCGCGAGACGCAGCAGCACCTCCTCGCGTCCGCCCGGACGGCCCTCGGCCTTCCAGTGGCGGATGATCTCGGTCATGTCGAGCACGGCCTGCTCGCCGTCACCGATGATCGCGGCGTCGATGAAGTCCGCGATGGGCTCCGGGTTGAAGGCCGCGTGGCCGCCCGCGAGGACGATCGGGTCGTCGAGGCCGCGGTCCTTGGACTCCAGCGGAATGCCCGCGAGGTCCAGGGCCGTGAGCATGTTCGTGTAGCCCAGCTCCGTGGAGAAGGACAGGCCGAACACGTCGAAGGCCTTCACCGGGCGGTGCGAATCCACGGTGAACTGCGGGACCTGGTGCTCGCGCATGAGCGCCTCCAGGTCGGGCCACACGCTGTACGTGCGCTCGGCGAGCACGCCCTCGCGCTCGTTGAGGACCTCGTAAAGGATCATGACGCCCTGGTTGGGGAGACCGACCTCGTACGCGTCCGGGTACATGAGCGCCCAGCGGACGTCGCACTCCTCCCACGGCTTCACGGTGGAGTTCAGCTCTCCGCCCACGTACTGAATCGGCTTCTGCACATGCGGCAGCAGCGCTTCAAGCTGGGGGAAGACGGACTCGACAGGCATCGCGGTGACCTTCGATGAGCTGGCAGGGGTGACCCTCAAGGCTAACGTGTCCCGCGGGGTTACTTGACTTCCTGCAGGCCGGAGGCGTATTCGGGGTGCTCCTGCGGGCTGAGGGCGGGCAGATCGCGCTCGCAGTCGGCGGCCGCACGCTCCTCGCGGCCGTACAGCAGCCCGTACGTGAAGGAGCTCTCCCCGGCCGCCGCAGCCTGGGCCGCGATCTCGCGCAGGGCCTCGCGGCACATCACGGAGTCCTGGTGTTCGCCGAGGAGTCCTTGCAGGCTCTTCGCGTACGAAGCCATCGCCTTGGCCGGTTTGCCGAGCGCGGGGGTCGCGAGCTCGGCGGCGTAGCGCGTGCGCTTGGCCTTCTTGCGGGCCTCGTGCATCTCCAGGTCGCGCTCGGGCGAGGACGGTACGTCCAGCGCCCGCCGGATGTGGTCGGCGAGCTTGCGGTGGTCGCGCAGGACCGCCTTGGGCAGTACGTCCGCGGGGGCCTTGCCGGCCGCGGGCAGCACGGGCGGTCCGGCGAGCAGGGCGTCCAGGGTGTCGAGCAGCGCGAGGTAGCGCTTGCCGTCGAGGACCGCGGTGACATGGCGCTTGGTGCCGCTGCGCCGAGCGGCCGACCAGGTGCGCAGACGGGTGCGCACGGGTCCGGCGGTCAGGTGCCGGGGCAGCTCGGCGACGGCGGTCTGGATGCGCTCGGTGAGCACCTCGCGGTCCCGGTCGAGGCCCAACTCCCCTGCCAGCCACTTGAGTTCCTCACCGATCGGGTCGGTGACGGCGCGGTCCAGGATCTTCCCGTAACTGCGGAAGGCGCTGCGCATCCGGCGCGTGGCCACCCGCATCTGGTGGACGGAGTCGGGCTGGTCCTGGCGTACGGCGGGGTCGAGGGCGACGAGGGCGTCACGCTGTGCGCGGAGGTAGGCGAGGACGTGTTCGCCGGCGGTGACCGGCTTGGCGGGGGCGATCGGCTTGACGGGTGCGACTCCGGTCTCGCCGAGTGCGCGGGCCAGTTTGGAGGCGGAGCCGGAGGGCTCGATCCCGGCCTTGCGCAGCCGCTTCTCGACCTTGTCGAGGAAGGCGGGGTCGACCCCGTCGGCCAGCTCGACCTCGATCTCGGTCCAGGCCGTGGAGCCGCCGCCCTCAGTGAGCCGGTCGGCCTGTACGGCGTCGATGCTGACCTCGGCGAGCAGCGCACCGTCCGCGTCCACGAGGTGGCGGAGATCGCGCTCGGAGCGCAGCCGTACGACCGGGACCAGCTGGCGTTCGCGGACCCTGGAGCGGACGAGACCGGCGAGCACGCGCGGCACCCCTGCGGAGAGCGGGGCGTGCACCTCGTCGCGCACCCCGGTGGAGACCGGCAGCTTGAGGTGCCAGCCGGCGTCGTCGCCGCCGGTGCGGCGGCGCAGGGTGCGCGAGGAGGCGGCGAGCCGCAGATCCTCGGTGTCGTAGTAGACGGCGTCGAGTTCGGTGATGCCCTTGTCGATGACGGACGAGACGCCCGCGACCTTGGCCAGGGAGGGCAGCTTCCCGCCTGGACCGGCTTCGTACTTCCGCTCGATCTCGCGCTTCGTCTCCGCCATGAAGCGAATCTAGACGCGAAACAGCGCGGGAACCAGATGCCGTTTACCGTCCCGTGAACGGGAAGTGGCCTGGGCGAGGACGTTGCCTGCCGACAAGGGGCAGGCTCTATGCCGACATGGGCCGCTGCACCCGGATCGACTGGAGCAGCCCGATCGCGATCCACACCGCGAACATCGACGTGCCGCCGTACGACACGAAGGGCAGCGGCAGACCGGCCACCGGCATGATGCCGAGGCACATCCCGATGTTCTCGAAGGCCTGGAACGCGAACCAGGCGATGATCCCGGCGGCCACGATCGTCCCGTACAGCTCGGTGGTCCCGCGGGCGATACGGCAGGCGCGCCACAGGACGACGCCGAGCAGCAGGATGATCAACCCGGCGCCGAGGAAGCCGAGTTCCTCACCGGCGACGGTGAAGATGAAGTCGGTCTGCTGCTCGGGCACGAACTGCCCGGTGGTCTGCGACCCGTTGCCGAGCCCGGAGCCGGTGAGTCCGCCCGAACCGATGGCGATACGCGCCTGGTTGGTGTTGTAGCCGACGCCTGAGGGGTCGAGCGCGGGGTTGGCGAAGGCCGCGAAGCGGGCGATCTGGTAGTCGTCGAGCACACCGAGCTGCCAGATGGCGAGCGCGCCGGCCGCGCCCGTGCCGAGCAGGCCCAGGATCCACCGGTTGGAGGCGCCGGAGGCGAGCAGCACCCCGAGGACGATCATCGCCATCACCATGACCGAGCCGAGGTCCGGCATCAGCATCGTGATCATTATCGGGACCGCGGCCAGACCCAGAGCCTGGACGACCGTGCGGTGGTCGGGGTACTCGCGGTCACCGGCGTCCACGCGGGCGGCGAGCAGCATCGCCATGCCCAGGATGATCGTGACCTTCACGAACTCCGAGGGCTGCAGCGAGAGTCCGCCGAGGTCGAGCCAGGCGTGCGCGCCGTTGATGGTGGTGCCGAGCGGGGTGAGGACGAGCAGCACGAGGAAGACGGAGACGCCGTACAGGATCGGCACGGCCGTGCGCAGGGTGCGGTGGCCGAGCCAGACGGTGCCGATCATCAGGCCGATGCCGATGCCGATGTTCAGCAGGTGCTTGAGCAGATACGCGTACGGGTCGTCGCCGACGAGTTCGGTGCGGTTGCGGGTGGCCGAGTAGACCAGGGCCGAGCCGATCACCGAGAGGGCGAGCGTGGCCAGGAGCATCGGCCAGTCGAGCCGCCGCGCGATCGAGTCACGCGCGAACAGCTTGGACATGGTGGTGCGTTCGGGCCCGTACCCGGAGACGGAGAAGCCGCCCATCAGTCACGCCTCCCCGGATTCACGGGCGCCAGGCCCGCCGCCAGCTCCTGCTGGGCCGGCGGCTTCTCCTTGTTCGGCTCGTACGGCTTGATCTTGGGCACGTCGATCGAGCCGTCGGTCTCGATCTTCGGCAGGGACGACTGCGGCTTGGGCAGCAGCGCCTTCTTCAGGTCCTGGTTGCCTTCGGCGTCGAGCCCGTACATCGCGTCGTAGATCTTGCGCACGGCGGGGCCCGAGGCACCGGAGCCCGTACCACCCTGCGCGATGGTCATCACGATCGTGTAGTCCTTGGTGTACGTGGCGAACCACGAGGTGGTCTGCTTGCCGTAGACCTCCGCGGTACCCGTCTTGGCGTGCATCGGGATCTTGTCCTGCGGCCAGCCGCCGAACCTCCAGGCGGCGGTACCGCGGGTGGCGACTCCCGCGAGGGCATCGTTTATCAAGTCGTGCGTCTTGGCGTCCATCGGCAGCTTGCCGTGCGCCTTCGGCTTGATCTCCTCGGTCCGCTTGCCGTCGGGGCTGATGATCGCCTTGCCGACGGTGGGGTCGTAGAGCGTGCCGCCGTTGGACAGGGCCGCGTAGATGGTGGCCATCTGGATCGGCGTGACGAGGGTGTCGCCCTGGCCGATCGAGTAGTTGACGGAGTCACCGGCGCGCATCTTCATGCCTTCGAGGCAGTTCTCGTACGCGATGCGCTCGGCGTAGTCACCGGACTTCTTGCCCTGCTTGCACCAGGCGTCCTTGTTGGCCGCCCAGTAGTCCTTCTTCCACTGGCGGTCGGGGACGCGCCCGGTGACCTCGTTGGGCAGGTCGATGCCGGTCTCCTGGCCGAGGCCGAACTGGTGGGCCGTCTTGTAGAACCAGTCCTTGGCGCTCTTCTTCGGCTTGTTGCCGCCGTCCTTCTGCCACTGCTGGTGGGCGAGCGAGTAGTAGACGGTGTCGCAGGAGACCTCGAGGGCCTGGCCGAGGGTGATGCTGCCGTGGCCCTGGGACTCGAAGTTCTTGAAGACCTGGCCGCCGATCGAGTACGAACTCGGGCAGGGGTAGCGGCCGTTGAACTCATAGCCCGCGTTGACCGCCGCGGTGGTCGGGATGACCTTGAAGATCGAGCCGGGGGCGGCCTGGCCCTGGATGGCCCGGTTCAGAAGCGGGTAGTTGGACTTCTTGCTGGTCAGCTTGGTGTAGTCCTTGCCCGAGATACCGCCGACCCAGGCGTTGGGGTCGTAGTCGGGCTGCGATGCCATCGCGACGACCCGGCCGGTCTTGGACTCCATCACGACGACGGCGCCCGAGTCGGCCTTGTAGTTCATGCCGGTGTTGTCGTCGAACTCCTTGCGGGCGGCCTTCATCGCCTCGTTGAGCTCGTACTCGGCGACGCGCTGCACCTGGGCGTCGATGCTCGTGACGACGTTCGCACCGGGCTGGGCGGGCTCGGCCTGCGTCTGCCGCATGACCCGGCCGAGCTTGTCGACCTCGTACGCGGTGACGCCGGCCTTGCCGCGCAGCTGCTTGTCGTAGGTGCGCTCGAGGCCCGAGCGGCCCACCTGGTCACTGCGCAGATACGGCGAGTCGGTGTCCTTGGCGGCCTGGATCTCCTCGTCCGTGACGGGCGAGAGATAACCGAGCACCTGGGAGGTCTTGGCCGATCCGGGCGCGGTGTAGCGGCGTACCGCGGTGGGTTCGGCGGTGATGCCGGGGAAGTCCTCGGCACGCTCGCGGATCTGCAGCGCCTGCTTGGGCGTGGCCTCGTCGGTGATCGGGATGGGCTGGTACGGCGATCCGTTCCAGCAGGGCTGCGGGGTCTCGGCGTTGCACAGTCGCACCTTGTCGGCGACGTCCTTGGGCGTCATCCCGAGCACCTCGGCGAGCCGGGTGAGGACCCCTTCGCCGTCGTCCTTCATCTTCATCAGCTCGGTGCGCGAGGCGGAGACCACGAGCCGGGTCTCGTTGTCGGCGAGCGGTACGCCGCGCGCGTCCAGGATCGAGCCGCGGGTGGCGGGCTGCACCACGCGCTGGACGTGGTTGCCGTTGGCCTCGTCGGCGTACTCGTCGCCGTTGCGCACCTGGAGGTACCAGAGGCGGCCGCCGAGAGTGAGGAGCAGGGACAGGACCAGGATCTGCAGGATGATCAGGCGGATCTGGACACGGGGTGTTCGGCCGGTCTCCGGAATATTGGTCACAGGCGCTTGACCCCCTTGATACGTCCGGCCCTGGCGACCCGGGCCTTGCTTGCCTTCATACGGAATCCACCACGCTGGCTGCCGATCCTGAGCCCCGTACCGGCGGAGAGCCAACCGGAGGCGACATCGCTCGCCTTGCCGGAGGCGCCGCCGGTCTCGGCCAGCGGATCGTTCTCGGCGCGTCTGGCCAGCCACATGACGGCCGGCACGACGAACGGGGCGAGCAGCAGATCGTAGAGCGTGGCGCTGAACAGCAGGCCGCCGAGGCCCACATGGCGGGCGGCGGTGTCACCGACGAGGGCGCCCACCCCCGCGTAGAGCAGGGTCGAGCCGATCGCGGCGCCGACGACGACGGCCATCGGTCCGGTGGCGGTGCGCAGCTGGCCGCTCTCGGGCTTGACGAGTCCGGCGAGGTAGCCGATCACGCAGAGCACCAGGGCGTAGCGTCCGGCGGCATGGTCTGCGGGCGGTGCGAGGTCGGCGAGCAGACCGGCACCGAAGCCGACGAGACAGCCGCCGACATGCCCGTACACGAGCGCGAGCCCGAGCACGGTCAGGAGCAGCAGGTCGGGTACGGCGCCGGGCAGGTGGAGCCGGGCCAGCACGCTGACCTGCACGACGAGCGCGACGACGACCAGGGTGGTCGACAGGAGCATCCGGTTGAAGCGCATGGCAGTTACTCCTGGTCGTCCTGTGCGGTGCCGGCGTTCGGGTCCCGGCTCGCACCGGTCGGCGGTACCTGACCGCCCGCCGCGTCCTCGCCTTCCCCTTCGGCCGGGTACTCACCGTTCGCGTTCGGCGTCACCGTCACGGTGACGGTCGGCGTCGGCTTGGGCTTGACCGGCTCGGGCAGCACCTTGTCGCGCGGGTCGGTGCGCGGGGCCTCCACGACCACACCGACGACATCGAGCTGCGTGAAGCCGACATACGGCTCCAGGTGCACGGTCCGGGTCAGACCGCCGTCGGAGGGGTCGACCTTGACCACCGTGCCGATCGGGACGCCCGGCACGAAGGGCTTGTCGGCCTGCGAGCCGAAGGTGACCATCCGGTCGCCCTTCTTCACCTTGGCCTTGCCGTTGAGCATCTGCACCGACAGCGGTCGGTCGCCCTGGCCGGTCGCGAAGCCCAGCTCGTCGCTGGACTCCATGCGCGTGCCGACGGTGAAGTCCGGGTCGGTGGCGAGCAGCACGGTGGAGGTGCTGGGTCCGACGGTGGTGACGCGGCCGACGAGACCATCGCCGTTGAGCACGGTCATGTCGCGCTTGATGCCGTCATTGGCGCCGGCGTCGATCGTCACGGTCCAGGAGAAGCCCTGGGCCGCTCCTATGCCGATGACCTGCGCACCCTTGATGCCGTACTGGCCGGCGCCGGCGGTCTTCAGCATCTTGTCGAGCTGGCGGACGCGGCTGCGGTTGCGGTCGTCGCTGCCGAGCTTCGCCTTCAAGGCGGCGTTCTCGCGCTCGAGTTGGCTGACCCGGGTGTGGCGGTCGCCGGACTCCCTGATGGCCTTTATGGCGTTGCCGATCGGGTCGACCGCGGCCGAGACCCCGTTCTCCACCGGACCGAAGACGGTCGCGGCGGCCTGCCGGGCACCGTCGACCGGAGACTCCTCGCCACCCCGGATATCCACCGTGATCAGCGCGAACGCGATGGCGATCAGCAGCACCAGGAGCAGCCGGCTCTCTCGTGTGTCCCTCACGTGCGGCGGCCGTGCCTTCCTCATTGGATGTACTTGCCATGGCCGGGACCGCCTGCGGAGCGCATCCCGGTTAGTGCCCTTATGCGGTTATTGGTGTCTTGCCTCTATATCAACGATCCGCCGTACGAAGTGGCAGCTTCGTACGGCGGATCGATGGTTTTTACGTCATCTGCGCGGCGTCGCGTCGAGCACCTGCTGCAGCGCCTCGAACTCCTCGACGCACTTGCCGGAGCCGAGCGCCACCGAGTCCAGCGGGTCCTCGGCGATGTGGATCGGCATGCCGGTCTCGCGGCGCAGGCGCTCGTCCAGGCCGCGCAGCAGGGCGCCGCCGCCGGTGAGCACGATGCCGCGGTCCATCACGTCGCCCGACAGCTCCGGCGGGCACTTGTCGAGGGTGGTCTTGACCGCGTCCACGATCGCGTTGACCGGCTCCTCGATGGCCTTGCGCACCTCGGCCGCGGAGATCACCACGGTCTTGGGCAGACCCGAGACCAGGTCACGGCCGCGGATCTCGGTGTGCTCGTCGGTGTCGAGGTCGTACGCCGAACCGATCGTGATCTTGATCTGCTCGGCGGTCCGCTCACCGAGGAGGAGGCTGTACTCCTTCTTGATGTGCTGGATGATCGCGTTGTCCAGCTCGTCGCCCGCCACCCGGATCGACTGTGCCGTGACGATTCCTCCGAGCGAGATCACCGCGACCTCGGTGGTGCCGCCGCCGATGTCGACCACCATGTTGCCGGTGGCCTCGTGGACCGGCAGGCCCGAGCCGATGGCCGCGGCCATGGGCTCCTCGATGATGTGCACCTGGCGGGCGCCGGCCTGGGTGGACGCCTCGATGACCGCGCGACGCTCGACGCCGGTGATGCCGGAGGGCACACAGACCACGACGCGCGGCCTGGCCAGGTACCGGCGCTTGTGGATCTTGAGGATGAAGTAGCGGAGCATCCGCTCGGTGATCTCGAAGTCGGCGATCACGCCGTCCTTGAGCGGGCGGACCGCCACGATGTTGCCAGGGGTGCGGCCGATCATCTTCTTCGCTTCGGCGCCGACCGCGAGGATCCCGCCGGTGTTCGTGTTGATCGCGACCACGGACGGTTCGTTGAGTACGATCCCTCGGCCCCTGACGTAGACCAGCGTGTTGGCGGTCCCGAGGTCGATCGCCATGTCACGGCCGATGAACGACATATTGGTTCCCATCAGGAGCGTCTGGCCTTCCCAAAATGGTGCATTGATGGCTTGTCAGGTCGGCGCGGTGGACACGGTGGCGTGGAGGCTTCCATCGTAGTCTCGCCTGCACGGGCACTGTGCGGGGGTCTTCGCCATTGTCAGCAGACGAACCGCCGCCCCGCTAATGGGGACGAGCCGACGGAAGGATGCGTTCCCCCAATCGGCTTGCATATGCCAAGGGGCGACCGCAGTTTTTTGCGGCCGCCCCTGGTCACAGGCCCACTCCGACTGACGGAGCATCAGAAAGTACGGGCGTCACCCATGGCGCCCGCGCGAGGTCCGAAGCCTCAGACGAGACCCGGGAAGAAGATCTTCAGCTCGCGCTCGGCGGACTCCTCGGAGTCCGAGGCGTGGATCAGGTTCTCGCGCACGATGGTGCCGAAGTCGCCGCGGATCGAGCCGGGGGCGGCGGCGATCGGGTCGGTCGGACCGGCCAGCGCGCGGACGCCCTCGATGACCCGCTCGCCCTCGACGACCAGCGCGACGACGGGGCCGGAGGACATGAACTCGACGAGCGGCTCGTAGAACGGCTTGCCCTTGTGCTCGCCGTAGTGCTGCTCGAGGGTCTCCTGGCCGAGCGAGCGCAGCTCCAGCGCGGTGATCTGCCAGCCGGCCTTGCGCTCGATACGGCTGATGATCTCGCCCACCAGCGAACGGCGGACGGCGTCCGGCTTCAGCAGGACGAGGGTGCGCTGGGTCATGGTGTGCGGCTCCTTGGCTCTACGGCGTGCGGGCCTCAGAGACTACTAGGAGTCACCGTGAGGCCTGAACCGGGACCGATCTCAGCCCCCGTCACGCCGGGTCCGCACTCATCCCCTCCTGCTGCGCGGCAAAACGCGCCTTCGCCTCGTCGATCTTGCGGCCGAAGTGCACCGACACCCCCCATAGCGCGGCGAAGCAGACGCCGAGGAAGAACATCGCAGGGACGATGAAGCCCGAGGCGATCAGCGCGATCTGCAGGGCCCAGCCCAGCTGGACGCCGCCGGGGCGGGTGATCATTCCGCAGAGCAGCACGGACAGGACCATGCCGATACCGCAGACCGTCCAGACCGTCCCCATCGACAGGTCCGGGTCCTTCATGGCGACCAGACCCGCGAAGCCGATGATGAAGAACTCGCCGATCAGCGTGGAAGCACAGAGCGTACGCATCGGTGTCAGCCCCTCCCCAGGAGCAGTCGGGCCTCGCCGACGGTGATGACGGAACCGGTCACGAGCACACCGCCGCCGGCGTACTCGCCCTCCTCCTCGGCCAGCGTGATCGCCGCTTCGAGGGCGTCGTCGAGCCGCGGCTCGACCTGCACGCGGTCCTCGCCGAAGACCTCGACGGCGATGCCCGCGAGTTCGTCGGCGTCCATGGCGCGATGGCTGGAGTTCTGCGTGACGACGATCTCCGCGAACACCGGCTCGAAGGCCTCGAGGAAGCCCCGGACGTCCTTGTCGCCGCTCGCACCGACCACACCGATGAGCCGGCTGAAGTCGAAGACCTCGCTGATGGCCTCGGCGGTGACGCGGGCGCCCGCCGGGTTGTGCGCGGCGTCGAGCAGCACGGACGGCGAGGTGCGGATCAGCTCCAGGCGGCCGGGCGAGGAGACCTGCGCGAAGGCCTTGCGGACGGTGTCCACGTCGAGCGGCTCGCTGCGGGACGCTCCCACACCGAAGAAGGCCTCGACCGCGGCGAGCGCGACCGCCGCGTTGTGCGCCTGGTGCGCGCCGTGCAGCGGCAGGAAGATCTCCTCGTACTCGCCGCCCAGGCCGCGCAGCGTCACCATCTGGCCGCCGACCGCGAGCCGTCGCGAGACGACACCGAACTCCAGGCCCTCGCGGGCGACCGTCGCATCGACCTCGACGGACTTCTTCAGAAGGACCTGGGCCGCGTCGACGGGCTGCTGCGCGAGGATCACCGTGGCGTCCTGCTTGATGATCCCGGCCTTCTCGCCGGCGATCTCGCCGGGCGTCTCCCCGAGCCGGTCGGTGTGGTCGAGGTCGATGGGTGTGACGACGGCGACGTCCGCGTCGATCACATTGGTGGCGTCCCAGCTGCCGCCCATGCCGACCTCGACGACGGCGACGTCCACGGGCGCGTCGGCGAAGGCCGCGTACGCCATGCCGGTCAGGACCTCGAAGAACGAGAGCCGGTACTCCTGCTGCGCGTCGACCATCTCGACGTACGGCTTGATGTCCTCGTACGTCTCGACGAAGCGCTCGGCGGAGATCGGCGCCTGGTCGAGCGAGATGCGCTCGGTGACGGACTGGACGTGCGGCGAGGTGTAGCGGCCGGTGCGCAGTTCGAAGGCGGCGAGCAGGGCCTCGATCATGCGGGCCGTGGACGTCTTGCCGTTGGTGCCCGTGAGGTGGATCGAGGGGTACGCGCGCTGCGGGTCGCCGAGCACGTCCATCAGCGCCTTGATGCGGCTGACCGACGGCTCCAGCTTGGTCTCGCCCCAGCGCGAGGCGAGCTCCGTCTCGACCGCGCGCAGCGCCTTGTCGACCTCGGGGTCCGCGGGGCGGGCCGGGATGTCCGGGGCGGCCGGTCCCGACTGCGCGCGCAGGGTACGGCTGCCCGCCTCGATCACCGCCAGGTCGGGGTCGCGGTCCGTCTCCGAGGAGACGATCTCGTCGAACTCGTCGGGGAAGCCTTCTCGGCTGCTGTCGTGCGGGGGGAGCTCACTCACGTACGCCAGTCTACGGAGGTGCGCCGACAGCCCGCCGCGCACCACCGGCCGGACCCTGCCCTCACCCCCCGCACGCCATCGACGGGACCTTGGGCCCACCCGGTTCGGGACCTTCGGCGGCCCTGTTCCGGGCCGGCCCGGGCAAACTTGCCGATCATGGACATAGGGATCGATCTCGGCACCGCCAACACCCTGCTCTACGCCCGTGGCCAGGGCATCGTGCTCAACGAACCGTCCGTCGTGGCCGTCAAGGAGGGCGTACGGGGAGCGCTCGCCGTCGGCACGGAGGCCAAGGAGACCATCGGCCGCACCCCGGGCTCCATCACCGCGATCCGCCCGCTCAAGGACGGCGTGATCAGCGATTACGAGGCCGCCGAGGAGATGATCCGGGCCTTCGTCCGCCGCGCCGTCCCGGGCCGCCGCCCCCGTACGCGCATGGTCGTCTGCGTGCCCAGCGGGGTGACGCCCGTGGAGCGCCGGGCCATCGTGCAGGCCGCGCAGCGGTCGGGTGCGCGGCAGGTGCATCTGATCGAGGAGCCGATGGCCGCGGCGATCGGCGCGGGCCTGCCGGTCTCCGAGCCGCGCGGCTCGATGGTCGTCGACATCGGCGGCGGCACGGCCGAGGTCGCCGTCATCTCGCTCGGCGGAATCGTCACCGCACAGTCGCTGCGGGTCGGGGGCGACCGCTTCGACGTGGCGATCACCGATTACGTACGCAAGGAGCACTCGCTCCTGATCGGCGAGCGCACCGCGGAGGACATCAAGGTGGCGATCGGCTCGGCCGGGCCGGTGCCGGGCGAGGACTCCTTCGAGATGCGGACGTTCGCGGTGCGCGGGCGCGAGAAGGTGGGCGGGCTGCCCAAGACGGTCGACCTCACCGTGAAGGGGATCCGCTCGGCCCTCGACGAGCCGATCGAGGCGATCATCGAGGCCGTGAAGGCCACGCTCGAGGAGTGCCCGCCCGAACTGTCCGGTGACGTCATGGGCCACGGCATCGTCCTGACGGGCGGCGGCGCCCTGCTCCCGGGCCTTGACCTGCGCATGGCCGCCGCCACGGGCATCCCGGTCTCCGTCGCCGAGAACCCCCTCGACTCGGTGGCGATGGGCTGCGGCCAGTGCGTCGAGGACTTCGACTCACTGTCCCGCCTGATGTCGGCGGCGTAGCCCCCGGCCCCACCCACCGCCCAACCACCGGCCGTTGGGGGCGCGTCGACGACTGGACAGCGAGCGCGCGAGCCGACGAAACGGAGCTCCCACCGGCCGGCAGCCGCGCGCCTGCGAGACGGAACCCCACCCACCCATAATTGCCGGACGGAACCCCCACCGACCCGCAGCCGCGCGACGACGGAAGGGGACGGGGAGGGGTGCCTGTCATACGGGCGCCCCCGACGTCGGCGGCAACCCTTCACGGGAACGGTGCCATTGCCCGTATGACAGGTACCCCGGACCGGCACCGACCCCAAGACGACACCGCACGCGGTCAGGCGACGGACAGCGGACAAGGGGCAGCGGACTGCCGACCGCGGACTGCGGGCCGCGGACCCACACGAGCCCCGCGCAGCGGACCCCTACGAGCCCCGCAGCCTCACCTCACAGCCCAAGCCCCGCCGGCAACTCCGCCACCACCTCGTACACCCCATCCCGCCGCCCGGCCCGAAAGCTCCCACCCACACTGCGCACCCGCTCGGCCATCCCCGCCGTCCCCGTACCGGTACCGACCGGCGCCCGGGCAGGCACCACGGCCGGCAGCGCATTGCTGACCGAGACCCGGGCCACCCCCTCCCCCACCGCTATCCGCACCCGCACCTTCTCCCCCGGCGCATGCTTGGCCGCATTCGTCAGACACTCCTGCGCGACGCGGTACACCGCAGCCTGCCGCAACGGCGACAACCGCCCGGCCACCTCGTCGACCTCCAACAGCACCGGCGTACCGGCCCGTTCGCTCTGCTCGACCAGGCCGGGCAGAGCGTCCAGCCCCGGCGTGGGCGTACCGGCGTTGGCCCGCCGCACGATGATCTCGTTGAGCAGCGTGTGGGCCCGCCGAGCGGTGTCCCCCAGGTCCTCGAACTGCGCGGCGTACACCTCGTCCGCCGCGGAACGCGCCCTGCCCGCCAGCACATCGGAGCGCACACACAGCAGCGTCAGCTCACGCCCGACGAAGTCATGGACGTCGCCCGCGACCTCGCTGCGCTCCGTATGCACCGCCTGAAGCACCGCCGTCTCGGCCCGCTGCGACTGAAGGGCTCGCACCAGATCCTGCCGATTGGCCGCGATCCCGACCCCTGCCGCGAGCACACCGATCGGCACGACCAGGCTGAGGAAGTCGCCGAGAGTGTCCCCACGGTGCGCGGGCCAGCCCGGCAGCTGGAAGAGCATGAAGGCCACGACCACGTACACGGCGACCCCGGCCACACCCGCACCCCGGCCCCGGTAGCGGCCGAGCGAGTAGAGCGCGAACTGCGCGAGTGTCAGCTCATGCAGCCAGGCCAGAAGCACCAGCGCCACCACGTACGCCACCCAAGGCGCCGCACGCCGCACAAGCAGCGTCGCCGAACCGGCCGCGAGCACCGCGGTCGCCGCCCAGCCGTTCAGCGAGTTGTCGGCCGCGGCGAGCCCCGGAATGTCCAGGGACATCAGTGCGAAGCAGCCGAGCGCGGTCAGTGCGTCCAGGATCTGCGGACGGGCTGCCCAGGACTCCGCCCGGCGCCGGCCCGCGGCCGCCACCCGGCGGTACGCGTGCGCTGACCGGTCGTGCATCTCTCCATCATCCGGGGTCTTTAGGCCCGGTTTGACGGACCTAGTACCCGATTTACGTGATTTACGGCACTCTGCTCGGGCGGATCCGTCAAGCGGCGCGCACCGCCTCGGCCGAAAGCGCGCACCGCCTCGGCCGAAAGTACGGCCCGGACCAGGGACTCGTCGGGACCACCGCATCTACAGCCGGACCCCGCGGCCCAGGGACGCTGGACTCATGAGCCGCCCCACCGCCCCCGTCCCGGCAGCCCGCGCCCTGAGCGTGCTCATCGTCGCGGCCGGAGCCCTCGGCACGCTCGCGTCCGCGATGCTCACGTACGACCGGATCGAGACCCTGGCGAACCCCGCCTTCGTCCCGGCCTGCTCCCTGAACTCGGTGCTCAGCTGCACGGACGTGATGGACACCTGGCAGGGCAACCTGCTCGGCTTCCCCAACATGCTGCTCGGCCTCCCCGCCTTCGCCGTCCTGCTCGGCCTCGGCCTCGCGCTGCTGTCCGGCGCCGCACTCCCCCGCTGGATATGGCTCGGCATCCAGGCGGGAGTCACCGCCGCCTTCGTCTTCGTCGTCTGGCTGATCACCCAGTGCCTCTACGTGATCGGCGCGCTCTGCCCCTGGTGCATGCTCGTCTGGGCCGTCGTCCTGCCCCTCTTCTGGTACGTGACCACGCACTGCCTGCGCACCGGCGTCCTGCCCACGCCCGCCGGTTTGGCCCGGTCCCTCACGGCGAACTCGTGGGCGGGGCCCGTCGTCCTGTACGGCACCGTCCTGGTGCTGGTGCTGACCCGTTTCGGCGACCGGCTGTTCTGATCACCGGCGCGGTTCAGACGATCGCACCGGCTGTGGAGGTGCAATCAGCCCATGTGGTACGCCCAGAACCCCGGCCGTCGTACGCGCCAGATGATCGGCGACGGCGCCGTCCTCCTGTGGGCCCTCCTTTGGGCCGCCCTCGCCTTCATCGCCTACCGGCTCGTCCAGCTCCTGTCCGGACCCGCCCAGGATGTCGAGACCGCCGGCCAGCGCTTCAGCTCCGGCCTGACCACCGCGGGCAGCACCGCGTCGAAGGTGCCGTTCGTGGGCGGCAAACTCGACGAGGCGCTCCGCAACGTCGCGGGCGCGGGCGACAAGCTCGCGGACGCCGGTGACAACGGGGGCACCGCGGTCGACGCCCTCGCCCTGACCGGTTCCCTCGCCCTGTTCCTGCTGCCCGTCGGCCTGGTCCTCGCGCTCTGGCTCCCCCGGCGCCTGCGCTGGTCGCGCCAGGCGGTCGCGGCCCAGGAGCTGGCCGCGTCGGACGACGGCCGCGAACTCCTCGCCCTGCGCGCCCTGCTCCGCCCCCTCGACGAAGTCGCCTACCTCGCCCGCACGGCCGACCTCCCCGACGCGAGCGCGGGCAGCCTCGCGGAGGGCTGGCGCGGCGGCGACCCGGACACCCTCGACCTCCTGGCGGAGGCGGAGCTCGAACGGCTCGGCCTGCGGACCGCGTGACCCACCGGCACGCGGCGGGCGGGGCGCGCCCGCCCCTGGTGCTCATCGCCGTCCCCGAGGACACGGGCACCGAGCTGCGCGAGCTGTTCCTGCGTCTCGCCAAGGCCAACCCGGTCGACCTCCTGGTCGTGCACGACGGCCGGAAGGCGTTGCGCGCCCTGTTCCGCCACCGCCCCGACGCCATGGTGCTCAGCCTCCGCCTGGAGGGCCTGAGCCCGTGGCGGGTCATCGACCGCGTACGGGACATGAGCGAACTGCCGCTCCTGGTCGTGGACACGACGTACGACGCCGACGACGCGGTCCGGGCGCTCGAGGCCGGGGCCGACGACTACCTCACGCCGTCCACTCCCGAGCGCGTGGTCGGCCCGCTGCTGCGGGCGCGGCTGCGGCGCGGCCGCCCCGCGCCCCGCAGGACCCAGCTGATCGAGGACGGCTGGCTCACCGTCGACCTCGCCGCACGTGAGGCCGTCGCCGACGGGAACTTCCTCGACCTGTCCGTACTCGAACTCGACCTCCTGACCGCTTTCGCCCGCAACCCCGGCCAGGTGCTCACGCGCGAGCAGCTGCTCGACCTCGTCTGGCACGAGCCGGACGCCGAGCCGGGGCGGGTCAAGTACGCGGTGCACCGGCTGCGCGGCAAGATCAGCCGGGCCACCGGGCAGACCGCCCCCATCGGCTCGGTGCGCTCGATCGGTTACCGGTACCGGCCGCCGGGCACTTCCTAGGCCCTGGTCACCGGGCTCTCCAGGACCAGCCGCCGTCCCTCAACAGGCCCTGGAAACCGCCCTGTTCGCAGACCCTGCAACCGACCCGCAACCATCCGGCACGCCCCCTGCCACCGAGACCTGTCACGATCCACCCGTATCGGCCGAAAGTACGAGTGGAGGCGTGGAAATGCAGTTGGTGGCCCTTGTCCCGGCGCACGACGAGCAGGACCGCATCGTCGCCACGCTCGCCGGCCTGTACCGCCAGACCCGCCGGCCCGACCGTGTCGTGGTCCTCGCCGACAACTGCACGGACGCCACCGCCGAGATCGCCGAACGGTGCGGCGCCGAGGTGTTCCTGCCGGTCGCCAACCGCGACAAGAAGGCCGGCGCCCTCAACCAGGCCCTCGAACCGCTGCTCACCGAGCTCGACGACGACGCCCTGGTCCTCGTCCAGGACGCCGACACGGTGCTCGCCCCCGACTTCGTACGCACCGCAGCCGTCGCCCTCGACGACCCCGAAGTGGGCGCCGTCGGCGGAGTCTTCTACGGCGAGCAGGGCGGCGGGCTCCTCGGACTGCTGCAGCGCATGGAGTACCAGCGCTACGCGCACGAGATCCACCGCAAGAAGAACGAGGCCGTGGTCCTCACCGGCACCGGCACCCTGTTCCGCGCCTCGGTCCTGCGCGAGGTGCGCGCGGCCCGGCGCGCGGGTCTGCTCGGCGGCGGCACCGGCTGCTACAGCCTCGCCTCGCTCACCGAGGACGACGAGATCACCAAGGCCGTGAAGACCCTCGGCCACCGCACGGTCTCCCCCGACGGCTGCCGTCTGGTCACCGAAGTCCTGACGTCCGCCCGCTCGTTGTGGCACCAGCGGATGCGGTGGCAGCGCGGCGCCCTGGAGAACCTGCGCGACTACGGGCGCACCCCCGTCACCGCGTACTACTTCCGCCAGCAGTTCCTGCTCGGCCTCGGCACCCTCGCCCTGGCCTGCTTCGTCCTGTTCGCGGTCCTGAACCTGTCGGTCAACGGCTGGCAGGGCGCGGCCCCGTTCTGGACCGCGATCACCCTCGTCTTCGTCGTGGAGCGCGCGGTGACCGTCCGCGGAGCGGGTCCACGGGCCGTACTCCTCGCCGCGCTCCTGGTGCCCGAGCTGCTCTACGACATGTTCCGGCAGGCGGTGTACGTCAAGTCGCTGATCGACCTCGCGCTGCGGCGCCAGGAGCACTGGTACGCCACCTGACCGCCCCATCCCCTTGCAGGTCAAAGGAGTTCACCCATGTACGCACGGCCCATGAACGCCGCCGCGATCGGCATCCCCGGCGCGGCGATCGCCGCGAGCAGCACCCCCTTCCTCGCCGCCCTCGGCACGATCGTCGCCCTGACGACGCTCGTCGCGGCCGGCCTGGCGGTCAGGACGCTGGTCCACACCGCGATACGGCACTGAGCGCCGCCTGGGACGTCGAAGGCCCCGGAACCGTCACCGGTTCCGGGGCCTTCGTGGACGTACGACCGGCTAGGCGGCCGGCAGCTTCTCCAACTGCCCCTGGATACGGGCGATATCGGCCTCGGCCTTGGCGAGCCGGCCACGGATCTTGTCGACCACCTGGTCGGGGGCCTTGGCCAGGAACGCCTCGTTGCCGAGCTTGCCGTTCGCCGCCGCGACCTCCTTCTCGGCCGCCGCGAGGTCCTTGGTCAGACGCTTGCGCTCGGCCTCCACGTCGATCGTGCCCGAGAGGTCGAGCGCGACCGTGGCGCCCGCGACCGGCAGCGTGGCGGTGGCGGAGAAGCCCTCGCCCTCCGGCTGGAGCCGAAGCAGCTGGCGGATGGCCGGCTCGTGGGCATCGAGGCCGGTGCCGGTCAGGTCCACGCGGGCGGGGACCTTCTGGCCGGGCTGCAGACCCTGGTCCGTACGGAAGCGGCGGACCTCGGTGATCAGGGACTGAACCGTCTCGATCTCCTTCTCCGCGGCCGCGTCCCGGAAGCCGGAATCGACCGGCCAGTCGGCGATGACAAGGGACTCGCCACCGGTCAGGGTGGTCCACAGCGTCTCCGTCACGAACGGGACGACCGGGTGCAGCAACTTCAGCGTGACGTCGAGGACTTCACCGAGGACGCGCTTGGTGTCCTCGGCCTCCTGGCCACCCGCCATGAACGTGGTCTTGGTGAGCTCGACGTACCAGTCGAAGACCTCGTCCCACGCGAAGTGGTAGAGCGCGTCGCTGAGCTTGGCGAACTGGTAGTCCTCGTAGAGCCCGTCGACCTCGGCCACGACCTCGTTCAGCCGCGACAGGATCCAGCGGTTGGTCGCCGACAGACGCTCGGCGGGCGGGAGTTCACCCTCGACCGTGGCGCCGTTCATGAGCGCGAAGCGGGTCGCGTTCCAGATCTTGTTGGCGAAGTTGCGCGAGGCCTGGACCCAGTCCTCGCCGATCGGGACGTCGGTGCCCGGGTTGGCGCCGCGCGCGAGCGTGAACCGCAGCGCGTCCGAGCCGTACTTGTCCATCCAGTCCAGCGGATTGACCGCGTTCCCGAACGACTTCGACATCTTCTTGCCGAGCTCGTCACGGACCATGCCGTGGAACGCGATCGTGCGGAACGGGACCTCGCCGTCCATCGCGTACAGACCGAACATCATCATCCGGGCGACCCAGAAGAAGATCAGGTCGTAGCCGGTGACCAGGACGGAGTTCGGATAGAACTTCGCCAGGTCAGGCGTCTTCTCCGGCCAGCCCAGCGTGGAGAAGGGCCACAGGCCGGACGAGAACCAGGTGTCGAGGACGTCGGTGTCCTGCGTCCAGCCCTCACCGCTCGGCGGCTGCTCGTCAGGACCGACGCAGACCGTCTCGCCGTTCGGACCGTGCCAGACCGGGATGCGGTGCCCCCACCACAACTGCCGTGAAATACACCAGTCGTTGAGGTTGTCGATCCAGTCGAAGTAGCGCTGCGTCAGATCGGCGGGGTGAATGTTCACGCGGCCGTCGCGGACCGCGTCACCGGCGGCCTTGGCGAGCGGCTCGACCTTGACCCACCACTGCAGCGAGAGGCGCGGCTCCAGCGTGGTCTTGCAGCGTGAGCAGTGCCCGACCGAGTGGACGTACGGCCGCTTCTCGGCGACGATCCGGCCCTCGGCACGCAGCGCCGCGACGATCGCGGAACGCGCCTCGAAGCGGTCGAGGCCCTCGAAGGGACCGTGCGCGGTGATGATGCCGCGCTCATCCAGGACCTCGATGGACTCGAGGTCGTGACGCTGCCCGATCGCGAAGTCGTTCGGGTCGTGGGCGGGCGTCACCTTGACCGCGCCGGTGCCGAACTCCGGGTCGACATGGGTGTCCGCGACGACCGGGATGGAGCGACCGGTCAGCGGCAGCTTGATCTGCTTGCCGACGAGGTGCGCGTACCGCTCGTCGTCCGGGTGGACGGCCACGGCGGTGTCACCGAGCATCGTCTCGGCGCGCGTGGTCGCGACGACGATGGTCTCGTCGCCCTCGCCGTACTTCATGGAGACGAGCTCGCCGTCGTCGTCCTGGTAGTCGACCTCGATGTCCGAGATGGCCGTGAGGCACCGCGGGCACCAGTTGATGATCCGCTCGGCCCGGTAGATCAGACCCTCGTCGAACATCTTCTTGAAGACGGTCTGGACGGCGCGCGAGAGCCCCTCGTCCATGGTGAAGCGGTCGCGGTCCCAGGCGACACCGTTGCCCAGGCGTCGCATCTGGCCGGCGATCTGCCCGCCGGACTCGTCCTTCCACTGCCAGACCCGCTCGACGAAGGCCTCACGGCCCAGGTCGTGCCGGGACTTGCCCTCCTTGGCCAGCTCGCGCTCGACGACGTTCTGCGTCGCGATGCCCGCGTGGTCCATGCCCGGCTGCCACAGCGTCTCGTAGCCCTGCATCCGCTTGCGGCGGGTGAGGGCGTCGATCAGCGTGTGCTCGAAGGCGTGGCCCAGGTGCAGCGAGCCCGTGACGTTCGGCGGCGGGATGACGATCGTGTACGGGGGCTTCTCGCTCTTGGCGTCGGCAGTGAAGTAACCGCGCTCTACCCAGCGCTCGTACAGCTCCCCCTCTACCTCGGCCGGCGCGTACGTCTTCGGCAGTTCGGGCTCGGGGATGCTGGCGTGCTGCTGCTGAGTGTTCTCGGTCACGCGGACAGTTTAGAGGTGTCACAGCCCCGTCCCGAAACCGGAATTCTCGGTAACGGTGTGACCCCCGCCGCCCCGCTCGGCGACCGCTTCCGCCAGGATGTTCGGAACGCATAAGCATCTGGAGGGGGAACCCACCGCATGAGTTACCAGCAGCCGGGCCCGTACGGCGGCCAGCCGCAGCAGCCCGGCCCGTACGGGCAGCAGGGCGGCTACCCGCAGCAGCCGCCACAGCAGCCGGGCTACGGGTATCCGCAGCAGCCGCAGCAGCCCGGATACGGTGTGCCCGCGCAGAACGGTGGCTACGGCCAGCCGCAGCAGCCCGGGCCCTACGGCCAGCAGCCGCAGCCTCCGTACGGACAGGCGCCCTACGGCCAGGTCCCGCCGCCTCCGCCGGTGGGCGGGAACGGCAAGAAGATCGGGATCATCGTCGGCGCGGTGGTCGCGCTCGCGGCGATAGGCGGCGGCGTCTGGTGGTTCATGGGCGGCTCCGGTGCGGATGTCGCCGACGACGGGCCGCACAAGCTGACGGCGCCGGAGTCGGTGCTCGACGGCAAGTTCGCCAAGCAGGACGGGGGCGGCGGCACGTTCAGCGGTGACGACACCAAGGACGCGGAGAAGTGGGGGGTCAAGAACCCCAAGGACGTCGACGCCGAGTACCAGGCCGGCAAGGACCTCACGCAGGAGAACCTCGCCTTCGCCGGTGTCTACGGCGAGATCGAGGACCCGGAGTCGGTCGTCGACAAGGCCTTCGCGCAGATGAAGGCCGAGGCCGCGAAGGAGCCCGAGAAGGGCGAGCTGGTCGGCAGTCCCAAGTCGTTCAACCGGGACGGCGCCGCGATGAAGTGCCAGGAAGCCAAGTTCAAGAACCCGGACGGCGACGGCACCGCGAAGGGCGGCCCGAAGGAGTTCTCGCTCCCGATCTGCATCTGGGCCGACTACAGCACGGTCGCGATGGTGACGCACATCAATGTCGCCGGTGCGCTGGTCGGCAAGGGCACGACGCCCGAGGACGCCGCCGATTTCACGGCGAAACTGCGCAAGGAGGTACGCGTCAAGCTCTGACGCGTAGCTCGTCACGCACCACCAACGGGGCCTCCGTCAGCACGGTTTGCCAAGACCCCGCTTCGGTCAGGGTGCTGGAATACCAAGCCGTTTTAAGCATGGAGGAATTCAGATCATGAGTTACAACCAGCCCGGTCCGTACGGCGGTCAGGAACCGCAGGGTCCTTACGGCCAGCAGCCCGGTCAGCCGCAGCAGCCGGGCCCGTACGGCCAGCAGCCGCAGCAGCCTTACGGTCAGCCGCAGCAGCAGCCCGGTTACGGCTACCCGCAGACGCCGCCGGGCCAGCCCGCGTACGGCCAGCAGCCGGGCCAGCCCGGATACGGTCAGCAGCCTTACGGCCAGGACCAGTACGGCCAGCAGCCGTACGGCGCTCCGCAGCCCCCGGCCGGCGGCGGTGGCGGCAAGAAGGCGGCCATCATCATCGGCTCCGCGGTGCTTGTGGCGGCGCTCGGTGTCGGCGGTTACTTCGCGTTCGCGGGCGGTGACGACGACAAGGGCGGCTCGGGTGGTTCGGGCGGCGGCGGGAGCGTCGCGGGCGAGGGCAAGCTGAAGGACGACGGTCCGCATGTGATCGACGCGAAGGACCAGGTCCTTGGCGACTACCAGCAGATGGAGCTCATCCCCGGCGCGCCCAAGGCGAAGCCGGCCGCGCCGACCGTCGGCATGCCGAAGCTGGTCGCCGAGAGCTCCAAGATGGAGAACCCGATGTCCGTCACGGTCATCTACTCCAACCGCTCGGCGGAGGAGCTGCAGGACAAGTCCAAGGTGGTCGGCTCGAAGGCGATCACGTTCGTGGGCATGTACGGCAAGGTGGCCGACCCCAAGCAGGCGCTCGACGATGTCTTCACGGATCTGAAGAACGACAAGTCGCAGGGTCTGACGATGCTCGGCTCGCCGGAGTCGGTCTCGCCCACGGGCGCCGACGGCGCGCTGATGAAGTGCCAGCAGGCGGAGGCGAAGAACCCGGCCACGAACCAGGTGGACCGCCAGTACATCTGCATCTGGGCCGACCACAGCACCATCGGTGTGGGCATCCCGGCCAAGGACGGCAAGGGCACCCCGCTGGACTACTCGGCGAACCTGACGGGCGACCTGCGCAAGGAAGTCCGCGTCGCGGGATGACCCGCTGACACGGCACACAGAAGGGCGCCCGGCCAACTCACTGGCCGGGCGCCCTTCTTGTACGTACGAGAAATCCTCATGCGTACGAGGAATCCCTAAGCGTACGAGATCACGCGCTCTTCTCGTGCCGTCCGTCCGGCTTGCCCACGATGCGCGGGACCAGCGTCGGGTTGACGTTGGAGCGGACGACGTCCGGGGTGATGACGACGCGGGCGACGTCCTTGCGGGACGGCACCTCGTACATCACCGACTGCAGGACCTCTTCCATGATGGCGCGCAGCCCGCGGGCGCCGGTCTGGCGCAGGATGGCCTGATCGGCGATGGCCTCGAGGGCCTCGCGCTCGAAGTCCAGCTCCACACCGTCGAGTTCGAACAGCCGCTGGTACTGCTTGACCAGCGCGTTGCGCGGCTCGACGAGGATCTGCAGGAGCGCTTCGCGGTCGAGGTTGTGCACCGACGTGATGACAGGGAGGCGGCCGATGAACTCGGGGATCATGCCGAACTTCACCAGGTCCTCGGGCATGACGTCCTCGAACTGGTCCATCTCCTCCAGCTCGCGCTTGGAGCGGATGGTGGCGCCGAAGCCGATGCCCTTGGCACCCGCACGCCCCTCGATGATCTTCTCCAGACCGGCGAACGCGCCGCCCACGATGAACAGCACGTTCGTGGTGTCGATCTGGATGAACTCCTGGTGGGGATGCTTGCGTCCGCCCTGCGGCGGTACGGAGGCCGTGGTCCCCTCGAGGATCTTCAACAGGGCTTGCTGGACGCCTTCTCCGGAGACATCGCGCGTGATCGACGGGTTCTCGCTCTTACGAGCCACCTTGTCGATCTCGTCGATGTAGATGATCCCGGTCTCGGCCTTCTTGACGTCGTAGTCGGCGGCCTGGATCAGCTTCAGAAGGATGTTCTCGACGTCCTCGCCGACATAGCCGGCCTCGGTCAGCGCCGTGGCGTCCGCGATCGCGAACGGTACGTTCAGCATCCGGGCGAGCGTCTGCGCGAGCAGGGTCTTGCCGGAGCCGGTCGGGCCGAGCAGCAGGATGTTGGACTTCGCCAACTCGATGGCGTCGTCGCGTCCTTGGGCGCTGGACTCGCCGGCCTGGACGCGCTTGTAGTGGTTGTATACCGCCACGGAGAGGGCCTTCTTCGCCGACTCCTGGCCGACGACGTAACCCTCGAGGAACTCGTAGATCTCGCGGGGCTTGGGAAGTTCTTCCCAGCGCACCTCGCTCGTCTCGGCGAGCTCCTCCTCGATGATCTCATTGCAGAGGTCGATGCACTCGTCGCAGATGTACACACCGGGCCCTGCGATGAGCTTCTTGACCTGCTTCTGACTCTTTCCGCAGAAAGAACACTTGAGCAGATCGCCGCCGTCACCGATGCGTGCCACGAGGTGCTTCCCCTTCGCCTGGGAGTCGCTCCTGCGAGCGGCTCCTGGTGCCTCATATCCGACGGTACCTTGCCGGGCCCCCCGTTCGGGCCCCCCTTGGCGCGGTTCGCTCTGAGCGTGCACGCCGCACGTCGCGGCGGATCAGCCGCGACGTGCGGCGTGCACGGGCGCCAAGGGGGCGCAAGTAACGCTGCCGTGTGGTCGGACGACCTCAGGCGATCGCCGCGTTGTTCAGCTTGCGGGTCGAGACGATCTGGTCGACGAGACCGTACGCGAGCGCGTCCTCGGCCGTGAGGATCTTGTCGCGCTCGATGTCGTCACGGATCTTCTCGATCGGCGTCGAGGAGTGCTTGGCCAGCATCTCCTCGAGCTGGGCACGCATCCGCAGGATCTCGTTGGCGGCGATCTCCAGGTCGGAGACCTGACCGCGGCCCGTCTCCGAGTACGGCTGGTGGATCAGCACACGGGCGTTCGGCAGCGCCATGCGCTTGCCCGGCGTACCGGCGGCGAGGAGCACCGCGGCGGCCGAGGCGGCCTGGCCCATGCAGACCGTCTGGATGTCCGGCTTCACGAACTGCATCGTGTCGTAGATGGCCGTGAGCGCCGTGAAGGAGCCGCCGGGGCTGTTGATGTAGATCGAGATGTCGCGGTCCGGGTCCATCGACTCCAGGCACAGGAGCTGCGCCATGACGTCGTTGGCGGAGGCGTCGTCGATCTGCACGCCGAGGAAGATCACGCGCTCCTCGAAGAGCTTCGCGTACGGGTCGTACTCACGCACACCCTGCGAGGTGCGCTCGACGAAGCGCGGGATCACATAGCGCGACTCTGCGCGCGGGCCCTGGTATTCGGCCTGGGCACGCTCGTTGAGGCCGCTGCCGGGGAAGTCGTTCACTGGGTTCTCCTGAAGTGAGCTGAGGGTCGGCTGCGCGGGGCTGAGGCTCAGAGCCTCTTAGGCCCCGGTGCCGCCGCCGCCCGGCATGTTGGCGGCCGTGGGCATGATGTCGTCGATGAGGCCGTACTCCTTGGCCTCCTGCGGGTCGAACCAGCGGTCGCGGTCCGAGTCGCGGGTGACCTGCTCCACGGTCTGACCGGTGTGGAAGGCCGTCAGCTCGGCCATCTTCTTCTTGGTGAGCAGCAGCCGCTCGGCGTGGATCTTGATGTCCGACGCGGAACCCGCGAGGCCCGCGGAGGGCTGGTGGATCAGGATCTCGGCGTTCGGCAGCGCGAAGCGCTTGCCGGGGGTGCCCGCGCTCAGCAGGAACTGGCCCATCGAGGCGGCCATACCCATGGCGATCGTCACCACGTCGTTCTTGATGTACTGCATGGTGTCGTAGATCGCCATGCCCGCGGTGATCGAGCCGCCGGGGCTGTTGATGTACAGGTAGATGTCCTTGTCCGGGTCGGAGGCAAGGAGCAGCAGCTGTGCGGTGATCTTGTTGGCGATGTCGTCGTCGACCGCCTGGCCGAGGAAGATGATCCGCTCGCCGAGCAGTCGGTTGTAGACCTGGTCGCCGAGGCCACCACCGATGGAAGGGTCGCCGGCGGCTGAAGGCATCAGATTCGTCACGTATCCACCTGCTCGTCTTACGACGGCACCGGGCCGTCTCACGTCTTCTGCTCGGGCCTGGGGGCCCGCGTCGCGCCGCCGATCTTGGCGGCTTCGGGGACTCCCCTGCCCTCGTATTCATGGACCCTAACGCGCGGGCCGTCGCGGGGAATCCCGGTAAGGGAACTGTTCGCTGTGAGCGCAGGTACCAGCCGGAGGGAATGCGACGGGCCCCCGGACGCAGCACGCGTCCGGGGGCCCGTACAGGAACCGTCAGGCTCAGGCCTTGGCCTCGGCCTCGTCCTCGGTGGACTCGGCGGCGGCCTCGGTGGCCTCGACCGTCTCCGCGGTCTCGGCAGCCTCGTCCTCGTCATCGCTCAGGTCGACGACCTCACCGTTGGTGTCCTTGACCGTGGCGGCCTCGACGACGACCGCGAGGGCCTTGCCGCGGGCGACCTCGCCGACCAGCATCGGGACCTGGCCGCCCTCGACGACGGCCTGGGCGAACTGGTCGGGGGACATGCCGGAGGAGGCGGCGCGGCGCATGAGGTGCTCGGTGAGCTCCTCCTGCGAGACGTTCAGCTTCTCCTTGTTGACGAGCTCGTCCAGGACGAACTGCGTCTTGATGCCCTTGACCGCCTGCTCGCTGGTCTCGGCGTCGAACTCCTCGACCGTCTTGCCCTGGATCTGGAGGTACTGCTCCAGGTTCAGGCCCATCTGGCCGAGCTGGTGGTGCTCGAGGTTGTGCTTACGGGTGTTGACCTCGTCCTCGAGCAGCTTCTCGGGAACGGGGACCTCGACCAGCTCGAGCAGCTTCTCCAGGACGCGCTCCTGGGCCTGCGTGGCCTGGTCGTACTCCTTCATGTTCGCGAGGCGCTTGCGGCTGTCCGCCTTCAGCTCCTCCAGGGTGTCGAACTCGGAGGCGAGCTGCGCGAAGTCGTCGTCGAGCTCCGGCAGTTCGCGCGCGGCGACCTGCGAGACCTTGACGGTGACCTCGGCGTCCTTGCCCTCGGCCGAGCCGCCCTTGAGCTGCGAGGTGAAGGTGGCCTCGCCACCGGCCTCGAGACCGGTCACGGCCTCGTCGATGCCCTCGAGGAGCTCGCCGGAGCCGATGGTGTACGAGACGTCGCTGGCGACGCCGTCCTCGAGGACCTCGCCGTCCACCTTGGCCTCGAGGTCGATCGTCACGACGTCGCCCTCGGCGGCGGCGCGCTCGACCGGGGAGGTCGAGGCGAAGCGCTCACGGAGCTGCTCGACGGACTTGTCGACGTCCTCGTCGGTGACCTCGATGGCGTCGACCTCGACCTCGATGCCGGAGTAGTCCGGAATCTCGATCTCGGGGCGGACGTCCACCTCGGCGGTGAAGTTGAGGGTCTCGTTGTCCTTCAGCTCGGTGATGTCCACCTCGGGCTGGCCCAGGACGTTGAGCTCGGCCTCGTTGACGGCCTGCGTGTAGAACTTCGGAAGCGCGTCGTTGACGGCCTCCTCCAGCACAGCACCACGACCGAAGCGCTGGTCGATCACGCGGGCAGGGATCTTGCCCTTACGGAAGCCCTTCACCGTGACCTGCTGGTTGATCTTCTTGTACGCCGCGTCGAGGCTGTCCTTGAGCTCCTCGAAGGGCACCTCGACAGTGAGCCGAACCCGGGTCGGGTTCAGGGTCTCCACGGCGCTCTTCACGGTTCGGTCTCCTTGTGGCTGACTGCTTTGGTTTCTGCTGAGCCAGACAGCTGCAGCGGATGCGCGTTAGCCGGGACCGCTTCGTGGTGGGTTTCACGGGATGGCACACGGGCGCGCAGCTTGCATAGTAACCGCAGCGGGTACGCGCCCCAAAAGGCGATCTTGACCCGGGCTTGACTCTGGTCGATGTGCCAGTCCGTACTGGTCGTCCCAGATGGTCGGGGTGGCGGGATTTGAACCCACGGCCTTCCGCTCCCAAAGCGGACGCGCTACCAAGCTGCGCCACACCCCGTCGGTGCGACACGTAGGGTACATGCCCGCCGGTCCCCGGTCCGCCGCATTTACAGGGCGGGACCCGCCGCAGGTCGCCGCGTGCGCGTGGGGAGCTCATATGGGGTGTGCGCCGCGCTGCGCGGACCCGCTACGATGCATGTGCGCCGCGGCCGCCACCAGCTGGTGGTTCCTGTGGTGCGAACGTTGCGGGCGTAGCTCAATGGTAGAGCCCTAGTCTTCCAAACTAGCTACGCGGGTTCGATTCCCGTCGCCCGCTCTGTATGACGAAGGCCCAGGTCAGAGGATGTCTCTTCTGCTTGGGCCTTCGTCGTTCCCCTTCGTCGTTCTCCGGGTGGGATCAGGTGTCCGTGACCGTGGTCACCCGTGCTCCCCGGAAGAGCACCGGGAGCCACAGGAGGCATGCGAGCAAGGGGACCGCGGCGTAGGTGGCCATGCCCGCGCTGGAGCCCAGGCCGTCCATGAGTGCGCCGAGGACGAGGTAGCCGATGCCGATGAGGGCCGACTCCACGAACGCGATCATCGACAGCAGGCTCGCGCGGTGGCGCGACGGCACGGCCTCGTTGAACAGGTTGTCCACGAGCACGGCGGTGATCTCGGGAATCCCGACCAGGGCCAGGAACGCCGCGACCGTGACCCAGACGAGGCCGAGTCCGCTCAGGCCGAGTGCCGCCGCCAGCGTCAGGAGGGATACGGGGACGATGACCCGGTACCCGATGAGCCGGTCCGCGCGGTCCGAAAGCAGCGGAGTGAGCCCGCCGGCGAAGAATCCCGCCGCTATGACCACGCTGACCCATGCGGTGCTCGCTCCCTGATCGGAGAGGGTCTTCTGCGCGAAGATGATGTACGGCGTCAACGTCGCGTGCATCAGTCCGGACACCACGACGAGCGTCACGAGAGCCGGTGTGGCGACCCGTAGCATCGCCCGCCATGCCGTGGCGTCGCCGTGCCCCTCGGCTCCGTCCCGCTCGTCCACCGCGTCCGCGCCGCGGATCTCGGGCACGCGCGACCTCAGCACCACCACGGCCAGGACGAGGCACGCCGCCGAACCGGCGTAGACGACTCCCCAGGAAATCTGCTGCAGTTGACCGCCGACGACGATGGCGGCTCCCGAGGTGACCGTGCCGAGCATGGCGAACCGGGACTTGATCTTGACGTAGTCGGCCGTCGCACCACGGCGCACGAGCAGGTCGTACAGCAGGGCGGTGTCCGAACCGGACACACATGCCATGCCCACGCCCTGCCCGACGAACAGCGCCAGGAACACCCAGTAGTGGGAGAACATCCCCTGGCCGAGCAGACATCCGGCGATCAGCAGTTGACCGATCACGATGCCGGCACGTCTGCCGATGCGGTCGGCGATCACTCCGGTCGGGATCTCCGCAAGGCCGCTGACCAGGAAGAGGAGTGTCTGCAGCAGGGCCACCTGCCCGGCGGAGAAGCCTCGCTGGTAGAGGAAGAGGACGAATACGCCGCGCTGGAACAGGGCGTTGGCGAGCACGGCGTACAGATAGAACGGCCGCGTGACATCGCGTGCCGCACCGTCGACCGCGGCCGGCCCGCCGAGGGCCTCCGTGGCGCCGGTCACGCTGCGGGCTCCCCGGCGGCCGGTGCGGGGACGGGCTCCCCGGCGGCCGGTGCGGGGACGGGCTCCCCGGCGGCCGGTGCGGGGGCCACGAGGCCCGTACGTGTCTGCTCGAGGGCGTCTGCGGCGTACCCCGCGACCACGCGTACCCCGCGGTGCTTCACCGGCCCATCCCCCGCTCACCACAACACGAACTCAACTGCCGGTCAGCGTACGGGCGCTGACCTCTCGCACGCGGGCGGGCCCCGCTCAAGCGCAGGCTGCCGTGCTCAAGCCTGTGTGGCACAGCGATCGAGGGTGGCCAGGATCTGGTCCCAGGGAACGTCACGGTCGGCGGGCTCCTCGCGTGGCTCGTGCAGGGGCCAGCTCTCCGGGCCGTAGATGAGTTCCACCTGGCCCTTGCGGAGGGTCTCGATGTGGGTGTCCCAGGCCGGGTGCCGGGCGTGGGCCGCGTTGATGCGCGGGAAGACGATCACCGGCACGTTCAGGGTGCCGATCGCCTCGCTCACCTGGGTCAGCGCCTGGTTGTCGGCGATGCCGGCCGCGAGTTTCGCCACGTAGTTCGCGCTTGCCGGGGCGACGATCCAGCAGTCGGCCGCCGGGTGCGGGCGAGGCCGCGAGGGCAGGCGTGGGGTGTCGCGTACCGGCAGGCCTGTCAGGCTCTCCAGGCGCTCGATCTCGTCGCCCTCGCGCAGCCAGCGAGCGGCCGTGGGCGTGAGTGTCACGGCCACCTGCCACCCGCGAGCCATGGCGGGCCGTACGAGGCCCGCACGCAGCTGCTCGACACCGTCCGTGGCACACCCGACGACCCCGAGTACCCCGCGGTGCTCCACCGGCCCACCCCCTGCTCACAACGTCACGGGACTCAACTGCCCGCCAGAGTACGGGCGCCGCACGATGCCGAGGGGGAGAACCGGAGGCCGGACCGCTTCCTGCCGGCGCTCGCCGGCGTCGGCGCCAGGTGGTGATCAATCGGGAGTCTTCGGGGGTGCCGACTTCGCAGGGGTCGCCCCCGGGGGCGGTGCGGTCCGGAGGCCGGTCCGGGGATCGTTGACGTCGATGCTGAAGACCGCGCGGGTGCCGTACGGGATGTAGAGCGCGTCGCCGAGGCGTACGGGGCGGGGGCCCGTGGCCGCGGTGGGGGCGCCCGCGTCTGCGGGGGCGCTGCGGGACCAGGTGAAGCTGCCGTCGGCGAGGTTCAGTGCCGAGACGCGGCCGCCCGGTGAGGCCGCGTAGACGTGCGTTGCGGAGGTCTCCACGGGGCCGGGCAGGTCGAGGCGGGTGTCGCCCTGCCAGAGGCGGCGGCCGGTGTCCGGTGCGAAGGCGTTGATCGTGCCGTTGGGGAGGGAGAAGTAGAGGCCCTGGCCGGTCAGTTGGGGCAGGGCGTCGGCGGGCTGGGGCGGATCGATCGGCACGGCGCGGACGGCCGGTTCGGCAGCGGCGGGCTGGGCCGGTGGCTCGGCGGCGACGGGCTGGGCCGGCGGCTCGGCGGTGGCGGGCTGGGCCGGCGGCTCGGCGGTGGCGGGCCAGGCTGCCGGCTCCGCGGCGTGTGCCGGGCGGGCAGCGGGCGCGGGGAGCAGCTTGGACGGGTCGATCGTGTGCAGGCGGGCGTAGGTGTCCTGGGGCTGGTCGGCGAGCAGGATGCGGCCGCGGTGTTCGCCGAGCCAGGTGAAGTATCCGGTGCCCAGGGGTATCCACACGGGCCGGCCCGTCTCCGGATCGAGACGGCCCAGGCGGGTGCGCTCGGGGGTTTCGGTCGCACACATGAGGTAGGCGCTGTCGCCGGCCGCATGGAGCGTGCAGCCCTCTCCGGCGGGTACGGGCGCGGTCCAGCGGATCCTGCCGGATGCGCGGTCGAGGAGGGCGTACGAGCTGCCGTTCTCGCCCGTGAAGGTGACCACGCCCGTGGGCAGCAGGGCCACGCCGCCGTAGACCGGATCCGGTGTCGGCGGCATCTCTCCGTGGCCGGCCGGCCGCTCCCAGCGGACCTTTCCGGTGGCGGTCTCCAGGGACAGGATGCGGTAGTGCGAGGTGCTCGTCTCGCCGTCGGCATCGGCCTCGTCGGCGTTGGTGTGCACGAGCACGTGGCCGCCGCCGATGCCGATCACGGCACCGTCGTCGCCGCTCATGTCGTCGGGTGTGGGATCCACGGAGCGCTGCCATCCGACCTCGCCGTCCGAGAGCGCGAAACGCACCGCGGCGACGTCGTTCCCCGCGCAGATCAGCCAGTCCTTCCCGTCCGCCGCACAGCTCGCGAACGTCCCCGGCACATCGGTACCGCCGCCTGTCCGCGACTGCCAGGCCCGGTACCCGGACGGCAGGTCGGCCGTCTGCCCGGCCTGCGGCTTCGCGTCGTCGTCCAGGAGCGTCCGTACGAGGAAGAAGGAGGCCACCACGGCGAGGACGAGGCCGATCACGCCGATCACGCCCGCCGGGCGCAGGTGGCGGGCCGGAGGCGGCGCGGAGGCGGCGGACGGTGTACGGGGCGGCAGCGGAGCGCCGTGCAGGAGGGCGAGAAGTTCGTCGGGGGTGGGGCGGTCCTTCGGGGATTTGTGCAGGCATCGTTCGACGACGGGGCGTAACTCGTCCGGTACGCCGTCCAGTTGGGGTGCGCCCTCGACCACCCGGATCGCCGTCTCGTACGGGCTGTCGCCGTCGAACGGGCCGCGCCCCGTGGCTGCGTAGACCAGGACCGAGCCGAGCGAGAACACATCGGCGGGCGGGCCCACCTCGCGCGGGTCGGTGAGCTGCTCGGGCGACATGTAGGGCGGGGTGCCCATGACCCGGCCGGTGTCGGTGAGGGGCTGGCCGTCATGGAAGGCGGCCGCGCGCGAGATGCCGAAGTCGATGACGCGCGGGCCGTCCTCGGCGAGCATCACATTGGCGGGCTTGAGGTCGCGGTGGACCACATCGGTGCGGTGCAGTTCGCGCAGCGCCTCGGCGAGACCGGTCGCGAGTTCGCGCAGCCGGCCGAGCGGCAGCGGACCATGGCGGCGGACATGGGTGCCGAGGTTCTCACCGGGGATGAACAGCGTGGCCATCCACGGTCGGTCCGCGTCCGGGTCGGCGTCGACCACCGGAGCCGTGAAGGCACCGCTGACGCGCCGGGCCGCCGCGAGTTCCCGCCGGAAGCGGACGCGGAACTCCTCGTCGTCGGCGTAGTGCGCGTGCACCACCTTGACGGCGAGTGGCCGGCCGGACGCCGAACGTGCCCGGTAGACGACGCCCATGCCTCCGGAGCCGAGCCGCTCCTCGACGGCATAGCCGCCGATCTCCCGCGGATCGGAATCACGCAGCTCCATACGCCGTGCGCCGCCCCCTCGCCGCCCGCCCGCATGCCACCGCCCGGAAGGTGCTCCGCCCCAGCGCCCGCGGGATCCCGCCCGTTACCCCGCCTAGAACTGGATGTCGTTCAAAGTCCTCGCTATCGAGTCGAGGAAGCGCTGGATGTCGTCCGCCATTCCCGTGGACGCGAGGAAGAACCCGAAGAGGACCGCGACCACGGCCGGGCCTGCTTTGAGCGAGCCCCCGCGGATCAGCACCACAAGGATGATCGCCAACACGAGTACCGCTGAAAGCGAGAAGACCACAACTGATCACACCCTAGGTCGGTCCGCACTACCGCCCGGAGGCCCGCTCCCGCACACCCCCGCCAGAACCATCGTGCCACCAACAGGCCCTCCGTATGCGGCGGGTGACGCATCGTCGGCCACGGCTTTCGCGCCCCCGCACACCCCCGCCGCTCCCCCGCACACCCCTGGCGCACACCGGGGCCCGGTGCGGCGGGCGGGTGCCGGACGGGCACGCCATGGACACGTGCGCTAATTCCAGGGGCACATGACGTACTCAATTCGGCTTGATCGTTGCCATACGCACGCGACTTGTTCGCAGAGAATTCGAATTGTTGCCGTGGGCACAGCACTTGAGTGCATGAAGCGCGGGCGACCCGCACATTCACCCCGGATGAACATGACGACCTGGACGGGTAAATCCCAATGAACCGGACATTCCACCAGAGTCGCCTGCGGCCGCTATGACCGGACTTACCCGGATTCAGTTACGCATAAGGCTACGAGAGCTGAGTCACTATTCTGTGCTCGGATCTCTAAGTCGACTTCCCGGTAAGCGGGATACTCGTAGCGCATGGCGCTAATCACGTCCGTATTCACTGGAAGGGTTTTACGAAAACCATCCGCCGCCGCTAGGGTGCCTCAGATGTTCCACGCTGCCACTACCCCCGAAGGCGCAGTGCGGTCACAGCACCGGGCACCGCTCCCGCCGGCCCAGGAATCGGCATCCGGTGTGCCGAGCCCGCGCTCCCCCCAGGACGCTCCCCACCGTCCCGCCGCCCCCACCGCCGGACACAAGCCCGCCAAACAACGCGACGCGTTCTTCGACAACGCGAAGTACCTCGCGATCGTCCTGGTCGCCATGGGGCACTCCTGGGAGCCCCTGACGGACGGGAGCCGGACGGCCGAAGCGCTGTACATGGTCGTCTACAGCTTCCACATGCCGGCCTTCATCATGATCTCCGGCTACTTCTCGCGCAGCTTCGACATGCGTCCCGACCGGCTGCGCCGGCTCGTGACCGGTGTGCTCGTACCGTTCGTGGTCTTCGAGGTCGCCTACAGCCTCTTCAAGCGCTGGGCGGACGACGACCCGTCGCATCCGATCAGCCTGCTCGACCCCTGGTACCTGACCTGGTTCCTCGTCGCGCTCTTCGTCTGGCGGCTGACCACCCCGCTGTGGAAGGCGATCCGCTGGCCGATCCCGGTCGCACTCGCCATCGGCGCGCTCGCCTCGATCTCGCCCGACATCGGTGACGACCTGGATCTGCAGCGCGTCCTGCAGTTCCTGCCGTTCTTCGTGATCGGTCTGTCGCTCAAGCCCGAGCACTTCCAGCTGGTGCGCCGCCGTGAGGTGCGCATCCTGTCGGTGCCGATCTTCGGCCTTGCCCTGCTCTTCGCCTACTGGGCGGCTCCGCGTATGACGTCGTCGTGGTTCTACCACCGCGACAGCGCCCAGGAACTCGGCGCCCCGTGGTGGGCGGGCATCGTGATGACCTTCGCGCTCTTCGCCTGCTCGATGGTTCTGGTGGCCTGCTTCCTTGCCTGGGTGCCGCGGCGCCACATGTGGTTCACCGTGCTCGGCGCGGGAACCCTCTACGGCTACCTGCTGCACGGGTTCCTCACCAAGGGTTCGAGCTTCTGGGGCTGGTACGAGCCGGCCTGGCTGCACAAGCCGCTCGGCGAGATCTTCGTGACCGTGGTCGCGGCCGTGGCCGTCACCCTGCTGTGCACGCCGCCGGTGCAGCGCATGTTCCGCTTCGCCATGGAGCCCGACATGAAGTGGGCCTTCAAGCGGGATGCGGCCGAGCTGGCGCGGGAGCGGACCAAGTCCGGGGCCAAGTAGCCGCGTACATACAACCAGCCGCGTATATACGGGAAGGGCGCCCACCATCCGTCGTGGGCGCCCTTCCCGTATGCCGTCCGGGGCTCACGCGCCCTTGAGGTGCCGCATCAGCTTCTCGAAGTCCGTCCAGGCCGCGAGGTCCGAAGGGTCGCCCGGCAGCGGGTAGTACAGCGCGGGCCGGGTCGCCGGGCCGAGCTCGACCGGGGCCGTGGCAAGGGGGGTGCGGCGGGCCCGGTCGCCCGGCATCGCGCGCACCTCGTCGGCGCCGAGCGCGAACCCGGCGGGTACGGCGGGGGCCTCGAAGTACGGCGGTACGGCGAGATCGCGGCGGGCCTTGCGGATCTGGACGAGCAGGGACTGCAGGTGGTGGCGGGTGGCCAGGGTCTCGGCGATCGCGGGGAGCCGGTCGAGCGGGGGCTGCTCTTCGGCCCCGTATCCCGCGATGACGGTGATGTCCTCCTCGACGCCCGCCTTGGTGCGGCTGACCCGCATCGTGGCGAAGAACGCGTCGCCGACCGCGTAAAGGAGTGTGGGCTCGGGAGCGCGCTCGTGGGCGAGGTCGGTCAACTGCCGTAGCGACCAGGGGAGGTTGACGGGTTCGGCCGTGCCCCAGCCGGCCGGCGGCCCGCCGCGCAGCGCCTGGCAGACGGCTTCGAGCGCGCCGCCGAGTACGAGGCGGTCGTCGGCGGGGTGGACGGTGCGGAACTGGAGCGTGAGCTGGCGTTCCGCCGTGTCGGTGACGTCCTTGAAGACCTCGGGCACGGGCGTCGCGCCGTCCTCGCCGGGCACGGGCTGGAACAGACCGCCCTGCCAGGCGAGCACCGCTCCGGAGAGCCCGTCGTAGTACCCGCAGGTCTCGTCGCGGACGACCCAGCGCGAGGGCCAGCCGTCGAGCGCGGCGCGGACGGCCGGGGTGAGGCGGGCGCCGGGCGGGGTGACGATCTGCAGACCGATCCCGGCGGCCGCGGCCGCGCTCACCGCGGTGGACAGCCAGGCCGTCATCGGGACGACGGGCCGGTCCTGGATGACGACAGCGGCCTTGTCGGTGAGGACGTCCACCGCGCCGCCCGCGCTCGAAGTCGCCTGTACGCCCTGGGACTTGACGACATCGAGCGAACGCGCGGCCTCGGGCGGCCAGACCGCGCCGCCGACGAGGGAGGCGATACGGGAGACGTAGGCGCCCGCGAGCTGTTCGGCCTCGGCGACGCCCGTGGTGGCGCGGGCCTCGGTCCACCAGTACGGCACGGCGGGCTCGCGCACCCCGAGCAGCCGGGTCGCCTCGCCCGGCACCTGGACGAGCAGCGGCGCCTCCACGGAGACCAGCGGCCGGCCCTGTTCGTCGCAGAGCTGCACCACGGCGCCGTCGTCGGCGGCCTGCACCAGCTGGTCGGGGCCGCCGGCGAGCAGAGCCGCGAGGACGCTCAGCGGGTCGGGCATCTGCTCGGTGAGGGCGATGGCGTCCTTGGTCATGACTCGTCTCTCTACCTGTCGCTGCCTGCGTGGACCGTCTGGATCAGCCTCGACGCCTCACCCCTGCGCACGAACACCCCACGCCCGGAGGGCTGTTGGGACGCGTACACCCCGGGGAAGAGCTGCCCCTCGCTGCGGTCTCCGGTCATGACGAGCGCGGACGAGCCCGACTCGCGCAGGCCCTGCACCATCGGCTCGTACAGACCGCGCGAGGCGCCCGCGACGCGGCGGGTCAGGACGAAGTGCAGGCCGATGTCGGCGGCCGAGGGGATGTACGGCAGGAACGGTGAGAGCGGCTGCTGGCCCGCGGTGGTCAGTACGTCGTAGTCGTCGACGAGGACGACGATCCGCGGGCCCGAGCCCCAGCTGCCGGGCTCCAGGTCCTCGGTGTCCTGGGTCTCGTCGGGCAGCCGCTTCTCCAGCTCGGTGGCGATGCCGTTCGAGAGGCCTGCGGCGAGCTTGGCGTTGTAGGCGTAACCGCCGCGGTACTCCTCGGGGATCGCACCGCGCAGCCCGCGCCGCGGGTCGTACACGGCGAAGACCAGTTCGTCCTCGGTGTAGCGCTCCATCAGGCCTTCGGCGATCACGCGCAGGAGATTGGTCTTGCCGCACTCGCTGTCGCCCATCACGATCAGGTGCTGGTCGTGATGGAAGAGGTCGAGCAGGACCGGCTTGAGCGCGGACTGGTCGAGTGCGATCGGGACGCGCTTCGGTTCGGCGGACGGGCCCGGGAGCAGTTCCTTCTCGAGTACGTGGGGCAACACCCGCACCGGCTGGGCGACTTCACCCGTCCACGTGGCGCGTACGGTGCGGGCGGTGCGCTCCAGGACGGCGCCGAGCTCACCGGTGTCGGAAAGCGAATCCGTACGGGGCAGCGCGACCTGCGCGAACAGCTTGGCGTCGGTGAGGACGCGGCCGGGCTCGTCCGGCGAGAGCGTCTCGGCGAGCTTGCGGTCGATGCTGGACTCGGTGGGGTCGTTGAGGCGCAGCTCCACCCGGGTGCCGAAGGTGGTCTGGGTGGCGATGCGGACGTCGTTCCAGCGGAGCATGCCGGCCACGATGTGGATGCCGTAGCCGCCGCCGCGCTTCAGGAGATCGGTCACCGCGTCGTCGAGGTTCTCGAAATCGTCGCGCAGGGCGCCGAAGCCGTCGATGAGCAGCACGATCTCGGTGGAGGCGAGTTCGGGCAGCCGGCCGGCCGCGCGCAGATCGCGCAGCTGCTCCACGGAGTCGATGCCGTGCGCGCGGAACAGCTCCTCGCGCTGCTCCAGCATCGTGCGCACCTCGTCCACCGTACGGGCCGCCCGTTCGCGGTCGGCGCGGCCCGCGACGCCACCGACGTGCGGCAGACCGGACAGGGCCTGAAGTCCACCGCCCACCAGGTCGAGGCCGTAGATGCCGACTTCCTGCGGGGTGTGGGTGAGCGCCAGCGACAGTGCGAGGGAACGCAGCAGCGTCGTCTTGCCGGACTGGGGGCCGCCGATGACGGCCGCGTGGCCGCCCGCGACGGTGAGGTCCAGGATCCACTGGCCCTGCCACTGCTTGGCGGGGTCGTCGAGGATGCCGAGCGGGATCTGGAGCGGGCCGCGCCGGCCGCGCAGCTGC
>NZ_JBEPEW010000063.1:0-44343 GCF_040300965.1 Streptomyces mesophilus | reverse complement strand
GAGGACGCGCTCGCCCGCTGGCTGCCCACGGGCGGGGCCCGGGTCACCGACCCCGTCCTCCTGCGGCATCTGCTCTGGTCGGCGGCCCGCACCGGCCGCCCGCTCCAGCTGCACACCGGTTTCGGCGACCCCGATCTGCGCCTGCATCGCGCGGATCCCCTGCTGCTCACGGAGTTTATCGAGGCGGTACGCCCGACCAGGTGCACGCTCGTGCTGCTGCACTGCTACCCGTACCACCGGCAGGCGGGCTATCTGGCACAGGTCTATCCGCACGTGTACGCGGACCTGGGACTCACCCTCAGCCACACCGGAGCACGTGCTGCGGCGGTCCTCGCGGAGATGCTGGAGCTCACGCCGTTCGGAAAGCTGCTGTTCTCGACGGACGCCTACGGGCTGCCCGAGCTGTATCTCGTCGGCGCGCGACTGTTTTGCGAGGCGGCCGCCGAGGTGCTCGGCGGCTGGGTGGAGCGCGGCGCCTGGGCGGACGCCGACGCCGACCGGGTCAGGGACCTGGTCGGCGCCGGGAACGCGCGCAGAATCTACTCATAGCGCCGCAGGATCCGCGCGGAGCGCCACCGCATCAGCTCGTGGCGCCCAAGACCTGCTCGTGGCGCCCCGAGTCCTGCTCGTGACGCCCCAGCACCTACTCGCCGTCCGGGTCCGCGCGGTCGAGCGCGGGCTTGGGCGCGGAGCCCGCGGACAGCAGGTAGTCGGCCGCGGCCGTGTCCGTGACCAGGCTGGTCACCAGGCCGGAGCGGAGCACCGCGTCGATGGCCGCGCCCTTGCGCTGACCGCCCGCGATCGCCACGACCTCGGGGATACGGCGCAGCCGGTCGGCCTCGACCGTGATGCAGCGCTCTCCCAGGTCACGCCCCACGCGGCGGCCGTCGACGTCGAAGAGATGCGCGGACATCTCGGCGGCGACACCGAGCGACGCGTAGTGCGCGCGCTCCTCGTCGCTGAGCATGTCGTGCACCGTGGAGATCCCCGGCTCCCAGGAGCCGATGGACACACACGCGACGGTGACCTTGTCGAAGTACTCGAAGGCCCGCGCGATCCCCGTCTGGTTGCGCAGCGCGGCGGCGGTGGCCGCGTCCGGCAGCAGCATCGGCGCGTAGATCGGGTGGGCGTCGCCACCGGAGACCTGCGCGGCACGTCTGACCGCCTCGACGGAGCCGCGCTCGGCGGTCCCGGCGTCGTACACACCGGTCAGCTGCACCACCGTGCACGGCGGCAGCCGGTCGAGCGCGGCGGCCATGTTGATGGTGGACCGGCCCCAGGCGAGACCGAGCACATCCCCCTCGTTCACCAGCTCACCGAGCAGATCGGCGGCGACCTCCCCGAGGTTCTCCGGGTCGGGCGACTGCTCCTCCGACTCGGCGGGCGACTCGACGACGACCGCGTGCCGCAGGCCGTAGCGGGCCCGCAGCTTGTCGGAGCGCTCGGCGTCCAGCTCCGCCGGAACCCTGATCTCGATCCGTACGAGATCCCTTTCCAGAGCGGTCTCCAGAACCCGCGCGACCTTGAAGCGGCTGACGCCGAACTCCTCCGCGATCTGGATCTTGGATTTGCCCTCCAGGTAGAAGCGGCGGGCCATGGCCGCCGCCTGCACCAGCTCAGCGGGTCCCATCCGCAGGGCTGGCCTCCCCGCTGACATGCCCGTCACGGCGATCTCCTCACTGCTGTTCACACGTTCAACTGGGCGACTCGCCGTTCATCCTTGCAGATCCGGCGGTGCTTGATCAGTCCTGAAGGGCCCCGTTCGCCACCGAACCCGCCCGTTCATCTCCTGATGGTCCGGGCGATACCCGTCGATTCAGTGACCGCAGGCCCAGGCCGCCGAAGCGACGGATCCCTCGGCCTTGGCGCGCAGGGCGGCCACCGCGGCGGCCGGATCCTCTTTGCCGTACACGGCCGACCCTGCCACGAACACGTCCGCACCGGCCTCGGCGCACCGCTCGATGGTGGACTCGGCGACGCCGCCGTCGACCTGCAGCCACAGCTCCAGACCGTGCTTCGCGATCAGCTCACGGGTGCGGCGGATCTTCGGCAGCATGATGTCGAGGAATGCCTGACCGCCGAAGCCCGGCTCCACGGTCATGATCAGCAGCATGTCCAGCTCGGGCAGCAGATCCTCGTACGGCTCGATGGGCGTGGCCGGCTTGAGCGCCATCGAGGCGCGGGCCCCCTTGGCCCGGATCTCGCGCGCGAGCCGTACCGGAGCCGCGGCGGCCTCGACGTGGAACGTGACGGAGGAGGCCCCCGCTTCTACGTACTGGGGCGCCCAGCGATCGGGGTCCTCGATCATCAGGTGGCAGTCCAGCGGGGTGTCCGTCGCCCGGCTCAGGGATTCTACGATCGGGACGCCGAGCGTGAGGTTCGGGACGAAGTGGTTGTCCATGACGTCGACATGGAGCCAGTCGGCCCCTTCGACGGCCTTCGCCTCGTCGGCAAGGCGCGCGAAGTCGGCGGACAGGATGCTGGGACTGATCTGAACGGCCATGCCCCAAGACTGCCATGCCCAAGGAGCGTTGCCCTCCGCGGTACGGGGCCTTGGACCCGTAGCCCCGAATTCCTCCCGGGATCACGGAGGGACGTGCCATTCTGGCGCCCGGCGACCGTGGTCGTTATGTGGGGTGGGCACCTATTTGGGGGGTGCGTCGTGCCGGACGCAGAGACAGCGGGCACCACCGGGGAAGTACCGAAGGGCTCAGGGGAAGCCCCGAAGGGCACAGGCGAACGACGGGGCGTCGCCTGGCTCGTGTGCGGCAAACGCTCGAAGTGGGTCGTCCTCGTGCTCTGGCTGGTGGCCATCGTCCTGATGTCCTCGCTGGCCCAGAAGCTCACCGACGCCCAGGACAACGACAACGCGTCCTGGCTGCCCGGCGACGCCGAATCCACCCAAGTCCTCCAGCTCTCCGAGGACTTCCGGCCGGAGCAGCTGCCGACGGTGGTCCTCTACGTGCGCGAGGGAGGGCTCACCGAAGCCGACCGGGCGAAGATCGCCGACGATGTGGCGGCGTTCAAGGAGCTGACCGCGCACGGGATCCGCGGTGCGGAGACCCAGGGCCCGGTCGACTCCGAGGACAAGGCGGCCGCGCAGGTCTTCGTCCCCATCACGATGGACGAGAAGGGCTGGGAGCGGATCGCGCCGGCGGTCGACGAGCTGCGCGAGGTCGCGGGTGAGGGCTCGGACGGCCTCGAGATCTATCTGACCGGTCCGGGCGGCACCACCGCCGACTTCTCCGAGGCCTTCGAAGGCATCGACTCCACGCTCCTGTTCTCCGCGATGGCCGTGGTGATCGTGATGCTCCTGATCACGTACCGCAGCCCGTCCCTTCTGCTCGTCCCACTCCTGTCCGTCGTGGGCGCGCTGTTCACGGCGCAGGCGATCGTCTATCTCCTCGCGGAGAACGCGGGCCTGACGGTCAACGGCCAGAGCGCGGGCATCCTCACGGTCCTCGTCTTCGGCGCGGGCACGGACTACGCCCTGCTCCTGGTCGCCCGCTACCGCGAGGAGCTCCACCGGCACGAGGACCGCCATGAGGCCATGGCGCTTGCCCTGCACCGCGCGGGGCCCGCCGTGCTCGCCTCCGGCGCGACCGTCATGCTCGGCATGCTGGTGCTGCTCTTCGCCGACATGAACTCGACCAGCGGCCTCGGCCCGGTCGCCGCGATCGGCGTCGCGGTCGCGCTGCTGGCCATGCTGACGCTGTTCCCCGCACTGCTCGTGATCTTCGGACGCTGGATCTTCTGGCCGGTCGTCCCGCACTACGACACCGCCGAACCGACCGAGACCGGCCTGTGGGCCCGCATCGGCCGCCGTATCGCCGTACGCCCCCGGGCGATCTGGGCCGCGACTGCCGTGGTCCTCGCGGCGCTCTCGCTCGGCCTGACGCAGCTGCGCGCCGAGGGCCTCAGCAACGCGGACGCGTTCACGGACACCCCGAGCTCCATCGTCGGCCAGCGCGTCCTGGAGGAACACTTCGCGGCCGGATCCGGCGACCCGCTGTACATCGTGGCGTCCGCCGAGCAGGGCGAGGCCGTGGGCCGCGCGATCGCCGGCACCGACGGCGTCGTCGATCAGTCCATCCGCCCCGCGGCAGGCGCCAAGGCCGAACACGAGGGCCGCATCCTGCTGGAAGCCACCATGGACTCGCCGTCCGACAGCCCCGAGGCCAAGGACACGGTGGAACGCGTCCGCGAGGCCGTGCACGCCGTACCCGACGCGGACGCGAAGGTCGGCGGCAACACGGCGGCGCTGCTCGACATGGACGAGGCGACCACGCACGACAACATCCTGATCATCCCGCTGGTCCTGCTCGTCGTCTTCCTGGTCCTGATCGTCCTGCTGCGGGCCCTGATCGCCCCGCTGATCCTGATCGCGACGGTCGTCCTGTCCTTCGCGGCGGCGCTCGGCATCAGCGCGCTCGCCTTCCGCCACCTCTTCGACTACGCGGGTGAGACCACGGACTTCCCGCTCTTCGTCTTCGTGTTCCTGGTGGCCCTCGGCATCGACTACAACATCTTCCTGACCACCCGCATCCGCGAGGAAGCGCTGCGCAAGGGCACCCGTCGGGGCGTGTTGACGGGCCTGTCCGCGACCGGCGCGGTCATCACCTCGGCGGGCCTGGTCCTGGCCGGCACGTTCGCGGCCCTGGCGACGCTTCCGATGGTGGCCTTCGCCGAGATCGGCTTCGCGGTCGCCCTCGGCGTCCTCCTGGACACCTTCGTCGTACGGTCGATCCTGGTCACGTCCCTGTTCCTGGACGTGGGCCCGAAGGTGTGGTGGCCGCACCGGCTGGCCCGCGAGGAACCTGCCGTCCCCGCACCTCAGGGGGAACCGGCCTTGCGGGACTGACAGTTGACGCCCTGCCGGACCGGGATTCAGGCCGCCACGGTGAAGTCGTCAGCGGCTCGCACCAGCCGGTCGAGGGCGCGCGCCGACTCCGGCGCCAGGCGGTAGATGCCGTGCACGCCGATGGCGTGCAGCAGCTCGCCGTCCACGACGTGGCGCAGCGCCCGCTCGCCGCGTCGGGAGGTGTACGTCAGCCGTTCCAGGAGGTCGCCGGGTATCGCCGTGCCGAAGCTCAACGGCGCGCCCGGCGGCCCGAACACGACCTCGCTGACGCAGCCCGCCTTCAGCGGCCGCCAGCGCATCACCTTGGCGTAGTCGTCGTCGTCCAGAAGCGAGCCGGTGTCCTCGTACGGCATGAGCCGCGCGACCTCGAGAGCGCCGAGCACGTACAGCTTTCGCCGGAAGAGCCGTATCGGATGGATCCGGTCCCCTGGCTGCACGCCCGCGCTGCGGAAGCTGGGCAGCGACTGATGCGGCCCGCCGAACAGCAAGGAGAGCCGCTCCCCCGCGTACCCGTCGCGCTGAAGCTCGCGGCACAGGTCGTTGGTCCACACGGTCGTGTACGAGTTCGCCATGCAGGCAACGTAGGTGCTGCCACTGACAACGCGGCGGGTGCGTGACCCGCGCGCACCCGCCGCCTCACGGCCTCAGGCCGTACGCCGGATCAGCGCCAGATACATCGCGTCCGTGCCGTGGAGGTGGGGCCACAGCTGGATGTCCGGGCCCTCGCCCAGGGCCGGGACGTCCGGCAACAGCGGGCGGGCGTCGATGAGTTCGGTGCCCGGGACGCGCTTGAGGACGTCGTCGACGACCGCGCGGGTCTCGGCGATATGCGGGGAGCAGGTCGCGTAGCCGACGACGCCGCCGACGCGGACCGCCGCCAACGCCTCGGTCAGCAGCCCGCGTTGGAGCGGGGCGAACCCGTCGAGGTCCTCGGGACGGCGGCGCCAGCGGGCCTCGGGACGGCGGCGCAGGGCACCGAGTCCCGTACAGGGGACGTCCATCAGGACCCGGTCGAACGTGCCGGGCTTCCACGGCGGACGGGTGCCGTCCGCGGCGATCACCTGGTACGGGCCGGGGTTGCCGGCCAGTGCCTGGGCGACGAGTCCGGCGCGGTGCGGCTGCTTCTCGGACGCGAGCAGGAACGCGCCGCGCTCGGACGCCAGGCCCGCCAGCATCGCGGCCTTGCCGCCGGGCCCCGCGCACCCGTCGAGCCAGCGCTTGTCGGAGCCTTCGACGGGCGCGTTGGCCAGCGCGAGCGCCACCAACTGGCTGCCCTCGTCCTGGACTCCGGCCCGCCCTTCGCGTACGGGATCGAGCGCCCCCGGCTCGCCGCCTTCGGTGAGACGTACGGCGTACGGAGACCAGCGGCCGGGCAGCGCCGAGTCGGCGGGCAGCGCGTCGAGCAGCTCGGTGCCGGTGATACGGCCGGGGCGCGCCACGAGGGTCACCTCGGGCCGCTCGTTGTCGGCTTCGAGGAGGTCCTCGATGCCCGCGCGGCCGCCGCCGAGCGCGTCCCACAGCGCGCCGACCACCCAGCGCGGATGCGAGTGGACGATCGCCAGGTGGTCCTCGGGATCCTCGTCATAGGGCGGGGCGACCTTGGCCACCCAGCCGTCGAGGTCGTCGGCCGCGACCTTGCGCAGGACGGCGTTGACGAACTTCGCCCGCCCGTCGCCGAGCACGACACGCGCCAGCTCCACGGTCGCCGACACCGCGGCATGCGTGGGGATACGGGTCCCGAGCAGCTGATGCGCGCCGAGACTCAGCACATCGAGCACCGGCGGGTCGACCTCGCGCAGCGGCCGGTCCACGCAGGTCGCGATGATCGCGTCGTACGTCCCCTGCCGGCGCAGCGTCCCGTACACCAGCTCGGTGGCGAGCGCGGCGTCCCGTGCGTCGAAGTCCGCGTTCTTCTCGCGCGCCTTGCGAAGCAGCGGCGGCAGGACGAGGTTCGCGTACGCATCCCGCTCGTCCACCGCCCGCAGCGCCTCGAACGCGAGGATCCGCACCGGGTCCTTCTGGGGCCTGCGGTGCTTGCGCGGGGGGTGACGGCGGGGCTGGTCGTTCACGAAAAGGTGCTCCGGATTCTGGATGCTGTGTTTTCCCGGGGGCAGCCCCCGGACCCTCGCCTGAAGAGCAGGTGAGCCGGTGCGGACCTGCGAGGCAGCGGGTGGACAGGCCCTACCAGCGTACGGGCCGTGCCACGACACGGCCCGACGCCCGAGGACCCCTATGGGCATACGGGACGGCTACGCGCCCAGACGCTCCCCGGCCGCGATCCGCACGCCGCGCGCCCAGTCCGCCGCCTTCATCGGCTTCTTGCCCTGCGGCTGGACCCACAGGAGCTCGACGGCGTGCGAGCCGGTGCCGACGTACACGTTGTTCTTGCCGGCTTCGAGGACGCCGGGCGCGAGCTCGGTGCGGTCGGGCACGAGGGTGGCGGCGATCAGCTTGAGGCGCTCGCCGCGGAAGACGGTCCAGGCACCGGGGGCGGGCGTGCAGCCGCGCACCACGCGGTCGACCCGCATCGCGGGGGTGGACCAGTCGATCTGCGCGTCCTCGACGGTGATCTTCGGCGCGAGCGAGATGCCGTCGGCGGGCTGGGGCACGGCCTTGAGTGTGCCGTCCTCGATGCCGTCCATGGTCGCCTCGAGCAGCCCGGCGCCCGCGAAGGCGAGCCGGGTCAGCAGGTCGCCGCTGGTGTCGGTGTGCCGGACCTCCTCGGTGATCGTGCCGAACACCGGACCCGAGTCGAGTCCCTCCTCGATCAGGAAGGTCGAGGCGCCGGTGATCTGGTCCCCCGCCATGATCGCGTGCTGCACGGGTGCGGCACCGCGCCAGGCGGGCAGCAGCGAGAAGTGCAGATTGACCCAGCCGCGGGTGGGCACGTCCAGGGCGGCCTTGGGCAGCAGCGCGCCGTAGGCCACGACCGGGCAGCAGTCGGGGCCGATCTCGCGCAGCCGGGCGAGGAACTCCTCGTCCCGCGGCCGGTTCGGCTTCAGCACCTCGATGCCCGCCTCTTCGGCGCGTTCCGCGACGGGACTCGCGACGAGCCGGCGGCCGCGCCCCGCGGGGGCGTCCGGCCTGGTGACGACGGCGGCCACCTCATGCCGTCCGGAGGCGATCAGGGCGTCAAGAGCGGGGACGGCGACCTCGGGGGTGCCTGCGAAGACCAGCTTCATCGGTGGCTGAGGGCCTCTCGAGCGGGGACGTGAAGAGCAGCGCACCAGTCTATGAGGCGGCGGGCGTCCGGCGTACGCCCCGGGTGCGGTGTCCGGCTCCAGGAGTCGCGGCGCGGCCGGACACCCCGGGGCGTGCGCACAGCTGCGCGCCCCTCGCATATGCGCATACGCCCCTCCACCGTGACCACATCCCCGGCTGACGCGTTGGTCAAGAAAGAGTTGACCAGACAGGGGCCGCGAGCGCGGCCCGACCCTTTTCATCGCCGGTTCGAGAGGCTTGTTCATGGCCGACCACGCAACCCACGACGCCCAGGCACGGGCCAGCCTGCACCTCCTGGTGCGGGACATCGAGCGGGTCCGCCGGCAGGTGGACGCACTGCGCACCCTCACCGCCCAGTTGGGGAACGTCTACCGCCCGCGCCGCTCCGGTCCTTCCACGGGCTTCGTCGTGTACGGGCGTGCCCCCGCCCCCACCGTCCGCCTCGCCCAGGAGCTGCGCGACAGCGTCGAGACCCTGGTCACGGCGGCGGTGGACTTCGACCGCTCGCTCGGATTCTCCTGGGACGCGGTGGGCTCCGCGCTCGGGGTCACCAAGCAGGCGGTGCACCGCCGTTACGGAGCCCGGCGGGCCACGGCACAGGCCGCCGCCGAGGCCGAGCGCGCCACGGACACCGGGGCGCGCCCGGTGGGCATCGGTGCGGGCCTGCCGTCCGTACCCGCCGCCCGTTCCATGCCGACCCAGCCGACGGCGGGCAGCCCTGTCCTGCGGGAGACCCCCGCGGGTCCGGTGCTGCGCGAGGACCCCCGCCCGGGCGCCTTCCCGGGCCCGCGCAACGGCTGACGCCACGGCAGCGGTACGCCGACACTGCTGCCTTGTACGAAAGCCGAGTTGAAATGCCCCCGCTCCTGGCGCCCCGCGCCCGGAGCGGGGGCATTTCTGCTGCTCGGCGGAGGGCGCGGCCGTCATCCGGCCGCATAGGTGTCAGCCCACCGCTCAGCCCATCACCCGGCCACGTACGCCTCATCCGGCCACGTCCGCGTCACCCGGCCACGTACGCGTCACCCGGCCGCCTGCGCCGCATTCAGCCACGTACGCCTCGCCCAACCGCGTACGCCCTCATCCAGCCGCGTACGCCAGCGGAGGCGCGATCGCCTGGACGTCCGCCCCCTCCCCAACCCACAGGCCGATGAACAGCGCCGCGGCCGCCTCCAGGAGCCCGGCCCGCTCGAGACCGCCACCGGCCACGGGCGCGCAGCCCACGTCCCGCACCAACGCGCGTACGGACGTGAGCGCCTCCTCGTCGTCGCCGCACACCGGTACGGCCAGCGGACGACCGTCGAAGACCGGCGGCCGCATCCGCCACACGTCCTCGTGGCACAGGTTGAAGGCCTTGACCACACGGGCTCCCGGCGCCGCCTCGGCCAGCAACTGTGCGGCTGACGGCCCGCGTTCCGTCCGCAGCCGGAAGCCCGGGCCGACGGGGTTGGAGCAGTCGACAAGGACCTTGCCCGCCAACTCCGCCCGCACGGTCCGTACGACCTCTGCCCCTGCGCCGAAGGGCAGCGCGGCAAGCCACACGTCACCGAACTGGGCGGCCCCGCGCAGACCGCCGGCCTGCGCGCCGCCTCCGATGCGCTCGGCAAGCCGTCGCGCCTTGACCGGGTCGCGTCCCCCGAGGGTGACTTCATGCCCGGCGCGCGCCCATTGAGTGGCGAGCGCGTCAGCCATGTTCCCCGTCCCCAGCACGCCGATTCTCATCACACTTTCCCTCTCGCCGCCGGATTCGACCTTCCGTACCGACGCTAGAGAGCGGCTCAGGCACCATTTGGTACGTGACCACCGATGCCTTCCTCGCCGACTGCCGTGCCCGGCTCGCCTTCGACCTGTTCGCCAACACCTGGAACGCCGTGGTGCTCTGGGCCCTGCGCGACGGCCCGAAGCGCCCGGTCGCGCTGCGGGAACAGATCGGGGGGGATCAGCTCGAAGGTCCTCACCGAGACCTTGCGGCGGCTGCAGTTCAACGGTCTTGTCGAGCGGCGGGAACACCCAGGAGCACCGCCGCACGTCGCGTATGAACTCACCGCCCTGGGACGGACCTTGCTGGCTCCGATCGACGCCGTCGGCGCCTGGGCCTTCGCCCACGGTGATGAAGTGATGGCTGCCCAGGAAGCAGCGGGCACCAACCCTCCCGGCACAAATTAGGCGGACCCGTATTCAGCGCCCCGCAGGCCCCAGACCCGCCGCCCGCCCCACAACCCGGCCGCCCAACCTCAGCCGATATCCGGCGGATCGATCCGGATCCGCACCCCGGACTCGCCGCCCGAAACCCCGGCCCCGCGAGCCATCCGCCCGGCCTGAGCAGCCTTCAGGGCGGCGGCCAGGGCCGCACCGCTGCCGGGACGCACCCGGACCAGAGCCCGCTCCCACTGCTCCCCCACCGGTGCCGCCCCCGTGCGCTTGGGCCGCGACGGATCCGTCACCGGGAGCGGTACGGGACCCAACACCTCGGCGTCGGCGGGCAGTTCGGCCCCCGCAAGAAACTCGGCCACCGCCTCGGGCCGCCCCGATACCGCGGCCATCCGCGACACCGGCGGGAAGCCGAGCTCGGCCCGCTCGGCCAGCTCACGCACCGCATGCCCGACCGGGTCCCACCGCACCAGCGCCTGCACCGGCCGCTGCGTCGGCTCGCCGACGACCACGACCGTGCCGCCGTCGCCCTGCCCCCGTACGAGCGAAGAGGCCCCGATCCACCGGCGCAGCGCGTCCTCGGCGGCCCTCAGATCGGGCCGCCCGAGCATGGTCCACCCGTCGAGCAGCAGGGCCGCCGCGTAACCGCCCTCGGCGACCGGCTCGGCGCCGGGCGTCGAGACGACAAGGGACGGCTGGTCCGGGACGGACTCCAGGATGTGCTCACGCCCCGACGTCCGCACCGGCACGGAGGGAAAGGCCCGCCCCAGCTCCTCGGCAGTACGCCGCGCCCCAACGATCTGCGCCCGCAGCTTGAACGACCCGCACTCCGGACAGTGCCACTCGCCCTCGGTCCGCCCGCACCACGCGCAGTGCAGCGGCCCCGCGTCCTGCGCCTCGAGCGGCCCGGCGCACTCCTTGCAGCGGGCCGGCTCACGGCACCGTTCGCAGGCGAGGCGGGGCACATAGCCCCGCCGGGGCACCTGTACGAGCACGGGGCCGCGCGTGAGCCCCTCCTTGGCGACCTGCCACGCGAGCGACGGAAGCCGCGCCGCACGGGCCGCCCCGTCCCGCGCGACCTCCGTGTCCCCGACGGTCCGTACCAGTGGCGCGGCAATCCGCACCTGCTCGCGGTCGGCGACGAGCGGCTTGGCCCAGCCGCTCTCGACCAGCTGCGCCGCCTCCACGGTGCAGCTCCAACTGCCCAGGAGAAACGCGCACTTGTCATGGGCGGCCCGAAGCAGCAGCACATCGCGGGCATGCGGCTGCGGTGCGTGCAGTTCGCTGTGGTTGCCGTCCCCGTCGTCCCAGATCGCCACCAGGCCCAGGTTCTGCACCGGCGCGAACATCGCGGCCCGCGTGCCCACCACGGCCCGCACGGAGCCGCGGCGCACGGCCAGCCACTCCGCGTACCGCTTCTGCGGTCCCGCGTCCGCCGTGAGCAGCGCATGGCGTCCCTCGCCGAGCACCGCGGTCAGCGCGGCGTCCACCCGGCTGGCGGTCTTGCCGTCGGGTACGACGACCAGCGCGCCGCGTCCTGAGGCGAGCGTGGCCGCGACGGCCCGCGCGAGCTCCTCGCTCCAGTGCGGCCCGGGCAGCGCGTTCCATACGGCCCGTGGCGCCCCGCCGGACGCCAGCGACTCCAGGAATGCGGGCCCCTGCCCGTACCGCACCCATGTGCCCGCCTCGGGCTTCGCAGGCGCGGGCGGCGCCGGCGGCGATGCCTTGCTCTCCGCACGGGCATTGCGCGGCGGAATGGCCAGCGTCAGTACGTCGGCGAGGCTGCCCGCATACCGGTCGGCGACGGCCCGCGCGAGCCCGAGCAGCTCGGGGCTCAACACGGGTTCGGGCGACACGACTTGAGCGAGGGCTGCCAGCGGCCCGGAGTAGTCGGACTCGGCGATGCGCTCGATCAGATACCCGCTGATGAGCCCGCCGCCTTCACGCCGACCCCCTTGCACGCGTCCCCGCCCGGCCCCGAACCTCACCCGCACCCGCACGCCCGGCTGGGCGTCGGCGTCGAGGTCCGCGGGCACGGCGTAGTCGAAGTAGCGGTCGAGATGCAGCACACCCTTGTCGACGAGGACCCGCGCCACCGGAAGTTCAGGGGCGAGCTCCGCGCCACGCCACGTACGCGGCTTGGCGCGCGGCACCTTCGCCTGGCGCACGGTCTCCCGGATGAGCGCGAGCTGCTCCGGCGCCGCGTCCTGCGCGTCGCTGCCGGGCTGCTCGTTCTCGCTGCTCACAGCCCCAACTTAACCAGATGGCACTGACACCGGGCGCGCCCGAGATCCAGTCGGCGGCGGACGATGAGCCTCTGCGTCTGCCAGTTCCGCCACACCGCGACCGAAGGTCACGGCGACGGGATTCGAACCCGTAAAGGGATAACCCGGAGAAGTATCCGCAGCCTGCGCACCGGGCACACCCGGAATCAGTGTCTTGGGGTCTCCCGAGATCGAAGCGGCAGCGGACCTGCACGGCCCGGGGGCCGAGATTTCAACGCACACCTGCCGAAACAGATGGACTCCATCGAAGTAACCGCGGCCTGCGCACCGGGAGATCCCCACCGTACGCACCAACTCCCGCCCCGCGCACCCCTTTTCCCGCGCGACGACGACGGCCCCGGACCACAAGGTCCGGGGCCGTCGCGTACAGCGGGAGGAGACTACAGACCGGCAGCCGTGCGCAGCGCGTCCACGCGGTCCGTGCGCTCCCAGGTGAAGTCCGGCAGCGCGCGGCCGAAGTGGCCGTACGCGGCGGTCTGGGAGTAGATCGGGCGCAGCAGGTCCAGGTCGCGGATGATCGCGGCCGGACGCAGGTCGAAGACCGCGGAGATGGCCTCTTCGATCTTCTCCACCGGAACCGTGTTCGTACCGAAGGTCTCGACGAAGAGACCGACCGGCTCGGCCTTGCCGATCGCGTACGCGACCTGCACCTCGCAGCGCGAGGCGAGCTGGGCGGCGACCACGTTCTTGGCGACCCAGCGCATGGCGTACGCGGCCGAACGGTCCACCTTCGACGGGTCCTTGCCCGAGAAGGCGCCGCCACCGTGGCGGGCCATGCCGCCGTAGGTGTCGATGATGATCTTGCGGCCGGTCAGGCCGGCGTCGCCCATCGGGCCGCCGATCTCGAAGCGGCCGGTCGGGTTGACGAGCAGCCGGTAGCCCTCGGTCTCCAGCTTGATGCCGTCCTCGAGCAGCGCCTTGAGCTCGGGCTCGACGACGAACTCGCGAATGTCGGGCGCGAGCAGCGACTCGAGGTCGATGTCGGAGGCGTGCTGCGAGGAGACGACCACGGTGTCGAGGCGGACGGCCTTGTCACCGTCGTACTCGATGGTGACCTGGGTCTTGCCGTCGGGACGCAGGTAGGGGATGGTCCCGTTCTTGCGCACGTCGGACAGGCGGCGCGACAGACGGTGCGCGAGGTGGATCGGCAGCGGCATCAGCTCGGGCGTCTCGTCGGTCGCGTAACCGAACATGAGGCCCTGGTCGCCGGCGCCCTGCTTGTCCAGCTCGTCCTCGTCGCCCTCGACACGCTTCTCGTACGCGGTGTCGACACCCTGCGCGATGTCCGGGGACTGCGCGCCGATGGACACCGAGACACCGCAGGAGGCGCCGTCGAAGCCCTTCTTGGAGGAGTCGTAACCGATCTCCAGGATCTTCTCGCGCACCAGCTGCGCGATCGGTGCGTACGCCTTGGTGGTGACCTCACCCGCGACGTGCACCTGACCAGTGGTGATCAGCGTCTCGACGGCGACGCGGGACGTCGGGTCCTCGCGGAGCAGCGCGTCGAGAATGGTGTCGCTGATCTGGTCAGCGATCTTGTCGGGGTGGCCCTCGGTGACGGACTCCGAGGTGAAGAGACGACGGGACACAACGCTCCCTGGGGTTGCAGCGGCTGCTGGCTGATCATTGGCGAGGCTACCGGGAGCTGCGCCCGGCAATGCTTCGTCGACCAGTTTATCGGTCGCTTCCGGCCACTGGGCGCCGCGTCTCGCTTGATGGATGCCTTGTGACCTGCGGCACTGCATTCTGCGATACGACGATCGGTCTCCGCCAGGGCGTTGACGTCCGAATTTCGGGGGTTTGAGGCGCCCGGTCGGGCGAAATTCGTTTCCCGGGCACCTCAGAGATCAGACCAGCCGCTCCCGCACCAGATCCCACACCACGTCCGCCAGGCCTTCCTTCGGCCCGTACGGCACCGGCGTCTCGGATCCGTCGGCGCCGAGCACGACGGCTTCGTTCTCCTCGGAGCCGAAGGTCTTGCGCTCGCCGACCTCGTTGACGACCAGCAGATCGCAGCCCTTGCGCTCCAGCTTGGTGCGCCCGTTGGCCAGCACGTCGTCCGTCTCGGCGGCGAAGCCCACGACGACCTGACCCGGGCGGGCCCGGTCCGCGGAGATCTCGGCGAGGATGTCGGGGTTGCGGACCAGGGTGATCGTCGGGTCCGCCCGGTCGTCCCTCTTCTTGATCTTTCCGGTGGCGTACTCGGCGGGGCGGAAGTCGGCGACCGCCGCGGCCATGACCACGGCGTCCGCGTCGGCCGCCGCCTTCAGGACGGCCTCGCGCAGCTGCACCGCCGTGCCGATGTGCACGACATCGACACCGGCCGGGTCGGGCAGCGCGGCGTTCGCCGAGACCAGCGTGACGCGGGCGCCGCGCGCCGCCGCCGTACGGGCGAGGGCGTAGCCCTGCTTGCCGGAGGACCGGTTGCCGAGGAAGCGGACGGGGTCGATGGGCTCACGGGTGCCGCCGGCGCTCACCACGACGTGACGGCCCGCGAGGTCAGCGTCGGCCGTGCCGCGGGCGAGGACCCTGCGGCAGACCTCGAAGATCTCGCCGGGGTCGGGCAGCCGCCCCTTGCCGGTGTCGACGCCGGTGAGGCGGCCGACCGCGGGCTCGATGACGATCGCTCCACGGCGGCGCAGCGTGGCCACGTTCTCCTGCGTGGCCGGGTGCTCCCACATCTCGGTGTGCATCGCGGGTGCGAACACCACGGGACAGCGCGCGGTGAGCAGCGTGTTGGTGAGCAGATCGTCGGCAAGCCCGTGCGCGGCCTTGGCAAGCATGTCGGCCGTGGCCGGCGCCACGATCACCAGATCGGCGTGCTGGCCGATCCGTACGTGCGGCACCTCGTGGACATCGGACCAGACCTCGGTCGACACGGGGTGCCCGGAGAGCGCGGACCAGGTGGCCGCGCCGACGAAGTGCAGCGCCGACTCGGTCGGTACGACCCGGACGTCATGACCCGACTCGGTCAGCCGGCGAAGGAGCTCGCACGCCTTGTAGGCGGCGATCCCGCCGCTGACCCCCAGGACGACCTTCGGCTTGTCCACTGCCACTCCCCATTCCCGTACGACATGGACCGCTCACCGACCGGTCCGGTACCCATGACACACCACAGGCCCGGCAGTCGCTCTGCCGGGCCTGTACTGGAAAAACCGCCGAATGCCGGCGTGACTACGTGGCCGGGGCCTCGATGGCCTCGGAGGTCAGCAGACCCGCGTTGATCTCACGCAGTGCGATCGAGAGCGGCTTCTCGTGGACGTGGGTGTCCACCAGCGGACCGACGTACTCGAGGAGACCCTCGCCGAGCTGCGAGTAGTACGCGTTGATCTGACGGGCACGCTTGGCCGCGTAGATCACGAGGCTGTACTTCGAGTCCGTGGCCTCGAGGAGCTCGTCGATCGGCGGGTTGATGATGCCCTCGGGCGCGGTGATGGAAGAGGACACGCTCTACCTTCCGAAGAATGGAAAATGATCAGACAACGCCTGATCAGACAACGTTCACCAAGGCTAGCAGCTCGCGGGCCACGTCCTCGACGGAGGTATTGACAAGGGTCGTATCGAACTCCGACTCGGCGGCGAGCTCGACACGTGCGGCCGCCAGCCGGCGCTCGATGACCTCCGGCGCCTCGGTGCCGCGGCCGGTGAGCCGGCGCACCAGCTCGTCCCAGCTGGGCGGGGCGAGGAACACCAGCTGAGCCTCGGGCATCGACTCGCGCACGAGACGGGCGCCCTGCAGATCGATCTCGAGCAGCACCGGCTCACCGGCCTCGAGACGCTCCAGTACGGCGGCGCGCGGTGTGCCGTAGCGGTTGCCCGCGAACTCGGCCCACTCGAGCAGCTCGCCGTTGGCGATCAGCTTGTCCATCTCTTCATCGGTGACGAAGAAGTACTGGACGCCGTGCCTCTCCCCGGGACGCGGCTTCCGAGTCGTCGCCGAGACGGAGAGCCAGACCTCGGGGTGTTCTTTGCGCATATGAGCGACGACCGTGCTCTTGCCGACCCCGGAGGGGCCGGAGAGCACGGTCAGCCGCGGACGTTCACTCATGCAGCGATTATCCAGGTTCTCAGGAGTGCCTGAGACCTTCAGGCGGCACCGCCGCCGAACTCACGCTCCAAAGACGCGATCTGGTTGGAGCCAAGGCCCCGCACACGCCGGCTCTCGGAAATACCGAGACGCTCCATGATCTGCTTGGCGCGGACCTTGCCCACGCCCGGCAGCGACTCGAGGAGGGCGGAGACCTTCATCTTTCCGATGACGTCGTTCTCCTGGCCCTGCTTGATGACCTCGTGAAGGGAGGCGCCGGAGTGCTTGAGTCGATTCTTGACCTCGGCCCGCTCCCGGCGAGCCGCGGCGGCCTTTTCGAGCGCGGCTGCGCGCTGTTCAGGGGTAAGGGGCGGAAGAGCCACGCCTACGTCACCTCGGTTGTCGAACTGTCGGATACGGACCGGTGAGGAACCTAATAGCCCCGCACCTGGGGAGCAACGAGCGACGCAGTCACCCGTGTACTCCCGACGGAGACTAGCGGCCAGGACCGCTCCAGTCAGCGAGAACAGCGGAAAAGTCCAGGTCAGCCTCTGCTGAACTATACATATCGGGCAATTCGCCCCGGATTTGGGGGTCCGATACGTCAATTACTTGGGTGCGCGCGCCCGATTGCCTGCTGCAACGATGTGAAATCGCGCTCCGCCAGAGCCGATTCGAGCTCTCCCAGGACGCGTACGGGCGCTGAGGGGTCGTTGAAGAGCACGGTACCGAGCGCGACACCGGAGGCGCCGGCGAGCACGAACTCCAGCGCGTCGCGTCCGGAGGCGATCCCGCCCATGCCGAGGATCGGCACCTGCCGCACCGCTCCGGCCCGCATCGCCGCGTACACCTGGTACACGCAGCGGACCGCGACGGGCCGGATGGCCGGACCGGACAGACCGCCCGTCGTGCCCGCGAGATACGGACGGAGAGTGTCGGTGTCGATGGCGATCCCGAGCAGCGTGTTGATCATCGAGAGGCCGTCGGCGCCGGCCTCCGTGCACGCCGCGGCGATGTCGACGATCGAGGTGACATCCGGAGTGAGCTTCGCGTAGACCGGGTGCGCGGGATCGGCGGCCGCGCGGACGGCGCGGATCGTCTCGTACGAGGTGGAGGCGTCGCAGCCGAAGACGAGGCCGCGGTTGGCCACGTTGGGACAGGAGATATTGGCCTCGATGCCGACGACACCGGGCTGCCCTGCGAGCCGGGCCGCGGCTTCGGCGAACTCCTCGGTGCGCTCCCCCGCGATCGACACGAGGACCCGGGCGCCGCGCTCCGCGAGCCAGGGCAGCTCATGGGCGACGAAGTGGTCGATGCCCGAGCCCTGCAGTCCGATGGAGTTGAGCATGCCGCTCGGGGTCTCGGCCATGCGCGGGGTGGCCCGGCCGGAGCGCACGTACGGCATGACCGTCTTGGTGGTGATCGTGCCGAGCGCGGACAGCGGTACGAACTGAGCAAGCTCCCGCCCGTATCCGGCGCACCCGGAAGCGGTGCTGAGGGGGTTGGGCAGGGTCACGCTCGCACCGAGCGGTGCCGACATGTCGATACGTGTCGTCATCACGCACACTCCTGGTGCCGTGGCCGCATGGCATCGGCGCCTTCGAGGTCGGCCGGAAGCGTCCCGGCGTCCGCCCAGCGCACTTTCGTCCCGTCGAAGACCGGCCCCGAGGTGCAGGAGCGCAGGAAGCGGGGCACGCCGTCCGCGCCCTCCACCGGCAGCACGCAGGTCATGCAGATCCCGATACCGCAGGCCATGGCCTCTTCGACGGCGGTGTGGCTGGTGGCGCCCCGCGCGGTGGCGATCTCGGTGACGGCGCGCAGCATGGGCATCGGTCCGCAGGAGTGCACCTCGGTGGCGCCGAGTTCGCGGATCATGCCCGGCAGTTGGCCGGTGACGCGGCCCTCGGCACCGTACGACCCGTCCTCGGTCGTCACGGCGACGTGCGGGGTGAGGGCTCGGGCCAGGCCGACACCGAAGAGCTTGTCGGCGGTGGCGGCCCCGAGGACGAACCCGACGCGGCCGCCGCGGTCGAGGATCTGCTCGGCGAGAGCGAACATCGGCGCGCTCCCGTAGCCGCCGGCGACGAGCACGGCGCCGACGGGCCCGTCGGGCAACGGGAACGGCGTCCCGAGCGGCGCGATCAGATCGACGCGGTCGCCGACGTGGTGCGCGGCCAGCGCCTTGGTCCCTCTGCCGTGCACGGCGAAGACCACCTCGATGGTGCCGGCTTCGGGATCGGCGCGATGGATGGAGAACGCGCGCCGCAGCAGCATCGAGGAGTCACGGCCCCCGAGGGCGAGGGCGGCGAAGTGTCCGGGCGACACCCTGGCCGCGGCCCCGCCCGCGTGGAGCACGAGCCGGTGATACGCACCCGCCGGCTCGAGAGCGAGGATCTCGGCCGATGACTGCGCGGGCGTCAGTCTGGGCTGCGGGGACAAGGGCTCTCCGTTCCGGGTGGCCCTGCTCGGGCCATGCCCTGGACATGTCGCTGAATCTCCATGTCCACGATCGCCCGCACCGACGCGCCCGCGGTGCGGGCAACGTCCCTCGCCGGCCCGGCAAAGGTCCCCGCGCGACCCGCCCCTGTGGACAGCTCGCGCTACCCACGACGAACGCCTCCCCCACCCGGCCCCTCCCCTCAGCCTCAGGGGCGGACTTCAGCCCCGCCGGCGCTTGAGGCGACTTCAGCCCCGCCGGCGCTTGAGGCGATCCGAACGAAGTTCGGATGCCCGGGTCCGGGGCGGAGCCCCGGTTTCGGGAAGGGGCGGGGTGGGGTGAAGAAAAATCAGGCCCCGGCCACAGCGGCCCGAACCTGCTCCGCGAACTCAGAAGCCGAAGCACGCAGCGCCTGAACAGACGGCCCATGCCGAAGCACACCCCGACTGACATTCGGCACAACGTTCCGCACAGCAGAGCCGAACACCGAGGGCAGATCCGCAGGCGTGGCCCCTTGCGCCCCGATCCCCGGCGCCAGCAACGGCCCGTTGATGTCCAGCTCGTACGAGGACAGATCCCCGAGCGTCGCCCCGACCACCGCCCCGAACGACCCGAGCGGCGTCTCCCCGGCGTTCTCCTCGGCCAGGTGCCCGAGCATCGTCGCCCCGACGTTGCGCCCGTCCGCACGCACCGCGTGCTGGACCTCACTGCCCTCGGGGTTGGAGGTGAGCGCCAGGACGAACAGACCGGCACCGTTCTCGCGCGCGAGGTCGACGGCGGGCTTCAACGACCCGTACCCGAGATACGGCGACACCGTCAGCGCATCCGAGAACAGCGGCGAATCCTTGCGCAGGAAGGCCTCCGCGTATGCGGCCATCGTGGACCCGATGTCCCCGCGCTTGGCGTCCATGCAGACCAGCGCCCCCGCGGCCCGCGCCTCGGCGACGGTGGTCTCGAGCACCGCCACACCCTTCGACCCGAACCGCTCGAAGAACGCCGCCTGCGGCTTGAACACCGCGACCGTCTCACCGAGCGCCTCGACCACCGTGCGCGAGAACCGCTCCAGGCCGTCGACCGTGTCGGGCAGGCCCCACGAGTCGAGCAGCGAGGCGTGCGGGTCGATGCCTACGCACAGCGGGCCGCGCGAGTCCATCGCGCGCCGAAGGCGGCTGCCAAACGATTCGATGCTCATGCGGAGACCTTTCGCGTGTCGGCGCCGACGGCTTCGGCGAGCGTGGCGTACGGGGAGGTGTTCAGGCGGGCGGCAAGTCCCTTGTGCATGGCGCGCATCCAGAACGGGCCCTCGTAGATGAAGGCGCTGTAGCCCTGCACCAGCGTCGCGCCGGCGAGGATGCGCTGCCAGGCGTCCTCGGCGTTCTCGATGCCGCCGACGCCGATCAGCGTGATCCGGTCGCCCACGCGGGCGTACAGACGGCGCAGGACCTCCAGGGAACGCTCCTTGAGGGGCGCCCCGGACAGTCCACCGGTCTCCTTGGCCAGCGCGGGGTCGGAGAGCAGACCCTCGCGGCCGATCGTGGTGTTCGTGGCGATGATGCCGTCGAGGCCGAGCTCCACGGCCAGGTCGGCCACGGCGTCGATGTCCTCGTCGGCGAGATCGGGGGCGATCTTCACCAGGAGCGGGACACGACGGTCGCGTACCGCCGCGTCCGCGGCCTCGCGTACCGCCGAGAGCAGCGGGCGGAGGTGGTCGACGGCCTGGAGGTTGCGCAGTCCAGGGGTGTTGGGGGACGAGACGTTCACGACGAGGTAGTCGGCGTGGGCGGCGAGCCGCTCGGTGGACTTCACGTAGTCGCCGACGGCCTCGGCCTCCGGCACGACCTTGGTCTTGCCGATGTTGACGCCGACGACGGTCTTGAAGGCCGCCTTACGGGCCCCGAGACGCTCCGCGACCGCCGCCGAGCCCTCGTTGTTGAAGCCCATCCGGTTGATCAGCGCACGGTCGGGGATGAGCCGGAACAGCCGCTTCTTGGGGTTGCCGGGCTGTGCTTCGCCGGTGACCGTGCCGATCTCGATGTGGTCGAAGCCGAGCATGGTCATGCCGTCGATCGCGACGGCGTTCTTGTCGAAGCCGGCCGCGAGCCCGAAGGGGCCGTGCATCCGCAGGCCCAGCGCCTCGGTGCGCAGTTCGCGAAAGCGCGGGGCGAGCACGGCCGCGACGAACGTCCGCAGGACGGGGATGCGGGCGGCGAGCCGGATCCAGCGGAAGGCCATGTGGTGGGCCTGCTCCGGGTCCATCCGCTTGAAGACGAGGTCGAAGAAGAGTTTGTACATGTCGCAAGTCCTAGGTCTGGTCGCAAGCATGGGGGCCGCATGAAGAGGGGGACACCGTTTCCGGTGTCCCCCTCCTGGGCCGCTAGTCGCGAGCCGCGGTCAGATGCTCGGCGTGTTCCTGCAGTGAACGCACGCCCACATCACCGTGGTTGAGTGCGTCGATGCCCTGGACGGCGGCGGCGAGCGCCTGGACCGTGGTCAGGCAGGGGACGCTGCGCGCGACGGCGGCGGTACGGATCTCGTAGCCGTCGAGGCGGCCGCCGGTGCCGAACGGGGTGTTGACGATCAGATCGACCTCACCGTCGTGGATCAGCTGCACGATCGTCTTCTCACCGTTGGGGCCCTCGCCCTCGCTGAGCTTGCGCACCACCGTGGCATTGATGCCGTTACGGCGCAGGACCTCGGCCGTACCGGAGGTGGCCATCAACTCGAAGCCGTGCGAGACGAGTTCACGCGCCGGGAAGATCATGGAGCGCTTGTCGCGGTTGGCGACCGAGATGAACGCGCGTCCCTTCGTCGGCAGCGGACCGTACGCACCCGCCTGCGACTTCGCGTACGCGGTGCCGAAGACCGAGTCGATGCCCATGACCTCGCCGGTGGAGCGCATCTCCGGGCCGAGGACGGTGTCCACGCCGCGGCCGTGGATGTCGCGGAAGCGCGACCACGGCATCACGGCCTCCTTGACGGAGATCGGCGCGTCCATCGGCAGCGTGCCGCCGTCGCCGGTCGCCGGGAGCAGGCCCTCGGCGCGGAGTTCGGCGATGGTCGCGCCCAGCGAGATACGGGCCGCGGCCTTCGCCAGCGGGACCGCCGTCGCCTTCGACGTGAACGGGACGGTGCGCGAGGCACGCGGGTTGGCCTCGAGGACGTAGAGGATGTCCCCGGCCATCGCGAACTGGATGTTGATCAGTCCGCGGACCCCGACACCCTTGGCGATGCCCTCGGTCGAGGCCCTCAGCCGCTTGATGTCGAAGCCGCCGAGCGTGATCGGGGGCAGGGCGCACGCGGAGTCGCCGGAGTGGATGCCGGCTTCCTCGATGTGCTCCATGACGCCGCCGAGGTAGAGCTCGGTGCCGTCGTACAGCGCGTCGACGTCGATCTCGATCGCGTCGTCGAGGAAGCGGTCCACCAGGACGGGACGGGTCGGGCTGATCTCGGTGGACTCCTCGATGTACGAGGAGAGCCGGGCCTCGTCGTACACGATCTCCATGCCGCGCCCGCCGAGCACGTAGGACGGGCGGACGAGGACCGGGTAGCCGATCTCGTCGGCGATCGTCTTCGCCTCGGCGAACGTGGTGGCCGTGCCGTGCTTCGGCGCGGGCAGACCGGCCTCGGCGAGCACGCGGCCGAACGCGCCACGGTCCTCCGCTGCGTGGATGGCCTCGGGCGAAGTGCCCACGACCGGCACGCCGTTGTCCTTGAGCGCCTGCGACAGACCCAGCGGCGTCTGGCCGCCGAGCTGCACGATGACACCGGCCAGCGGGCCGGCCTGCTGCTCGGCGTGCACGATCTCGAGGACGTCCTCGAGCGTCAGCGGCTCGAAGTAGAGACGGTCCGAGGTGTCGTAGTCCGTGGAGACGGTCTCGGGGTTGCAGTTGACCATCACCGTCTCGTAGCCCGCGTCGCTGAGCGCGAAGGAGGCGTGGACACAGGAGTAGTCGAACTCGATGCCCTGGCCGATGCGGTTCGGACCGGAGCCGAGGATGATCACGGCGGGCTTGGTGCGCTGGGCGACCTCTGTCTCCTCGTCGTACGAGGAGTAGAAGTACGGGGTCTTGGCCGCGAACTCGGCCGCGCAGGTGTCCACCGTCTTGTAGACCGGACGGACGCCCAGGGCGTGCCGGACCTCGCGGACGACGTCCTCGCGCAGGCCGCGGATCTCGGCGATCTGCGCGTCGGAGAAGCCGTGGCGCTTGGCGTGGGCGAGCAGATCGGCGTCGAGACGCTCGGCCTCGGCCAGCTCGTCGGCGATCTCCTTGATGAGGAAGAGCTGGTCCACGAACCAGGGGTCGATCTTCGTGGACTCGAAGACCTCCTCCTGGGTGGCACCGGCACGAATCGCCTGCATGACGGTGTTGATCCGACCGTCCGTGGGACGGACAGCCTCCTCCAGGAGGGCGGCCTTGTCACCGGCCGGGCTCGTGAAGGCGAACTGCGAGCCCTTCTTCTCCAGGGAGCGCAGGGCCTTCTGCAGCGCTTCGGTGAAGTTACGGCCGATGGCCATCGCCTCGCCGACCGACTTCATGGTCGTGGTCAGCGTGGAGTCGGCGGACGGGAACTTCTCGAACGCGAACCGCGGAGCCTTCACGACCACGTAGTCGAGCGTCGGCTCGAAGGAGGCCGGGGTCTTCTCCGTGATGTCGTTCGGGATCTCGTCCAGCGTGTACCCGACGGCCAGCTTCGCGGCGATCTTCGCGATCGGGAAGCCGGTGGCCTTCGACGCCAGCGCGGAGGACCTGGAGACACGCGGGTTCATCTCGATCACGATGACGCGGCCGTCGACCGGGTCGATCGCGAACTGGATGTTGCAGCCGCCGGTGTCGACACCGACCTCACGGATGATCGCGATACCGACGTCACGCAGCCGCTGGTACTCACGGTCGGTGAGCGTCATCGCCGGCGCGACGGTGATGGAGTCGCCGGTGTGCACGCCCATCGGGTCGAAGTTCTCGATGGAGCAGACAACCACGACGTTGTCGTTCTTGTCGCGCATCAGCTCCAGTTCGTACTCCTTCCATCCGAGGATCGACTCCTCGAGGAGCACCTCGGTGGTCGGCGAGAGCGTGAGGCCCTGGCCGGCGATCCGGCGCAGCTCCTCCTCGTCGTGCGCGAAACCGGAACCGGCGCCGCCCATGGTGAAGGACGGGCGCACGACGACCGGGTAACCGCCCAGCTCCTCAACGCCCTTGAGGACGTCGTCCATCGAGTGGCAGATCACGGACCGGGCGGACTCACCGTGCCCGATCTTCTTGCGGACCTCCTCCACGACCTCCTTGAACAGGTCGCGGTCCTCGCCCTTGTTGATCGCCTCGACGTTGGCGCCGATGAGCTCGACGCCGTACTTCTCGAGGACGCCCTGCTCGTGCATGGAGATCGCGGTGTTCAGCGCGGTCTGGCCACCGAGGGTGGGCAGCAGCGCGTCGGGCCGCTCCTTGGCGATGATCTTCTCGACGAACTCCGGGGTGATCGGCTCGACATACGTGGCGTCGGCGATCTCCGGGTCGGTCATGATCGTGGCCGGGTTGGAGTTGACCAGGATGACGCGCAGGCCTTCGGCCTTCAGGACCCGGCAGGCCTGGGTCCCGGAGTAGTCGAACTCGGCGGCCTGGCCGATGACGATCGGGCCGGAGCCGATGACCAGGACGGACTGGATATCGGTGCGCTTAGGCACGCTCGGCCTCCATCAGCGATACGAAACGGTCGAACAGGTAGGCGGCGTCGTGCGGACCGGCCGCCGCCTCGGGGTGGTACTGGACGGAGAACGCCGGCTGGTCGAGCAGCTGCAGGCCTTCGACGACCTGGTCGTTCAGGCAGACGTGGGAGACCTCGGCGCGGCCGTAGGGGGTGTCGCTCACCTTGTCGAGCGGCGCGTCCACGGCGAACCCGTGGTTGTGCGCGGTGACCTCGACCTTCCCGGTCGTACGGTCCTGCACCGGCTGGTTGATGCCGCGGTGGCCGTACTTCAGCTTGTACGTGCCGAACCCGAGCGCGCGGCCCAGGATCTGATTCCCGAAGCAGATGCCGAACAGCGGCGTCTTGCGCTCGAGGACGGCCTGCATCACGGCGACGGGACCGTCGGCCGTGGCCGGGTCACCGGGGCCGTTGGAGAAGAACACCCCGTCGGGGTTCACCGCGTAGACGTCTTCGACCGTGGCGGTCGCGGGCAGCACATGCACCTCGATGCCGCGCTCGGCCATCCGCTGCGGCGTCATGCCCTTGATGCCCAGGTCCACGGCGGCGACCGTGAACTTCTTGGTGCCGATCGCGGGGACGACGTACGTCTCCTTGGTGGCGACCTCCGCGGACAGGTTGGCGCCCTTCATCTGCGGCGCTTCCTTGACGCGGGCGAGCAGCGCCGCGTCGTCCGCGACCTTCTCGCCGGAGAAGATGCCGACGCGCATGGCGCCGCGCTCGCGCAGGTGGCGGGTCAGGGCCCGGGTGTCCACGCCGGAGATCCCGACAACACCCTGGTTCGCCAGCTCCTCGTCCAGCGTGCGCTTGGCCCGCCAGTTCGACGGGACGCGGGCGGGGTCGCGTACGACATAGCCGGCGACCCAGATCTGGCCCGACTCGGGGTCTTCGTCGTTCACACCCGTATTACCGACGTGCGGGGCCGTCATGACGACGACCTGCTTGTGGTACGAGGGGTCGGTCAGCGTCTCCTGGTAGCCGGTCATGCCGGTGGAGAACACGGCTTCGCCGAAGGTCTCCCCCACGGCCCCGTAGGAACGGCCGCGGAAGATCCGGCCGTCCTCCAGGACGAGTACGGCGGGAGCGGCCTGCGTGCGGGCTCCCCTGGTGGAGGTCGTCATCGTGCGCCTTCCGTGCTGGTGGTGGTCATGGAGTTGATGGCTTCGACCCAGGCCGCGTGCTCGGCGGCGTGGTCGGAGCGGAAGCCCGAGTCGAGGAGCTTGTCGCCGTGCGCCCAGGTGACGACCAGGAGGCCGCCCTCGGCGAGCACCTTGCCCGCGATTCCCTTGTCGAGCCGGGCCTCGCGCAGGGACGCGGCCGGGATGAAGAAGTCCTGTGCCCCAGGGCGTACGACATCCAGACCGGCGTCCGTGAGCGTGAGCTCGACGCGGCTGCGCGTGCCCAGACCGTGGGCCACGATCCGGTCGAGCCACTGCCCGGCCGTGGTGGACCCGTGGTACCGGCCGCTCAGCTCAAGTTTCGCCGGACCCGCGGTTTCGGGCGCGGTGGGCAGCTGCGGCAGATCGCTCTGCAGCGTGCCTCGCCACTTCCAGCCCTGGCGCATCAGCCAGTAGACGAGGGCCACGAAAAGGAGGAGTCCTACGACCCAGCCGATCCGCGCCGCCCAGTCCGTGACCTCGGCCGATTTCTGCTCAGCGGCAAAAGTGATCAGTGTGCTCACGCCAATTTCCCGTCGATGACCGTCGCGCGGCCCCGCAGGAAGGTGTGGGTGACGCGCCCGGGCAGCTCGAGACCCTCGTACGGGGTGTTGCGGCTGCGGGAGGCGAATTCCGCGGAGTCCACCGGACCACGGTATGCCGGGTCGACCAGCGTGAGGTTGGCCGGCTCACCTGCCGAGACGGGACGTCCATGGCCGGCCAGGCGGCCGATCTTCGCCGGGTTCACGGACATGCGCTGGGCGACGCCCGCCCAGTCGAGCAGACCGGTGTCGACCATCGTGTGCTGGATGACGGAGAGCGCGGTCTCCAGGCCCACCATGCCCATGGCGGCCGCGGCCCACTCGCAGTCCTTGTCCTCGTGCGGGTGCGGGGCGTGGTCGGTGGCGACGATGTCGATCGTGCCGTCGGCCAGGGCCTCGCGCAGCGCCATCACGTCGTTCTCGGTGCGCAGCGGCGGGTTGACCTTGTAGACCGGGTTGTACGTACGCACCATCTCGTCCGTGAGGAGCAGGTGGTGCGGGGTGACCTCGGCGGTGACGTCGATGCCGCGGGACTTGGCCCAGCGGACGATCTCGACGGACCCGGCGGTCGACAGGTGGCAGATGTGCACGCGGGAGCCGACGTGCTCGGCGAGCAGCACATCGCGGGCGATGATCGACTCCTCCGCGACGGCCGGCCAGCCGCCCAGACCGAGCTCGGCGGAGACGACGCCCTCGTTCATCTGGGCGCCCTCGGTCAGGCGGGGCTCCTGGGCGTGCTGCGCGACGACACCGTCGAAGGCCTTCACGTACTCCAGGGCGCGCCGCATGATCACGGCGTCGTCCACGCACTTGCCGTCGTCCGAGAAGACCACGACACCGGCTGCGGACTCGTGCATGGCGCCGAGCTCGGCGAGCTGCTTGCCCTCCAGGCCCACGGTGACGGCGCCGACCGGCTGCACATCGCAGTAGCCGGACTCGCGGCCGAGCCGCCAGACCTGCTCGACGACGCCGGCCGTGTCGGCGACGGGGAAGGTGTTGGCCATCGCGTGCACGGCGGTCCAGCCGCCGCGCGCGGCTGCCTTGGTGCCGGTCAGGACCGTCTCGGAGTCCTCACGGCCGGGCTCGCGCAGGTGGGTGTGCAGGTCGACGAGACCCGGCAGGAGCACCTTGCCGTCGGCCTCGATCACGGTCGCACCCTCGGCGCTCAGGCCGGTGCCGACCGCCTCGATCGTCTCGCCGTCGATCAGGACGTCCTGCGCTTCGCCACCCAGGACCTTCGCGCCACGGATAAGGATCTTGCTCATGGTTACTTGCTCTCCGATTCGACGGGCCGGGCGTGTGAGACGGCGGGCTCATTGCCGCCCAGAAGCAGATAGAGGACCGCCATGCGCGTGTGCACGCCGTTGGCGACCTGTTCGATGACGGTGCAGCGCGGGGAGTCCGCGACCTCGGCGGTGATCTCCATGCCGCGGACCATCGGGCCGGGGTGCATCACGATCGCGTGCTCCGGCATCTTCGCCATGCGGTCGCCGTCCAGGCCGTAGCGGCGGCTGTACTCGCGCTCGGTCGGGAAGAAGGCGGCGTTCATCCGCTCGCGCTGCACGCGCAGCATCATCACGGCGTCGCTCTTCGGCAGCGTGCTGTCCAGGTCGTACGAGACGTCGCAGGGCCAGGAGTCCATGCCGACCGGCAGCAGCGTGGGCGGCGCGACCAGCGTGACGTGGGCGCCCAGGGTGTGCAGCAGATCCACGTTGGAGCGGGCCACACGGCTGTGCAGGATGTCGCCGACGACCGTGATCCGCTTGCCGGACAGGTCCTGGCCGATGCCCGCGTCGGGGCCGAGCAGCCGGCGCCGCATGGTGAAGGCGTCGAGCAGCGCCTGGGTGGGGTGCTGGTGAGTGCCGTCGCCGGCGTTGATGACGGGGGCGTCGATCCAGCCGGAGTTCGCCAGGCGGTACGGGGCACCGGAGGCACCGTGCCGGATGACGACGGCGTCCACGCCCATCGCCTCGAGGGTCTGGGCGGTGTCCTTGAGGGACTCGCCCTTGGACACGGACGAACCCTTGGCCGCGAAGTTGATGACATCCGCGGACAGGCGCTTCTCGGCGGCCTCGAAGGAGATCCGCGTACGGGTCGAGTCCTCGAAGAACAGGTTGCAGATCGTCCGTCCGCGCAGCGCGGGCAGCTTCTTGATCGGCCGGTCCGCGACGCGGGCCATCTCCTCGGCGGTGTCGAGGATCAGGACGGCTTCGTCGCGGGTGAGATCGGCGGCCGAGATGAGGTGACGCATCATCTGGAAGGCTCCGTAAGGCAGTTCAGAAGTGGCCGGGTCTCCCCGGATTCACGGGCATGCGGGCGTGCGGAAGCACACATCGGTCCGCAAAAGGACCGCGGGGTGCTAGCGCTCGCCTGCCGGGGAGGTCTGCTTCTCGCCGAGCAGCACGGCGTCGCGGCCGTCCTCCTCGTCGAGCTGGACCTTGACCGTCTCCCGCAGCGACGTCGGGAGGTTCTTGCCGACGTAGTCGGCGCGGATCGGCAGCTCGCGGTGGCCGCGGTCGACCAGAACGGCGAGCTGCACGGCGCGCGGCCGGCCGATGTCGTTCAGGGCGTCGAGGGCGGCGCGGATGGTGCGGCCGGAGAAGAGCACGTCGTCGACGAGGACGACGAGCCGGCCGTCGAGGCCGTCGGAGGGGATCTCGGTGCGCGCGAGGGCCCGCGGCGGGTGCATCCGCAGGTCGTCGCGGTACATGGTGATGTCGAGGGAGCCGACCGGGATCTTGCGTCCGGTGATCTCTTCGAGCTTGGCGGCAAGCCGCCGGGCGAGGAAGACGCCGCGGGTCGGAATGCCGAGAAGCACCACGTCGTCGGCGCCCTTGGCGCGTTCGACGATCTCGTGGGCGATGCGGGTCAGTACCCGCGCGATGTCAGGGCCCTCGAGAACGGGCCGGGCAGCATCGGAGTGCGCGCTTGAGTCCATGAAAAGGACCTCCTTCTCCGCCTCACGGGACGGACCTTAAAGGACGTCTTAATTGCGCCGACCACGTTACCAGCACCTGGCAACAGCCCAGATCACACCCCCTCCGAAGGGGCGGTCCGGACCTTTCGGCTTGACGCATGGACGTAACGCTGCGTAACCTCACAGTGAGTTACCAGCCATGCGGCAGGCTTGGACCGGCCGCAGATCGAATCGGTGTCCGGGAGCTATATGTCCAGCGAATACGCCAAACAGCTCGGGGCCAAGCTTCGAGCGATCCGCACCCAGCAGGGCCTCTCCCTCCACGGCGTGGAAGAGAAGTCCCAGGGACGCTGGAAGGCGGTCGTGGTCGGGTCCTACGAGCGCGGCGACCGCGCCGTGACGGTGCAGCGCCTGGCCGAGCTGGCCGACTTCTACGGGGTGCCGGTCCAGGAGCTCCTTCCGGGCACGACCCCCGGTGGCGCCGCCGAGCCGCCGCCGAAGCTGGTCCTCGACCTGGAGCGCCTCGCGCACGTCCCGCAGGAGAAGGCCGGACCGCTGCAGCGCTATGCCGCGACCATCCAGTCGCAGCGCGGCGACTACAACGGCAAGGTCCTCTCGATCCGCCAGGACGACCTGCGCACCCTCGCCGTGATCTACGACCAGTCGCCCTCGGTCCTCACCGAGCAGCTCATCAGCTGGGGCGTCCTGGACGCCGACGCCCGCCGCGCAGTGGCCCACGAAGAGGCCTGAGCCTCTCTGCAGAAACGTACCGCCTGGGCGGGACCAACCGGTCCCGCCCAGGCGGCTTTTCTTTGGCCTGAACTCACCGGCACCCCCACACCCCCTTGGCCAGAGCTTGGTACGCCAAGGCATCTGTTATGGGTGGCGTTCGGAGCATCAGCACCTGCCTGACGCAGGGCGCACCACGGATACGCCGAGCCCCTCTCGTACGACAAGAGCCCGCAACGCACAACGCGTTGCGGGCTATTGCGGTGCCGACCGATGCGACGAAAACTTACGCCTCGTCCCGGCGCAGAGACGGCTTCAGGTCCTTCAGGCGGCCCAGGAGGCCGTTGATGAAGGACGGTGACTCGTCCGTGGAGAACTCCTTGGCGAGCTGCACGGCCTCGTCGAGCACGACGGCGTCCGGCGTCCCGTCGACCCAGACCAGCTCATAGGCACCCAGCCGCAGGATGTTGCGGTCCACGGCGGGCATCCGGTCGAGCGTCCAGCCGACGGAGTACTGGGCGATCAGCTCGTCGATACGCGCGGCGTGCTGCACGTATCCCTCGACGAGCTCCATCGTGTACTCGCTGACGGGCGGCTGCCGCGTGTCCGACCGCGAGAGCCGGATCCAGTCCGCGAGGACCGTGGGCACGGAGGCATCGCGCTGGTCGGCCTCGAAGAGGATCTGGAAGGCGCGCTTACGAGCCGTATTGCGGGCAGCCACGGTTAGCTGTTCACCCGGCCGAGGTAGCCGCTGTCACGGGTGTCGACCTTGATCTTCTCGCCCGTGGTGATGAACAGCGGGACCTGGATCTGGTGACCGGTCTCCAGCGTCGCCGGCTTGGTGCCACCGGTGGAGCGGTCGCCCTGGACGCCCGGCTCGGTCTCCTGGATGACGAGCTCGACGGCGGCCGGCAGCTCGACGAAGAGCACCGAGCCCTCGTGCTGCGCGACGGAGGCGGTGAAGCCCTCGATCAGGAAGTTGGCGGCGTCGCCGACAGCCTTCTTGTCGACGTGCAGCTGGTCGTAGGTCTCCATGTCCATGAAGACGAAGTACTCGCCGTCCATGTAGGAGAACTGCATGTCGCGCTTGTCGATGGTGGCCGTCTCGACCTTCACGCCGGCGTTGAACGTCTTGTCGACGACCTTGCCGGACATCACGTTCTTGAGCTTGGTGCGCACGAAGGCCGGGCCCTTGCCGGGCTTGACGTGCTGGAACTCGACGACGGACCAGAGCTGGCCCCCGTCGAGCTTGAGCACCATGCCGTTCTTGAGGTCGTTCGTGGAAGCCACGGTTGCGGATCTCCTGGACTGGACTGGATGGGACCGAGGGCACGCCGCGCTACAGCGCGAGCAGCTCCTTGGTCGTGATGGTGAGTAGCTCGGGTCCGCCGTCCGCCTCGGGGCGTACGACGAGCGTGTCATCGATCCGGACACCACCCCGTCCCGGGAGGTGTACCCCTGGTTCGACGGTGACCGGCACGCAAGCGTCCAGTTTACCCATGGCCGTGGGGGCCAACTTCGGGTCCTCTCCGATTTCGAGCCCGACACCGTGTCCGGTGAGCGCGGGGAGCTGTTCCGCGTACCCGGCGGAGTCCAGTACCTGCCGGGCCGCATGGTCCACATCCCGGTAGGCCACACCGGGCGCGAGGGCCTCGCGCCCGGCCCTCTGCGCAGCGAAAACCAGGTCGTACAACTCGATCTGCCAGTCGGCCGGAGACGTACCGATCACGAAAGTGCGGCCGATCTCGCAACGGTAGCCTCGATAGTTGGCACCGAGGCAGACCGAGAGGAAATCGCCCTCCTCGACCCTGCGGTCGGTCGGCCGGTGGCCGCCGCGACCCGAGTTCGGCCCGGTGCCGACGGAGGTGGCGAACGCCGGGCCGTCGGCGCCGTGGTCGACGAGGCGGCGCTCGAGTTCGAGGGCGAGATGGCGTTCGGTGCGCCCGACGAGGATCGATTCGAGGAGTTCGCCGAGCGCCTGGTCGGTGATCTCCGAGGCGATACGGAGGTACGAGATCTCCTCGTCGTCCTTGACGAGCCGCAGCTGCTCCACCGCGCAGCCCAGGTCGGCCAGGCGCAGCCGGGGCGCGACGGAGGTGAGCGCTCGGTGGCGGGCGACCGTCAGATGGTGCTCCTCGACGGCGAGCGACTCGGCGCCCGCGGCCGCGGCGAGGTCGGCGGCGGCGACGGCCGCGTCACCGTCCGGCGCCCCGAGGACCTGCAGCCTCAGGTGCTCGTCCGGCCTGCCCTCCACGGGCTCCCCGGTCGGCACCTTGCTGCAGAGCAGCAGATCCTCGCGGGGGCCGAGCAGCAGCACGGCTCCCTGGGGCGAAGCGCCCGCGAGATAACGGACGTTGGCGGGCTGGGAAACGACGGCCGCGGCGCTGCCGCCGGCCGTGCACTGTTCCCTCAGCCGCTCCCTGCGAGCCGCGTACACCTCTGACATGAGCCGAGCGTACGAACGATGGCGCACGGCTGCCCGGTCAGCGCGTCCGACCGGGCGCCGCGGACCGCTCGGCTCAGGTGTTCACCACTGCGGCGGGCTCGCTATCGACCGGGCGAGGACCTCGTCCAGGACCCGCGCCGTCGTCGGCACGTCGTAGTGCGAGTTGTCGATGATGGGCAGCCCCGATCCGTACCAGCCGGCCATCCGGCCATGGATCCGGGCGACTTCCTCGTCCGTGAGCCGCCGGTTGCCGCTGCGCTGGGCGTTGCGCTCCAGGACGATCTCCAGGCCGGGCAGCAGGACGACGGGCAGCAGCCCGGGCCCCACGTGCCGCTTCCAGCCGCCGAGGCCGACGACCGGCCGGTCGGGGAAGACCGCGTCGTCGAGGATGCAGGAGATCCCGTTGGCCAGGAAGTTGCGCGCCGCGAAGCCGCAGGTGCGGCGGGCGAGGCGGTACTGGGCCTCCGAGTGGTCGTTCCACCCGGTCTGGGGGTCGGCGAACCCCGAGCGCACCCATTCCCGTACGTCGTCGAGGCTGATGTGCGCCGTGGGCACCCGGCGGTGTTCGGCCCAGTACTTGGCGACGGAGGTCTTGCCGGCGCCGGCGGGGCCGATCAGGAGCACGGCCAACGTTGTCGCCCCGGTGTCGACCGGTGCCTGGCCCTGCGGCGGACTCGGTACGGCGACGGGACCGCCGGGCGGCAGCTGCACATGTCCGGTCGTGTCACGCGAAGGCGGCGCAGGCTGCAGGGGCTGGTGCGGGGCGGGAGCGCGCTGCGGAACCGGGGCGGGCTGCGGCGCGGGACCGTTGTGGAAGTTCGCCGCGGGCGGGCCGGCCGGAGGCGGAGCCACCACGGGCGGCGGCGGTCCGACAGGGCCGGGCGGAGGCACGGACCCAGGTGGCGGCGGCCCCGGCGGGGTCACGGAACCCTGGGGCACCGATCCGGCCCCCGGCGGAACCTGGTGCGGTCCGGCCGGTCCATGCCCCGGCTGATGGGGCGGCGGCAGCGGGTTGCCCACTGCGTGCTGCATCCGGTGCCACTCCGTCTCGTAACTGCGACCGGCGCTGGTCGGGCGGAACTCGGCGTCGGGTCCCAGGGTGTCTCCTCGCGGCCGCCGGACGCTTTTCCGGCGACTGGGTCTACGGAACGGTACCGCCCCCGGCCGCCGTTGTGTGAACGTCCGGGGGCGGACAGAAGTGCCCGAATCGCTTGATTACGAAGAAACTTCGCCGTACGCGGCGAGCAGAATCGCCGGGTCGGGACCTTCGAGGACCGAGGGCTTGGCGAGCCCGTCGAGAACGATGAAACGCAGCAGATTGCCGCGGGACTTCTTGTCCACCTTCATCGTCTCGAGCAGCTTGGGCCACTGGTCGTAGCGGTACGTCAGCGGCAGCCCGACGGACTCCAGGACGCTGCGGTGCCGGTCGGCCGTCGCGTCGTCCAACCGGCCCGCGAGACGGCCGAGTTCGGCGGCGAAGGCCATGCCGACGGAGACCGCGGCGCCGTGCCGCCACTTGTAGCGCTCGTTCTTCTCGATCGCGTGGGCCAGCGTGTGCCCGTAGTTGAGGATCTCGCGCAGCCCGGATTCCTTGAGGTCGCTGGAGACGACCTCGGCCTTGACGCGGATCGACCGCTCGATCAGTTCGGCGGTGTGCCGTCCCGCGGGCGTACGGGCCGCCTCGGGGTCCTGCTCGATCAGGTCGAGGATCACGGGGTCGGCGATGAAGCCGGCCTTGATGATCTCGGCGAGACCGGACACGTAGTCGTTGACCGGCAGCGAGTCGAGCGCGGCCAGGTCGCAGAGCACCCCGGCCGGCGGGTGGAAGGAGCCGACGAGGTTCTTGCCCTCGGCGGTGTTGATCCCGGTCTTGCCGCCGACCGCCGCGTCCACCATGCCCAGCACGGTCGTCGGCACGGCGATCCAGCGCACCCCGCGCAGCCAGGTGGCGGCCACGAACCCGGCGAGGTCAGTGGTCGCGCCGCCGCCGACGCCCACGATCACATCGGTGCGCGTGAACCCGGTCTGGCCGAGCGCCTTCCAGCAGTACGCGGCGACCTCGGCGGTCTTGGCCTCCTCGGCGTTGGGCACCTGGATGGCCACGGCCTCGTAGCCCTGCTCGGCGAGGTCGGCCCGCAGGGCGTCACCGGTCTCGGCGAGCGCCTCGGGGTGGATGACCGCGACCCGCTGCGCCTTCTTGCCGATCAGACCGCCGAGCTCACCGAGCAGCGAGCGGCCCACGAGCACCTCGTACGCCTCGCTCCCGGCCGTCGCGCCGACCTGGATCCGGGTCACCTGCTGCTCGGTCATGCCTGCTTCAACTCCAGTGCTTCGAGGACTGCTTCGGCGACCTCTTCGGGGGCCCGGCCGTCGGTGGCGACCACCACGCGGGCGACTTCCTGGTACAAGGGGCGGCGCGCTTCCATGAGTTCACGCCACTGCTTGCGCGGATTGATCATGAGCAGCGGGCGGGCCGCGTTCAGACCGGTGCGCTTGACGGCTTCGTCGACGTCCATCGAGAGGTAGACGACCGTGTGCTCGCCGAGGAGCGCACGGGTGCCCTCGTCGAGCACGGCGCCGCCGCCCAGGGCGAGCACCCCGGCGTGACCGGCGAGCGCATCGCGTACCGCCGCACGCTCCAGCTCGCGGAAGTGCGGTTCACCTTCCTCGAGGAAGATGTCGGAGATCTCCCGGCCCTCGGCGGCCACGATGTCCGCGTCGGTGTCACGGAAGGTGCAGCCGAGCCGCGCGGAGAGCAGTTCACCCACGGTCGTCTTGCCCACGCCCATGGGGCCGACGAGGACGATGCGGGGACTCGTCGGGCTCATCGGATCTGCAGGTTGTCGAGGTACGACTGCACATTGCGCCGCGTCTCGGGGACGCTGTCGCCACCGAACTTCTCGGCCACCGCGTCCGCGAGCACCAGCGCGACCATGGCCTCGGCCACGATGCCGGCGGCCGGCACGGCGCACACGTCGGAGCGCTGGTGGTGCGCCTTGGCGGCCTCGCCGGTGGAGACGTCGATGGTGGCGAGCGCGCGGGGCACGGTCGCGATGGGCTTCATCGCGGCCCGTACGCGAAGGAGTTCACCGGTGGTGAGACCACCCTCCGTACCGCCGGAGCGGCCGGTGGAACGCTTCACACCGTCGTCGGTCCGCACGATCTCGTCGTGCGCCTTGGAGCCGGGCACGCGAGCGAGGTCGAAGCCGTCGCCGACCTCGACGCCCTTGATGGCCTGGATGCCCATGAGCGCCGCGGCGAGCCGCGCGTCGAGCCGCCGGTCCCAGTGCACATGCGAGCCGAGCCCGACGGGCACGCCGTACGCGAGCACCTCGACCACACCGCCGAGGGTGTCGCCGTCCTTGTGGGCCTGGTCGATCTCCGCGACCATCGCCTTCGACGCGTCGGCGTCGAGGCAGCGCACTGGGTCGGCGTCGAGCTTCTCGACATCGGCCGGGGTCGGGTAGACGCCGTACGGGGCCTTCGCCGCGGCCAGTTCGACGACATGGCTGACGATCTCGATGCCGGCGGTCTCCTTGAGGTACGACCGGGCGACCGCACCGAGCGCGACCCGCGCCGCCGTCTCACGCGCCGAGGCGCGCTCCAGGATCGGACGGGCCTCGTCGAAGCCGTACTTCTGCATGCCCGCGAGGTCGGCGTGGCCGGGACGCGGGCGGGTCAGCGGGGCGTTGCGCGCGAGACCGTCGAGGATCTCGGGGTCGACCGGGTCGGCCGACATGACCTGCTCCCACTTGGGCCACTCGGTGTTGCCCACCATGATCGCGACCGGGGAGCCCATCGACAGACCGTGGCGCACGCCGCCGAGGAACGTGATCTCGTCCTGCTCGAACTTCATCCGCGCGCCGCGTCCATAGCCGAGCCGCCGCCTCGCCAGGTGGTCCGCCACCATCTCGGTGGTGATCGGGACGCCCGCGGGCAGCCCCTCAAGGGTCGCCACGAGTGCGGGGCCGTGGGACTCGCCCGCGGTCAGCCAACGCAACCTGCTCAACGGTGCTCCTCATGCTCGCGCCTGGTACAGCGGCGGCGCGACCGGGTGCGCGGCCCTGGCCCGCCTGCCTAGATCCTCCCACGACCGGCACCCTGCACCGGCCGCCGGTCCAGCAGGCGGACGCCCGTCTCAGCCCTCGCGCCGCGCGGAGTCCTGCTGCGGGGCGTAGCTGCCGAGGAAGTCGGCGCCACTGCCCTGGCTCTGCTGCGGCGGCGCGCTCTGCTGGGCACCCGGTGCATAAGGGCCGAGGTAGTCGGCTCCGGACCGCTGCCCGGTCTGCGGGACCGTCTGAGCCGGCAGTCCCTGCCTCCGCGCACGACGACGGTCGATCTTCCGCTTGATCTTCACGACCCAGCTCGCGACGAAGGCGAGCAGGATCAGCGCCACCACGGTGATCTGGATCCAGTCGGGCAGAAACCCGAGCAACCCGTCGAAAATCCTGCCGCCGATCGAGGCCAGCGACACACCTGTATACATGAACGTCCCCCCACGGGATCACAACGCGAACCCCGGGATCCTAGCGCTCCGCCAGCGCCCGCTCCCCCGCGGCCCGCATGGCGCCGAGCGGGGCGGGCGAACGCCCCGTCATCTGCTCCACCTGCAGCACCGCCTGGTGCACAAGCAGATCGAGACCGCTGACCACCGCACCGCCGAACATCGACCAGCGCGCGGCCAGTTCGGTGGGCCAGGGCTCGTAGAGGACGTCGAAGAGCGTGCCCGGCCGCTCGGGCACGGACTCCGCCAGTTCGTCCGTCGCCCCGGCGGGTGTCGTGGCGATCACCAACGGCGCCTGGAGCGCTTCGGCCGCGTCACTCCAGGAAGCCGTACGCACCTCGACATCAAGCCGCTCGCCCCACTGCTTCATCTCCAGGGCGCGCGCCTCACTGCGTACGTACGCGACGACCTCACCCGTACAGACACGGGACAGCGCCGCGAGCGCCGAGGAAGCGGTGGCTCCGGCGCCGAGGATCGCCGCCGACTCCACCTGCTCGACGCCGTGTTCACGCAGCGCCTCGACGATCCCGGGGATGTCCGTGTTGTCACCGACGCGCCGGCCGTCCTCGGTGAACACGACCGTGTTGACCGCCTCCACCGACGCGGCCGTCTCACTGACCTCGTCGAGCAGCGGCAGCACGGCCCGCTTGAGCGGCATGGTCAACGAAAGCCCGGCCCACTCCTCGCCGAGCCCGTCGATGAAGCCGGGCAACCCGGCCTCATCGACTTCGAAGCGCTCGTACGACCAGTCACGCAAGCCCAGCCGCTCGTACGCCGCAAGGTGCAGCACCGGCGAGAGCGAGTGGGCGATGGGCGAGCCGAGTACCGCGGCCCGCCGTCGCACATCTGCCATCAGTCGTTCTGTCCCTTGAGGTACTTCTCGCGGTTGCGGTTGTGCTCCTCGTTCGTCACGGCGAACAGCGTTTCGTTCGCATTGATCGAGACGAAGTAGTTCCACTTGCCCTTGACCGGGTTGACCGCCGCCTCCAGCGCATCCTTGCTGAAGGTGCTGATCGGACCCGGCGGCAGACCCTTGGCGCCTGCCCAGTACGTGTTGTACGGGTCCTTGATCTGGCGCAGATCGTCGACGGAACCGGTGCCGAGCTTGGACTCGCCCTTGACGTAGTTGACCGTGGAGTCCATGTCCAGGAGTCCGTAGGTCTCCGGGTTGGCACGGTCCATGCGGTTGTAGATGACGCGGGCGATCTTGCCGAAGTCCTGCTTGTGGCCTTCCTTCTGCACGATGCTCGCCGCAGTGAGGACGTCGATCGGGTTCCGCAGGCCCAGGTCCTTCGACTTGGTCTCGAGGTTGTAGCCCTCGAGCAGCGAGGTCGTACCCGCCACCATCTTCTTGAGGACTTCCTCGGACTTCATGCCCTCGGACACCGCGTACGTGTCCGGGCGCAGGTAGCCCTCGAGCGGGTCCTTGACGTCCTTGTTCGGGGTCTCGGCCCACTTGGGCAGGCCGAGCTCCTTCCAGTGCTCCTTGGCGTAGGCCGCCGTGGTGCCCGCCTTCTGCCCGGTGCGCTTGTCGATCTCTTTGTAGATCTTGGAGTTACGGTCACCGGGGATGACCATCAGGTTGTTGCGGCTCTTCGGGTCGAGCATCAGCGCGACCGCGGACTCGGCGGACATCTCCTTCTGGAGGGTGTACGCGCCTTCCTGGATGCCGAGGCCCTTCGGGTTGTCCGCCTGGGCGGTGGCGAACGCCTCGACGCTGGCGACCACTCCGGCGTTCTTGAGGATCGAGCCGATCTGGTTGCCGCCCGCGCCCTTGGGAATGGTCACGGACACCATCTCGCCGTTGCCACTGCCCGAGTAGTCCTCGGCCGCCCCGAAACGGTCTTGGTAGAACTGGTAGCCGAAGTAGCCGACGCCGCCGATACCGCCAGCGAACACCGCCGCCACGACCAGGCAGGCGCAGCCGCTGCGGCGCTTCTTGCCGCCCTTGCCGCCACGGCCTCTGCGATCGCCACGACCGCCGCCGCCACCACGGCCGCCGCGACCGCTGTCGTCGTAGCCGTCGTCATCGTCGTCGTCCCCGCCGCCGGCGAAGAACGCGTGCTCGCCCTGGTCGGGACCCGGGTCCCAGTCGGGCTTCTGCTCGGGCACCGCACGCCGGCGGCCCGGAGGCTTCGGCGGCGGATAGGCCTCGGGCGTGCGGTAGTGATCGGGGCGCTCGCCGCCGTACTGCGCGGGCTGCCCGTAGGGGTCGGGCTCCGCGCCGTAGGCGGGCTGCTGACCCGTGTCCCAGCCGCCGTTGTAGTCGTGCTGCGGGTAACCGCCCTGCGCACCGCCGCCGTAAGAGGCCTGCTGCCCCGTGTCGTACGACGGGTTCGAACCCCCGCCGTACGCGGACTGCTGACCGGTGTCATACGTCGGGTAGCCGTGCTGACCCGTGTCGTACTGCTGGTGCTGCTGCGGTTGCTGCGGGTAGTGCTGCTGCGGCTGGCCGCCGTACGGACTGTGGCCACCGGCGGCCTGCTGTCCAGACCATCCCTGGTCCCCGTACAACGGGTCCTCGGGATGCCACGGTTCGGGACCTTGGCCCCGGCCATACTCAGTCATCGATCCCCTACAAGCCGCGAGGCGGCCGCCGGACGCTGTGCGCCCGGATCCGTTTCCGCCTCTCCTGCACACGCCTCTTGTTCGAACACCGGCGCATCGCGCGGAACGTTACCGTATCGCGATCAGATGACCACTTCGACGCCCTCGCCCGCGGCTTTACCTGACGCCCGTTCGGACTCCAGAGCGTTCTGGAGGATCACCACAGCGGCAGCCTGGTCGATGACAGAACGACCCTTTTTGGACTTCACGCCCGAGGCGCGCAGTCCCTGACTGGCCGTCACTGTGGTCATCCTCTCGTCCACCAGACGTACGGGAATCGGTGCGATCCCCTTCGCGAGCTCCTGGGCGAAGGCCCGCACCTTGGCCGCGGCCGGCCCCTCGCCCCCGTTGAGGGAGCGAGGAAGTCCGACTACCACCTCAATGGGTTCGTATTCCTCGACGAGTTGCTTCAGCCGACGGTGGGCGGCCGGGACATCGCGTCCCGGCACGGTCTCCACCGGGGTGGCGAGGATCCCGTCGGGGTCGCACGAGGCGACCCCGATCCGGGCGTCCCCGACATCGATCGCCAGTCGGCGACCTCGTCGCACCAGCGTCATCAGGCGGTCTCGGCCACGAGGCGTTCGACGGCGGCCATGGCCTCGCCGATGGCGGCCGGGTTCTGGCCGCCGCCCTGGGCGACGTCCGGCTTGCCGCCACCGCCGCCGCCGAGGGTCTTGGCGGCGGTGCGCACCAGGTCGCCGGCCTTGAGGCCGCGCTCGCGGCCGGCCTCGTTGGTGGCGATGACGGTGAGCGGCTTGCCGTTGACCGTGGTGAACAGGGCGACGACGGCCGGGCGGTCGCCAGGGATGCGGCCGCGCACGTCGAGGACCAGCTTGCGCAGGTCGTCGGCGCCGGTGCCGTCGGGCACCTGACCGGTGACCAGCGCGACGCCGCGTACGTCCTGGGCGCCCTGGGCGAGGCCGCCGGCGGCCTGCAGGACCTTCTCGGCGCGGAACTTCTCGATCTCCTTCTCGGCGTCCTTCAGCTTGCCGAGCATGGTGGAGATCTTCTCGGGGAGCTCCTCGGGGCGGCCCTTGACCAGTTCCTGGATCTGGGCGACGACCGTGTGCTCACGGGCGAGGAAGTTGTACGCGTCGACACCGACGAGGGCCTCGATACGGCGCACACCGGAGCCGATCGACGATTCGCCGAGCAGCTTGACCAGGCCGAGCTGGGCGGTGTTGTGGACGTGCGTACCGCCGCAGAGCTCCTTGGAGAAGTCGCCGATGGTGACGACGCGCACGCGCTCGCCGTACTTCTCGCCGAACTCGGCGATGGCGCCCTGCTTCTTCGCCTCGTCGATGCTCATGACCTCGGCCTGCACGTCGAGTTCACGCGAGAGGACTTCGTTGATCTTCTGCTCTACGTCGGTCATGACGGCCGTCGGTACGGCGGACGGGGAGCCGAAGTCGAAGCGGAAGCGGCCGGGCTGGTTCTCGGAGCCGGCCTGGGCGGCCTGCGGGCCCAGCGCGTCGCGCAGCGCCTGGTGGGTGAGGTGCGTGGCCGAGTGGGCGCGGGCGATGGCGCGGCGGCGGGTCACGTCGATGACGGCCTGGGCCGGGGCGCCGAGGGTGACCTCGCCGACCTGGACGACGCCCTTGTGCACGTAGACACCGGGCACGGGCTTCTGGCAGTCGCGGACCTCGACGACGGCGCCGGAGTGCAGCCGGATCTTTCCGGTGTCGCCGATCTGGCCGCCGCCCTCGGCGTAGAACGGGGTGCGGTCGAGCACGATCTCGACCTCATCGCCCTCGACGGCGGCGGGCGAGGGCACACCGTTGACGAGGATGCCGACGACCTTGGACTCGCCCTCCAGGGACGTGTAGCCGATGAAGTCGGTGGCACCGGCCTCGTCCGCGATCTCGCGGTAGCCGGACATGTCGGCGTGACCGGTCTTCTTGGCCTGGGCGTCGGCCTTGGCGCGGTCGCGCTGTTCCTTCATCAGACGGCGGAAGCCGTCCTCGTCCACCGAGAGGCCCTGTTCGGCCGCCATCTCGAGGGTGAGGTCGATCGGGAAGCCCCAGGTGTCGTGGAGCAGGAACGCCTTGTCGCCGGCGAGGACCGTGCCACCGGCGGCCTTGGTCTCGGTGACGGCGGTGTCGAGGATGTTGGTGCCGCCCTTGATGGCCTTGAGGAAGGCGGCCTCTTCGGCGAGCGCGACCGTCTCGATGCGCTTGCGGTCGGTGATGAGCTCCGGGTACTGCAGACCCATCGTGTCGATCACGACACCGATGAGGTCGTTGACGACCGGTCCGGTGGCGCCCATCAGACGCATGTTGCGGATCGCGCGGCGCATGATGCGGCGCAGCACGTAGCCGCGGCCCTCGTTGCCGGGGGTGACGCCGTCGCCGATGAGCATCGCGGAGGTGCGCATGTGGTCGGCGACCACGCGCAGCGAGACGTCCGAGCCCTGTTCGGCTCCGTAGCGGACGCCGGTCAGCTCGGTGGCCTTGTCCATGACGACACGGAGGGTGTCCGTCTCGTACATGTTCCGCACGCCCTGCAGGATCATGGCGAGGCGCTCGAGACCGAGACCGGTGTCGATGTTCTGCGAGGGCAGGTCGCCGAGGATCTCGAAGTCGTCCTTGCCGGTGCCCGGGCCGCGCTCGTACTGCATGAAGACCAGGTTCCAGATCTCCACGTAGCGCTCGTCGTTGACCGCCGGGCCGCCCTCTTCGCCGAACTCGGGGCCGCGGTCGTAGTTGATCTCGGAGCAGGGGCCGCAGGGTCCGGGGACGCCCATGGACCAGAAGTTGTCCTTCTTGCCCAGGCGCTGGATGCGCTCCTTCGGCACACCGACGACCTCGTGCCAGATGCGCTCGGCCTCGTCGTCGTCGAGGTAGACGGTGATCCAGAGCTTCTCGGGCTCCAGGCCGTAACCACCCTTGTCCTGGGGGCTGGTGAGCAGCTCCCAGGCGTACTTGATGGCGCCTTCCTTGAAGTAGTCGCCGAAGGAGAAGTTGCCGCACATCTGGAAGAACGTGCCGTGCCGGGTCGTCTTGCCGACCTCTTCGATGTCCGGCGTGCGCACGCACTTCTGCACGCTGGTCACGCGCGGGGCCGGCGGCTTGGTCTCGCCCAGGAAATAGGGCTTGAACGGCACCATTCCGGCAGGGACGAGGAGCAGCGTCGGGTCGTCTGCGATCAGCGACGCCGACGGCACGACCTTGTGCCCACGCTCCTCGAAGAAGCTCAGCCAGCGGCGGCGGATTTCAGCCGACTCCATCAGTGGTCCTCATTCCGGTTGTACGTGTACGAGCCGTTCTCGTACGTCGAGTTCGGGTTGTCCTGGCGTTTGGCAGCGAGGAGTTTGCGGTTCTCGACCGCGACCACGCGCCGCTGCGCGGGCAGTTCGGCGTCCGGGTCGTGTTCGAGGCCGAGCGCCTCGCCGAGTTCGGCCTCGCGCTGGGCCATGCCGTCACGGACGTCGAGTGCGAAGTCCTTGAGGCGGTGGCCCGCGTCGATCGCCTTGTTGGCGGCCTGGGCCGCGAGGCTCTCGGGGGTCAGCTGCTTCAGCTTGCGATTGACCTTGGTGGTGGCCCACACACCGGCGGCTGCGCCCGCGGTGAACCAGAACGTACGGCGGAACATGGCTGCGTCAGTCCCTCGCGTTCCTGTCGTTCCGCTTGCCCCGGCGGGCGGCAGGGACCGCCCGGCCCACGATCACGTTACGCCTGGGTGCCTTGCGCGGCACGTCCGCGTCGCCCTTGCGCCCGGCGACGGCCCGCCGCACCCCGTAGCCGAAGGCCGCGACCTTCACGAGGGGGCCGCCGAAGGTGGAGGCGACCGTGGTGGACAGGGCGGAGGCGTTGGAGGTGACCTCCTGGACGTCCGTGGCGATGGCGTCGACCCGGTCGAGCTGGGTCTGCGCGGAGCGCACGGTCGCCGAGGCGTCGGAGAGCAGCGGCACGGCCTGCTCGGTCACGTCCGCCACGAGTTTGGTGGTCGCCTTGAGCGTCTGCGCGAGCCTCGCCAGCGCGACGGCGAGGAACGAGACCAGGATCGCCCAGAAGACGGCCACAAGAATCCCGGCCACCTCTCCACCGGTCACGCTGCACCGCTCTCTGCTGTCGGGGCCCGGAGCGCTGAGCTCCTGGGGGCTTGCGAGCCTTGTCGGCCATTGGATAAGTCGTCGTCAGACCTTATCGCGCCGCGCTTGGCGGACCGTACCGGATTCCCGCTCACCACGAGGGGAGTTGCGGGATCCGATTGTACGGAGTGCGCATGGCTGAGTACGCTGCGTTCCCCATGCGACGGTCTCAGCGCCCTTTGCCGGGCCCGCCCCCGGGCAATCTCCCTCTGGAACTCGACACCTTCGTCGGACGCACGACCGAACTGACCGAGCTCGCCGCCCTGATGGGCGCGGCGCGGCTGATCACGGTGGTCGGCCCCGGCGGTGTCGGGAAGTCCCGTCTCGCGCTGCGGGCGGCGGGGATGTGCCCCGGGCAGGCCGACGGCGCCTGGCTGGTGGAGCTGGCGTCGGTACGCGAGGCGGATCTGGTCGAGCATGCGCTCATCGAGACGTTCGGTCTGACCGACCACACCGGGCGCCCACCCCGGTCCGTCCTGCTCGACCATCTCGCCGACCGTGAACTGCTGCTCGTCCTCGACGGGTTCGAGCACCTCGCCGACGCCTGCGGCCCTCTGGTGCGTGAACTGCTGCGCCGCTCCCCCGGGCTCACGGTGCTCACCGCGGGGCGCCGCCCGCTGAACGTCGAGGGCGAGCGCGTGCTCGCGCTCGGACCGCTGCCCGCGCAG
>NZ_JBEPEW010000062.1:0-45452 GCF_040300965.1 Streptomyces mesophilus | reverse complement strand
GGCGACCCGGGCCAGCGGGACCGGCCGGGGCAGCCGGGCCAGCGCTTCGGCGGCCCGTCCGTGCAGCCTGCGGCGGACCGGCCCCGGCAGCTGATCGAGCACGGCCCGTGCGGCGAGCGGCGGATGGCAGCGATAAGCGGCCTGCGGTGTCTCCGTGAGCAGGCGTCCGGCCAGAGCAGCGAGCAGGGCGGTCTGGGCACGTGGGGCGGGCAGCCCCGCCACAGCGGCCAGCACCTTCTCGTCGGCGGGCTCTCCGAGCACCGCGGCGGCGTGGACCAGCGCCTGCGCATCCGGGTCCAGGCCGGAGCACCGGTCGAGGGTGAGCTGGGTGAGGCGGGGCGGCGCGCCGTCCGATTCCGGCGCCTGCAGCAGATCCGCCAGTACGTGAGGCAGCCCCGCGCTCACCTCGTACAGGGCCTGCGCCTCGTCCTCGGGCAGTCGGGACCAGGTGATGACGTCTTCGGGCGTGAGCGGCGCGAGGTCGAGCTGGGTGCGGGACACGGTGTGCGCCTGGCTGCCCGCGACACCCAGGGGCAGACCTGGCACAGTGAGCTCCTCGGGGCGGTACAGGAGCAACAGCCGCATCCCGGCCGGGGGTTCGGCGAGGCAGTCGCGCAGGCGCCGCAGTGTCGTGGCGTCCGCCCACTGCAGATCCTCGATGACCACCGGTCCCGGTCCCGCGAGCGCCGCACCGTCCAAGGGGCCCGGCCCCACGAGCACGTCGCCGCCCTCCCCCGGCCCGGCGCCGCAGCGCACCACCCGCGCCTGTGGCGCGGCCGCCGCCACCAGCGCGCTCTTGCCGACGCCCGCCTCGCCCGCGACGTACACCACGCAGGGCGCCTGCCCCAACGCCGCTCTGAGCACCGCCACTTCCCGCTCCCGGCCGATCAACGGCATGCGTCCACCCCCTGGTTGAGCGTGTGCATGAAGATGCACGGGCGGGCGCTACGGCGCAAGGGTGGATCTTGGCTGGTGCGCTGGTTCCGCTTGCCGGATGCGCCGGTTGGAGCCGATACGGATCGAGTTGTGACCGCAGGTCACCGGCACGTCGATCTCCTGGCCCTCCGCTGCCGCCCGATCCGTGCACCATGCAGCCCGCTCACTGCACTAGGCAGCCCGGTGACTGCCGAAGGCCGTCCGCATCACTGCGCAAGGCCGTCGAGGGCGACCCGCGCCTGCGTGCGGTACTCCACCACCCGGGCCATCTTGATGTGCTCGTATCCCCGGATCGTCTGCGGCAGTTCGGCCAGCCGTACGACGTCGTCAACGTTGTCGGGGGTGAGCTGCTCCAGGGCCTGGCGCATCAGCTGCTGGTACTCGGTGACCAGGGCCCGCTCCGTGCGGCGGACCTCGGTACGGGCGAAGGGGTCCAGCAGGGTGCCCCGCAGCTTGCGGCCGGCCCGCAGCAGCCGGAACGCCGGCCCGCTGGTGCGTCGCAGCCGCAGTTTGCGGTTGATCCCCAGTGCGCGCAATACGGGTGGGTGCAGCAGGACCGAGACGCGCGCGACCGCTCCGAACTCGGCGCGGATGCGGGCCTGTTCGGCCGGGTCCAGATGCAGCCGGGCGACCTCGTACTCGTCCTTGTACGCCATCAGCTGGTGCAGCGAGGCGGCGAACGCGTGGGCGACGCGGCGTCCGCCCTCCTCCCCCGCACGGTCCGTGGCCAGGGCGGTGACGGCCTTCACCGCCTGCTGGTAGCGCTCGGCGTAGGCGGTGTTCTGGTACGCGGCGAGGTCGTCGGCGCGCAGGGCGACCGCTTCCTCCAGGGTGCTGCTGAGGGGGGTCGCCGGCTGCTGCGGCGGGGGAACGTCTCGGCGTACCGCCTCGGGGTCGAGCGCCACGGCGCGCCCCCAGCGGAACGCGGCCAGATTCTTCGCCACGGACGCACCGTTGAGTTCGACGGCAAGTTCCACCGCCTGCGCGCTGACGGGCAGGCAGCCGTGCTGGTAGGCGGCGCCGAGCAGCAGCATGTTGGCCGGCATGTGGTCGCCGAAGAGCTGTTCTGCCAGACCTTGGGCGTCCAGGGCCAGCGGTGTCGCGTCCCGGGTGGCCGAGGCGATCTTGACCAGGGCGTCCTGCGGGCTGCCGGGCACGGCGACGTGTCGCGTGATCATGGCGGCGGTGGGGACGACGGCCGTGTTGACGACGGCGATCGTCCGCTCCGGGGTGCACGTGGCCAGCGTCGCGTCGGATGCCGCGCCGAGCAGGTCGAAGCCGATGAGGACGTCGACACCACGGCCCGAGGCCCGCACGGAACCGGTGACGGGGTCCTTGCCGATGCGTACGTCACTGACGACGGGCCCGCCCTTCTGCGCCAGACCGGTCTGGTCGAGTCCTGCCGCGTGCAGGCCGTCCAGGTGCGCGGCCATCTGCAGGATCTGGGAGACCGTGACGACACCGGTGCCGCCGATGCCGGGCATGCGCAGGACGACTTCGCGGCCGCCGAAGCGGTCCTGCGGTTCGGGCAGCCCGTCGGGAGGTTCGGGCAGCCGGTCCGGGGCCGACGGTGCTGCGGAGGAACCCGGCTCGACCAGCAGGAAAGAGGGGCAGTCGCCCTTGAGGCAGCTGAGGTCGGAGTTGCAGGACGGCTGGTGGATACGCGTCTTGCTGCCGAACTCGGTCTCGACGGGCTGTACCGACAGGCACGTCGACTGCTCGGCGCAGTCACCGCAGCCTTCGCAGACGCGCTCGTTGACGACCACCTTCGCGACGGGTGTGGGCAGCAGGCCGCGCTTGCGCATCCGGCGCTCCTCGGCCGCGCAGCGGTCGTCATGGATCAGGACGGTCACCCCGTCGACCGCGGCCAACTCGGCTTCGACTTCCGCGAGTTCGTCGCGGTGGCGCACGCTCGCCTGACGGTCCAGACGGATTCCCCGGTAGCGGCGCGGCTCGTCCGTGGTGATCACGATGCGGCGCACACCTTCGAGGGCGAGCAGCCGGGTGAGCGCGGGAACGTCCAGTCCGCCCTCGACGCTCTGCCCGCCGGTCATCGCGACGGCCTCGTTGTAGAGGAGCTTGTACGTCATGGTCACACCGGCCGCGACGGCGGCGCGCACGGCGAGCGAGCCGGAGTGGTGGAAGGTGCCGTCGCCCAGGTTCTGCACGAAATGCCGGTCGTCGGTGAAGGGTGCGAGGCCGAACCACTGTGCCCCTTCGCCGCCCATCTGCGTCAGGCCGACCAGGTTGCCGCGCATGCCGCTGTCGTCGAGGGCGACCATGGCGTGGCATCCGATGCCCACCCCGACGAGGGTGTCCTGGGTGGTGCGCGTGGAGCGGTTGTGCGGGCAGCCGGAGCAGAAGAACGGTGTGCGGTCGGCGACGAGCGGCAGCAGCCGCGGTCCGGCGTGCCGCTTTTCCGGTACGAGAGCGGCCGAAGGGCGTGGCAGACGCTCGGCGCCGATGAGTCCGGCCAGCGCGCGGGCGACGTCGTCGGCCTTCACGGCGCCGCGCACCGGCAGCAGCGCGCGTCCTGCCGCGTCCCGTCGCCCGACGATGACCGGCGCGTCGGACCGCCCGTACAGGGCCTGCTTGATCTGCCCTTCGAGGAAGTCGCTCTTGTCCTCCACGACCAGCAACTGCTCGAGCCCCGCCGTCAGTTCGGCCAGGTGACCGGCGTCCAAGGGGAAGGGCATGCCCAATCCGACGAGTCGGACACCGAGCCGCTCCGCTTCCGCCTCACCGATGCCGAGATCGCTCAGCGCCCTGCGTACGACGGCGAAGGACGCCCCCGAAGCGACCACACCGAGGCGCGCCTGCCGGGCCGAGGAGACGATCCGGTTGATGCCGTGCTGGCGCGCGTAGGCACGGGCGATGGCCAGGCGGCGGGTCAGCAGATCCTCTTCGGCGTCCAGCGCGGCCGGTCCGACCAGCACCTTTGCCGGGGCCTGGACCCGGCGCTCCGGGACGGGGACGTTCCGGTGGAGGTCGGCGAGGTCGACGGTGGCCGACGAGTCCGCGACATCGGCCACGATCTTCAGGCCCGTCCACAGTCCCGCGGCCCTGGACAGGGCGACGGCGTGCAGTCCGTACTCGATGAGTTCGCGCACCGAACCCGGGGCGAACAGCGGCAGCCCGAGGCTCTGGCACAGCACTTCGCAACTGCTGGGCAGGGTCGAGGACTTGCAGTCCGGGTCGTCCCCGATCCAGGCGACCGCGCCGCCCAGCGGAGCGGTGCCGGCCGTCGTGGCGTGCCGGATGGCATCGGCGGCCCGGTCGAGGCCGGGGTTCTTGCCGTACCAGAACCCGGTCACACCCTCGTGCCGTCCGCCCGGCAGTCTGCCGAGGTGCTGTGTGCCGCCGACCGCAGTGGCGGCGAGCTCCTCGTTCAGCCCCGCCCGGAAGACCACGCCGGCATCGTCGAGGAACCGGGAGGCGCGGCCCATCTCCAAGTCCAGGCCGCCCAGCGGAGAACCTTGGTAGCCGGAGACGAACACCCGCGTGTCCAAGCCTCGTTCACGGTCGAGGCGCCGCTGTTCCAGCGTGAGGCGGACCAGGGCCTGCACCCCGGACATCAAGGCGCGGCCTTCGGTGGCCGTGTACTTGTCGTCGAGAGAAAGGGCTCGGCTGCGAACACTCACAGGGTCCTCCACGGCGGCGGGGGTTCGGGGAGCGGGAACCCTCCCAGCACACAACCCGACTTCAGGGCACGCAAGACCCGCTCGCCTGATCGCGCACAAGACGCAAAGAAGTCATGGAAGTTGCCCCTGTCGCTTGATTTCATTGCGTCGGATGCCGGATACCGGCGGTCCGCTGCCGACGGTCGCCGACCACCAGTCGCCGATCGCCGATCGCCGATCGCCAATCGCCGCCAGTGATCACCACAGGAGGAGCCCGCCATGCCGAGTGACGAGCTGGACGAGACGGACCACCAACTGCTGCGCCTGCTCCAGGCGGACGGCCGTCGCACGTTCTCGGAGATGGCGCCCGAGGTCGGCCTCTCCGTGGCCGCGGTCAAGCGCCGTATCGACCGGATGCGCGAGTCCGGGGTGATCACCGGCTTCACCGTGCAGGTCGACCACGCGAAGCTCGGCTGGGGCATCGAGGCGTTCACGGAACTCCGCTACGCCGGGACCACCAGCGTCAAGGACATCCTCGGCAGCGCTTCGCGTGCGCCCGAGGTGCAGGCGGTGTTCACCATCGCCGGTGACCTCGACGCCCTCGTCCATATGCGCGTACGGGACATCAACCATCTGCAGGAGGTGATCGACCGTCTGCGCGGATCCGGCAAGGTCATCGGGACCAGGACGCTGATGGTGCTTGGCTCATGGACACGGGACGACTGAGGCACCACCGCCCGCACGGGTCGACCGAGGGGCCGCCGCCCGCACGGGCCAGGCGCGGGCGGCTATCGCTTCTTCGTGTAGGTGAGGAAGGCACTGCCACTCTCCAGGATCTTGCTGTCGGTGAGGGTGAACACGGCAGGGTCGAACGCCGCCTTGGTACCGAAGAGCGGGATCCCGGCGCCGACGGTGAGCGGGCCCAGCTTGAGGATGAGCTGGTCGATCTCCGTGTACAGCGCGCCGGCCAGTTCGCCGCCGCCGATGAGCCAGATGTCCTTCCCGTCTTCCTGCTTGAGCTGCCGCACCCTGTCGACCGGGTCCTCCCTGACCAGTTCGACGCGGGGGTCGGGACTCTCGGGCAAGGTGCGGGAGAAGACGAGGTGGCGCAGGTGCGGGTAGGCGTCGGTGAGGCCGGCGTCCAGGCCGACCTGGTAGGTGCGCCGACCCTCCAGGACGGTGTCGAAGCGGGTGCCCGGGGCGGTGACACCGAGGGCCTGACGCGCGGGGGCCGGCAGCGTCTCGGGGAACTCGGCGATCAGGTGCCCCAGGTAGTCCTCGGTGATCGGCCAGAACGCGTCCGGACCACTGGTGGGATCGGCGCCGTCGGGGCCGGCGATCTGTCCGTCGAGGGTGGAAGCGATGAAGTAGACGAGCTTGCGCACGGGGCCCTCCTCAGGACGGCGATCTTCGGGTGTGTGGTCTGCGGTGCGGTGCGTGATGGGGGCTGTCATAGGTGCCTTCGGTGGTCGGCCTTCAGCGGCGGGTGCCCGGCTTGGGCAGCGGGCGGGGGCGGGGAATGGAGCGGGGCTTGGCGGGCTGCGGGAAGCGGGCGTTCTGCTGGGGGTTGATCCGCTGGGTATTGCGCTGGTTTCGCATCTGACTCCTTGGCGGATATCCGCGGTCACGGCAACTGATGTACTCTGCTTGCAGTGGTTAGAACGTAGTACTGCACTTGCAGTGGTGTCAATGAGTTTCCGGAAGGAACAGCCGATGCGCCAGAACGCGGCCCGCCGCACAGCCCTCCTCGACGCCGCCATCGAGGTCCTCGCCCGCGAGGGCTCACGCGGGCTGACCCTGCGCGCGGTCGACACCGAAGCGCAGGTCCCCAAGGGCACGACCACCAACTACTTCGCGCACCGCGCCGAACTCCTGGCGCAGGTCATGACCCGTATCCAGGAGCGGCTGACGCCGGACGAGTCCCAACTCGCCGACACGATGCGCGAGAAGCCTTCGGCCGACTTGGTCGCGACGCTCCTCAAGCAGCTGCTCGGCCGGATGCGCGCCGACCGCAGCAGCTGGCTGGCCCTCATGGAGCTGCGTCTGGAGGCGACCCGGCGCCCCGAACTGCACGCGGAACTCACCCGGTTCTTCACCGCACAGCTCGACGCGAACATCGGCTTTCACCTGGGCGCCGGCCTGCCTGGCGACCGCATCAGCGTCGTCCTGCTCTACCTCGCGATGCTCGGCCTCATCGTGGACGACCTCACCGTCCCGGAGCTGCTGGCGCCGTACCCTCTCGATGACCTCATCGAGGCGATGGCGGCCCGCATCCTGTCCTCGTCCGACTAGGCGGGCAAGCGATGACCTTGCGTTCCGATGTGGCCGAGTTGCTGGCAGAGGCCGCCATCCTCGACGTGGATGTCGAGGACGCCGTCGCGGACGGGCATGTCCGATCGGCCGCGTACCAACGCGTCGTCCTGGTGACCGCTGCCTCGCAGAGCCGCGAACGGGATCGCGCGATCGTGGCCACGATCCTGCGCGACCCCGACGAGATGGCATCCAAGACAGCGGTGGTCGCTCTCGTGGACCACATCGCGATGAAGGCGACCGGTCCTGCCGGGTTCCGGCAGTGGTCGGCCGAACTGCTGCCGGAGCTCAACCGGTTGAGGACGGATGCGTTTCGCGAGTTCATCCGCCGTCGTATCGACGATTGGCTGTTCCGTCTGACCGTCGAGGAAGGTCACGTGCCGACGCCGAGCGAGCTGGCGAAGGTCACCGACTGGATGCAGCGTGTCCTCGCCGAGAGGTCGACGTCGGCGGCCGTGCTCGCCCTGCTCGCCGAGTCAGGCAGCACGAGGAAGATCAGGAACATCGCGAAGAACCGCGCCGGAAGCCGCGAGCTGCGAGCGTGATGAGTCGGTAGGAGCGAGGTACAGGCGGGCCGGCTGCCGTACCGAATACCCGCTGGCGTCGCAGCCGACGGAGCCGGCGGCGTCTGACCGGACGGCCCGATCTGACTGGACCGCTCGAGCGCCGCGTCCGGACCGCGTTCGCACCTGCGAGGGTGCGGCCCGTCCACCGTGGGTCGTCGTCGAAGGCGGGCGCCTGGCGGTCGGCCTGGGCGCGGATCTCGATGTGGGACTCGTGTGACGTGATACGCATCGCCTCCTCGTACGAGGCCAGCGCGCCGCGCAGCGCCGACCCGGACAGGCCGCGGCGGAGCACGAGGCGCTTCAGCCAGGTGAAGAACGCCATCACCGCGATCAGGCCGCCGAAAGCCAGCAGGTACGGGACGACTTCAGCCACTCCTCGCCTCCTTGCCGACCATACGCTCAACGTACCCGCTCGCCTCCCACCCTCCGACTGACACCATCCGCCCCGCAGATGCACAGGCATGTGCCGTAACCTCGCAATCCGTACCGAACGGCGAGCCAGGGGGCGGCGATATGGCGGCGATCAGTCTGCGCAAGGTGGAGGAGACGGCGCCGGCGCTGGTCAGTCTCTACAAGAGTGCCGGGGTGTCCCTGACCAAGCACGGGCTCGACGGTCAACGGGCCGCTGTCTACCTGGTGGTGGACTACTCCGGCTCGATGAAGCCGTACTACAAGAACGGCAGTGTGCAGGCGCTCGCCGACCGCGTGCTCGGGCTCTCGGCGCATCTCGACGACGACGGCCAGGTGCCCACCGTCTTCTTCTCCACCGACATCGACGCGGTCGAGACCATCGAACTGGCAGGCCACCAGGGCCGGATCGAGCAGATCGTGTCCCGGCTCGGGCATATGGGCAAGACCAGCTACCACCTCGCGATGGACGCGGTCATCGACCACTACCTCGACAGCGGCACCACCGCCCCTGCCCTGGTGGTCTTCCAGACGGACGGTGGCCCGATCAACAAGCTCGCCGCCGAACGCTATGTGTGCAAGGCGGCGAAGCTGCCGCTGTTCTGGCAGTTCATCGGCTTCGGCGACCCGCACAGCAAGCAGTTCGACTTCCTGCGCAAACTCGACGAACTCGCCGTTCCCCACAAGCGTGTTGTCGACAACGCGGGGTTCTTCCACGCAGGACACGACCCGCTCGCCGTGCCGGACGACGTGCTCTACGACCAGCTCGTGCAGGAGTTCCCGCGCTGGCTGGACGCCGCACGGGCGCAGGGCATCCATTCCGGCGCGTAAGGAAACCCCGGGCGGTCCCGAGCAGATGGTGTCAACGGGAGCAGGTGAAGCTTCCCGCGCCGGCGGGGTCGCCCGACCGGTACTTCGGCCACAGCGGGTACGCACACAGAGGGCGGGCCCTGCCGTCGCGTGCGTCGGTGACGACCGGAGCGTTCGGGGCCCGGTTGTGTTCGGACCACTGCTCGAGCGCGGTGACCGAGTCCCAGGCGGCGGCGAACGCGGGGGTGCCGAAGTTCGCGTGGTTGGCGCCGGGGACGAGGTAGTAGCGCGAGAACTCCTTCGTTCCCCGCTCCCCCATCGTGGCGCTCACTCGCTCGTAGTAGTCGTTCGTCGAGCGGTGTGAGACGAGCTCGTCGGCGGCGCCGTGCAGCAGCAGGAGCTTGCCGCCCGACCGTGAGAACGCGCGCAGATCCGCGTGGTTGAGGTCCTGGAGCTCGGACAGCCGGCTGATCCGGTCGAGCCACTCGCCCGGCCGCTCGGGGTCGACGGCCAGGGAGTCGTGGCCGGGGTCCCGCGTCAGGAAGTACCTCACCCACTGGTCCCAGTACTGCATGCCGTATCCGCTCGTCAGTGGCATGGGCGTGGAGGGTGCCGTCGTTCCGAATCCGAGGAGCGGTGTTCTCATGTCGGCGCCGGAGAGGAACGGGAAGCCGGGGTAACCCTGTTCGCCGCTCGCGACCTTGTACGGCCACTTCCACGGCGAGGAGATGGCCCTCACCGAGGCGATCTGCCGGTCCGAGAGACAGGAGGGTCCGCTGTCGCCGCCGTCGGGACAGCGCAGCCGCTCCGGCGCGAAGCGGCAGGCCTCCGGGTTCGAGACGACCTTGTCCGTCAGCCCGTCGAGGCCGTCGCAGGCCCGGATGACACTGGTGTGGAGCAGGGCCTGCTGCTCGGGGCCGGGGAACGCACCCGGCCGCGCCAACTGCCGCGTCGCGTGGCCCAGATAGAGCGCTTCGGCGAGGTTGTTCCATGCCGGATACGCGGAGATCACGCCGTCGAAGGCATCCGGCCACCGCTGGACCACCGCCAGGGCCTCGCGTCCACCGGTCGACCCGCCGGCGAAGCACACCCGGGCAGGCTTGGCCCGGTATCCCTGCCGGATCAGGAACTGGGCGGCATCGTGGGTCTTCTTGAGCGCGTCGCCGGCGGCGAAGTTCCGCAGCGCCTCGTCGTTCACCGCGAAGGAGCCGTCAAGGGACGCGACGGGGTGCTTGGCGGGATCCGCCTGATGCCCGGAGTCGCTCGCGTACATCGCGTATCCACGCGCCAAGGGGACAGGCCGGTCCTGAGGTCCGAAGGGAACGTTCGCCCGGAGATCGGGGATGGTGCCGTTGAAGCCGCCGCCGCCGAACATCATCGATCTGCCGTTCCAGTCCCGTGGCAGGGCGAGCCGCATCCCGATGGCGGGTGCGGAGCGGTCCACGGGGAAGAGGGACGCGTCGATACGGCAGTACGTGACGCTCCGGCCGCCGACCGCCTCCGTCACCTGCGATGCCGACGTGACCTTGCCGCCGTTGGTGGGGAGCGAGATGACGGCCGCCGGGACAGCCGTCCCCACAAGGGCCTCGCACCGTACACCGGCGGCTTCGGCCGGCCGCGCGCTCATCGAAGAGGCGAGCAGTGCGGTGGCGGCGGCGAGGATCCCTCCGATACGGAGGGTTCGTCTTCCCGAAGTGCTGGGGTTCACGGCCGTGTTCCTCCCGTCGTCGTCGGTTGGACCATGTGTCATCGGTTGGCCTCTGTTCATGGGGCGAGCCCGGTGACGCGCTGGGCGCGCAGCTCGGAGCGGCGGACCTTGCCCGCCGCGTCGCGCAAGGAGTCATGGACCAGTTCGATCGTCTTCGGCAGCTTGTGGTGTGACAGCCGGCCGTCGAGGAAGGCGCGGATCTCGTCCGCGGTGACAGCGGCCCGTTCGGGCGTGTGGACGATCGCGTGCAGCCGGTTGCCGGTGTCCGCGTCGGGCAGACCGATCACGACCGCGGTCAGGACGTGTGCGTGCTCGACCAGTGCGGCCTCGATCTCCGCCGGGTACACGTTGACGCCGCCGACGGTGATCATGTCCGACCGTCGGTCGAGCAGATACAGATAGCCGTCGGCGTCGAACCGCCCGATGTCCCCGAGCGAGGACCAGCCGTCGCGCGCGGTGGGTTCGGCGCCGATGTAGCGGTAGGTGGCGGCCGTCCCCGGGGTCACCCGCATATAGATCTCGCCGGAGACATCGGGAGCGGTGATCTCGGCGCCGTCGAGGTCGAGCAGCTTCATCTCTCCCCAGGTCACCTGTCCCACCGAGCCGACGTGCCGGAGCCATTCGTCGCCGCGCAGGGTGCACCCGGCCTCGGCTTCCGTGCCCCCGTACAACTCCCAGATCCGCTCCGGGCCGAGCCACTCGATCCACTTCCGCTTCAGCCACACCGGGCAGGGTTCGGCGCAGTGCCAGACCGACCGCAGGGAGGCGAGCGCATACCGGTCGCGCACCTCGTCCGGGAGCGCCGTGATGCGGCGCATCATCGTGGGGACGAGATACACCCAGTCCACGCCGTACTCGTCGATCGCGGACAGCGTCCGCTCTGCGTCGAACCGGGTCAGCAGGGTGACCGTGCCGCCGAGGAAGAGGGTCGAAAGGGCCGTGACGAACGGGGCGTTGTGGTGCAGCGGAGCGGTGATCAGCGCCTGCTGTCGCGGTTCGATCCCCCACATTCCCGTATCGAAGCCGGAGGTGACCGCCGGCCGACCGGACAGGATGATCTTCGGGCGGCCGGTGGATCCGCCGGAGGTCGGGGCCTTCCACGAGGGTGCCAGGGCCGCGTCCAGGTCATGGTCGGGCTGCCCGGCCGCCAGGTCGTCGACGGTCTTGTGGCCGAGTCGCGCGCCGCCTGGTTCGGTGACCACCACGGCGGGGTCGCCGAGTTCGAGGATCGCGTCGAGTTCCGCCGGCTTCATCCTCGGGGAGAGGACCTGCGGGGTGGCACCGGCTTTGTAGCAGGCGAACACGGCCAGGACCAGGTCGGTCGAGTTGGGCAGCAGCAGGGTCACGATCCGGCCGGTGGCAGCTCCGGCGTCCAGCAGGCCCCGTGCGACGCGGTTGCTCCCGCGGTGCAGATCGGACCAGGTCAGCACGCCGGCATCGGCCCGTACCGCCACGGTGTCGCCCACCTCTGCGGCGTACGCTCCGGGGACCTCGGCCAGCGGGAATCCTTCCTCGGGCAGGAACGTCACGGCTGCACCTCCGGGTTGCGCTCGGGGACGGGGGTCGCGGCCGGCGCGGACTTGGCGTCCTCGTGCCGCAGCGCGCGGTGCAGGGCCACCGCGAGGGCGCCGCCGACGAGGGACGCGATGATCACGATGGAGAAGCCGGAGGCGGGGTCGCCGGAGTCGGCCTCCGCCAGTCCGAACAAGTACGGCCCCACGAATCCGCCGGTCAGTCCGACGGTGTTGATGAAGGCCAGGCCGGCGGCGGCCACGATGCCCGACATACGGGCCATGGCGACGGACCAGAAGACCGGCAGTGTGCCGAAGATGATCGCGGACATGATGCCGATCAGCACGATGCGCACGGTGGGCGACGACACCGCGAGGTACACCGCCGCGATCGCCGCGGGTGCCACGGCCAGGACACCGATGGTGAGGGACTCGCGAGGAAGGCGCCGGAACACCGCCGGCATCACGAGCACGCCGATCGTTCCCCCGATTCCCGTCACTCCGCTGAGCAGTCCGATCAGGAACGATCCGCTCACGTCCAACGACTCGATGATCGATGGCACGTTGAACGTGACCCCGTTCATCGTGACCTGGTTGAGGAAGTAGATGATCCCGATGAGCAGGATGAACGGCCGCCCGAACGCCTGGCCCAGATTGCCCTTGAGGCTGTGCCCGGCGCGGGGATCGGCGCCCCTGTTCGCCTGTTCGCTCAGCGCCGCCGCCTCGTCCGCTCGCAACCAGCGTGCGTCGGACGGCACTTCGGGCAGGAAGGCGAGGACCACCAAGCCGATCACCATCGTGATCAGGCCCTCGATCAGGAACATCCACTGCCAGCCGTGGAATCCGGCCAGGTCGTCGAGTTCCATCAGCGCACCGCCGAGCGGGCCGCCCAGGAGCAGCCCGAGTGTGGGCGCGAGGTAGATGAACCCGATCGCGGTGGCGCGGTCCTTCTGCGCGAACCACCGGGTCATCATGAACATCATCGCGGGGTAGAGGCCTGCCTCGGCCGCGCCGAGCGCCATCCGCCCGATGTAGAAGGTGATGTCGTTCGCGATGAACATCATCAGCGCCGTGACCGCACCCCAGCTCAGCGCGATGCGGGCGATCCAGCGCCGCGGGCCGACCCGGTACATGATCAGGTTGCTGGGGACCTCGAAGAGCGCGTACGTCAGGAAGAACAGGCCGGCGCCGAGGCCGAACGCGGCCACGCTGATACCGACGTCCACCTGCAGATGGGTCTTCGCGAGCGCGATGTTCGTGCGGTCGACGTACGACATGAAGTAGGCGAGGCACAGCAGGGGCAGCAGCCTCAGCATCGCCTTGCGGGTCGCGACGGCGTACAGGCCGCCGTCGGCAGGAATCGACATCCTTCTCACTCCCAGGGGTCGGGCACGGAGACCGCATCGCGCGGTACGGCCGTGTGTCGTGGGGCGAGGTTAGGGCCGCGCGCGCCGCCCATAGTATGGAAAGGACATCCACTCATAGCCACATCCGGGTGGAAGCATCAACCACCTGATTCCATGCGGGGGTATCGATGGCAGGCACAGACTCCGGGCGTACCCACGGCGACGGCGACGGCGAGCTGCCCGCCTACCGGCTGCGGCGCGAGCGGGAGCTCAACAGCCTGTACACGACCGCCCGTTCACTGACAGCGCTCGGTGAGGTCGACGAGGTCCTGCGGTCGATCGTGCGGCACGCCCATGAGCTGATCGGCAGCGACTTCGCCTATCTGTCGCTCCTCGACGAGGAGGGGCGCCTGGTCGTCCGGGCGTCCGCCGGAACGATCTCGCCCGAGTTCTCCTCGGCCCGGCTGCCACCGGGACTCGGCCTGGGCGGGCGCGTGATCGAGTCCAAGGCGCCGTTCTGGGTGAGCAACTACCGTGAGGCACAAGCCCTCCCCCACGATCCCGCCTTCGATCTCCTGGTCCCCCGTGAAGGGCTCATGGCACTGCTCGGCGTCCCGCTCCTGGTGGGCGACGAGGCTATCGGCGCCCTGTTCGCCGCCGACCGCAGCGAGCGTCCCTTCGAGAAGGACGAGGTGGCGCTCTTCAGCGCTTTCGCCAGCCATGCCGCGGTGGCCCTGAACAATGCCCGGCTCTACGAGCAGACCCGCAGCTCACTGGAGCGCCTCACGGATGCGTATCGCACCATCGAGGACCAGGTCACCACGATGGAACGCGCCGCGTCCGTACACGAAGCCCTCACGCACGTGGTGCTGACCGGCGGCGGTCCCGGCGATATCGCGCAGCTCCTCGTCGAGCATCTGCAGGGCACGGTGACCGTCCAGGACCGGGACGACATCGTGCTCGCGACCCGCTCCCCCGAGGGGCAACAGGCGGGCGCTGGAGGCGACTTGACCCGGGAGCTGCGCGAAGAGGCACGCGGCACCGGGCGGTGCGCCACGGTGCGGGGCGAGGACGGCACCTTCCGCAGTGTGGTGGCCGTACGCGCCGGCGGAAGCCACTTCGGCTTCCTGTCCCTGGCCCGCCGGGACCCGCCGGAGCCGGCGGACGTCCGCATGCTGGAACGCTCCGCGCAGATCATGGGGATGCTCATCCTCATGCGCGACGCCCGCGTCGAAGCGGAGGAACGGGTCCGCGGCGAGCTCCTCATGGAGCTGATGTCCCCCGCTCCCCTGCACCCGGCCCAGCGCGACCGGGCGCTCGCCCGCGGCGTCGACGTCGACCACCTCGACACCCTGGTCGTGGCCGACTGCCCGGAGAGATCCGCGAGCGACATCGTCCGGCACCTCAAACCCCTGTCGGCCAGGTGGTCGGGGCTGGCGGGCGAATACCTCGGGCGCGCGACCATGCTCCTTCGCGCCGAGGACGCGGACGACGCCGCCCGCGCCCTGCACCAAGAGCTGGGCCGTACGCTCGGTGCGCCGAGCCTCCTCGTCGCCGACCGGATCGTGGGTCAGGAACGTGCCCGTTCGTTCACGCTGGCGCAGCGCTGCATCAAGGTGCTGCGGGCCCTGGGCGAACAGGACCGGGGGGCCGCCACGCAGCGGTACGGGATGTACGCGCTCGTCTTCGACCCCGACCGCACGGACGATCTGAACCGTTTCCTCGAGGACGAACTCGGCACGCTCCTCGCGTACGACCGGCGGCGGTCCACCGACCTCGTGACCACGGCGGCCGCCTACTTCGCCCACTCCGGGAACCTGAGCCGGACGGCCCGCGCCCTGCACGTCCATCTCAACACCCTACTCAAGCGCCTGGACCGGATCGGGGTCCTGCTCGGCGAGGACTGGCGCTCCCCGGACACGGCGCTGCGCCTCCATCTGGCGCTGCGCCTGCACGAGTTGAGGGCCACGGTCGGGGGGACGGGCTGAGCGCGGGGACCGGCTGAGCGGGGGCCGGCTGACCGGAGGGGCGGCCGGAGCCGTTGGGACGGCTTGCGGAGGATCCGCAGGACGGCGTCGGCTCCCGACCCCACACGGCGTAGGAATTCCCAGCCCCGGCAAGCGTGCGCAGGTGATTGCCGCGCGCCGGTGGGGGTGGTTGCTTGGGTCCCGAGCGCGTTCCGGCCCGGGGCGCGACGGCATGAGGGGGAGGCCCCCATGAGCCAGAAGTTCGTTCAGATCATCGCCTTCGAGACTCAGAAGATCGACGAGCTGCGCAAGCTGCTCGACCGCTTCGAGCAGAAGATGCAGGGCAAGTCCGGTGGGCCCACACACCGCATCCTGCTCCAGGACCGCGACAAGTCGGGACGCTACCTCGCGATCATCGAGTTCGAGTCGCACGAAGCCGCCATGCGCAATAACGAGCGGCCCGAGGTCGCCAAACTCAACGAAGAGCTCACGGCGCTGTGCACACGGGCACCGTCCTTCACCAACTGCGACCTGAAGGACTCACGCGAGCTGAAGTGAACTGAGCTGAAGTGAAGTGAACTGAACCGGAGCGAAGGAGCAGGGAGCAGGGAGCAGGGAGCAGGGAGCGTACGCGCCGTCTTGTCGGGTTGGTATGGACCTGCCATGCTGCCCGCGCCGTCTGGTCGCTCGCTCCCTCTCCTCCGGAGGTTCGTATGCGCCGTCGCTCCTTCTTCGCACGCCACAGATTGCTCGCCGTCCTCGGCCTGCTCGTCGCGCTGCTGATCCCGACCGCACCCTCGAGTTCCGCCGCGGCCGGCACACCGCCCCAGGTCTACGGGGCCTGGCACTGCGGTGACGACTTCTGCACGTGGGGACGGGTGCGCTCCGTCGCCGAGTTCGACTCGATGAACCACTGGCTGATCGACCGCGGCGACGGACGTCCCTCCGTGAACGTCGTCGTGCTCAGCTTCGTCGAACCGCAGAAACTGCTGCGTCTCACCGACGACGCCACGACCGTGGACGGTGTCCCCAAGGGCATGACCCCCGAGATCGTGCAGTACTTCACCTCGCGCGGAGTGCGGGTGATGCTGTCCATCGGCGGGATCACGTACACCGACGAATGGGATGCCGCACTCGCCGAGAACCCCACCCAACTCGGGCTCAACGCAGCGGCGTTGGCGAGCCGCCTCGGTGTCGGCATCGAGATCGACTACGAGCAGAACACCGACCCGAACCTCACCGGTCTGCAGGCCTTCATCGACGCCTACCGCTCGGTGCACCCGTACGACGCGAGCGGCAGCAGGCCGGCCGCGCGGCTCACCATCGACGTGGCGGCCGGCGACCGGTGGCTGATCGCCGTCAACCGCAAGGCGACCGCCGACTGGCTGCGTACGGACACGCCCGTGCTCGACTACGCCAACGCGATGGTGCCGGCGCGCCAGCCCTCGGCGAGCGCGGCGACCGCCAGCTGGCAGGAACACGTGGACGGCAAGCCGCAGTTCGCACCGCCGGTGCCGCCGCTGGCGCCCGCCAAGTTCACTGGCGGCCTGTACATCGCGTACGGACGTTCGCCGCTGCCCGAGTGCACGAACTTCGCGAGCTCGCTGCAGAGTACGACGGGTTCGTACGTGCAGAACGTGGCGCCGAACGGGGCGGGGTCCACACCGGGCATGCTCGGCTACATGTTCTGGGCGGCCGAGAAGCCATCCACCCGAGGGCTCGGCACCCAGCCGCCGAACACCTGCGAAGGCGGGGTCGGGGCGGGGGCGTCGACCTACTCCGTTCCCGTACCGATGCCGCCACTACGGCAAGGGTGAGGCTCACACCTCGACGCCTGGCGCCGGGGCGGGCGGTCCCTTCGGTGGGCCGTCCGCCCTGGCCACACCCCCGCCACCGATAAGGTGGGCAGGTGGTGAGTGCAGAAGATTCGGTACGCGGCAGCAGGCGGGCATCGTCCGCGCCGAACGACGCGGACCTGCACGCGCGGACGGAATCGGACCTGCCTGCTCCGGCGGACGCGGACCTGCGCGCCTTGGCGGTGCAGTTGCGCCGTATGAACGGTGAGATCAACCGGGTGGTCCACGGGTTCGCCGCCACGCAAGGTCTGCACGCGACCGACGTACAAGCCCTCGCCGCGATCCTCGACGCGGAGGAACCCCTCACTCCGGGCCGGCTGCGCGAACACCTGGGCCTCACCTCGGGCGCGGTCACCGCCTGTCTCGACCGGCTCGAGCGGGCCGGCCACGTCCGGCGCTCGCGCGAGAGCGCCGATCGCCGGGTTGTCCACCTGCACTACGTGAACGACGCCCAGCGCACGGCCCGCGCCTTCTTCCGCCCGCTGGCCGCCGCCGCGACCGAAGCACGCGCCGGCTTCACCGACGCCGAACTGGCCGTCGTCGTACGCTTCCTCGCCACCCTCAACGACGAACTGGCCACCGCCCGCGACCACGCTCCCGCCGAGACGGCCCGCACCGGGCTCAAGGGCGCTTAGCCTGCTGCGAGTTCGTGGGCGTGGGCTCCTGCTCCGCGGCGCGCACCACCGCCACGCGCAAGTGATGTCACTCCGACCGGCTCGCGGAGAGCAGCGGAATCCAGTGATCCATCACTTGGCGCAGCCGCTGCCGATGGTCAGCAATCCAGTCCTCCGGAAGGAGGATCGGCACCCGCACGGTAACCATCGACCCTGACTCGTCGTCCACGACGACCTCCGGGCAGTCACGCTCACCGTTGAGCTGGATGCGGAGCGAGGGCCCTCTGCTCATCTCCATCCAGGCGACGTCCTGACCAGCGTCGAGCCGGTCCAGCGCTTCCTTCCAGCCGTCCAGTTTCGAGGCGTAGAGGGCCAAGTCGAGTCGGCCGGTCACGAAGGGAGTCCTGATCGCGATCTCCGCCGCCAGCCCGGCACTCCATCGGGGATCGCGTCCCGACACTGTGACCGTGACGCTGTTCCCCTCGTCATCGGCGAGAGAGATGAGCTCGCTCGGAGCCATGTCATTCAAGAGCCACTCCCTTGCGTCGGATCCGGACGACAGCATCCCCGCGGACGTGCGCCCGCCACTTCATTCGTCGCGAAACCCGTGCAGCCGAGGTCCCTGTATTGCCGGTAGCCGGACCAGCGTGCCGACGAATGCGTCCGCGTTAGCCCTCAGCGGATGCCACGGACGTGACGGCAGCGAGTAGTCGTCGCGGAGGACGCCCTTCGGGATGACTCCGGTGGCGGGCATCGGCGAGGTTTCGCCCCGGGGGTGGGCGAGATACGCCCAGACTCCGCTGTCCAACGGCACGACAGCACCGTCATCGCCCGGCGGATGCCAGGGCGCCCCCGTGAGGGGGTGGCGCGGAACGACGAGAACGTCGGGCCGGGATCGGGGTGGAAGGAGCCCCGGTCCCCCGAGAGCCAACGACCGGGCATCTGGCCCGGCAGGCAGGTACCGACCTACCGCGTGCCCGAGCAACTCGGAGACAGGACCGATGGGCAGGCTCACCGGACGGGCCTCGGTGACCGCCACAAGATGGGCCAGCGCGACGCCGACCGCCGCCTCCCAGCGGCGACTCCACGACCCGTCGGGGTCGATGGGCGGAACGCGATGCTCGGGGCGTTCCAGATCACTCCAAGCCTGAGCCGGCCCCGGCGGCAGCCCCGACGCGCGGCGTACGACCGAGCCGGGCTCGAGCCATACCGTCTGCCACATGCCGCAGTCGTCCATGCGGGTTGCCACGGGCTGACCGCACCCCTGGCACGCCAGGTTCGGACCGTCCCGGCCGTCGACGCCGCGACAGTAGCCTTCGCACTTCTCGGGGATGAGGATCATGGACCGGGAGTCTCCGGGGGCGATGACAATCCTGTTCCGCGCGCCGAAGGAGATGCGGTACGTCCGCGCGAACACGCCTTGCTGGGCGGCCACTTCCGCTCCGACGTCATCCCACAACCTCCAGGGTGGCCCGGTAGGCAGGGGCTCGACCGCGTACGTCGCGGGGTCCATCAGCGGAGGATGAAGTTCCTCCCAAGCCCCGTAGTGCGTATGTACGGGGAGGGCTACCCGGGTCATCGGCGCTGTCAGCTCCGTACCGCACCCGGCACACACGAACACGTGCAAACAAACTCTCCCCTGCGCCGATCCAAGGGGGATTGTGCCGGGGTTTCGCAGGTGAATCCAAGGGATTTGATCGGCCTGACGGGTCGCCGGAATCTCGCCGCATCCGAGCGCAACTGGCCGCCGCCCGCGACCGGACTCCCGGCGCATCGTCCCTCACCGGACTCAAGGGCCCTTGGCATCAAGCGAGTTCGCAGGCGCCGACTCCTGCTCCGCAGCCCGCGCAATGTTGCGGGCCATGCCCCCGAAGACCACCGCGTGGAAGGGCGCGACGCTCCACCAGTACGCATGCCCCAGCAGGCCCCGGGGATGGAAGAGGGCGCGCTGGCGGTAGCGGGTGTGGCCCTGGGCGTCCTGGTCCACGTACATCTCGAGCCAGGCGAGGCCGGGCAGCCGCATCTCGGCGCGCAGGCGGAGCAGGCGGCCGGGGTCGATCTCCTCGACGCGCCAGAAGTCGAGGGAGTCGCCCACCCGCAGGTGGTGCGCGTCGCGTCGGCCGCGGCGCAGGCCCACGCCGCCGACGAGCCGGTCGAGCCAGCCGCGGACCGCCCAGGCGATTGGGAAGGAGTACCAGCCGTTGTCTCCGCCCACTCCCTCGATGACGCGCCACAGGGCGTGCGGGGCGACGTCCACGCCGCGTTCGCGGCAGTCCGTGTAGAGGCTGCCGCCCGCCCAGTCGGGGTCGGTGGGCAGCGGGTCGCTCGGGGCGCCCGGGACCGAGGCGGAGGACCATCGGGTGGCAACCTGGGCGTCCTGGACCTTTTGCAGGGCCAGTTCGACGGCCGCGGCGAAAGGCATGGGGCGCCCTGGGAGATCGGGCACATAGGTGGCGATGTCGTGTTCGTGGCAGACGACTTCGTGGCGCAGCGACTCCGTGAGCGGTCTCGCGATCGAGCGCGGGACCGGCGTGACGAGCCCGACCCAGTGGCTGGACAGCCGAGGGGTCAGTACGGGCACGGGCACGATCAGGCGCGGCGGCAGGCCGGCGATCACCGCGTACTGGCGCATCATGTCCACGTACGTGACGACGTCGGGTCCCCCGACGTCGAAGGTGCGGTGGACCTCGTCCGGCAGATCGGCGCAGCCGACGAGGTAGCGGAGCACGTCGCGGACGGCGATGGGCTGGATCCTGGTCCGCACCCACTTCGGTGTGATCATGGCCGGCAGACGCTCGGTGAGATAGCGCAGCATCTCGAAGGAGGCGGACCCGGAGCCGACGATGACCGCGGCCCGCAGCACCGCGGTCGGCACGCCGGACGCGAGCAGGGTCCTGCCGACTTCCGCCCGGGACCGCAGATGGGGTGAGAGCTCCGCCTCCGGGACGCCTTCGGGGGTGAGTCCGCCGAGGTAGACAATCCGTCGCACGCCCGCGGCCCGCGCCTGTTCGCCGAAGATCCGGGCCGCCTCCCGGTCGGTCTCCTCGAAGCCACGCCCCGTTCCGAGCGCATGCACCAGGTAGTACGCGGTGTCGATGCCGCGCATCGCCTCGGCCACGTCGGACGCGTCGGTCACGTCGCCGCGTACGACCTCCACGCGGCCTGCCCACGGGTGGTCGCGCAGCTTGCGCGGGGTCCGGGCGAGGCAGCGCACCTGATGCCCGGCGTCGAGCAGTTCGGGCACCAGGCGACCGCCGATGTATCCCGTGGCGCCGGTGACCAGGCAGTGCCGGCCCGACGAGGTGTCTGCGGTGTTCACGTGCTCCTCCGCGTGCTCCGCCCGGCGGGGCGTATCCCGTTCGGGCTCCTCTTGATCCTTCTGGTGTCCCAGGGTTCTTGGATGCGGGCGAGAACGCGGCAGGACACACCGCATCCGAACGCGATGGTCGGGCCGTATACACGGTTGTCGCGCGGGGCACCCTGGCCTCATCCAGCCCGCACGAGAATGTTTCAATCATTGAGATTGTTTTTCATCGAGCTTTCTCGATTCGAGAGGATCTTCATGTTCAGCGGAGCACGGCTCGCACGCTGGCTGGTTCCCGTCGTCCTGCTGATCGCCTGGCTGGGCATCGGCGGCACGCTCGGGCCATACGCGGGCAAGCTGGGGCACGTCGCCACCAACGATCAGGCCGCCTTCCTGCCACGGAACGCCGAGTCCACTCAAGTCCTGGACGCCCAGCGTCAGTTCCGGCAAGAGGAGACGCTCCCCGCGATCGTCGTGTGGACCGGCGAGGAGGCGGGCCAGAAGCTCGGGAAGGCGCAGCTCGCGGCGGCCACCGAGGCGCTCGCCTCGCTCAAGGGCGCGGACGGCACGGTCGGGAGCCCCTCCCCCGCGGTGCTGTCCGAGGACGGCGAAGCCATGCAGGGCATCGTCCAACTGCGGCCGGACCTCGGGGAGAAACTGCCGGATGTGCTCGCCCGGGTGGACTCCGCCGCGGCGAAGGTGTCCGGCACGCAGGCGCAGATCGCGGGCCCGGCGGCGAGTCAGGCCGACCTGTCCGACGCGTTCGCCGGCATCGACGGCCTGCTCCTTGCCGCCGCCCTCGTCACCGTGCTGCTGATCCTGTTGCTCGTGTACCGCAGTCTGCTGCTGCCGCTCGTGATCATCCTCGGCGCGGTGTTCGCCCTGGGGCTCGCCTGCGCGATCGTCTACGCGCTCGCCGACCACGACGTCGTACGGGTCGACGGCCAGGTGCAGGGCATCCTCTCGATCCTCGTCATCGGCGCCGCGACCGACTACGCGCTGCTGCTCACGGCACGATTCCGCGAGGAGTTGCCCGTAAGCGGTGACCGTATGCAGGCGATGCGGTCGGCGCTGAGGCGGTCGTTCGGGCCGGTCGTCGCGAGCGGAGCCACCGTGGCCCTCGGACTGCTCGCGCTGCTGCTCAGTGATCTCACCAACAACCGGGCTCTCGGGCCCGTCGGCGCGATCGGCATCGTGTGCGCCGTGCTCAGCACCCTCACGTTCCTGCCCGCCGTCCTCGTGCTGCTCGGTCGCGCCGCGTACTGGCCGGCGAAGCCCAAGTCCGCGCGGGAGTCGGCGGGTCACGGGGTGTGGACGAGGATCGCGGACTTGGTGGACCGGGCGCCGCGCAAGGTCTGGGCGGGCACGCTCGCGGCCCTGCTGATCTGCGCCGGCTTCGCCCCGATGCTCACCTCCAAGGGCGTGCCTCTGGACGAGGTGTTCGTCAACGAGACCTCCTCCGTGGCCGCTCAGGAGACGCTCGGCCGGCACTTTCCCGGCGGCTCGGGCAACCCGGCCGTGGTGATCGCCGACGCCGACCGGCTGGAGCCCGTGCTTGCCGCGATCGAGGACACCGACGGTGTCTCGTCGGCCGCCCCGGCGAGCGCCTCCGGCCGACCAGGCGGCGGGAAACCCCTCGTCGTGGACGGACGCGTGCGCATCGACGCGACACTGCGCGCCGCCGCGGACAGCGATGATGCCAAGGACACCGTCGCCAGGCTGCGCACCGCGGTGCACGCGGTTCCCGGCGCCGATGCGCTGGTCGGTGGGTACACGGCCCAGCAGTACGACACCCAGCGCACCGCGCAGGACGACCGCACGGTCATCGTCCCGGTGGTCCTGGCGATCATCCTCGTGATCCTCGTCGGGCTGCTCCGCTCGCTGGCCATGCCCCTGCTGCTCGTCGCGACCGTCGCGCTCAACTTCCTTGCCACACTGGGCGTTTCCGCCCTCGTCTTCGAGCACGTCCTCGGCTTCGGCGGCACCGACCCGTCCGTACCGCTGTACGGCTTCGTCTTCCTGGTGGCGCTCGGCGTGGACTACAACATCTTCCTGATGTCCCGGGTCAGGGAGGAGTCCCTGCGCCACGGCGTGCGCGAAGGGGTGCTCCGCGGACTCACGGCGACCGGAGGCGTGATCTCCTCGGCGGGTGTGGTGCTCGCCGCCACGTTCGCCGCCCTTGCGGTGATCCCGCTGTCGTTCCTGGTGCAGATCGCGTTCATCGTCACGTTCGGCGTGCTCCTGGACACCTTGGTCGTACGGTCCCTCCTCGTCCCGGCGTTGGTACGCGACATCGGGCGTCCGGCGTGGTGGCCGGGAGCACTGAGCCGCACACCCGGCGACGCCTAGCCCCAAGGCCGGGCGTGGCGCGTCGTCACGTCCGGCCGCGAGCCCGTTTGAACCGGGCCAGTCCGTCCGCCAGATCCACGATGGGGTCGGGGTAATCGTCGATCGCGGCACGCTCGAGTCCTTGGAGCTTCCACGGCTCGTGCACGAACGGGGCCGCGACGTCCGCCAGTTCCGGCACCCAGCGGCGCGTGTAGACGCCGTCCGGGTCGTAGCGCTTGGCCTGAGTCACCGGGTTGAGGACCCGGTTGGGGCGCGAGTCGGTGCCGGTTCCGGCCATCCACTGCCAGTTGAGCTGATTGTTGGCCACGTCCCCGTCGACAAGGAGGGACAGGAAGTACTCGGCGCCGACGCGCCAGTCCACGTACAGGGTCTTGCTGAGGAAACTCGCGGTGAGCAGGCGGCCGCGGTTGTGCATCCAGCCTTCGTGGCGCAGCTGCCGCATGGCCGCGTCGATGACGGGATATCCGGTGCGGCCTTCCTTCCAGGCCTCGAAGTCCTGACGGGCCGATACCGATGTGCGCCAACGGTCGTGCTGGGAGCGGTAGTTCCGCTTGGCCGCGGCGGGGCGGGCGGCGAGCACCTGCCGGTGGAAGTCGCGCCAGGCCAGCTGCCGTACGAAGGCCTCGGCGCCCGCTCCTCCTTTGCGCAGCGCCCGCTGGACGCATTCGACCGGGGACAGCGTGCCGAAGTGCAGATGCGGCGAGAGCCGCGACGTACGGTCGCCGCCGAGGTCGTCGTGGCCGTCCTCGTACTCACCCAGACCGCTGCGCAGCCACGCGCTCAGTTGCTGGCGGGCCGGCCACTCGCCGCCGGCCGCGAGCGCGGGTGAGACACCGGTGATGTATCCGCGTACGGGAAGCGGCTCCGAGCCGACGCCTTCGGGCACCCGCACCGTGCGCGGAGCCGGCAGCGGGGTGCGCACCGGCTGCTGTGCCCAATGCCGGTGGTACGGGGTGAAGACCGCGAAGTGGTCCGATGAGGCCGGGGTCACCGTGCCGGGGGCCACCACGGTGTTGACGGTGTCGTGCACGGTCAGACGGCATCCCAACGTCCCGAGGACCGTGCTCAGTTGCTCCTCCCGGCGACGGGCATGCGCGCTGTGATCGGCCGCCAGGTGCACCTCCTCGGCGCCGGTTTCGGTGACCACTTTGCCCACCTCGTCCGCGAGGTCCCCCGATCGCAGCACCAGGCGGCCGCCTCGCTCCCGCAGCCCCGCATCGAGGTCGGCCAGGCAGTCCGCCAGGAACGCCAGGCGGTTGGGCGCGGCGAAGCCGGCCGCGTCCACGGCACGGTCCCGTACGAACAGCGGCACCACCTCGCGCGACCGGTCCAGGGCGGCGTGCAGCGGCGGGTGGTCGTGCAGGCGGAGGTCGGAGGTGAACAGGACGACCGACACGGTCATGAGCGTTCCTTCAGGAGAGCTTCGGGGCGGGTGGCCGCCGGTCGGTGACGAGGGTCGAAGCGGTCACACCCACCTTTCCCCGCGCGGGAGACATACGGATGCACCCTCCTGTGGCCTGAATTGATGCATCCACGGTCCGTCCAGCCGCGAATCCCCAGCGGAGCGCCCCTCCGGAGACGGGCGGAGAGCCCTCCGAAGACCACGACCACTCCCCCATCCCGGTCGTCGGTCATGCGTCCGCGGGAGTGACGCATGACCGACGGCCGATGGAGGTCACTCGTCGGCGGGAAGGGGCCCGGGCGGGGCCGCGGAGGACTGCGTCACCGCACGGAACAGTGATTCGAGCACCGCGAGCCCGGACGCCAGACCCGTGAGACGGCCTGCTCCTTGCTCGTGCACCGCACTCCTCCAGCCCGGTCCGGCCAGGAGGACCAAGGGGTGGCTGCGGGCGCCGCGGACACCCCACTCCAGGGAAAGCAGCGCCCTGACCACGGAGAGATCGGCGGTCTGCCGGGTCTGCGACCAGAGCACGACCGCGCACGGACCGATGCGCCGCACGGCCGACTCGAGGGCTTCCACCGGGACCCCGGCGCCGAAGATGCGCGTGGGCAGTCCACGTTCCACGAGCGCGGCCCACAGCGCCTCGATCGCCAGGCAGTGCTGCTCCTCGGGCATACAGGCCAGCAGGACCGGAGGCAGCAAGGGCTCGTGCTCCGGCGCTCGAACAGCCGATCGCAGCGTCGTGGAGACATGCCAGGACAGCAGATGTTCGACGTCCACATAACACTCACTGGATGTGGCCCACTTGCGGCCGACCGCGTGCAGCGTCGGGGCGATGATCTGCTCCCAGGCGACGACCACACCGTAGGTGTCGACCGCCGCACGCAGCCTGGCCTGCACCGCACCCGCGTCCAGACGGACCGCCGCGCGTCCGAGTCCGCGGCTCTCGGGCCAGACCTGGCCGAGCGGCAGCTCGCCGTACTCGCCGGGTGCCGCACCCTGGCCGAGGGACTGCCGCACAGTCACGGGGTCCGTCGTGCTCGGTGGTGACCCGGCCAGCGCGAGGCGGGCGGCTTCGCCCGGCGCGACGCCCTGCGCGGTCAGCCGGCACATGTGCTCGATCCTGGCGACATCGGCCGGCCGCCAGCGTCGGTGGCGGCCCTCCTCACGGCTCCTCGGACCGATGCCGTAACGCCGCTCCCAGGTGCGCAGGGTGGTGGCGGCGACGCCGAGCCTGCGGGCCAGAGCCCCAGTGGTCAGCGAGGCGTCGGCGAGCCCGGACGATTCCTCGCCCGGTGGTCCGCCGTCCCGGCCGTCCGGCTCGCCCGTCATCTGCCGCTCCTCACCTCGGTGTCACGCCCCGCACCCGTACTTCCCTGTTTCGCCTGCATACGGAGGCACACGCGGGCCGGATCGTCGCCGCGGCCGACTGCCAGTGTTCCAGCGCCGCGTTCGCTCCGCCTCCCTAAACGATGCACAAACGACGCGTGTTGTGCGCTGCTTCCGCCTCGGATGAACCTCGCTTCAGGGAAACGGTGCACTGCCTGGCGTACCTGTCGAAGGAGGGGTCGTGACGACCACGACAGCCGAGACTGCGGCCGACGGAGCCGACCGCGCGCAGGACACGTTCGAGGCCGCGTTCGCGCAGGGCGACGACACGGTCTTCCGACAGCTGTACGACGAGTGGGGAACGCTGGTGCACACGGTGGCACGGCGCGCACTCGGCGACGAGTTCGAAGCGCAGGACGTCACCCAGCAGGTTTTCGTGGCCGCATGGCGTGGCCGTGCCGGCTTCCGGCCCGAGCGCGGCAACGCGCGCGCCTGGCTCCTCGGCATCACCCGCCACAAGATCGCCGACGCGCTCGCGGCACGCACCCGCAGGACCAAGCTGGTCGCGGCCGCCTCACAGACAGCACCTCAAGAGCTCGTCACCCTGCCGGACGGACTTCTCGCGCAACAGGCCGTGGACCGCATCGTGATCCAGCACGAGCTCGACCGGCTGTCCGCCGAGCAGCGGAAGGTTCTGCGCCTGGCGTACTACTCGGACCTCACCCAGACGCAGATCGCCCAGCGCACCGGGCTTCCGCTCGGCACGGTCAAGAGCCATGTGCGGCGCGGACTGCACGTGCTGCGCGACAGCCTCGCGCCGAATCTGCGCTGACCGGGGGTTTCTCCGCCCCGAGACCAATCCGCCACCAGGGGTCGCATCGAATCACTCGTGGCGTGTGACTTCACCACATGCGCACAGGCGATGAGGAGATCCGTGAGGGCAACAGAGAGCAGCGACGCCGGCACCCGCCCCTCCCGGGGCGTGGATCTTGCCACGGCGCTGGCCGCGGTGGCACGGGGAGACCAGGAGCAGTTCACACAGGTCTACGACCAGGTCAGCGCACCCGTACTCGGTCTGGTACGCAGCGTGCTGCGTGATCCGGCCCAGTCGGAGGAAGTCGCCCAGGAGGTCCTTGTCGAGGTGTGGCGGACCGCCGCGCGGTTCCGTCCCGACAAGGGCAGTGCCATGACCTGGGTGATGACTCTGGCGCACCGGCGTGCGGTCGACCGGGTCCGCTCCGTCGAGGCGACCGCGGCGCGCGAGCACAAAGCCGCGCTCCTCGATCAGACCCCCGCGTACGACCAGGTCACCGAGCAGGTCGAAAGCCGCCTGGAACAGCAGCGTGTGCGCCGCTGTCTGGGAGCGCTCACGTCGTTGCAGCGCGAGGCGGTCACCCTCGCCTACTACCGCGGGCTGACCTATCGCGAGGTCGCCCAGCTCCTCACCCTCCCCTTGGGCACGGTCAAAACCCGCCTGCGCGACGGACTGATCCGGCTGCGCGACTGCCTGGGGGTGACCGCGTGACCACCGCGGACCTGCACACCTCCACCGGTGCCTACGTGCTGCACGCGCTGGCCCCTGTCGAACGTGTCGCATTCGAGCGCCACTTGGCCGCCTGCGAGGCGTGCACTCAGGAAGTCGCGGAGCTGGCGGCCACCACCACCCGCCTCGGGCTGGCCGTCGCCGTGCCCGCACCCCCACGCATGCGGGAGCACGTGCTGCAGCGCATCCAGACGGTCCGGCAGGAACCGCCCGAGGTGCCTTCGCGCGGTCGTCTGCAGACCTGGGCCCGCGCACTTCCCCGGTTGTCGCTTGCAGCGTGTCTGGCAGCTGCCGCGGCCTTCGGCGGGATCGCCGTGTGGCAGCACGAGTCGGCCGAGGACGCCCGGTCTCAGGCCCGCCAGGCGCAGCAGCGGGCGGACGAGTTGGCGGCGGTTCTGGCCGCGCCGGACGCCGAAGTGGCGGCCGGTCAACTCGCCGACGGGGCACGCGGCACCGTCATCGTCTCGCGCGCACAGGACCGAGCGGCCTTCGTCGCGGCGGGCCTCCCGGAACTGCCCGACGGCAAGGTGTACCAACTCTGGTTCAACGACGGGAACGTCATGCGCCCGGCCGGGGTGTTCAGCGGGTCGGGCGCCGAGCGGGTCGTCCTGCTCGACGGCCGCATCGACGGGGCGAGCGGCATGGGCCTCACGGTGGAACCGGCGGGCGGCTCACCGCGGCCCACGACGGAGCCGCTGGGCGTGATGGCGTTCCCTGCCTAGGGCTGTGAAAAGGAAGAAACGCTACGGCGCCGTTCAAGTCCCCCGCGGGCGCCGCCGGTGCGTCGGGCCCGTCCGACGCACCGGCTCGTTCCTGCCGCCTCAGCCTCCCGCCGCCTTGCGCGGCGGCCGCGGGAAGAAGCCGCTGACCCGCTCGCGGTAGTCGGCGTAGCCGGGCCTGTCCGCCATGTGGCGCTCCAGGAGGGCCTTGCCGCTGCCGCGGGTCAGGAGGTAGCTCATCACGAGGGGGCCGATCACCGTGGCCGCGGCAGCCGGCGGCCAGTCGCAGACGAACAGGAACAGACCCCACCAGACGCAGAAGTCGCCGAAGTAGTTGGGGTGCCGGGTCCAGGACCACAGGCCCCGGTCCATGATCCGGCCGCGGTGGGCCGGGTCGGACTTGAACCGTGCCAACTGCCGGTCGCCGACGGCCTCGAAGACGATTCCGAGGAGCCACAGCGCCGCCCCGACGGCGGCGACCGGGCTCATCGCCCCCTCGATGTACATCGCGGACTGGACCGGCAGGGACACCAGCCACACGAGGCCTCCCTGCAGCAGGTACACCATCCGCAAGGCGTAAGCCGCCCTGCTGCCCGGCGCCTTGGAGAGCAGCTGCTCGTAGCGCGGGTCCTCACCGTGGCCCCGGCCCCGCCGTGCGATGTGCACGGAGAGCCGCAGACCCCACACGACGGTGAGGACGGCGACGCACAGCCGCCGTCCGTCATCGCCCTGGCCCGCGGACAGGGCGTACGAGACGAGGGCCACGGCGCAGAAGGCTACCCCCCAGGCGACGTCCACGAGCCGGTGCAGATCCTTGCGTACCGCGACGGCGAAGGTCGCGAGCAGCACGCCGAGGGCGGCTGCGGCGGTGAAGGGCAGCTGGGCCGCGAAGGAGCCCCAGTCGAATCCGGTGGTGGTCATCGGGAACCTCCGTCGCGCCGGGTGAGCAGGAATTGCTGGACGTCGAGATAGCGGGAGCGAAAGCCCGCCTCGGAGTAGGCGAGGTAGAAGGTCCACATGCGGCGGAAGGTGGCGTCGAAGCCCAAGTCGTCGGCTTCGAGGGCGCGTTCGGTGAAGCGTTCGCGCCACAGTCGCAGTGTTTCGGCGTAGTGGGCGCCGTAGCCCTCACGCGCCTCCACCCGCAGCGTGGTGTGCGACGTGAGGGTTTCCTCCACCGCGCGGACGGAGGGCAACAGGCCGCCGGGGAAGATGTACTTCTGGATCCAGGTGTGGGTGCCCGCCGAGGCGCGCATCCGCTCGTGCGGCATGGTGATCGCCTGCAGGGCGATGCGTCCACCCGGTGCGAGCAGGCGGTCCAGGCAGCGGAAGTAGTCCGGCCAGAACTCCGCGCCGACGGCTTCGATCATCTCGACGCTGACGATCGCGTCGTACTCGCCCTCGACCTGCCGGTAGTCGCACAGTTCCACCTCCGCGCGGTGGTCGAGTCCGGCCGCTCTGAGCCGCTCACGCGCAAGGGTCCGCTGTTCGGCGGAGAGCGTCACGGAGTGGACGTACGCGCCGCGGCCTGCGGCCCGCAGCGCCAACTCGCCCCATCCGGTGCCGATTTCGAGCATCCGGGTGCCGGGTCCGACGCCGGCCAGGTCGAGCAGCAGGTCGATCTTGCGGTGCTGGGCTGAGGTGAGCTGCGCGCGGCTGGCAGGCAGTTCGTCGAAGCAGGCGGAGGAGTAGGTGAGGGTGCCGTCGAGGAACAAGGCGAACAAGTCGTTCGACAGGTCGTAGTGCCGATGGATGTTGGTGCGCGCGCCCGTGGGTGTGTTGCGCTGCGCGGCGGGCTGGCGCACGGCCCACAGTCCGCGCAGCCGCTGCAGTGACGGCGGGATCAGCGTCGCGACGTTGCCGGCGAGCACTTCGAGAACCCCGGTCAGGTCCTCGGCGTCCCACTCCCCCGCCATGTAGGACTCGCCGAAACCGATCAGCCCGCCCGTCGCGATCCGGCTCATGAAGGCGGGTTCGTCGTGTACGACCAGCAACGGCCCTCCCTGACCGCGGACTTCCTCGGTCCCCAGCTCGGCCCGCAGGGGCAGCCGGTCCAGGGCCCGGCGCACGAGCGCCCGGGCGACGGCCCGTCTCGGCGCCGGACAACGCGGGACGGACGCCACATCGGGCCACCGGTCCGCATCGGCTGCCCGTAGCCGCACGGGAGCCGGACCGGGTGCGGATCCTTCGCGCGACGATGCGTCGGACGCGTCGGAGACAGACGTACTCACTGCATTCCCTTCTGCCGGGGATGAGGGGGACGTGGCACGGTGCGCAGGCCGCGCAGCCACAGCCGGATGCCGTGCCGGCGGATGCCCGCGGACACGGCGAGGGTCGACCAGGGCTGGCGCAGCAGGAGCCGCATGAGCGTCGACGCGGTCGCCGGCCGGCGCTCGCCGCGCACCGTGGCGGTGAAGGGCCGCCGGCCGTCCTGCTCCAAGTGCACGGTGAGGCGCAGGTGTTCGCCGGGCACGGGCAGCCGCATCCGGTACGAGCCGGACACGGCGAAGAAGGGCGAGACGTAGAACTCCTTGGCCGTCTCGAAGTCCCGCGCGCCGTTCGCGGCCGGCCTCGGACCGTCGGCGCCGCGCGCTGCATGCGCAAGCAGCAGGTAGCCATGCCGCTCGCCGTACGTGTTGTGGACCTCCGCCACCACACAGTGAAGCCGGCCGCCTGCCGTGTGACACCAGTACAGCGTCAGGGGGTTGAACACATGGCCGAACACCCGGGCGTTGCCGAGCATCAGGACGCGCCCGCCCTCCAGCTCGATCCCGTTCGCCCTGAGGAAACGCTCAAGGCCGGCGCGGATCGTCGTGTCCCGCCCGGCGAAGTGGTCGCGGCCCTCGAACCGCGCCAGCGCGCGCAGCGGGCGGGGCAGCACCGGCAGTCGGTCCAGGTCGACCAGCCAGAGGTAGGTGCGCTGGCCGAGCGCGTAGCGCGTGGGTTTGGTGCGGACGTGGGTGACCAGCGCCGGGTACAGCGCCGGGGCTTCGGGCTCTGCGGCCACCCCGTCTCTCGTACTTATCCGCCGACGCTGCGGCGCTCCGGGGCTCACCACCGCACCCCCAGCGCCGCGGCCGCCTCGACACCCGAGCGGCAGCCGTCCTCGTGGAATCCCCACCCGTGATAGGCCCCGGCATAGACGGTCACCGGCCCGTTCAGGCCCGGGAGTTGGCGCCTCGCCGCCACCGAGTCCGGTGTGTAGCAGGGGTGCTCGTACACCATGCGGGCCAGAATCCGCTCCTCGGCGACCCGGCCGTCGTCGCCCAGCGTGACCACGTACGACTCGGGAGCGTCCAGGCCCTGGAGCAGGTTCATGTCGTAACTGACCCGCACGTGTCCGGCGCCGGCTGTGCAGCTGGGCATGCGGTAGTTCCAGGCCGCGCGGGCTCCGGCGCGGCGTGGCAGCACCGTGGGGTCGGTATGCAGAAGCGTCGCGTTGCGCGAGTAGCGGAAGGCGCCCAGGACGCGCCGCTCGTCCGAGGTCGCATCGGCGAGCAGGCGCAGCGCCTGGTCCGGGTGGGTCGCGATGACCACCGAGTCGTACGCGGCGGCCGTGCCGTCCTCGGTGAGGATCTCGGCCCGGTCGGAACCTCGGCACACCGCCCGTACCGGTGTCGAAAGGTGCACGGCGCCGAGCTGCTTGCCGATCCGCTCCACATAGCTGCGGGACCCGCCGACCACGGTGCGCCAGGTCGGGGAGCCGCTGACCGTGAGCATCCCGTGGTGGTCGAGGAAGGCGAACAGGTAGCGCGCGGGATAGCGCAGCGCCGTCGCGGGCGGGCACGACCAGACCGCCGAGACGACCGGCGTGACGAAGTGCCGGACGAAGTAGCGAGAGAAGCGGTGCTCGGTGAGGAACTCCCCCAGGGTGCCACTGTCTTCGATGCCGTCGGCCAGCAGCCGCCGCGCGGCGCGGTGGAATCGCGGCACTTCGCCGAGCATCCACAGATACGGCGCCGACAGGGCGTTGGCCGGCCGGGCGAACAGACCCCGGGCGCCGCGCGCGCCCGCGTACTCGAGTCCGCAGCCCTCGCACCGCACCGACATCGTCATGCCGGTCTCGCGGGTCGCCACCCCCAACTCGGCGAACAGGCGCAGCAGATGGGGATACGTGCGCTCGTTGTGGACGATGAACCCCGAGTCGACGGCCAGCGCGCGCCCGTCACCCGACACCACGTCATGGGTGTGGGCATGACCGCCGAGCCGGTCGTCACTCTCGTACAAAGTGACGTCGTGGGCCTCGCGCAGGAGGTACGCCGCCGTCAGTCCGGCGATACCGCTGCCGATCACCGCCGTGCGTTGCTTACGTGTCATGCCGCCCCTCGTCCATGAGCGGGACACCTGTTGCCCCGCACAAGTGATTCGGAGCCGCGACGAATCTGGCTTGGTGGGTCCGTGTGACCTGCGGGACTCGCGGCTCGGAAGCCACGTTCGGGTGAACGACCAAGCCGGAAGCACCCGCCGTTTCGAATCAAGGGTGTGAGCACAGGGACAACGAGAGCAGCGCGTGGCGCATGGGCCGCGCTGAGCGGCCTGGTCGCCGGGTATGCCGCGCTGGCCGTCGCGGAGCTCGTCGCGGTCGGCGCCCGACCGTCGGCGGGGCCGGTGACGGCCGTCGGCGGAGCGGTCATCGACCGCACGCCTCCAGGCGTGAAGGACTGGGCGATCCGGACGTTCGGCACCGACGACAAACTGGTCCTGCAGCTGGGTGTCCTCGCGGTCCTCGCGCTGTGCGCGGCGGGCCTGGGGATCCTTGCGCAGCGCTCGCGGCTGATCGCGGCGGCCGGTGTGGTGGTGATCGGTGCGCTCGGTGCGGCGGCTGCGCTCTCCCGGCCGGATGCGGGCGGCCCGCTCGACGCCTTGCCGGCCCTGGCAGGTGCGGTCGCCGGAGCCGTCGTCCTGTACGTCCTGGCGGGCAAGCTGCACTCCCCGGTGGTCGCGGAAGTCGGTGCCGCGACCACCGGGGGCCTTCCTCGCAGGGGCTTCGTCCTGGCCACCGCGGGCGTGGCCGTCACGGCAACCGGCGTGGGAGCGGCGGCACGGGCACTGCAGGCGAACTCGTCCGCCACGGCGGAAACGGCCCGCGCGAGGGTCAGGCTTCCCCTCCCTGCCTCGCCCGCCCCGCCACTCGCTCGCGCGGTGGACCTCCGGATCCCGGGCGTTGCCCCCTTCACCACGCCCAACCGCGACCTCTACCGCGTCGACACGGCGCTTCGCGTCCCCCAGGTCGACCCCGGCGGATGGCGTCTTCGTCTGCACGGCAAGGGGGTGGGCAGTCCCCGCACCCTGACGTTCCAGGAGCTGCTCGACCGGCCCCTCATCGAGCGCGACATCACGATGACGTGCGTCTCCAACGAAGTAGGCGGCCCTTACGTCGGTTCGGCCCGCTGGCTCGGCGTACCGCTGGCAGCCCTCCTCGACGAGGCAGGCGTCCGCCCGCCGTCCCGCGGAGGTCCCGCCGACCAGTTGGTGGCCCGCTCGGTCGACGGGATGACCCTCGGCACTCCGGTCGAGACCGTCATGGACGGACGTGACGCGATGCTCGCCCTGGGCATGAACGGGGAGCCGTTGCCCTTCGAGCACGGCTTCCCGGTCCGGATGCTCGTGCCCGGCCTGTACGGGTACGTCTCGGCCTGCAAGTGGATCGAGGACATCGAGCTGACCACGTTCGATGCGTACGACCCGTACTGGGTGCAGCGTGACTGGGCGCGTGAAGCGCCGATCAAGACCCAGTCACGTATCGACACGCCCGAGCCGTTCGCCCGCCCGGCTTCCGGCAAGGTCACCGTGGCCGGCGTCGCCTGGGCCCAGCACCGGGGCATCGACCGGGTCGAGGTACGCGTGGACGAAGGACCTTGGCAAAGGGCCGACTTGGCTTCCGAGGGCTCCCTGGACACCTGGCGGCAGTGGCGCTGGGACTGGGCCGCCACGGCCGGCTCCCACACCCTCCAGGTCCGTGCCACCGACGGCACCGGCACCCCGCAGACCAGTGAGCGCACCCGCACGATCCCGGACGGCGCCTCCGGTTGGCATTCGGTGGTGGTCAACGTGACCTGATCCCGTCCCACTCCCCCACGAACCAGTGACAAGGCCCGCACCCTGCGGGTCCACCCCCAAGGAGAACACCATGAACACCACCCTCCGTCTTCGCCGCGTCGCCGTCGCCGCGACCGCCGCGCTCGCTCTGCCGCTCGCGCTCGCCGCGTGCTCCGACGACAAGGGCAGCACCGACCAGGCCGCGGACAAGACGCCCAAGGCGACGCAGTCCGCCGACAAGAGCGCGAGCGCCGACCCCATGGCCGGCCCCTTCGGACCGGCCTGTGCCTCCGTACCCGAGGACGGCGCGGGAAGCTTCGACGGGATGGCCGCGGACCCGGTCGCCACCGCCGCGTCCAACAACCCGGCGCTGTCCACCCTGGTGACCGCGGTGAAGAAGGCCGGCCTGGTCGACACGCTCAACAACGCGGAGAACCTCACGGTGTTCGCCCCGACCAACGACGCCTTCGCCAAGATCCCGAAGGCCGACCTGGACAAGGTCCTCGCCGACAAGGAGACGCTCACCAAGGTGCTCACGTACCACGTGGTCGGGCAGAAGCTCACCCCGGCACAGCTGGAGAACGGCTCTTTCGAGACCCTTGAGAAGAGCAAGCTCACCACCGCGGGATCCGGTGAGGACTACACGGTCAACGACTCCTCCAAGGTCGTCTGCGGCAACGTGCCGACCGCCAACGCGACGGTGTACATCGTGGACACGGTGCTCATGCCCAAGATGTAAACGCGCGGCCCGGCCCTGCGCCGCGGGTGGTTCCGGCTCACGGCAGACGGAGCCACCCGTGGCGCAGATGCCAATGACCACCCCGGTCCAACTGGTCCAGCAGGACTCGCTGCAGAGTGTTGTCGCGCGGCAGGCCCGCCGTGGACGTGGTACCCGGCCGGGTGTGGAAGACGAACTCCAGGACGTCCTCGTCGCAGACCGGGCTGTCGCCGTGCAGGGTGAAGCGGCGTTGGAACGCCACGATGTTGGCGCCCGGCTTCAGGTGATTCCCGAGCGCCGGGTCCAGGAGCCAGGAGTGGCAGGTGGCGAAGGCCGCCGGGTGCTCCGGATGGTGGCGGGCGAGGAACGGGCGGGCCGCGGCGAAGGAGGCGTCGCACGCGGTGGGGGTCAGCGGCCCGTCGTCGGCGATGTGGACGTCGAGGACGGGCTCGTCCTCGCCCGGGCCGTCCGCCGGTGCGCCTTGCGCTCCCCACGAGGGCGAGTCGTACGTACGCAACTCGAACTGCAGGCGGCCGAGTCGGTGCAGGGTGCCGCACAGGTGGCGGGTGATCCAGGTCTGCCGGTCGAAGCCGCCGGTGCCGTGTGCGAGGCGGTAGGTGGTGAGCTTGGCGCCGAGGTCCGCGAAGGTCGCACGGGTCACCTCGTCCGGGATCGCACGCGCCTGGCGCAGGGAGAGGGCGTGGGACAGGGACAGGAAGCAGAGGTGGGCGTAGAAATACCGGCCCGCCTCGCCGAGTTCCTCGGGTGCATTGGGCCACTGCACGGCGCCGTCGGTGGTGAACAAGGTGCGCCGGCAGTGGAGCAGGGCTTCCCACAGGTGCGGGGTGCGCCGCGGGTCGGGAAGCGTGGCCGCCAGCGGGATCCGGTCGGGCTCGGGGATCGCGAACACGTCGAGCGCGGTGGCGATCTCCGCCTCCGACAAGGGTTTCGGATCCGGAATACGGGCGTCGGCCCGGGCACTGCACAGGGTGTCGAACCAGTCGTCCGGCGTCATGGGCGTCATGGGTCTGCTGCCTCCGTGCGTGGCGGACACGTGTCGGCTCCATTGTCGTCATCGGGTACGTACGCCCGCCGGCCAGCACCGCAAAGGGCGCAGGACCAGCGGAGGGCGGACGGGGAGTTGGGCACACCGGGTCAGGTGAGCCAGCGTGCGAGCCGGTCGGCGATGAAGCCGTCCTCCTCCCTCAGCCACGGGTACAGATCCCGGACCCGGGCGATCTCCTCGCGCTGCCCCGGCGAGAGCGACTCCGCGGGATCGAGACACCACACTCCGTCCAACAGGCCTTGCTGCCGCAGCACTTCATGCACGCCGGCGATGACTCCCGCGAAGGCGTTCCGTACGTCGTACACGGCCGCGTTGGCGTCGGTGTCGCCCGCGAGCCTGGCCAGGGCCCGCTCACGCGCCGCGGGGTCTCCGGCGCGTGCGGCTGCCTGCACATCGGCGAGGAGGCGCCCGGCGGACCGGGTCCAGACCGCCCAGTGGCCGAGCAGCCCGCCCACGAAGTGCCGTACCACCGGACCGCCGGGGCCGTGCACGTGGAAGGGGGTGAGGAGGTCGTCGACGATGTTGTCGTCGTTGCCGGTGTAGAGGGCGACCTCGGGACCGCGGTCGGATTCGGCGATGCCTTGGACGAGTTCGAGAGTGCGGTAGCGGTCGAACGGTGCCGCTTTGACGGCCACGGTGGACTCCTGGTCGGCCAGCCGTCGCCAGTACGCGCGGGGCAAGTACCGTCCGCCGACGGCCTCTTGGAGGTAGAAGCCGATCACCGGCAGGACCTCGCCGATGGCCGCCGTCCGGTCGAGCAGGCGGTCGAGGTCCGCCTCGGGCATTCCCGCCGGGGAGACCAGGACGGCGTCGTAGCCGAGTTCGCGGGCGGTCTCCGCTTCCGCGACCGCCTGGCGGACCGGCCCGCAGACACCGGCGATCCGCACCACGGGACGCCCTTCGGCGTTCTCGGCAGCTTCTTCGCCGGCCAGTTCCAGAACGGTCCGCAGCAGGCCGTGCTCCCGCAGGGCGAACTGAGTCGTGTGCACACCGACCGCGAGGCCGCCCGCGCCGGCGTCCATGTAGTAGCGGGTCAGGGCGCGTTGGCGGCGCTCGTCGAGCCGGCGGTCCGCGTCGAGGGCCAGAGGGTGGGCGGGGATCACGGTGCCCCGGTGGAGCAGAGCGGCGACATCTTCGGGCATACGGGCGGGTGTACGGGTGGAGATACGGGCGGGCATCAGAATCGACCGTCCCTGCGCTCGAACTTGGTCGGCTTGTCCCAGGTCTCGCCGCCCGCGAGGAGCCAGTTCGCCTGAAGGTCGATGAGGGCGCCGAGCGGCAGGTCCGGATAGCCGAACAGGCCGTGGCAGAGCGTCGCGTCGCTCAGCAGACTGGTGGCGGGCGGCTCACCGGTGAACCGGGCCGTGACATCGAGGCGTTCACCGAGCCGCTCGGCGAGGACGCGTACGCTCGCGGTTTCCGGACCGGTGAGGTTGAGCGTGAAGGCCTCGTCGGCGCGGGCATGGCCCAGGCAGCGCAGGACGACCTCGTTGGCGTACCGCTGCCAGACCACGTTCACCGCACCCGCGGACAGGTCGACCGCGTCGCCCCGCAGGAGTGTCCGGGCCAGGTCGGCGAGGACCCCGTAGCGGGGCTCGCACGCGTAGTTGAGGCGGATCAGGGCGACCGGGGTACCGAAGGTGCGCGCGGCGTGCCGGAAGACCTGTTCGCGGCCCAGGCAGGTGATCGCGTAGTCGCCCCGCGGGTCGGTCGGGTCGCTCTCCCGAGGGCTCCCGGCGGTCGGCGCGGTCATCCCGTACACGTTGCCGGTGGACAGGGCCACGATCCGGGCGGCGGGGAAGCGGCGGGTCACATAGGCGGGCAGCACGGTGTTCGTCATCCATGCCTGATCAGGGGCCGACGCGGTGCCGAATTTCGCGCCGACCAGGTGGACGACCGCGGAGGCGTCGGGAAGGTCGCCTACCGCCGCCGGGTCGGAAAGGTCGGCCCGCAAGGTCCGTACACCCTGCTTCTCCAGATACGTGGCGAGTGCGGCGTCCGTCCAGCGCGATACGGCGACCACCTCGATATCGGTGCGGCCCGCCGAGTCGAGTGCCCGGCGCGCCATCACCGCGATCCCCGTCCCCGTCTTGCCCCCGGCACCGAGAACCAGCACCCGGCCGTCCGGCCACGCCCCGGCCTCGGCGGCCAGCTCCACGCCAGGGCGGGCGAGTTCGTCCTCCAGTTCCGTCACGGACCGGGGCAGGACTTTCATTGCGGACCCCCACACGCTCTGAATTCATCCCTTTCAGCGGAATGAATTTCTCGAATGAATTGAGCTGGGGCCAAGAAAGCATGGGGTTATCCGGCAACGCAAGGGATGATCGGGGGAATGAATTCCCCAATCCACCGGAATAACTTCACCGGTTGATCCCGGGAGGGAAGGATTCACACCTCAGCAACCCCTTGCCTCAGAGCGTGAATCCGCGCGGGAACGGATCGTCCGGGTCGAGGAGGTACTGTCCCATGCCGGTGATCCAGGCAGAGCCGGTCACCGTGGGGATCTGGGCAGGGAGGCCGCCCACGGTGGTCTCCTCGACGAGGCGGCCGGTGAAGCGGGTGCCCAGAAGGGATTCGTTGACGAAGTCCTGGTTCAGGGCGAGTCGGCCGCGTGCGTGCAGTTGCGCCATACGGGCCGAGGTGCCGGTGCCGCAGGGTGAGCGGTCGAACCAGCCGGGGTGGATGGCCATCGCGTTGCGTGCGTCGCTGCCGTTGTCACCGGGGGCGACGAACTGGACGTGCTTGCAGCCGCCCAGCGAAGGGTCGGCCGGGTGGACGGGCCGGTTCTGTTCATTGATGGCGTCCATGATGGCCAGGCCCGCGCTGAGCATGCGGTCCTTGGCGTCCGAGTCGCCGCGGTCGAAGGGGATGCCGAGGTCGGCGATCGGCAGGATGGCGTAGAAGTTCCCGCCGTACGCCATGTCGTACGTGACCGTGCCCAGACCCGGTACGTCGGCCTTCGCGTCCAACTGCAGGGCGAACGAGGGCACGTTGCGGATCGTCACCGCGGTGGCCCGGCCGTCCTCGACCGCCACTCGGGCGACGACGAGTCCGGCCGGCGTGTCGAGCCGGACCTCGGTCACCGGTTCGGTGACCTCGACCATGCCGGTCTCCACCAGGACCGTCGCCACCCCGATGGTGCCGTGACCGCACATGGGCAGACAGCCGGAGACCTCGATGTACAGGACGCCGTAGTGGGCGTCGGGCCGGGTGGGCGGCTGCAGGATCGCGCCGCTCATCGCGGCGTGCCCGCGGGGTTCGTTGACGAAGAACTCGCGTATGTGGTCGAGGTGTTCGGTGAAGTAGGCGCGGCGCTCGGCCATGGTCGCGCCGGGGATGACGCCCATGCCGCCGGTGACGACGCGGGTCGGCATGCCTTCGGTGTGCGAGTCGACGGCGGAGAAATACCGGGAGGCGCGCATCTCAGGCACCCACCGACTGCTCGGCCAGGTACTCGACGGCTCGTTTCATATCGGCGTCGAGCGCGGCCAGTTGGCCACCCGTGAGCGGACCGCGGGGCGGCCGGCAGGGGCCGCCGTAGCGGCCGACGAGGTCCATGCCGTGCTTGATGGCCTGGACGAACTCGGTACGTGAGTCCCAGCGGAAGGCCGCGACCAACGGTTCGTACAGTGCGCGGGCCTCGTCGAGCCTGCCGTCGAGGGCCAGTTCGTAGAGGCGTACGGATTCGGCGGGGAAGACGTTGGGGAAGCCCGCGAACCAGCCGGTGGCGCCCATCAGGAGCGCCTCGAGCACGAGGTCGTCGGCCCCCGCGACGACGGTGAGGTCCGGCGCCTTCTCCCGTATCTCCAGGATCCGGCGGACATCACCGGAGAACTCCTTCACGGCCACCACGTTGTCGATCGCGGCGATCTCGGCGACGACCTCGGGTGTCAGGTCGACCTTGGTGTCGATCGGGTTGTTGTACGCCATCACCGGCAGCCCGACGCTCGCCACCTGCTCGAAGTGGTGGATCACTTCGTAGGTGTTGGCCCGGTACATCGTCGGCGGCAGGCACAGCACCCCGTGCGCACCGTCCTCGGCGGCCTTCTCGGCCCAGGCCCGGGCCTGGTGCGCTCCGACGCCGTGCACGCCGACCACCACGATCCCGTCGCCGCCGACCGCGTCGAGCGCGGTACAGGCCACGGCCCTGCGCTCGTCGTCGGTGAGCGAGGAGTACTCGCCCAGGGACCCGTTGGGCCCGACACCTCGGCAGCCGTTCTCGATGAGCCAGCGGCAGTGCTCCGCGTACCGGTCGAGGTCGACGCGGAGTCCGGCGGGTGCGCTCGGGTCCTCGGCGTAGGGCAGCGCGGTCGCGACGATGACTCCGTCGAGCTTCTCCTGCGTCATGCGCCATCTCCTTCTGCTGGTGAGGGAGTTGCTGTCGTCGGTGCGGGCGTTGCTGCCATTTGTGCGGGCGTTGCCGGCAAGGCGTCCGCAAGCACCGGGTCCTATGGGCCGTCGGGCTCTTGGCCCGGGTCCTCGGCGAGCTCGCCGAGGCGGAGCGGTGCGGCGATCGGGCGCCGGGCGAATGTGGCGGCGGCGTCCTGGACACCGGTGAGCTCGCCGACCGCGCGGCCGCAGATCCGCCCTTGGCACGGGCCGAGACCCGCGCGGGTGACGAGTTTGAGCGAGCGGCCGCTGTAAGCCTCGCGCTCGCGGGCGGCGGCGCACAGTTCCCCGTAGGCGACCTCCTCACAGCGGCACACGAGGGTGTCCTCGCGCAGCCAGCTGCGCCAGCCGTCCCGTACGGGATGGGCGGCGTCCAGCGCGGCGGCGAACCGGCGGCCCGTACGGGCCTTCCGCAGCGCGCGGACGGGTGGTGCCGGGCGGGCGCCGAGCAGCCGCGCCGCACTGACGCCGGCGATCGTGCCCTCCGCGGCGGAGAGTTCGGCTCCGCCGATACCGGTGAGCTCCCCGGCCGCGAACACGCCGCGTACGGAGGTGGCTTGGGCGGCATCTACGGTCACGAAGCCGTCGGCGAGCGCGCAGCGTGCCGCGACGGCGAGTTCGAGCTGCGGGGTGAAGCCGAATCCGACGCACACGGCATCAACCTCGACGCGGCGCGAACTGCCCGGCACCACGGTCCAGTCGGGGTTCAGGCGGGCCGTCGTGACCGCTTCGACGCGGTCGGTTCCGTGTGCTTCGATCACGGCGGTGCGGCGTCGGTACGGAACACGGTGGCGCGCCAACGACGCGACGTGGCCTGCCAGTTCGCCCAGTTTTCCGGTGCCGGCCAGCAGACCGCCGGGACGGGCGAGCCAGCCGGTGACGGGCTCGCCCGCCTCCAGCACACCGACGACCCGTGCGCCGACATCGAGCAGCGACCGCGCCACCGGCAGCAGGAACGGTCCGGTGCCGGCGAGCAGCACCCGCTCCCCCACGCGTACGCCCTGCCCTTTCGCCAGCGCCTGCGCGGCGCCTGCCGTGAAGACGCCGGGCAGGTCCCAGCCGGGGAAGGGCAGTGCCCGGTCGTACGCGCCGGTGGCAAGGACCAGGGCCGGGGTGTCGACGCTACGGCCGGTCCTGCCCGGCCCGTCGGCAGGACCGGTGCGCACATGCACCCGGTGCCCGCCCGCCACGGGTTCCAGCGCCCATACGACCGACTCCCCCAGGTGCTCGACGCCGGGCGGAAGCGTGAACCGCTCGGCGCCCGCGCGCGCGTCCTGCCGGTGGTACTGGCCGCCCAGCCGCGCGCCCGAGTCGATAAGGAGCACCTGGACGCCGGCTGTCGCGGCTGCCCGCGCGGCGGCCATCCCGGCGGGCCCGCCGCCCACGACGACGACGCGGCTCACGACGGCAGTTCCGCACCGTGCTGCGCCCGGATCTCGTCGCCGTCGCGGACGAGCCGCTGGCATGCCCGTACGTCCGGGATGCCGTTGACCACGACCAGGCAGTCGAAGCACACACCGATCCCGCAGAAGACACCGCGCGGCCGGCCACCGTCCCTGGTCGCACGCCACGACGTGATCCCCGCGCCGAGCAGCACGCCCGCCACGGTCTGACCCTCGGCCGCCACCGTCTCCTTGCCGTCGATGAGCACCTTCACGCGGCCTCCTCCCCCTCGATGACAGCCGGCCGGTCCACGCGGAACGGCTCCGGATCGACTTCGGGCACCGCTCCCGTGTACAGGTCGGCGAGCAGCCGTCCGGTGGCCGCCGCGAGTCCGATGCCCGCGCCTTCGTGGCCGGTCGCGTGCCACAGGCCGGGCAGCCGCGGGTCGGCGCCGATCACGGGCAGATGATCGGGTGCGTACGGCCGGAAACCCCCGTACGCCCGCATCACCGGCACACCGGCGAGCACCGGGAACAGCGCGACGGCCTTGCGTGCCAACTCCCGCAGTACGTCGACGCGTACGGTCTCGTCGAAGCCGACGCGCTCGCGGCTGGAGCCGATGAGCACCGTGCCCGCGCGGGTCGCCTCGACCACCGTCGAGGTCTGCAGATCTGCGTCCGAGCTGGCGACCGCGCCGACGTAGTCGGCGTCGTACACCTTGCGCCGGACGGTGCCCGGGGGCAGCGGGCCGGTCACCAGGATCATGCCGCGCCGTGGCAGCACCGTGATGGGCGCCCCGGCCCGGGCGGCGAACGAACCCGCCCACGGGCCACAGGCGTTGACCACCGCACGGCAGGCGAGGGTGCCGTCATCGGTGCGTACGCCGCTGACCCGTCCGGCGGCGTCCCGTGTCACGCCGAGCGCCGTCGTGCCGGCGCGGACTTCGCCGCCGCGGGCGCGCACCGCCGCGAGCAGCGTGGTGGCCGCGAGCACCGGCTGGAGTTGGGCATCCTCGGGATAGTGGACGGCGGCGGTGACGCCCCGGGTGAGGTGGGGTTCGAGCTGCGCGGCGGCTTCCGGGGTGATCTCGTCAGCGCGGATGCCGACGGCGCGTTGCGCGGCCGCGAAGTGCGCCAGGGGCGCCGCGGCCTCGTCGGTGGTCGCGACCACCAGGCCACCCTTGGCCTCCCACTCCGCCTCGGCCGGCGCGGGGCCGAGCTCTTCGCGCAGCGCGGCGAGCAGGTCGGGCCAGCGGCGGCGGGAGGCGCGGGCGAGTTCCAGCTCGGGGCCCGGTGCCTTATCGGAGACCAGCACATTGCCCTCGCCCGCGGCGGTCGTGCCGCCGGCGATCCCTGCGCGGTCGAGGACCGTCACCCTCAGACCGGCGGCGCTGAGCGCCTCCGCGCAGGCGGCGCCGATCATGCCGGCACCCACGACCACGATGTCGGGGGACACCACCCACCCCACTTCCGTTCATTTCAATGAACGGACCGAGCCTAGAAAGGAGTTGGCGACGCGGTCAACCCTTCGCACGCCCCGGCTTGCGCGGTGCGGGGATCCCGCACGAGCCACCGAGCGCGGGAGGCCCCGCGTCGGCCGGGTACTCCAGCATCAGGACGGAGACCACCGGTCCGCCGACGGTCTCGTACACATGCGGCCGCCGGGCGTCGAAGCACACGTAGTCACCGGGCCCCAGCTCGTACGGCGCATCCGGCGGCCCCACTCTGAGCTGCCCCGATGTCACCACGACATGCTCGCGTCCCGGGTGCCCCGCGGAGTGCTGGACCTCCCCCGGACGCACCCGCTGGTCGTAGAGCTCGATCGCCTTGTCGGTGATGTCCATGCGGCGCAGCATCCGCAGGTCGACGGCGTTGCTGCTGAGCACCTCGAGTCCGCCGGAGCGCACGAGGACCACGTCCGGGTCGGTGCGCTCGGTGAGGAGCGTGGAGACCGGAACCCCAAGAGCGTTCGACAAGCTGAACACGGTCTCAATGGTGGGGTTGCCCGTACCGGACTCCAGCTGCGACAACGTCCCCTTGGCGATGCCCGACTCCCGGGCCAGGGCGGAGAGCGTGAGCCCCGCCTGCCCCCGCAGTACGCGAAGGTTCGCCCCCAGCACCCGGCCTGCGTGTTCCCGGACCACTCGACCTCCTCGGCTCCTGTGCGGTGGAGGCTACCTGGCCGCTCGGGCGGCGCGAGGGGTTTGACCTTGACACGGTGACAAGGTCTTGGCTCGTTGCCGAGGAGGTGATCTCGATGACGATCACAGGACAGAACACCGAGGGAACACGGGTGCTCAAGGCGCTCGAGGACAGTCGTTCATCCGTACGACTGCGGGCCGCCCTGGCAGCCGGTTCGGCGCCCGACCCGCGCTTCGTGGACACGCTGGTCGAGCGCTGCGCGATCGAGTCCGAGTTCTTCGTACGGGACATGCTGACCTGGGCACTCACCCGCCACCCGGTGTCCCTGACGCTGCCCGCGCTCGTGGGTGAGCTCGGATCGGCGCGTTCGCAGGCACGCAGTCAGGCGCTGCACACGCTGTCGAAGCTCGGGAACCGGAGCGCTTGGCCGGCGATCACGCGAGAGCTGCTGACCGACGCCGAGGACGAGGTGGCGCGCAGTGCCTGGCGGGCCGCGGTGGTGCTCGTACCGCAAGGAGACGAGCCGCCTCTGGCCACACTGCTCGCGACTCAGCTCGGGCGCGGCGGGCGGGAGACGCAACTGAGCCTCAGCCGGGCCATGATCGCGCTGGGCGACAGGTCCGAGCCTGCGCTGCGGGCGGCGGCGACAGCGACCGACGGGGGCGTACGCGCGCACGCGCTGGCCACACTGCGGTTGCTTCAGGACCCGGACGCCGGGTTCGCGTTCGCCGTCGAGGAGGCGAAACGCGTCGTCGCCCTCCAGGACCGGCCGGGAGAGTGACCGGCTGACGGGGAGAATGACCGGCGGACCGGGAGAATGACCCGCATGTTGATCGGCGAGGTGGCGCGACGCTCCGGAGTCAGCGCCCGCATGCTCCGGCATTACGAGTCGCTCGGCCTGCTGCGGCCTTCGGCCCGTACCGGCACCGGCTATCGGGAGTACTCCGCCGAGGACATCCGGCGGATCTTCCATATCGAGAGCCTGCGGTCGCTGGGGCTTTCCCTGCGCGAGATCGGGCGTGCGCTAGACGATCCGGGCTTCACGCCCGCGACGCTGGTCGTCGACCTCATCGCGCAGACGAGGGAACGCATCGCGGCCGAGACCGAGTTGCTCACGCGTCTGCAGCGGATCGACGGCGCCGGTCCTGCCAGTTGGGAGGCGGTGCTCCAAGTGGTCGGGCTGCTGCAGGCGTTGGGGTCGAAGAGCGCCGATACCCGCCAGCGCGCGGCCCTGACCTCCGGCGACGACGCGCCCGCGCCGAAGGAGGCCTTGGTCGAGGCGGCGCTGACCGAGACCGATCCCAACGTCGCCGGCGCCCTGCGCTGGGCGCTGGCCCGCTCGGGCGACGATGTCACGGCGCTGCTGGCCGAAGGTCTGAGCTCACCGGCTGCCGCGGTGCGCGAACGCGCCGTTCAGTGCC